>CANQQE010000150.1 GCA_947625935.1 uncultured Muribaculaceae bacterium | reverse complement strand
AGGTAGAACCTGTTGCCAGCCAAACAACAACTTGCAGTCCATTGACGGAACTGCGCCGACAGCATAAGGGAGGTGGAAAGTATGCACATCAAACATATACATGAAACAATAGAATGTCTGGCTGAATACGGGAAAGAACTTGTAAAGGCTGGAACCGGTAGCGAAGAAGTAAATCTTGAAGCGACCAGCAAAATTATCGACATGATAAAGGACTTGTCGGAGGCAGAATATTACGCCCGCATTTCCAAGGCTATGGAAGAGGCTGAAAAAGAGGACGAGGAAGAAGCAAAGCGTATCATGCGAGAAATGAAAGAAGAGTACGACGATGAAGAGGGAGAGCGCAGATTTTACGACAACTACCGCTACAAGAGGACTGGCAGATATGCCCCAAAAGGGCGTGGCACTTATGTAGGTCGGCGTGGGTATACAGAACCCATGTACCATATGCCCTTAGATATGTACCACAACTACAGTGCGGAAGAACTTAGGGATATGGATAGGGAGAATATGAACCGTTTATATTACACAGATACGGGTATGAGCGGAAATTCTGGCAATGTGGGTGGTGGCTCATCTTCCAGAGGTTATCAAGAGGGCTATTCTGACGGAAACCGCCGAGGATACGAAGAGGGAATGAATGAGGGTACTCGCAGAGGCTACGAAGACGGAATGAGAGACGGCGAACGTAAGGGAAGAAATTCCCAGTCAAGTAGCCGATATGACAGAGCAAGGCGAGGATATGAAGAAGCAAAAGCCAAGCATGGCTCTAATTCTGCCGAAGATAAGCAAATAAGAATGAAAGAAGCTGAGAAAACAGCAGATGTTTTTCTTGATGCGTTAATCGAAATGGTAGAAGATGAAACTCCAGAAGTAAAATCTATGATTAAGACAAAAGGAATTTCAAAATTACAGAAGATTAGCTGACCTTTTTCGTGACCTAACGAAAATGGTATGAAAAACGGGATTAGGGGCGAAACGCCCCTTTTCCTAAGTGTACCTTGAAAACTACATACTGATTAGCTAGTGATTTGTAAATTCTTTCAAATTTCTTTCAACTTTGTATTGACAAACAAAATGAAATATGATAGATTGTAATTACAAAGAAAAATAAAGGAGTGATTACAATGTTTGAATGGAAAGTAGAAGATATGAAACTTATGAACGAAACTTTGTTAGGCGGCACTTACTTCCCTTGTGAAAGAACAACCTCAAGAGAAGATAAGATTAAATTTGTTGATAGCCTGCAAAACGGTGAATTAAACTATATTCTTAAACTTATCGACAAATTCAACGAAGATAATAAGTCTATGCCGAAGAACCAGTGGGGAGATGTCAAAACAGTTTCATTAAAGGCTTGGATAAAGAAAAATGATGAAAGACATATTTTTAACAACACTTATTATTACGGTCAATATAACATATTGGGTACGAGCAGAAGTATTCAAGTAATGGGAAAAGGAAGTTATGATACATACGAAGATTTAGTTGACGAGTGTTTCCATAGACAGTTAAAAGAGTGCTGTAGAATGGAAAAGCAATATTTTGACGAACACGACGAATACACCATTTTAAGAAAGTCTGTAGAGAAAAATATTGAAAACTACGGAACTACTTTTGGTGTAAATATTATCATTTCATCAGACGGATTGCAGATAGGGGATTTTGACAACGAAAGGAAACCATCTCTTGAAGAATTAAAAGCACTCAACGCAAAATACGAACAGCTTGAGAAATTCATTGAAAATCTGACAAAAGAAACCCACATTGTTTACTAGGAGGTTGGTTATGGGAATTAAGAAAGGCACGAAGCTGACCGACACCCCGAAAAGCGTCTTGTATCAAGTCCGAGTTGACGAAGAAACCGACAGGAAAGCCAAGGAAGTTTGCAAAGTAGAGAACATATCCAAGTCTGAGGTTGTAAGACAGGGGATTGAGTTGAAGTATCAGGGATTGGAGGAAAATAGAAAATGACTTTTGAAAGAAACGGCTACGGCAGGATTTTTGTTCAGAAAGAAGAGGATATTCAGAAAGTAAAGGACATCATTAAGGAAATGGACGAGTTTGAGTATGAATATCTTCCCGAAAATCTGATAGCAGTGTTTTCCCAAGAAAACATGGAAGCAGTCTATACACACAAATTTGATGATTTAGATACGAACGAACTTACAAGGAAATGCTGGGAGCGCGGTGTTTATATGTTTTGTTGGTTTGGGGAAATGACATGGTATTATGATTTATAAGGGATTGGAGGTAAATCAAATGAAGAAGATGTATAAAATGATTTCAGATAGACTGGAAATCAAGAAGTCGGAACTAAAAGAACTTCAAGAGCAGTTTACCGTTATGTGCGAAAGAGAAATGCAATCTGGCACATTTGAGAGAAATGCAATTAACGATTTAATAGTTATGCAGCAGTTGAAATCCGAGATTGCAGAACTTGAACACTGGGAAACACTTTTAAGAGTGCAGATGACTGATTAGGGGAGGTAAATAATATGGCAGAGTTAAATGTTGAAAAACTAGGCAAAAGAGAATCACACAAACAA
>CANQQE010000149.1 GCA_947625935.1 uncultured Muribaculaceae bacterium | reverse complement strand
CATAATCATAATTTGGTTATGGATGCAAAATTAGAAACTCCTATTTATATTACATTACGTAAAATGAATGGCTTACTATCGGCCGCATAAGTTGTCTGGCAAATATAAAGGTAAATGGGAATGTCATATCGAGTCAGACTGGCTTTTGGTCAGGGATTAGAACGATACAGAGCTTACCTTACTGTTCATTGATACGGGCACTCATAGCGATCTGTTCTGAACTTATAAAAAGCGAAACCGAGGCAGGGATGCGTACTTGCCAGTACATCCACCGCCTCGGCTCCACCGGTCTTCCAGTGGCGTAGCTGAGTCCACCAGAATCCTGACGTTATAAGCTGCGAATGATAGTCTATTCATCTTCTAATATATTTTCAAACCATGAGGCTATACCTGAGAAAGTTTGATAATCAGAGTCAGAAATTGGAATTGAATGAGCATCCGTTCTCCGATAGACGTTCATTAAACTAGATTTATTATCAAATATTTCTTTGGTAACTCCAAATAGATTTGTGAAGACCTCATAATGTTTGGATATTACATCAAACAAAGTTTTTAGAAAAATATCATGTTTATCTGGATTGAAAAAATCGGCATATTTAATATTTTCCTTGTGTCCTATATTCTTTGGACCATAAATGGCTTTAATCATTATTCTTTTAGCCTTATCTTCACCATAATTGCTTTTTAATTGTCTCCTTAGTAGATTACGCAGTTTCTTTTCGATATTGCTTCTTCGCTTCAGTATTAATGCTTCTTTGTCTTCTTGGGTTATTGGTAATTTGTGTAATTTGAGTTTCTTCAATAAGTAATCTTTTAATGCTTCAATCTTAAAATGGAACCCGATTGAAGTGTTATCCTGCTCAATTATTCCATAATTTTTCAGATGCTTTATGTAAATGTCATCTTCAGCTAATTCCTTAAAGTTAGAAATGTCATCTTGAGCTAACAGTGAAAGCATATAGAATTCATCGTCATACCATGATTCTAAAACTTGTAGAATCATTTTAGCATATATAGAAAAACCTGTTTCGTCTTCATAAAATTGGTTCTTGTATTCCTCGTACTCGTATTTCGTTATTTCGATGGGTCTGTCTTTTTTGTAATTGCGATGTATGTAACTAGCCATCTGGCGTATTAGTAGAGGATGACCACCAAAATCATCGGCTATGGCAGTGACAGCATTATCGGTAAAGTTAATTCCCATGTATCCTCCTAATTTTGACAGCATATCTTTTGTATTATTAAAATCAAAGGGTTCTATGAATGTGGGATTAAACTGTGCAAAGATAGGATTGTCAACTTTGTGAATCGCCGGTGTCTCTATACATCTGGGATTTGTCCCTGCTATGAGGAATGAAAAATGATATTTAGTCCGATTATGTTGACAAAAACTACGTATTACCTGCCAGAAGCGGAGGAACGATTCCCCGGATTTCCAAGAGGGACTTATTGAAGTGTCAAAAGTGATGTTTTCTATTTCATCGAATATGAGTAATATGTTTTTCTTGGATTGCTGTAACACCTGCTTTAAATCAGTGTTGAATGATGCGACGGCTTCATTCTCATTTTCATAGGTGTCTTTACGTTCAGCAAAATATTTTTGTCTGAGTGACAATCCTTTTATTAAATTCCAAATTATTTCACGGAGGGCTATATTCCATGAAAAGATATGTAATGTTTGACAATCTATTAAAAGTGAATGAGAGCTTTTCCTGTTAAGTGTTCTTATTACTCCATAAATAATAGATGTTTTTCCTGTTTTTCTCAATCCGAATATTCCAGCATTCTCATTATTAGCATGTTTATTTACCAATTCTTGTATTAACGTTTGTCTTCCAAAGAAATATAATTCCTTCTTTAATGGATCATGAATGCCGAATAAATCTCTAGAATAAAAGAATTTTCGCATTTGATTAACTATGAATTCAGTTTCTTTACAACATAAATCATCATAGCTGAATGGTACGATTACTCTTGATTCTTTATTAGATTTCATGTAATTGTTAATCTTTATTTCAATATCGCCATCCTTGCTAGCAACTATGCAACATACTTCTTCAAGTCTTCGCGTCTCTTTATGAATATCATCGAGTAAATCAAGCGTCCTAGGTTCAAATGTTGCATAGCTACTCATTAATAATACCACTTCTCTAGATAAGTTGAAGTTTTGAGTAATATAATCCGTGGGTTTTAGAAATGCCACAGTTTGTTTACTTTTCTTCTTTTCAATAGATTCGATTCTTGTTACAAACCAATATTTAGATGATATTTTGTCAATAATTAGCCTTTCTTCAACCGAAAGTAATTTGCAGTTTACTTGAGGATGTATTCCATGATCTGTATTACTCATATTGTCTATAGATTATTTTTCAAACGTAGTTCAAGCATATATTGTTCTGCTCTTATATAGGCGAATCCGAGGTCTTCTCTTATGTACATATCATGAGAATTCAAATTGCGGCCTCGAAGATGTGAATTAGGTTTTAATGTAAGCTATTATCTAACCGTGGGGCTGATTGTCAGCCGATTGGGCATCGGCTGAGTTGAAAAATTCTTGATTTAGGC
>CANQQE010000148.1 GCA_947625935.1 uncultured Muribaculaceae bacterium | reverse complement strand
AATTTACCGCATGGAGAAGAAAAGTTGCAAATAGACCTATCAGAAGCCTCTACAGAGGCGTTCATGAAGCGGTTCGACGAGATAGCGGACAGGCTTGACAAGATGGAAAAGAGTTTCGGGAAAATATCTAGCACAAAGAGCAAGAGGGAGGTTGACGCAGAATGAGCGAAGAAAACAAGGAAGTAAGAGACGATCAGTGGGAAGTAAACGGAGATACTATATGGGTTATCGTGTTGTTTATGATTATTTTCGGTTGGGGATTTCCAAAAGACAACCAGGATCATGAATTAAGAGAGCGTGTTGCCCGTTTAGAGGGACAGATGGACATGTTACGGAGGTAGAGATATGGGAAATCCGATTATGGGAATGATGATGCAGATGATGAAAAACGGAGGAAATCCGCAACAAATGTTACAAAGCATGATGGGAAACAATGCCATTATGCAGAACCCTGTGGCAAAAAACATCTTGGGAATGGCAAAAAACGGAGATGTTGCGGGCGTAGAGCAACTTGGAAGAAATATTGCAAAGGAACGGGGAGTTGACTTCGACCAAGAATTTTCAAAGTTCAAAAGCCAATTCCCCGGAATGTAATTATTTTCTTTTGTGCTGATTGTTTCCTATAAAAGGTTTTTCGGTTAAAGCTCTTTCGATACTCCACCCACGATTGATGCGGGTTGTCAATGTTTGATGATGTATTCCAAGTTCAACAGACCATTGGTGTATCGTTTGAGTTTTACCGTTAAACTCAATAAAACGGTTAGAAGACTTATTGGAAGTTTGCGTTTCCCAATTGGCCCAGCGGCAATTTGACGGCTCATAATTACCGTCATTGTTAATACGGTCAATGGTATAGCCGTCAGGCTTCCCACCAACGCTATCAGACCATTCAACAAACTTCCAAAAGTCGTGCCATTCTTCACATACTTTAATGCCACGACCGCCGTAACGGTCATAATGCTTTTGATTTGGATTTTCGCAACGGTTTAACATTTGAAGCCATGTTCCGTAAAGAGGGTGCATTGCTCTACCGTCTTTGAAATTTCCGGCAGAAGTGCTTTTGCTAGATTGTAACATCTTATTTTTGGATTTTAGACAACCACAGCTTTTTCTGCCCTTATTTTCTTTGAACAAGTGGTTTGGAAGAATATCAACAACATTGCCGCAATCGCAACGGCATTTTACATAAGTTTGACAGTCGTTTGGAAGTTTTGAAATACCTATTACTGTAAGTGATCCGTATCTTTCTCCAATTTTAGACTTTACCTTTTCTTCTAACTTTGTGTTGGAATTTTTGAAATTACATTTTCCACAAGAAGTTGTGTGACCGTCTAAAACACGACTAGGAATTTCGGAAATGATATTGCCACAGTCGCAACGAAGATCAAACTTGTTTGAAAACTTGTGTGTTTTTGGAGATTGACCTATTACAGTCAAATGACCGAATTTTTTACCAATGTAATCATTTACATTGTGTTTTGAATAAGAAGATTGCATAAAAATAGCACCTGCCTTTCAGATGAACGCCTTTATTGAAATGTGGGAACAGACACTAAGGCTTGTGCTTTTCAGGAGCTACCCTAGTTCCCACGTTTATATTATAACACATTTTCATTAAAAAAGATACTAAAATCTGCGCAGATTTGATGTATAAATCAAAAAATTATAGGAGGTAAAACAAATGTTTGGCTCAAATTGTGCATCCGTTCCTCTGGTAGCAAGCCTTGACGGCGGCAACGGTGGAAACGGAAATAACAACGGTTGGGGAGACATGGGAGCATGGTGGATCATAGTCTTCGTCCTCTTCTTTGCCTTTGGAGGCTGGGGGAGAGGCGGCTGGGGAGGAGATAACTCCGGCAATGGCGCAACAAGCGCGGCTCTGACTCGCGGAGATTTATGTCAAGACATGAATTTTTCGCAACTGGAAGGAAGCGTCCGTGGCATTGCTGATGGCATATGCTCTTTAGGATACGACCAACTTTCACAACTTAACGGCATTAACAACAGCATTAACACAGGATTTTCCAATCTCAACAGCACCATTTGTCAGCAACAGTACGACACGGCACAGATGATTAACGCTATGAATGTTTCCAACTTACAGAACGCTAATGCGGCAAATGTAGTGGCATTGCAGAACGCAAACGCTTTACAGACACAGCTTGCGCAGTGTTGCTGTGACACAAGAGAGGCAATTCAGGCGAACACCACGCAGGGAGTGATGAATACCAACGCCATTCAGAACCAGATTCAGCAGTGCTGCTGTGACAACGAAAAAGATGTCATGCAGTTAAATTACAACATGGCGACGCAGAACTGCGCAACCTTGCAGGCAATTGACAAGGTGGGCGACCGGATTATCGACTATCTGGCGGCTGATAAGGCACAGGCTCTCCGTGACGAGAATCAGGCTCTTAGACTGGCGGCAAGTCAGCAGGCGCAGAATAACTACCTGATTAGCCATTTGTCGCCTACACCGGTGCCTGCATATCCAGCGGCATCCCCGTGCGGACTTGGAAACTGGTCTCCGGCTGTACTGGCTAACGGATATGGCTATGGTAACGGATTCGGCTGTGGTTGCAA
>CANQQE010000147.1 GCA_947625935.1 uncultured Muribaculaceae bacterium | reverse complement strand
TGGCCTCCGCCGCTTCTCCCTTTGTTCTGAAAATTATTGAAGTTTAACCCCCTGTCGAAAATCGGGGAGTACTATAAAATACTGCGAAGTTAATACAAATATAAACAATTTTCATTTAATAATTATGGCAATAGAACGAGAAGAAGATAAAGAATACCTTAAAACCCTATTAGAAAAGGTACATGGTGAGGATTTCGGTTCAAGGGAATACGAAGAAGTAGAAAATAGAAATCCTTATCAAAGAGACTACGCTCGAATAATGTATTCTCCATCTTTTAGACGACTTCAAGGAAAAATGCAAATTCTAGGTATTGACAATACTGCATTTTTCCGAAACCGTCTCACTCACAGTATGGAAGTATCGCAAATAGCGACGAGTATACTACTTCTCCTATATAATCATATCAATGGTGGTAAAAGCATCCCAATCATGGATTATCTTGTCCTTGAAGCTGCTGCATTGGCTCATGATATCGGACATCCCGCATTCGGACATAGCGGCGAAAGAGTCCTATCTTCCTTAGGAAGTCGATATGGTCTACGCTTTGAGGGAAATGCCCATAATTTCAGAGTTCTCCGTACCATAGAGAAAAAGCTCCCGACCCAAAAAGGACTAAATCTGACTTTCCGTACTCTTCTTGCCATCAATAAATACATCATTGATGAAGACCAACCGGATTCCAAAGGCAATTTAGCAGAAAAATTCATGTTCAAGGATGATTACAATCATCTGATGGAATTTCGCAAAAAACAGGGAATTGAACGGGAACGAACGATTGACGTCCAAATTATAGAGTTAGCAGACGATATCGCTTATGCTGTTCATGATCTTGAGGATGGTTTAAGCAGTAGAGCATTCAATATCGATGAACTGATTTATACCTTAAAACAGCAACAAGTCTCATATATCGAAGATTTTGAAAACATCGTAAAAACGGCACGTGAAGAGGCCACGAAATCTTGTTCATACAGAACGAATCAGGAATATTCTCAAGTATTCAGACAAACCTTAACCTCCCTATTTGTAAAATTGCTCTTAAGTGATTTATCTTTGGAGTCTCCTTCTGACAAAGACATTGAAAAAAGAGGAATATCCAAAGATGTTAAGGAGATATCTTTGGGAAAATATGAAAATCTCTGTACAACTATCAGTAAACAAATCTTCAAATGCATTACCAGAGAACCCAATATCGCTATATATGAAGCGAGAGGACGGAAAGTAATCACAGATTTATTTGAATTATTCACCAACCAAGAATCCAACAAAAAAGGCATGTTATTCCCGCCAGACTTCAGGGTCGAGTTAGATAAGGCTGGTTCATGGGAGCAATCACGTGCCTACGCCCAAGCAGCCATTGACTATATCGCAGGAATGATGGATGATTATGCCAAGTCCTTATACAAACATTATTTCAAGACTGATTTTGATGAGATAGACTTTAGGCTGTAACTGATTTTTAAGCTCGTCTGACCAAATCCTGTTAAATATACCATCAATTCACCATGTACACTGGGAATACTATTAACGGTCTGATTGACCTGCCCATATATAGTGTGTTGATTTCGCTATATTCTAAAGAAAGGCCTGATTATCTCCGTCTCAGCTTAGAGAGCATTTTTCACCAATCTCTTCCTCCAAATGAGGTGATTCTTGTTGAAGACGGTCCTTTGACAAACGAATTGTATGCAGTGTTAGATGAATATGAATGCTCTTATTCTCAACTGAAAAGGATACCGTTAGCAATAAATAGCGGCTTAGGTAAAGCTCTCAATGAAGGGCTTAAGCACTGCTCAAATGAACTTGTAGCTCGTATGGATTCGGATGACGTCTGTTTTCCAAACAGGTTTGAGAAGCAGGTCAAATTCATGACGGAAAATCCGGACATTGATATATCTGGCACTTGGATTGAGGAATTTGAAAATGATATTGAGAATAAGGTATCGATCCGCAAAGTACCGATCACTCATGAGGAAATAGCACGATACATTGGTAAACGAAATCCATTAAATCACCCTTCTGTAATTTTCAGGAAGGAAGCTGTTCTAAAAGCCGGAAGTTATCAGAGCTTTCTTCTTTTCGAGGATTGGTATCTTTGGGCCAGGATGATGGTGAACGGATGCAGGTTTGCCAACATACCGGAATGTCTTCTTCATTTTCGCACCTCCTTGGATGTCATGAGCCGCCGAGGTGGTATGAAATATGTTAAAAGCAGTTTCAGATTCCAGAAAGAGTTACATCGTCTCGGGTTGATATCCGGCTTTGATGCAGTAAAGAACGGCATTATGCGTGGGGTTGTATATCTGTTGCCTAACAGGTTGAGGGCTTTGGTATATTTCAAATTACTTAGATCAAAATAAAATTTATGAAAATAGCTTTGATTGGTGCCAGTGGCTTCATTGGCACTCGACTTCTTGGACTCCTTCGCGAGGAGCCTTCTAAATATGACTGCAAGAACATCGATCTGCTCCCGTCGCATTTCTTTAATGAGGTGTCGGTAATCGGTGATGTCCGCGAGCAAGAACAGCTGGATCGAAACTGTTTCTTTGAGTGTGTCTGAGAGAGGGCACTAAAAAAGGACCAGCCAAATTTTGACCGGTCCGAACAAGT
>CANQQE010000146.1 GCA_947625935.1 uncultured Muribaculaceae bacterium | reverse complement strand
CCAACTTCAAAAGAAAATGGCAGAGGAGGCCAAGAGGAATCGTGGCAGGTAAGAAAGAGTTCACGATGGACTTCATTCTGGCCGCCAAGCTCAACAGCGCCTTCAACTCTTCCATGAACAAGGCGCAACAGGAGTTTGCCAAAGTCAGCGCTGAGGTCCAAAAACTCAGCAAGGTCCAGGCGGATGTATCCGCCTACCAGAAGCAACAGAAAGCCGTGGAGAATACCACGGCAAAGCTGGAAAACCTCCAGAAACAGCATGACCTCCTGCAGAAAGAGATCGATGAGACCGAAGGCAGCACCGCTGCCCTGGAGCGGGAGAAGCTGAAGCTGGAACAGCGTATCGACAGCACGCAACAGGCGCTTTCCCGCCAGGAAGAGCGCCTGGAGGCTACCGGGCAGAGGCTTGAAGAGGCTGGGGTTGACACAAAGAACCTGACCTCAGAGAGCCAGCGCCTGGAAGCCGAGATGGAAGACCTGTCCGAACAGCAGGAAGAGGCCGCCCAGCAGGCTCAGAACTTCGGGGATTCCGGAGTCAATGCCATGAGCGCCATCGGGGACGCCATCGCAGCCGTAGGGCTGGTGGAGTTCCTGGAGAAAGTGGGCGATGCCTACAAACAGTGCATCGAGATCGCTGCCTCCCTGGAAGGCCAGATGTCAACCGTTCAGGCCATCTCTGGTGCTACGGATGAAGAGGTTTCCCAGCTGACCGACAAGGCCAAAGAAATGGGCGCCACCACAAAGTTCACTGCGACTGAGGCGGCGCAAGGTTACGAGTACATGGCTTGCAAGGCCAGGCCGACCGCGTGGAAACATGCGGCCTAGATTGGGGAAAATCGGTGAAGGCTAAACCGGAAGGCATGCTGATACCGAGAGGGCTGCCATCAACAGTCTTTGTAACGCATAGGGGCTGAGCGATACGAGAGCGAAAATGCCCCCACGAGTCTCCGACACCCTAACGTCAAGCCGAGGGTGAAAATATATGCTGATCTTACGGGAAACCGTAAGGCTGAGGACAAAAAGCCTCGGCTTTAACTTCTGATGGCCGGGTGGAAGACCGGTGACATGCTGAGCGGCATTTCAGGCATCATGAACCTGGCAGCCGCATCCGGCGAGGATCTGGCTTCCACCTCCGATATCGTAACCGATGCCCTGACCGCCTTCGGGCTGACGGCGGCAGACTCGGGGCACTTCGCAGACGTGCTCGCGATCGCGAGCTCCAACGCAAACACCAACGTCAGCATGATGGGCGAAACTTTCAAGTACGCAGCCCCCATGCTGGGCGCAATGGGCTACTCCGCAGAGGATGCGGCCATTGCCATAGGCCTTATGGCGAACTCCGGCATCAAGGCGTCATCTGCCGGTACAGCTCTCCGAGCCGGACTGGTGAACCTCGCAAAGCCGACAGAGGCCATGCAGACCATGATGGACCGTTACGGGATCTCCCTGACAGACTCATCCGGCAACATGCTTGAATTCCGAGATCTGATCGACGAACTCCGAGAGAAGCTGGGCGGGCTGACAGAGGTCGAACAGGCGCAGGCAGCCGGGACCATCTTCGGAAAGAACGCGCTCTCCGGCTGGCTGGCCATCATCAACGCCTCTTCTGCAGACCTGGAGAAGCTGACCGACTCCGTGGACAACTGCGCAGGAGCGACAGAGCGGATGGCAAAGATCCGACTGGATAACCTGAACGGCGATCTGACCCTGATGGACTCTGCGTTCCAGGGTCTGGAGACCACCATCGGAGACCTGTTCCTGCCAGCCCTTCGGGGCATCGTGCAGGAAGGCACCAGCGTCATCGGCTGGGTGGACCAGCTCATTAAGGAGAACCCGGAGCTGGTAACAGGGTTCACCGCCTTCGCTGGTGTCATCGGGGCAGCTACTGCGGCTATCGTGGCCTACAACGCAGCCATGAAAATCGCAGCCGCACTGAGTGCCGCCTCCCTGCTTCCTGCCGCTCCGGTCATGCTGGCTGTAACAGCTGTAGCGGCTCTCACGGCTGGGGTCGTGGCCTTTGCAACAGCTGCTGATGATGGCATTCCTTCCGTCAAAGAGCTGACTGAAGCGGCATCCGGCATGGACGAGGCGATGGACGAGGCAAAGGGGTCTTACGATCAGTCCGCTGCATCCATTGCGGCCACCGCTGACGTGGCGGATGGCTACATTGACCGGCTGGAATCCCTGAAGGAAAGCACCACCGGCAACGCGGAAGAAACCGACGAATGGAAGAACACCCTGGGCCTGCTCCTGAACGTGGTTCCGGAGCTGTCGGCCTGTATCGATGAGCAGACTGGTTCCATCAAAGGCGGAACGGCGGCTCTGAGGAGCCACCTGGACGCCTGGGAGGATGAGGCCCAGGCGGCAGCCTATCAGGAATACATCAACGGCCTGATGGGCGACTACAACGAGATTGCAACAGAGGTGGCCGGGAACAAGATCAAGCTGATCGAGAACGAAAACAAGCTCCAACTCGCGGAGAAAAAACTCGCGGAGGCTCATGAAAAGGTCGCTAAGGCCCATGAACTGCAAGCCAAAGAAGGCGCTGAAGCAGTAGATAATATCGTGGAGCTGGAAGTTGCCGAGGCGGAAGCCGCCGAGGCGGTAGCGGACCTCCAAAAGGAGCATGACAACCTTACAGAAGCCATCGATGTCGGAAGTGCAGCTATGGA
>CANQQE010000145.1 GCA_947625935.1 uncultured Muribaculaceae bacterium | reverse complement strand
TTCGCCTTGCTTTGTGTAGCTGCGTTCTACCGCGACCGAAAACTGTAACACCGCTATGTCCGATTGCGTGCGCTTGACTTCAAGATCGTGGGTTATATGACCCATTAAGACCACTCTATTCAGCATTTGTTTCAACCTCACTTTCAAGAATTTGGGGATTATCATATATATTGCCGACCACCATACAATCTAATACTCCTTTGTATACAAAATCTTGCAAATTCGCGGCAACGGCATTAGTAAAATAGAAACTTCCTTCATCATATTTGATTGTTCCACGATTGATTATTAAGCTATCGTGATATTCATACTGACCCGGTGCTTCGTCCTCATAGTCAACAATATCGTCTTCAAAAATTTTCACGCCGTTATTGTCTTTCAATCCTGTGTACTGCCCAAGCGTTTCGGGGTCAACTGCATATCTCTGACATACGACAAAATATCCACCATTGCTACGTGCAGATGTGACAATATAGTCTTCGTGTATACCACGCTTGTGAAAATGCTCCTTTGCTTTTACAACGTATCCATATACCCACTCGCCATTGTCAAGCCTCTTGCCCCTGAACAATATATCCCTCATTATTCCGCCTCACTTTCGTCCGCCTCAACCTCTATGATATTCGGCGCGACTTCAAACATATCGTCGCTGATTTCGGTCTTTATCGTTTCATCTGCCGAAATAGTCCGTGCTATGTTAGATTGCAGCGGCGCATATTTCAAGACTTTTTTAACGACCGTTTTCTTTGCCATTTCTTCAAAAGATGTTTTCCACGGTGAATAATTGCTGCCAAAAGACTTGCTGTATTTCGAAGCGTGCTTGTTTATGTCATCAATGCTCATGACCTCAAATCCATAGCCGCCTTGTTTCGTGCGAAATATAGCATATACCGCGAATATGTTGCCTCTGTCCGCCTTTGCTGGTATGTGCTTCAGCTTCGGCTCAAGTCCATACTCAAACTCAAACGTATCATTATCATACACGCAATGTGCCTGTATTGACTCAATTTCGCCGCTTCTGTATGCAAGGTCTATCAATCCTTTGTAGCCGATTTGAAATTGCACCGTCGTTTCTCCGCGTGCATTGTTTTTGTACGGCAGCAAGTAAGCCTGACCCAGCGGTGTATTCGGTTCAAGTCCGAGCTGCGCCGCCTGCATCATCGCTGCCAAAAAACTCATTGGCTCACAAGCTCCGAGCTGCGGTGTTGTCCGGATTGCCGTCAAGATCATTCGCGTGAAGCGTTCGGGCGTCATTACCTCAGGCAAAGCCTTTTTAATTTCGGGCTGCATACTCTTGATAAGGTCGTTAATGTTCTTGCCGCTCTTTGTAGCCGCTTTTTTCTCCACCGTTTTCGCAATAATGTTTTCGTTTGCCATTTTAAAATTCCTCCTGTTTTTTGATTGTAATTTTTTAAAAATCGCCGTTTTCAGCGTTTTTTATACACCAAATTGAGATTTTTTCTCAATTAGCCGTTGAAGTGTAACCGTCAGAGCCTTTGTTGTTTATCTTTTTGTCTAGCCAATTCCGCCGCGCCTCCTCTTGGTCGAGCAAGTCCATTATAAGCCCTGCAAGGCTCTTGTTCTCTCTCTCTGCAAGTGCCTTGTATCTTGCCTTTTCGCCTTTAGGCACGTCAACAACTATGCGCTCCTTGTGTTCTTTGAGATACGCATACATATACTGTTTTCTTCCCTCGCTCATTCTTCCCATTAAATCACCTTTCCGACCGTCTTGCCGCTATCCCAGCCAGTTCTTATTTGTCCGCCGTAATTCGGAACGTCCTCACCTCAGACGTCTTATAATACGGCTCTACATCAACATTCGGGTTTTCTTTGACAAATTTTTTGCTGTCAAAAGTCCGCCTCTGACTTGCTGCCCAGCTCACTCGGTAGCCGTCACATCTTGCTTTTTCGCAGTCACCCATCGCGCTCTTGATTGAGTTTTCAATCTCGGTCTTTTCGGCAGTCAACTCGTTGATTTTTTCAACAAGCTCGTCGCGCCTCTCTAAAGCTCTTCTTAGCGGTGTAAGGTCAAGCTCCCCGATTTCGGCATTACCTTGATATATAGCCCCGATAGTGTTTGTGCAGCTGTCCGAGCCGTCCACCGGCGGCGGTGTCTGACTTGTTACATATTCGTAAAATGTTGTTTCTGCCCCACGCAGAGCGGCTATATCTTCGTCGTTTCTCGCGATTTCAAACACCTTAAAATCTTTGCCGAGTATAAGGACCGCGAGATACCACTTGCTATAACCCGTGACCATCATATAGTGTTGGCACTGTACATAGTAGTTCGCAGGATATTCGCCGTTTGCATATTTTCTCAAATTCAGAACACTTGTGGTCTTGCATTCCAGCCCGGCTTCTTCTCCCACAATAAGGCGGTCTACGTTGGCGTGCGCAAACGGTATATCCTCATTGTACAGTATAGCATTTTCGCGCCTGACCTTTTTGCCCGTTTCCTCGCAGAAACGTTTTGCAACATATTCTTCAAGATCGCGACCCTGCCTCATTGCCTCGTTGTCCTCTTTCGGCGGTATCTTGCCGAGTTTGTCAGCCCACACCTCATAAGGCGACGTGTACGGGCTTAAGCCCACGATTGCCGCAGCTTCCGAGCCGCCAATGGTCTTTCTCCTCGCTTCGAGCCATTCCTCACGGCTCATTCCTTTTGTTGATAGTTTTTTTACTTTCATTTTCAATTCCTCCATTTCAAT
>CANQQE010000144.1 GCA_947625935.1 uncultured Muribaculaceae bacterium | reverse complement strand
CGCTGCTGACCATCAATCAGCTCATATCTATCGCCATTCTTTCTCACCACAACAGGCTGAAGGCAATAGTTTCTCTTGCCCTCTGTAGCATAAATATCGTCAAGTAATCGAACAACTTCGGTTTCGCCCCATCTATATCCACGCTGATACGATGGAACAAAGAAGGCTCCGGTTATATCGCCGACCAATTTTGTTTCAAGTTTTATTTCGTTATTCATAAGAGTCCGAGCCTCCATTACTGTTCCTTCTTCACATACGTGATCTGGATATCGTAACCCAGCTTTTCGAGCATCTCCACGAACACCTTGTTCACGATGCCGTCCTTCTTGTTTATCAGTCTGCTGATGTACGGAGCTGAAGTCCCCACCATCTCCGCAAGCTGCGCCTGGGTGACACGTTCTTCCAGGCATTTGACTTTTACGTCTATATCAAAATCATTCTTTACCATAACGCACCTCGTTTCCGGTGAAATATGATTGCACTTACAAGATAATTCATTATACCACAAGTTTATGAATTTTTCAAGACAGCGCAAAGAAAAAGACACCCGGAAATTTCCGAGTGCCTTATTGCTGTGTGACTGTCACGCGTCAACGTCTATCGTAAGACCGGATTTGAACTCGACCGTGATCCTGTCATCGTGGATCGTGACCTTCTCGATCATTCGGCGGACGAGTATCTCGCTGTATTCCGCCTCACCGGTCTGTTCCTCAATGAAGCCGATCATGGCTTTGATCCTGTCGATTTCGTCTTTGCGGAGCGCCGCCTGCGTCAGAACGTTCTGCCGCCTTTCGCGGAGGGATACTATCCTTTCGCCGATCTCCTGGACGCGGGCTTCGTCCCTCCCGGCATCGAGAAGGTCCATCTGGCTCTTGCGGATCATATTGTCGATGACCTCAATCTCCTCATCAACGTCGCAGCCGACAACGCTCTCAATGTTCTCCTTCAGAACCGGGATGATATCGTCCCTGTTGGCATAGGCCATGTTCACGGCTGATGCAATCGCGGCGTGCAGGTCTTCCTCCGGAACTGTTCGCGCGGGGCATTCCTGTCCGGTCGTAAGCCTGCTGACGCACCGCCATACCACGGGCTTCTCATTTCCGACGGACCATACGACCCGTCTGTAGATGTTGCCGCAGTGAGCGCAGATTACGTTGCCAGTAAGAGCGTATTTTGAACTGTAGACGCGCTTTTTGCCACCCTTGTAAAGAGATGACCGCCTTGCGATCTCCTCCTGCACCAGGAGGAATGTCTCCCTGTCGATGATGGCTTCGTGGCAGCCCTCCACATAGTATTTCGGCATTGCGCCGTCATTGACGCTGCGCTTCTTGTCGAGGACGCTGACCGTATAGGTCTTCTGAAGGAGCGCGTCTCCAATGTATTTCTCGTTGGTGAGGATCTGCTTGATGTTCGTCTCATGCCAGCGGGCGTGCTTTGCGCCGTTGAGAATGCCGTCAGCCTCAAGCCCACGCCGTATCTTCACGAAACTCGCTCCTTCCAGGTATTCGCGGTAAATCCGTCTTACTACCTCGGCTTCTTCTGGCACGATGACAAGTTTTCCGCTTTCGTCCTTCGTATAGCCGAGAAACCAGTTGTGGTTGACCTGAACCTTGCCCTGCTGATTGCGGAATTGGATGCCGAGCCGGACGTTCGCCGACAGGGATTCGGACTCCTGCTGTGCCAGCGCCGCCATGATGGTCATAAGCACCTCGCCCTTGGCGTCGAGCGTGTTGATGTTCTCCTTCTCAAAGAACACGGCGATGTTCAGTTCCTTCAGCTTCCGCGTGTACTTGAGGCAGTCGACCGTGTTACGGGCGAAGCGGCTGATCGACTTGGTAATGATCATGTCGATGCGTCCGGCCTCGCAGTCGGCTATCATACGGTTAAAAGCCTCGCGCTTCGCGGTTCGTGTGCCGGAGAGGCCGTTGTCCGCGTACACCTCGACCATTTCCCATTCCGGGTTGCCGTTGATGTAGGAAGTGTAGTGCGCCACCTGGGTCTCGTAGCTGGATTCCTGCTCCTCGAAATCTGTGGAAACGCGGCAGTAGGCGGCGACGCGCACCTTCTGCTTTTTCTCCGCGGGCTTCTGCGTTCCGACAGTCCGCACCGCAGGGATAAATGTAATGTTCTGAGCCATAGCCATTATTTGTTCACCTTGCCTTCGATCCGACCGTATGCGTACTCAGCCTGCGCTATAGGGTCGGTATATTTCTGTGTGGATTTTTTCGTATAAAAGTCCGTGTATATCACGGGGACCGGCTTTTCCTTCGGCTGAATCCTGTCTCTGCCGAGAGCCTTCTCTCGCCGCCGCTGTTCGTCCTGCACGGCGTTGAAGGTTTCATCGTCGATGATCCGCGGATAAACGTCATCACCGAGATAGTGCCTGTTCTGAAGGATGCGCTTTATCTCACTGTGGGTCGCCCGGATGCCTGCCACTTCGGCGGCGCTGTCACGCGACATACCGAGAAGATAGTACGAGAACAGTGCGGACAGTCTGGCAGCCTCCATTTCATGCACCTGCGGTCTGCCGTTAACGATCACATATCCGAATGCGTGATGTATCGTCCGAGTCGTTTTCCGAGATCGAGCAGACGGAACTGCGCCCACAGATCCATAAGACCGTTCGATGACGGCGTTCCCGTCAGCCCCACGATGCGTTTTACGTGAGGCCGGACTTTCATAAGGCTTTTGAACCGCTTTGCCTGCCATGACTTGAAGGACGAAA
>CANQQE010000143.1 GCA_947625935.1 uncultured Muribaculaceae bacterium | reverse complement strand
CATTTTACATTTGCTGAAGATTACTATGATAAATTATTTGTCGGAATTGCAGTATTATGTTTGTATTACATAAAACATCAAAAACATCATAAAGTCGAAGAATTCAATGAAAAAATGTCACATACGCCTTTAAACAACATACTTGTAAAGATAAATTGCTATAAAGAATTAGTAGATGTTCTTAAGAACACTTTATATGTGCATAATAATGCAATCATGGTAAAATCTTGAAGTTAATTAAATAATCTATCAAATTTAAAAGTCTTGCATCCGCTGAATACTGCAGCACTGATTTCTTAAGTAGACACATAGATGCAGAGCAAAGACAAACAGGCAGAAAAACTTCACTGGTCAGACCTACCTTAGCAAGTGTGATATCATATGATTTCATATAATCGCTTATATTCCAATTTAGTTTTAAATAATACTCTGTTAGCAATTCTGCAAAATCGTATCCCCATTCGGCAGGAAAAACCGTTTCGGTCGGCAGCAGATATATTGTACCATTATATTGTACTACATGTTCTATGTAGGATTTTCCATAACACCACCCATAATCAGCAGTAGGTTTGTCAAGCCTGAGACTACTCTCAAATTGTTGTCTGATTTTATCCCAGATTTTGCGCCATAGTGGAGATACTTTCATATTTGCTGCACTACATAGCTTGCCCAACACGGATTGCCGCGTTAAAATGAGATGTTTATAATCATTTACATTCGTAATCTTTTCCTGCTTAGATATGCAATCTAACATTGTTTCAAAATCGGGCAAGGTTGATAGCTTAGTGCAATATTCAGCAACTATGATGCTGTTAACGTCACAGTATTCTCTGATTCTAAAACAAGGAGTATATTTTGAACAGATATTAACTATTTTATCAAGTTGAGTCTCTGGTGTAAATGCAACGGGATTGTCAGATGGGCACCAAAGCGTTTGCATATTTAGCTTAGAGGTTAACTTTTTGACTACTAACTTCTTTTCTGCAAAATCTACTACCCATATACCTTGCTTTATTTTGACTATGCTATCACAGCATATATTGAAATTAATTTCTATAATTTTTTTGATATAGTTTGTATCGTCCATTACTTTTCCGTATGGATAGGTTGTTAAACGCGAAGCAGAAACTTCCGCTTTTATTTGGGATAAAATACAGTTTTCATTTTCAAATGATATTTTATTGCTATTTCTTGAGATAACATTATTGTAGAGTGTGATATGCTTATCATAGCAGTTGAACCTTGTTTTAATTCTTTGATACGCTTGGGTCGCTATATTGCCTAATGAATTGCTTAGTAACGGTTGTATAACAAAGTGGCGCATTCTATGGGTGAGAAGGCTCTCATCGGCGTATGGCACAAGGAAGCCATTACACCAGTCGTAAATGTAATCCGCACCAAATCCAGTTGGCGTTGATATAATCGGTGTACCGCTGCTCATTGCCTCTATGATTATTCTGCCTCCCGCTTCGAATTTTGAATGGCAAACAAGTACTAGAGTCTTCAGCAACAGAGTAGAAATACCTTCGGGGTTAAGATAACCCCACCATACTACTTTTTGCGTACTTTCAAGTTGCTGAAGTTCGCTAACGAATTTTTTTATCTGATTTCTTACATCTTCTATCTCGTTCGGTGTGCCGCCAACAATCCATAGTGGAGGAGTGTTTTCCTTGTAATCCATATACAGATTGTACCACGCTTTAACTATATAGTATATTCCCTTGATTCGTTTGAGTCTACCCATGTACAAAAACGCACCATTGTTCCAAAAATCAGCATTAGTTACAGGCCGAGAAATGTTAACTACTGTGTTTGTTAATTGTGACGGTATACCATCCGGCGTACGAATCGGATACTCAAATGCTTTATGCACTCCGCGACCCACAATTACAACTTTCATAGGATTAATGCCATATTTTTTTGTTAGGCTTCTCTGCTCAGCATCTGTAATAGTCATAACATATTTTGCAGATTTTAGAAATTTCTTTTCCCATTCAAATTGAAAATAACAATTCGGTGCTTCCCCACAGCTTAGTTTATCTACCGAAAGGGATACAGCACTATGAACATATGGAATATTGTATTTCTTATTTATATCATAAGCAACCTTTCCAGACAGCCAGTAAAAACTATGAACTAAGTCTATGCGGCTATTATGAAGATCTAATATATCTTCAATGCTTTCAAATATTTTAGGATAATATTCTGAGATAAGATTTTGATTTTTAATATAAATATCTGGAATAAGTACACGGTATATTGTAATGTTGTCACCTATTATTTGTTTATCTTCTGTCATGTAATCGCTTTTATTGGTAATGAAAACGCAGTTCCAATCTTTCTGAGTGAGCATAAATTCTAATAGCTCTAATGAGTCAACGTTATACCCGCCACTGTTAGGTACTGAAACTGCCGGTAGCAAAGGATCGCCCAACAAGCATATAATGGCTATTGTTTTCATGATTCCGCATCCTCTTTAAAATAATAGTTAGTTATTGTCCTCACCCTTATATCATACACCCATTTATGCTAAAATGCAAGTACTATTTACATATTTCGAGGTGTTATTATGAAAAAACTTAGTCAAGCAGTAAAATCTTTTCTCCAAGTCGCAAAGGTCACCAAAAACCTTTCCGAAAAGTCGATTCTCGCTTACCGTTCCGATCTCGCAGATTTTGAAAGATACTGTTCAAGCAGTCCATCGGGGTTATCGTCTGAAATGATTCTTAACTACATTCATCATCTTTCTTCGGAGCGCAAGCTGAAAGATAC
>CANQQE010000142.1 GCA_947625935.1 uncultured Muribaculaceae bacterium | reverse complement strand
CGGCGGAGCGTGACATAAGCGCAACATCTGCGGGGTGGCGTTGTAAGGGCGGGGATTCCGCGGCCCCATGTAGTCGCACGGTCGCGCTCCGACATGGGGTTATCCAACGATGGGGGTGCAGCGTGCGGTGAGGCAGGGGCGGCTTGCCCATGGGCAAGCCCTACCTGATGCGGCGGCGGAGCGGGGGATGATTGGTGGTGGGATGTTCTCGGGTTTGGTGTATTCGCAGGATTTGTGTAGTTTTATGGGGGGTCGGAGGGCGGATTTTCTGTACTGTTATCGTTTTTTTGTAAATTCGCGGGTAGAAAACGTTAATAACTCCAATATGGATATCCAACAGTCAATGCGAGAGATTCTCGCCGCAGAGAGTAAGGCAATCAGCGAGATTCCTGTCAGTGATGCCTATGACCGCGCCGTGGAGGCGATAATAGAGCATGTGCATAGAAGGGGTGGTAAGCTCGTTACCTCGGGTATGGGGAAGGCGGGTCAGATCGCCATGAATATCGCCACAACTTTCAGCTCGACGGGTACCCCCGCTGTGAATCTTCATCCAAGCGAGGCGCAGCATGGCGACTTAGGCGTGATTCAGCCTAACGACATACTTCTGCTTATCTCAAATTCGGGCAAGACGCGTGAAATCATCGATCTCGTTGCGTTGGCCCGCAATCTGTATCCTTCGCTTCCCATAATTGTCATCACGGGTAACCCTGACAGCCCGCTTGCGGATGCCGCGGACGTTGCGCTGATTACCGGCGGCGCGCCTGAGGTGTGCCCGTTGGGGCTGACTCCCACCACTTCGACCACTATGATGACTGTGATCGGTGATGTGCTTGTGGTGAATGTGATGCGCCTCACGGGTTTTTCGGCGGCTGATTACGCGAAACGCCACCATGGGGGTTATTTAGGACATAAATCTCGCAATCTGTGATGAAAAAGATAATCATTATCGGTGAATGCGGGCTTGACATTATCTATGACGGGCCGCAGCCTGTCGGCTCGATACCTGCCGGACGCCTGCTCAACGCCGCTGCGATGCTGGCGCGGGAGGGCCTGCCGGTTTTCATGGTGGGTGACACCGGTGCCGACCCTTTGGGCGATATCGTAGTCGATACTCTGGTGAAGGCGGGGGTCGATACGGCGTCGGTGGATCGGTATGTGGACGGCCTGACCCCGGTCACTTTCTTTTTCGGCGACAAAGTCACACCGTATCGCTTGCCTTCGCGCGAAGGGGGATTTGACGTTGTGTGGCCTCGCATAGATCCGGGTGACATCGTGGTGTTCGGGGGTTACTATGCCATCGACCCGCTGATCCATCAACGGCTGATGTCGCTTGTGGCTCATGCCGCGGAGCGGAAGGCTTTCGTGATGTATCTGCCCGGTTTCATGAGCCAGCTCGCGCCGCGACTCACGCGGGTGATGCCTGCGATACTTGAGAATCTGGAGGTGGCTTCATTGGTGGTGACACGGAGCGCGGACCTGTCGGCTCTCTACAATGACCCGGATCCCGGCCGCTGTTTCGCCGACCATCTCTCCTATTATTCCCAATCGCTGGTCAATCTCGATGCGGTCAATGCGTCGGCGTCATGTTTCACCGGCAAATCGGCTTCGACATCGAGGCTGACCTCGCCGGCCGACACGCTGCTGTGGAACTCGGCGGCGGTAGCGGCTGTCATAGCGGCCATCTACCGCGACGAATCGCTCGAAGGGGTGAATCCCTCGATTGAAGTGTTATCGTCGGCCATATCGCAAATAAACGGCTTTACGGGGCGTGCTTTGTCGGCGTATAAATCACAGTGGCAACTCAGCCATTAATCATTAATCAAGAAAAAAGATCAATCCATGTCAACATCAAATCCCCAGTCGTCGCCCGCAGTAGCAGTCCCCAAGGTTGACCGCGCGCGGGTTGCCATAATCGGAACCTACTGGAACGCCCATATAATCGACCGCTTGCGCGAGGGGGCTGTGGAAACGCTTGCCGAGAACGGTTTTGACCGTGCCACTGAAATAGTCAATTATTCGGTTCCGGGGGCGGTTGAACTGACCTATGCGGCCAAGCGTCTGATCGATAGCGGGCGTTTCGACGCGGTGATCATGCTCGGCTGCGTGATCAGGGGGGGTACCCCCCATTTCGACTATGTCTGCCAGAGCGTGACGCAGGGGATGACGTCGCTGAATCTGCTCGGCGAGATTCCCGTGATTTTCGGCATACTGACGGTTGACAGTGAGCAGGACGCTCTCGACCGTGCGGGTGGCGCGCTCGGCAACAAGGGTTCGGAGGCCGCTGAGGCCGCCATCCACGCTATCCATTTCTCTCGGGAAATCAGATAGGGTGATTCATCAATCATAATGGGTTGTATCAGATAAACTGCAAAAAACAGCGATAAAGGTATAATTCAGGAAAAAAGAATTATATTTGCACTCGGAGGGTAGTTCTGCAACACCCTCGTTACTAAAGAGGATTCCTTGTCGGGAATCCTTTTTTTGTGGCGGCCAGCTCGTGGGCTGGCCATACCGCGTGCGTATGGTGATAAGCTCTTTCATTAAAATCAATCTTTCAGATTGATGGAATCCGGGGTGACAGGTACCGGGCATTGTCTGCGGACAATACTCGGCTAAACATGAATGATTCCCTGTCGGGAATCGCCGCGCAGTGTGGTGTGTCGCGTGCGGTGCGGCAGAAGCGGCCAGCCCGTGGGCTGGCCCTACCGCGGGCGTATGGTGGTGTGGGATGCCGCAACCACTGCGAGGTAGCGGCACGGGGTGATGGTTCGTCGTG
>CANQQE010000141.1 GCA_947625935.1 uncultured Muribaculaceae bacterium | reverse complement strand
GAGGCTCCCTGAGAACGTGGTTTCCGATGCAATCGGTTACTTCACGGTTTATAAAAGCGCGAAGGACTACCCGGAGATGCTGCGGAAGGTGGTCTGCATCGATCCCGATGACGGTACAAGATACATATTCCTGACCAACAATCTGACAGCATCTGCCGAGACAATCGCCGAACTTTACCGCAATCGATGGAGTGTGGAGCTGTTCTTCAAATGGATCAAACAGCACCTGCGCATCAAGAAGTTCTGGGGAACATCAGAGAATGCTGTGCGAATCCAAATCTATTGTGCCATAATTACTTATTGTCTTGTTGCGATAGTGCAGCACGACATGAAACTGGAGCGGAGCATCTACGAAGTCCTTCAGATTCTCGGAATCTCGCTGACTGACAAGACCAGTCTACATGACCTCTTCGACAAATCGAATTTCAAATATGTCAATGTTCTCTATGATTCAAGTGAACCGAATATATTTAATTTTTAACCCTGTCCATTTTTAGTGGACAGTAGTGATTCTACATGCAGATAGTACATCTACAACTTTCGGGCTGAATATGGATTGTTTCTATTTCTTCTTCCTTAACTATTTTGCTACTTTTCCCTTGAAAGTATTTCAGTTTAGTGCCCCATTATCAGCGCATATCTTGTCTCTGAATTGGGATGGACTTAATCCGGTGATACGCTTGAAAGTCCGGGTGAAGTGCTGCGGATATTGGAATCCAAGATCATACGCTATAATGCTTATATCATCGTTGGTGTCTGCAAGACGATGTTTCGCAGTCTCTATGATATAAAGTGACAGTATTTCATGGGCAGTCTTTCCGGTCTCTTTTTTCACCATGTCTCCGAAATAGCCCGGGGTAAGGTTGAAAAGTTCTGCAAAGTAGCTTACGGACGGAGTCCCTTCATTGGCATGTCCGTCAGCATAATAATCTTTAAGCGCTTTCTCGAATCTGCCGAGAATGTCAGAATTAACCTTACGGCGAGTGATGAACTGGCGTTCATAGAAACGTGTCAGATAATCAAGAAGAAGCTGGATATGGCTCGTGACTATTTCCGCGGATTGGCGATCGACAGGATATTCGAGTTCACCGCGGATACGATCGAGAAATTCGAGAAACAGCTTCCTTTCATCGGATGACAGGTGGAGAGCTTCTCTCTGCGAATAATCAAAGAACGTGTAATTCTGTATCTTCTCAGCCAGCGGCGTGCCGTACAACAGGTCGGGATGAAACATCAGTCCGATGACATCGGGAGCGGGTTCATCCACATCCGAATCGACCGCTATCAACTGGCCGGGAGAAAAGCTCACGATTGTTCCCTCCTGATAGTCGTAAGGCTGACGACCGTATTTTAAGGTGCAGTTTGTGCCGTTCTTCAGAAAAAGCGCATAAACACCGTAGTCCATACTTACATGATTGACCACCTGTGTGGCTTCGGAAAGATTGATCACAGTCACCAGGGGATGCCGTGTCTCAAGTCCGTACAGCTTGTTGTATGCGTCGATAGAGTCAAGTTTTACTATTGGATTCATTTGAGTGGATTTGGGATGTGTTTGGCTCACAATACAAAATTAATAAATATCGGAATAATGCAATCTGTATTTTTGAGCAAAGTTAATGATGAATTTCCGCTTAGGAGCCACGATTCGATAAAATGGTAGGCATATCCGCAAGAGTGGTAGGCGTGGTCATATTATCTGTATGTAACTTTGCTCCATATGAATATTACAGGATTTATCGAGACAATGAACTCCGGGGCGGTTATTCCGTCCGGATCTCCCATACACAAGACGATGCACAGATTGAGTCAGGAGGTCATCCGTATCACCATGCAAATCAACAACGAGTACCACAGTCACGAAGAAATCGTTGCGATGATGAGTGAACTGACCGGGGAGAAGATTGACGAATCATTCGGACTGTTCCCGCCTTTCAATACCGACTGTGGTAAAAATCTGCATTTCGGACGGCGTGTGTTTGTCAACTCCGGCTGCAAGTTTCAGGATCAGGGCGGAATCCATATCGGCGATGACGTGCTTGTGGGACACAACTGCATGATTGCCACGCTCAACCATGCCGAAGAGCCCGAACATCGCGGCGACATGATTCCATCGCCCGTGAGAATAGGCGACAAGGTGTGGATAGGCGCCAACGTAACCATTCTTCCCGGAGTGACCATAGGTGAGGGTGCGATAATAGCCGCAGGAGCGGTAGTAACCCATGATGTTGAGCCGCATACCATTGTCGGCGGAGTACCGGCAAAGCTTTTGAAAAGATTATGAGATTACACTACTGTCCACTAAAAATGGACAGGGTTAAAAATTAAATATATTCGGTTCACTTGAATCATAGAGAACATTGACATTTTTGAAATTCGATTTGTCGAAGAGGTCACGCAGACTGGTCTTGTCAGTCAGCGAGATACCAAGAATCTGAAGGACTTCGTAAATGCTTCGCTCCAGTTTCATGTCGTGCTGCACTATTGCCACAAGGCAATAAGTAATTATGGCACAATAGATTTGGATGCGGACAGCATTCTCTGATGTTCCCCAGAACTTCTTGATACGCAGGTGCTGTTTGATCCATTTGAAGAAAAGCTCCACGCTCCACCGATTGCGGTACAGTTCGGCTATTGTCTCGGCAGATGCCGTCAGATTGTTGGTCAGGAATATGTATCTTGTACCGTCTTCCGGGTCGATGCATACCAGCTTCCGCAATTTCTCCGGGTAGTCCTTCGCGCTTTTATAAACCGTGAAGTAACCGATTGCATCGGAAACCACGTTCTCAGGGAGCCTC
>CANQQE010000140.1 GCA_947625935.1 uncultured Muribaculaceae bacterium | reverse complement strand
GCGTAAATACGACGCTAATACAAACGAGGATAAAAAGTGGAGCGGCACTTATAGGCTTAGAATCCCGCAAGAGGATAATCAATATTACAGCAGCCAGAAACGCGACTTTGAAAACTTCGTTTGGGCTATTGAGCAGAGTAACAGCGGGTATAATTGGAATTGGAATGAATCCACGCTCAAAGAAAAGTATATCGGAGTGCTGTTCAGAAATAAAGAGTATGACATCGAGCGCAACGGAACACATTATACAGGCTGGACTACTGAATGTAGCAGAGTGACCGATGTCGAATCTATCAGGAGCGGCGATTTCAGAATCCCGAAAGATAAGCCGCTTAACAAGTCTGTAAATAATTCACCTATCGGCGACCTAAGCGAGTTTGAAGAAATTTTGAGCGATGACGGAATCCCGTTCTAAGCAATAATTGAAAGGGGCAGGACAAATGAAAAAGAGTAAAGAATGGATAAACTGCGATAGAACCGACTGCTTTACAAATAGGGAAGGCAAATGCCCGGTTTTATACGATAACGACTTTCACGGTAAGCCCTGCCCATTTTTCAAAACCGAATTGCAGATAAAGGAAGAAGAAGTCTATTGCCTTAAACGGCTAAAAGACAAATACGAAAAATGATGAATCGCCGAAAGGCTTTTCAAATAAAAAATTTAATTAAAGAAAGGAATCAAAAACAATGAAAACTTCAACAATTAAGGTCAGGCTCACTTTTATCGAATCAATCCTCGGCACTATGCCGACAAACGATGAAATTTACCGCGAGTTTATTGGGTCGAAAGCACCAGACGCGAGTACCATTGAAGATGAGGTCGCGGCAGTCGGAGCGGAAGAAGTAGTCACTAAGGGCAAGACGGTATTCCCCAAAGAAAATAATACTCCGTTCTTGTACGACTATCAAATTAAAGGCTTTTTCAAGGATACCTGCGGAGCATTGAAGAAAGTATCAGGCACAAAGTCAAGCTCTATCAAGGCTTACAAGAAAGAAATTGATAAGCTGATATTCCCCGCTCCCCGCAAAATTTACTTTGAGAACTTCGGCGAGATAGGCGAGTGCCAAAGACCTTTAAGGGCGCAGACAATGCAAGGCGAGCGCGTTTCACTTGCAATATCTGACGAAATCAACGAGGGCGCAAGCGTAACCTTTACCGTGACAGTCTTTAGTGAAAACTATCTTGATATTCTCCGCGAGTGGTTCGACTATGGCATTTATTCGGGCATAGGACAGTGGAGAAATTCAGGTCACGGGCGTTTTATCTGGGAAGAACTGGACGAAAACGGCGAAGTCATAGGCGGCAATAAAGCTGAATATGATAAGTAATTGCTAAGGCGGCGCTGGGCACCGAGGCGCAAGGACGCGAAGCGCAATGGCACAGAACTGTGCTGATAAGCATGGAGAAGCAAAGGCATGGATAAGCCCAGAGCGGCGCTGCCGTGGAGCGGCGATGAAGGGAAGCGCAGGGGCTTGGAAAGGCGACGGTGCGCGAAGCAATGGTTGGTACAGCGCTGATTTGACTTGAATAGCAAGGGTACCGCCGCGAGAAGCATTGTTCCGCAATGCAACGGCAATGAATCGAATTGAAAAGATTGGCTAAGGCAGTGAATAGACATTCTTTGAGTAACAACGAATCGCAAAGGAAAAGAATGGATTAGCTTGGCAACGGATTGGAGCAGAAAGGCCAAGCAACGCAATGGTAACGATTTGAGCGGCAAAGGCTAAGACAAGAAAAGCGCTGAACGGCAAAGGAATCGCAGCGAAAGGCTCCGAGAAGCAAAGGCGAAGGACAGCGAAGAAGCGATGAGCATTGAGAAGCATGGCAAAGGTATAGCACCGCCACGCAGCGTTCTGCAAAGGAAAAGCAGTGAGCAGACAGAAGTGAGTAGCACAGCTAAGGAAAGGCGTGGAATTACGACGAGGTGCTTAGCAAAGGCAAAGCGCAGCTGCGTTCTGCATCGCTAAGGCAAAGTTAGGCGTATAGTGGCACAGCAATGGTATAGCAGAGCGAGGAAATGCAATGCAAAGGAATGGCGAGGAACGGAGCAGAGTTGACCTGAAAAGCAAAGCAAAGGCATTGCAACGTAAGGCAGCGCAACGGCAAAGCCCTGCTATGAAAGACGGCGATTAGCTAAGGATTTGATTTGAGGCGCATGGTGCAGCAGGGCAATGGCAAAGCAGAGAAGCGATTTGCAAAGCGAAGGAATAGCTTTGAGCTGCTTCGCGACGATACGACTTGCTAAGGATTGGCAAAGTTGCGAGACGAAACGAAAGCAATGGAACGGCAATGATGAGAAGCGATTTGTGCTGCTCCGATTTGCAAAGGCATCGCAAGGTAGCGAAACGCCATGCTCGGCAAACAAAAAAAGAAAGGATTCAATTAAAATGAAAGGAAGTCGATTAGCAATGATTTTTGGGTGTCTTATTCTGGGGTGTATTCTTATAGCGTGTGCTTTGAGCTTATGGTTTGCGCCTGTTGTTGATGAGGAAACTATAAGGCAAGAAAGCATACAGCCGATAACAACGAGCGAAAGACCGATAATGATAAGCGAGATAATTAAGGTTGAAGTGCCGAGCGGTGAACCGCCGACAAATGACTTTGAAGAGGTCGAGATAGTCAAACCCGAATATATCTATTACGATGTACCCCTCCCCGATGAAGTGCAAGAATATATCACCGACCAGTGCCTTGAAAAATTCGGAGCTTTGGAGCTATACGGCATAAATTTGCCGAAGTTAGTTATAAATATTATCCGCTGGGAATCAGGATTCAACCCCGATAACGATAACGGTAAATGCTGCGGATATATGTCAGTTACACGAAATTTGTCAAATAGCATTATTGAGGGCGAAAA
>CANQQE010000139.1 GCA_947625935.1 uncultured Muribaculaceae bacterium | reverse complement strand
TTTCGCGGTTTTGCCGCCACAATAAAAAGCACGAAAAATTCAATCGCGTCCTGCAAGAAACAACTGGCCCTTCACGGGAAAATCCCGACAATCGTATTCGCAACGGACTTCAACAACAACCACGGGTACACACAAAATCAAAGGGTGGAAGTGGCCCAGGTCGAGGCAGAACCGCTTATGTCGGTGGAAGAAATCAAGAATAAATACGCTGATTTGCTCGAAGAATGAAAGGAGGTAACGCGAATGTATATTGATCCGTTTTGGTGCGGTGTTCTCGCAACGTTTGGCGGCGAATTGGCCGTGATAGTCCTGGCAATCATCGTCGCGGTAGTGAGGAGCAGAAAGGGACGGGACGACTGATGGAGTGGATTAGCGTTGACGAGAGACTGCCTTATGACGACTTGGGCGAGGAGGACAAATTCGTTGCGGGTGAATGGTTCGTTATTCGCGCTAAGCTGAAAATCGGAACCATTGACTCTTATTTCTGTGCGTTTTTCGATGGTGACAGATGGCGCGTTTCGATGAACTGGCCCGTGACGACGAAGGAATACGCCGACAAGTGGCTATGCTGGATGTACCCGCTGGACGAAACCTTGTGGGAAGTAACACACTGGATGCCCTTGAAGGAAGTACCACGTCCCGAGAAGGGCAAAACCTGACAAGGCAGAACGGCCCCGGAGAGCGTCAAACTTTCCGGGGCTATCTTCTCGCTACGGGACTAGCCTATATAATCATAACTACGTTATTCCAAGCGAAGCGTCTTTATTATACTTTAATTTAAATATAAAGCTCTGTTTTTGCTTTACAAGGGATGGGTGCGGTGGTATAATGGGGATGGGCAGAACAGGCCCGGAAGGAGTGCAGAACATGAAGTTGCTTACGATTCATCCAAACACTGACGGCTCTTGGTGGCATTACCACATTTGCCTACCGGCTCGTTTCGGAGAGGAAGTTTTCAATCAGTATTGCCCATTCGCGGCGGAACATATCGACGCAGAGTTTGACGACCGTTGCGACAGGTGCAAATACTTCTCAATCCTTGAGGGCGAGAACGGCGATTTGACGCTGGACTTGCAGAAAGAGGCGAGAGCGCCAGAACGTCCCGCCTCGGACTGACGCCACGCAACGACGCGCAGAACGCCGCCAGAACGCGCAGAACGGCCCTTGGCGACGTTTTAGCGTCAAGACGTGTAAACACACGGCGGGAACAAACGGCCCGCAGAACGACGAATATGGCGCGAGAAAGGCATATTTTGATATGAGTGAGCATTGTGAAGAGTCTTTGGCCGGGAATGAGATTGATGATTTAGGCACAAGCCTGGAAGAATCTTTTAAGGAGACTGAACATGATTTTGAGAAAGAGATAGCAAGTAATATATGCAACGGATTTGCTTGGATTGTGTATTCTTTTAGAAAGACTGTATCGTGAAGAAAAAAGAATAATAGAAAGAATAATCGCCTCTGGTCTGCACAGAGGCGATTTGTTTTGTTTGTCAGGCTACGGTAATTCCAAACATATATTCAATTAAGTCTTTTGAATAATAGTCTGGTTCTGAAAAATTCCGGTCTGTTTTTGTGAGACGCCAACCCGTTGAGCTGAAAAACTCATAATACTTCACGCTGTATCTGTTCTCTTCGTGCTTGATACTTTATTATCAAGGGCGTAAACCTTTGTGTTATCATACTCTTCCATGGTTACGAACGGCATAGCGGCGATCCTTTCCGGCCTTGCCTGTGTGGTGTGGTGGTGTGTGTCATGTTTTATCTGACTGTAGTTATAATATCATGTTTTAACATGATTGTCAAGGTTTTTTCCGTAATTTTTTCATGTTTTCGCATGATTTATTTTAATGTGTATTTTACCGTGCTTTTCTGTACGCATCGCGCCGTGCCGGGAAGATACCGGCTGGGGATTCCAGGCCAACCGCCAGGCGCCAGTGAGTGTCGCGTTGTGAGAAATAAGAAAAAAGACGAAATTTATAATGTTTTATCTTGACAACGAAATCTAGCAGTGCTATACTCGAACCAGAACAAGAAAGGAGTGCGTTGAAATGGCGGAGCCAAAGGGTGCCGTGGAGGTCGTTACGGAGCTTATGGAGAAGAACAAATACACGCCGACCGTCCTTGGAAAGAGAATCGGAGTGAAGGGTCAGTACATTTGGGACAGGCTTCATAACGCGAAGAAGGTAAAAGAACGGCAAAGCACAGATTTGAAGGTCAGCACTATGGCGGCGATGCTCCGTGGCATGGACTACAAAATCGTTGCTGTTCCGGCTGACAAGAAGGTTGGCGCAGAGGAGTATGAGCTAAAATGACCTATTCGTATATCCGAAAGAGTACGCGGGGACAAAACCTGGCGCGACAGAGATTGGCTATGCAACGAAGCGGGTTTTGCTTTGACGGCGCGTTTGAGGACGCGGAAAGCGGGCGCACATTCGACAGGAAAGGTTATCAAGAACTGATCGGAACATTGAAGCGTGGCGATTTGCTTGTGGTGAAGCACCCGGACCGTTTGGGACGAAACTACGAGGAAATCAAAGAACAGTGGCGGCACATCACGAAAGACATCGGAGCAGACATTTTCATCCTAGACTATCCGATGCTGGACACACGAAAGTATCACGATGATGTTCTGCAAACCTTCATAGGAGACATCGTTCTGCAAGTCCTGTGTTTCAAGGCAGATATGGAGTACACGGACAGCAAGCAGAGGCAAGCGGAAGGGATTGCTGCCATGCCTGTTGTGAATGGAAAGCGGGTATCACTCAAAACAGGGCGAGCGATTGGCCGTCCTTGTGGGGAATATCCTGATTTTGAAAAACTCCAAAAAATGAAAAAAGACGGTCTGCTGACCGTCAAGGAAGGGTGTGAGAGGTTAGGAATTAGC
>CANQQE010000138.1 GCA_947625935.1 uncultured Muribaculaceae bacterium | reverse complement strand
GACAAAATGATTGTTTCGGGATAACGCTGAAAGAACGCGGTGGCAAACAGGCCGAAAAACAAGCTGCCAACGCACCGCTTTGAAACGGAGCGGAAACGCTCCCGTTTGACATAGAAGGAGGCTGTTGTGATGCGATACAGAATAAAACAATGGTTTGCAGTGCTTCTGGCCCTGATGATGACCCTTACGACCCTGCCGGTGACGGCGCTGGCGGAGAGCGTCGCACCGACGGAAGAAACAAAGGTCGAGCAGGTGCAGTCGCTCATCGACGAACTGCCCGAGGCGGAGGAAATCACAGCCGAGACGCGGGCAGACGTGCAGGCGCAGCTGGGCGCCATCGGCGCGGCCATGCTTGACCTCACAGAAGATGATGTTGCAGCACTGGATACTGCCCGTTATGACGCGGCGGCTGCGGCCCTGCAAGCGTTGGATGCTCCTACCGGAGATAACGGCATGGAGGCCAATATAGACCCCGACCCGGAGCCCTCCACGCCGGAGCAGGTGCAGGCGCTGATCGACGAACTGCCGGACGCGGAGGAAATCACAGCCGAGACGCGGGATGACGTGCAGGCGCAGATCGACGCCATCGATGCGGCCATGCTGGAACTCACAGAAGATCAGGCGGCGGCGCTGGACACTGCCCGCTATGACGCGGCGGCTGCGGCCCTGCTTGCGCTGGACGCTCCCTCCATTCTGGAACAGGTGCAGGCGCTCATCGACGCGCTGCCGGAGGCAGACAGCATCATGGACGATAACCGCGAAAACGTGGAATTACAGCTTTCTGCCATTGATGAAAAGAAACTTTCCCTTACCGACGGCGAGCGGGCAATGCTTGACGTGACCCGTTACAACGCCGCCGTCTCGGCGATTTTGGCGCTGGACAGGCAGGCAGCTGACGTGCCGATGCCGATTGACAAGATAAACGGGTTTGAGTGGACGTTTGATGGCACAGCCACTGTTACACTGGACGGCAGCGGCGAACTGTATATCCGCAACGCAAGATTTCCAGACGGTGTCACTAAGATCATCGTGAACGGCGCCTCGTCCATCGGCGAGGGCTGTTTCGAGGGCTGGTCGGGGCTTGAGAGTGTCGAACTTGGCCCCAGCGTGACTGCGATCGGCAACAGAGCCTTTTATGAGTGTACGAATCTCAGTCACCTGCGGGGGTGTGGGGGTCTGGAGACCATCGGAGACAGCGCCTTTTACGACTGCGAGATGTTGCAGTTTGTCGAGCTGCCGGCAAGCGTGACGACCATCGGCAAATCCGCTTTCTGTATGTGCCACTCTCTGAGGCTCACATCGCTGCCGGCGGGACTGACGACCATCGAAGAGGAGGCCTTTTATGGCTGCGAGTCCATGGCGCTTACCGAGCTGCCGGCGGGACTGACGTCCATTGGAGAGGAAGCCTTTAACGGTTGCAGGTCCCTGATGCTGACAGAGATCCCCGAAGGGGTGATAAGTATCGGCAATTTTGCCCTTGATGATTGTCAAGGCCTCACCCATTTGACGCTGCCTGCGAGCCTTGCTTCCATGGGTCACTATGTGTTCCAGAACTCTAAAAATCTGACCACTCTGACCTTTTTGGGGACGACTGCTCCTACGATTGATTCGTCCACATTTGTAAACGCAAATGGACTTCGTGAAATCCTCATTCCCGCAGGCGCTACGGGGTATGACGCCGAACATGGCTGGCCGATGGACAAGGTCAAAGTCGGTCATACTGTGACCGTAAATTCGGCACTCGGCGGTTCTGCCAGCGCCGCTCCGACCTATGCCGGAGTGGGCGACACCATCGTTTTGACCGCCACCCCCGACGAGGGGTACCATTTCGTCCGCTGGGAGACTGAGCCGACTGTGGAAGTGACAGACGACCGCTTCACCATGCCCGGCGAGGACGTGACCGTGACGCCGGTGTTCGAGCCTCACGATTTCAGCGGGGCCTTGAAAACCAGCCCTGAAAAACACTGGCACGAATGTTCCTGCGGCGAAAAGCGGGGCGAGGGCACACATACCTATACCAATGGCGTGTGCAGTGCCTGCGGGTATAGCTTCGAGTGTGATATTTTCGTCAAGACCCTCTCCGGCGGCCACACCGAATTGCACGTGAATTCCACAGACACCGTGCGCTCTGTGAAAGAAAAGATCAAGGAAAACGAGGGCATACCGGTAAGTTTGCAGGTTCTCAAATTACCCACAAGCAGTGCAGAGCTGGAGAATGACAAGTGCCTCGCCGACTGCGGCGTAACAAAAGATTCGACCCTGCATCTGACCCTCCGGTACGCGCCGGGCGGCGACGGCACGGCAGACGACCCGTATCTCATCCCGGACAGGGAGTGGCTGGAGGCGTTCCGTTACTACATCAACAGCATGTCCAAAGACGGCGGCGCGGGCCAATATTTCAAGCTCACGGCGGATATCGACCTGAAAAATGAGCCGTGGTCGCCCATCGGGACGGGGTACGGCTATCCGTTCGGGGGCACCTTCGACGGCGGCGGCCACATCATCCGCGGGCTGAACATCAAAGGGGAAATCGGGAGCAAAAATGAAAATCTGGGCTTTTTCAGAAAGATCGGCCAGGGCGGCATGGTGAAAGACCTGACCGTGGCGGGCTCCGTTACCGGCGGTGCTTATACCGGCGGCATCGTTGGTGAGAACGAAGGAACGGTGGAGAACTGCCGCAATACCTGTACGGTATCCGCTCCCGACAGGCATGCCGGTGGCGTCGCAGGGTGTAATCTATGGCACGGCACGGTGAAAAACTGCAGCAATACCGGCGCGGTGACCGGCGACTGTGTCGGCGGCATCGTCGGTCAGAACGAAACCACGGTGGAGGGCTGCAGCAATGCCGGACTGGTCACCGGCGACTGTGTCGGCGGCATCGTGGGGACGGATCTTGAAGGT
>CANQQE010000137.1 GCA_947625935.1 uncultured Muribaculaceae bacterium | reverse complement strand
TCGCTAGCAAAGGTAGGCGAAAATCTTATAACTTATAAATGTAAAAAAATGGTGGGAGATTTAGACTACAGTTTACCCCGTCATTGTTTGACACCTTTAACCGGCACAGAGATAGGGTACAGCCTAGGCGACGTAAGAGTTGTATGTGCTTACATTAAAGAAAAAATGGAAGCCGAAAAAAATGGAATAGCAGGTATCCCCCTTACTAAAACGGGATATGTTCGTAGGTTGATAAAAAACAAGTGTTTACCTCAAAGAGACTTTGCCCGTTTGAGGTACTATGATTTGATACATTCCATGAATTTAACCTGTGAGGAATACACTTTATTAAAAGCCACTTTTGCAGGCGGATTCACACACGCGAACGCCTTTTACGTGGGGCAAGAGATAGAGGACGTTGACAGCCTTGATGAAACGTCTGCATATCCCACGGTTGAGGTATCTGAACCTAGGTTCCCCATGTCAAGCGGAACACGATTTGATAAGATTGACGAAAAAATTTATCAAAAATTGATAAAAAAATATTGCGTTGTGGCATGGATTACATTCTATAATATATGCGATACCTTTGTTTGCGATAATTATATTTCTTTTTCGAAATGCGTTCGTGATTGTAAAAACGTCCAGCGCAACAATGGCCGTGTCGTCTGTGCTGATGAGATAACGCTAGGCATAACCGAGGTTGACTACGATATTATAAAGAAAACGTATGAATGGGATAGAATGGATATACATTTCGGGTATTATTATCCCTGCGGATATCTGCCCAAACAACTGATAGAATGTGTATTAGAATTATACGAAAAAAAGACTACCTTAAAAGGGGTAGAGGGAAAGGAAGCGGAATATTTGAACGGAAAAGAAAATCTGAATGCCAACTATGGAATGATGGTTATGAATGTAGTGAGAGACGAAATAGAGTATATCGGGGATAGTGAAAAACCGTGGGATACCATTAAAGGGAATACAGAAGTCCAATTGGAAAAATATAACAAAAATGCAGGACGTTTTCTTTTTTATCCGTGGGGAATATACATAACGGCATACGCCCGTAGAAACCTGTGGTCTGCTATTTTAGAATGTGGCGACGATTACAAGTACTCTGATACGGATAGCGTCAAAATAACGAATTATCAAAAACACAAGGACTTCTTTGATAAATATAATGCGGAAATTCAAGAAAAAATTAAGAAATGCCTAGAATTTCACAACATTCCAGTCGAAAAGGCGTTTCCGAAAAATAAATTCGGTGAGGTGAAACCTTTGGGCGTGTGGGAGTTGGAAACAGAAAAAGAGAATTATAAACGATTTAAGACTTTGGGAGCAAAGCGCTATCTAGTTGAGTATCAGAGTGGAAAAATGGCCTTGACGGTGTCGGGAGTGAATAAGTCAAAGGCTATGGACTACCTGCAGAATGTTAAAGGTTACGACAACGATAATATTTTCGAAATGTTTGACTTCGGGAAATTTGAATTGCCTCCGGGAGCCAGCGGTAAGTTATCCGTGACTTACATAGATAGCCCTATTGAGGGTTATATAAGGGACTATCAAGGCACGATAGCCCCCTATAGTGAGCAAACAGCGTCCGCTATAACTCCTGCGCCCTATTCAATGAAAATGACTGAAAGTGTGCATGAATATCTGGATTATATTCAGTCGCTAGAATTTTACAAGTGATTTGAGATAATTAGTCCACAACTCACCCGTATCATTTGACGCGTAGAAAATCTTACCGTTTTCAACCAGTGTCATTATTTTCCGAACGTTCGGAAAGGGGGATTTATATGGATTGTTGATAACATACATTGACGGATTCGGTGTTTGCGAAAATATAATATCCCCATCATCAAAATGTAAATCAGTTGTTTTCGGCTTCAAAAAAATAAAGGTATCATCAGTTGAAACAATATCCGCTGACATATACTGTCCGTCAAATTCAACGTAAAAGGTGGTGAGAACGTCAGTGTCCTTATATTTATATGGTAGATGGGGGTATATATCCAACTCCCATTCACCGCCTTTTATCATCGCTAGACGGGGATTAGAAAAGGCAAAGTAAATATCAGACTTCTTTCCTCCTTTAGTGGGGCTACAATATTCAACGGCCACCGTCAAGCCACTATCTCCATATTGGTAAATGTCAATCGTGCCCTGTTTCATTTTTAGAACATTATCCAGTCCCATTTCGCGAAAATACGGGCAATATTTATTGACAGTATTGCCCAACATATAAATGATTACGTCATCACGTTCACGAATAATGGTGGAAAGAGCATTACAAAAAAGAATAAATTCATCGGGTAAATAGTGTCCGCGCGTTAAAAACTCATCAAAGATAACCGTGGTAACATTCGGATATGATATGCTTTTATCATTTTCCATTCCCGTGATTGCTATTCCGTACATAAAGGGAGTATCGTCTTTCACCGTCTTACCCGTATCAATATCTTTTTTAGATAAATACCACCGGCTGTTATAATAAGTCACACCCGTCCATTCCCCGTTGGTTATCTTTTCGACGAAACCTTTACTAACCACGTCGTCAAAAAGGATATTAGCACGCTTCCCTTTAATCGCCTCTTCCCACCGTCTTAAATAGATAGACTGTTTGCCATTGTTAAAATATTCATGAATGGCGCCTGTCAGACAAGAAAAGGTCTTACCGTTCGAACGTTCACCAATAATCATTCGATATTTTGCTCCAGTCTTATCTATATTTTTCTTTGAATAATATTTCATTATTCCGCCCCTCCTGCTACCAGCATGATTAGATTATTATTTTCGGGTATGCTTTTTGAAAAATTTTTAATAACAACATTCGGGTTAGCATACGTCTTTAACACGCCATCATTGATATAGAGGTTGTATTGCTTTTCCTGGCGATACGTGATACCCTCACAGCCCCGTATGCCCGATTTATATGTCATTAAGACGTCAACGTGGCCACTCACTTC
>CANQQE010000136.1 GCA_947625935.1 uncultured Muribaculaceae bacterium | reverse complement strand
ACGAGGAAATTCTTACGAGCGAGGATGTTGCCTGCCCGGGTTGACAGGCACCATCCGATGTCGTAAACTAACGGTTTCACCAATCCGACTTGACCTGCCTTCGGCAGGCCCGCCCCGAAGGGCAGGGCCGAAGTCTCAGTGTCGAGGGTCATGTAGATATACTTTTTCATTAGAAATCAGATCCTTTCTTACTTGCGCTTTTTCGTCAAGGTGATGGTAAATTTTTCACCCTTGTAACTGAAGGAGAGGAGACGCTCAGGATTTTCAATTGAAAATCCCTCGATGCCTTCAAAATTCTGAAGGCAATCCCCAATTGCGGAAATTAACGCCTGCTTGCTAAAATCAGGCTTGCGTTCCCGTTTAGAGAACTTATATGCCGTTGTTTGCCGGGTTCCTGTCCGTGTGGCTTTTCTTGCGTTTTTCAACGCTTGCCCGTGTAAGTCATGCTCTAATGAGCCATCAGGGGTTTTATCCACCTGACAGTCATAGTTATAGACTTCCTCCGCCTCTTCCTTGGAGCATTTCAGCCCCTGACGGATGCGTTCAATCGCTTGCTCTTTGTCCATATTAGCCTCCCTTGGATGGGCAGGGGTTTTATCCCCTGCCCGTTATAGGTGGATCGGATTAGGCGAGGAAGAACAGAGCCTTGCCCTTCACAACGTCACGGCGCACCTTGCCCTCGGCAACGAGGGGCTTCAGGAGGGCGGCGATCTTAGCGGAGGAGTAATCCTCAAAAACCTCGATCGCATCGGCGATCTGAGAGCAGGTCACGCCGCTCAGGCCCTCCCTCATAGCGTTCATCAGGATCTCACGATCCTTGCTATTGGATTCCTGACGGGCCTGAACCGCCTTGGAAGGCGTGCTATTCTTTTTGGACAGCAGGGCGATTTCCTTGTCAAGGAAATCCACGCATCCCTCAATCGTAATGGACACCTCGGGTTCCTCATTCTTGAGAATGGAGCGGATGGCGGAGAGGGTCTGGACCTTGGTAATCTTTTTGGACATAGTGATAACTTCCTTTCAAATTTTGTCTGACCCCTGAAGGTCGATACCATTATAGCACCAACGTTTCAGGTTGTCAAGTGTTTTTTTTCGGGAAATTTTTCCCGGCGGGCTGTGCTTGCCTTGCGCTATCTATTGTAGCACACCGTTTTCCGCTTGTCAAGAACTTTTTTTCGGAATTTTTTCGGGAATTAGCTGTCGCTGTCCGCCGTTCTTTTCCCTATGAATTCCATTCAGAAACTCTTGCGCTTGCGTTATTAGGATACCACAACGTCTTGCGCTTGTCAAGCACTTTTTTTCGATTCTCAAAAAGAACCGGAACCCCCGTGCCTGTGTCGCCCATTATAGCACCGACGTTTCCGCTTGTCAAGAACTTTTTTCATGAATTTTTTTCATGTAACTATCGCTATCCGCTGTTTGCATGGAATCAATTCACTTTTCAGCTCCAAACATTGAGAAAAGACGCTGAAACAATGGGAAACTCACATTTTTCCCTAATTTGCGCCCTATAGGGATATAGGTACATATGAAATTATCAATGTGCAATTGACAGGAAACTGGAAAATGGGGTTTTGCGTTTCTGTTTCGCTGTCTGTGGACATTTTAGCAGACGGCACACCGAAAAGCAAGATGGCAAGTTGCACAAAGAAACCGACATTTTCGCTTGCATTTCTGTGCGACTTCCACAAAAACTCCGAAAAAGTTGCGATTTTGCCGGGAATCCGGGGTTTTCCGTAAAAAGTCGCTGAAAAAGTGTTTTCCGTCCATTTCGTGAATATGGAATCAGACAGAAAAAGCTTTATATATATAATACCTATTATACATATATAAATCCTATAAACCGGTAGGTTTATAGGATTTATAGTTAGCCGGATCAAACTGGAAAATTCCGGTAAAAAATCGGGAAGCGCTGATTTTCCCCTAATTTCGGCGCGTGGACCCGCCACGCGCCGCCAAACTCTAAAGCGGCGTGGGAGGTGGGCCCGCAGATCCGTTATAAGGCGAGGTCCGCAAGCTCTTATTTCCTTTTTCTTCCTTTCTCTTGTTGGAGCTGGGAATTTCTCCCCGAGGGGAGGGCCTTAGCCCTCCCCGAAGAGATCCTCGAATGCCTGCTCTAAGGAATCATCCTTATACCCATTGTTCAGGCAGGCTACCTTACCCTCGGCGGACAACTCGTTGAAAATTTTCGGCGAGATCGCCCAGATGGGAATGATTGCCTTTTCAACTAACGGGGCCAGATATCCCTTCTTGTCCAGCCAAGGAAACCACCGATCGAGAAGTTTACCTCCGTAGACGGCTAATTGGGAATAGTACTCCTCCAACTGGATGGGCGTCGGCCCGTACAGAAGCAGACCCCGCATAATCTTATTAAATCCTGCTTCCCATTCCGTTTCCCGGAGCAGCTCCCACAGGGGAATGTTATCCAGCGTTATGGCGCCAATATGCTCAGGACCCATATTCTCAACCATCCGCCCGACAACCTCCAGAGGATAATTGAACCAAATAGTGATATGGTCTAACAAATGGATGTGCTCAAAAAAGGCGTTTCCAAGGCCGGAAGGATTGAATTCGGAAAACCGCACGTCATGGCCTGCTACGCGTACAGCTTCAAAATAGAAGTCTGTAATATGCGTATTCCGGAAGGTGTTATTCTCAAAGCTGGCATTGTGCAAAGCCACTTTATCAAAATTCCGGTTCTCCATCTGCTTGTAATCTAGAGACCACGAGGTGATCAGAACTTTGCCCTGAAGGCCCTGTTCAACAATATCATAGATATTTACCAATTTACCGTCTAACAGAGATGCCATTTTAATTTACTTCCTTTCTTATTGATGGGGCCTCTTGCGAGGCCCCTGTTTAATTTTGGTTATTAGTGCCGAGGCGCGGAAATCCATCCAGCGCCCTTAACGACGACGCTGTTCCCGGCATTCAGGAAACGATCAACGGCATCCGCCACAGCACCCCGGGTCTCATAGAAATATCCGTTCACGTCCGTGAACTTATAGTTCTTGCCATTGGTAAGGGT
>CANQQE010000135.1 GCA_947625935.1 uncultured Muribaculaceae bacterium | reverse complement strand
GGAGGGCGGAAACTATAAGCCGACGCTGGAGGCCGGGAAGTATTCCTTTACCATTACACATGATGCAAGTGATGGGCAGACAGACGGATTTGAGCTGCCGCCTGTTACCACTGCGACGAATGATGCCGACGGCAAGGTGGAGTTTGGCGATATCACCTTCAGCAAGGCGGGTACGTACAAGTTCACCGTCACCGAGGAGAAGGGCGACAACCCCAATATCAACTACGCGACGGAGTCCGTAACGCTTACCTATGAAGTGACGGATAATGGCAGCGGTGTGCTGACGGTGACTGGGCCGACGGAAGGGGATCAAACCATCACCAACACCTATAAGACCGGCGACCTGGCGATTTCCAAGACGGTCGAGGGCGACGGCGGCGACAAGACGGCTGAGTTCACCTTCACCGTGACCTTGGCGGCGGAGGGCGATAACGCGCCCACCCTGGCGTCCCTGGCTGGCACGGAGTTCGCCGTCAGCTACGGTGGGGATGGCACAGAAAGCAAAGAGCCGAAGACCGTGACCTTTGACGCGAGCGGTAAGATGACTGGCGACTCTAAGATCACCTTGAGGGACAGCCAGACCGCCACCATTGAGGACCTGCCCGCCGGGATCAAGTACACCGTTGCCGAGACAGAGGCGAACACGAAGGGCTACGCGACCACGTCTACCGGCGCGACCGGCACCATTGCCGACACGGGCAACACCGCTACCTTTATCAACAACAGAGGGGAAGCGAGCACCACCCTGACCGGCAAGAAGACGCTGATCGGCGGCACGCTGGCAGAAAATGACTTCAGCTTTACCCTGAAGGGTGAGGACAGCGGCAGTGGGCTTCCCCCCATGCCTGCGGGTGCGAGCGAGGGTGCTATAACGGTGCATAATACCGCCGATGGCAACATCGACTTTGGCTTCGACGAGGTCAAGTTTGACGAGCCGGGCACCTATACGTACACCATCAAAGAGGAGCAGGCGTGCACCACGCATACCATCACCAAGTACGACACGACCCAGTATCAGGTCGTGGTGACGGTGGTTTCCAGCGGTGACGGCACCGGCAATCTGAAGGTGGAAGAGACTGCCATTACCTCGCGCGATGGTGACAGCGGTGAATTCACGGCTTCTGCGGACGGCATCGAGTTTACCAACTACAGCACCGGCAGTCTGACCGTTGAGAAGAAGGTCGCGGGCGACGCGGAGCCCACGGGTGAGACGTTCAACTTCACCGTGACGCTGACCAGGGGCGGCGGAACCGCGACGGATGTCAACGAAACATACGGCGAGATGGACTTCACCGCCGGCGTTGCTACGTTCGGCCTGACAGCGGGCACGAGCACGACCGCTACCGACCTGCCCGCCGACCTGGGCTATAAGGTGGAAGAGACCGGCGATGCGGTCAATAAATATGCTGTGTCCTATAACAATGGCGCGGAAAATGTTGGCACGGGTACGATCGGTACTGGCTCCACCACCGTGACGGTGACCAATACGCTGAACAAGACGGTTGCCGGTTTGGCGAAGCTGAACGTCACCAAGACGCTGGAAAATGTGCCGGATGCGTACACTGCCGAGCAGGAGTTTACATTCACCCTGACGCCGGACGGCGGGAACAAGGAAAGCGACCCGTTCAAGAAGACGGTCGAAAGCCAGACGAAGACCATCACCGTGAACAAGGTCGGCGGTTGGACGAAGCTCGAGGACTTCTTCAACGGCGTCCAGTTCGCGGAAGCGGGTACGTATACCTACACGCTGAAAGAGGAAGAAGACTCCGGCAAGAGCTACATCACATACGATACTGCCTCCTACACCGTGACGGTCGAGGTGGCGGCCAAGGATGGCCAGCTCAGCGTGACGGAGGTGAAGGTCGAGAAGGATGGCGTGGGCGACACCACCGAGGGCGCCGCGACGTTCACCAACTCCCTGACGGTCACCGGAGTGACGACCGGGGAGATCCAGGTGACGAAGGAACTGACCGGCGGCAGGCCCACGGCCCTGACGGCGGATGAGTTCACCTTCGAGCTGACCATCACCGGCGGCGCGGACGGGACTGACTACGACCTCAACAAGGGATCGGGCGTTGAAGGCAGCGGCGGCAAATACACCGTGAAAAACGGTGCGCCGGGCGCGAACAACGTGGACTTCGGCACCATCACCTTCAAGCAGCCCGGGACGTACACCGCGACGATCAAGGAGCAGCAGGCGGAAACCAATCCTTACAATGGCGTGACGTATGATACGCACGAATATACGATCACCTATGAGGTGACCATCGACGGAGAGGGCAAGCTGGCTGTGACGTCTTCGACTACGGAGAACGCTACCTTCACCAACACCTACGCCACGGAGGACGCCACAGCGACCCTGCCCGCTGTCACCAAGGCGATCGCGGTAGAAGGGGACTCCCCGTACAAGCCGGACATTGCGAAATATAACGAAGCGTTTACGTTCAACATCACCGTCCAGAAGGACGGCGGGGAAGCCACTGCGGACGATTACACCCTGGCTGGCGGTGCTACGGTGCAGAATGACGCCACGGGCAATGTGACCTTGGGCAACATCACCTTCAAGAAGACGGGCACCTACACGGTCACCGTCACCGAGCAAAAGGGCAGCGACTCCAACATTGACTACGCCACGGCCAAACCGGTAACGTTCACCTATAAAGTGACGGACAACAGCGAGGGCGAGCTGGAAGCTTCCCTTACCAGCACGGAACCCGCTGAGGCCACCATCACCAACACCTACAACACCGGCAGCCTGGCAATCGCCAAGAAGGTGGAGGGCACAACGACTGCGGCATCGTTCCAGATCAAGGTTCAGCTGGAAAAGACCGGCGATACGGTGGACGGCATCTATCACTACACCATCGGCGGCGACGGCGACCCGAAGGAACTCGTCATCACAGATGGCACCGGTACGATCGAGCTGAAGGATGGCGAGACCGCCACGATCACGGGCATCCCCTATGGAACGACCTACACCGTGACCGAGAACGTGACGGGCGCAGAGAACTATGTGCCGGACTATGATGCCGCGAAGACCGGCACGATCGGTGCGGACACCCCTGCGGCCACCACTACGGTCACCAATAACGTGAACGAGGAGAACTCCAAGA
>CANQQE010000134.1 GCA_947625935.1 uncultured Muribaculaceae bacterium | reverse complement strand
TTGGTCTGGTTTCATTTTGCAAAGGTAACACTATACTCCGACATCATCCCCGCCCACCGGGAAAATCCGCTGACCCCGAAAAGGGTACACTACCGCCAGAGGCGTGGATTGTACCCTCGCGAGGGTTCTGATTGCTATCGTTCAACGGTTTACACCGATTCCGAACCTCTAAAATCATAATGTCGGCGCAGTCTTAGAGGGTACATTTTTCATCGGACACCCGATTGCCCCCTCGATTGTACCCTTGGACATCCTTACTGATGTGGTTTTTAAATCGTTGCCTTGAAGTTTGCAAAACTGAGAAAAATTTTGTAACTTTAATGTAACACTAAACCACATCAAAGTATGACCAACCAAACCTTTTTCAATGCGACCTTCATCGCACGGAAGGCGCGGGTACTACGCAACGGCGAAGTACCGATTATCCTGCGCATAACTATCGCAGGCCAACGTGCGGAGCTGAATATCAACCGGACCGTCAACCCGGATATGTGGGTTGCGGCAAAAGGCATGTCAAGAGGCAAAAGCCGGGCTGATATCGAACTTAACCGTTACCTTGAAACTGTACGGGCTAAGCTACTCGCAATCCATACACAAATGGTTGCGGAGGGTGCGCTCATCAATCCCGACACGATGAAAAAACGATATCTCGGTGTTGACGAACCGTTGAAAATACGGATGTTCCTTGAAACTTTCCGCGAGAACAACGAGAAATACCGCAAGCGTCTGGAACTTGGCGATATCGCGGAGGGTACCGTACTCCGCTGGGAGCGTTGCGTGGTTTATCTCAAAGAATACCTCAAATCTCACAAAAAAGTCGAAGATATTCCCCTGCGTGATGTGACACTCCCACTGATTGACGATTTCGAGCTGTGGCTGCGCACCGTAAAAGAGTGCGGCCACAACTGTGCGATACGTTATATCAGCACTATCAGGAAGATTTTTCGCGATGCCGTCAACTACAAATGGATTGATCGCGATCCGTTTTACGGCAAAACTTATTCCAAAAAGAAAACCAATCGCGAGCATCTGACTGAGGCCGAATTGGACGCGGTGATGTCGCTTGACCTAAAACTGCTTCCGCGACTGGAGGCTGTGCGCGATGTGTTCGTATTCTGCTGCTTCACCGGTCTGGCTTTCTCGGACGTGTCAACCCTTACCGACGACATGATTGTGACTGATGCCGACGGCGAGCAATGGATACGGAAGCACCGAGAGAAAACCGACGAACTCAGCTCAATACCGCTTCTCGAAATTCCGCGTCAGATACTCGCTAAATATTCCGGCCACAAGAAAATCAACGGCACCGGACGATTGTTGCCGGTGTTATCCAACCAACGCTGCAACGGCTACCTGAAGGAAATTGCCGATCTTGCAGGTATCCCCAAAAAGCTGACGACACACGTTGCCCGTCACACTTTCGCGTGCATGTCGCTCGACAATCATGTGTCGATAGAAACTATCTCGAAGATGCTCGGCCACTCGAACATAAAAACCACTCAAACTTACGCGAAAATGCAAGATAAGACCATTTCAGAGGAAATGGTAAAAATGCGCCGAAAATTTGACGGTGTTATCATGGCATGACAGGATGGCCAACAGATAAATCAGCCTGTCAGTCAGAGCCACAGGGCCATATGGCCATAGCTAACTATCTGCCTAACATCTGTCAGAGCTAAATCTGTAATTGTCTGAATATCCAACGGATTAGACACAGTCCTTGCAGTGAAGGCATCCTGTCGGCAAGGGCGGAGACTAATCGCCGAACCTCAAAGGCATCTGCCATATCAATAGGTATATGTCAGCTAATTCGCTGTTAAATTGGGCAATCGGTGTCGGAATAAGAACCGGGATTCAACACTCTACGCCGCAGGACTTGTCGCTACAGGCGGCAACCACCGTAATGATAATGGAGGGGGAGCGAGTTTAGGCTAAGGTAATACCTGAGCCAATCGAGTACCTCGCAATTCCCCCTCCATCATCACTACAACCACTTTATCCACTTAATCATTACAATCATTTATGCGAAAGCAACTCGATTCACTCCCGATTTCGGGATACAATAAGACGGACATCTTGGATATCCGCAATATAGTAAGGAGCATCAAGTTCTCCTGCAACGATCTCGCGGCAGTCCGTGAACGAATGGGAAAAGCCGGTTATACCAGCTTCTCAACATTCGGGCGCGACTGCATACTGAACACCCGCGTCATTGAGCGTGTCACCAGTGAACAGATGGACATTCTCAACGAGCTTATACGCGAAAGGAACAATCTCAATCAGATTGCCAAAGCCTGTAATGCCGGACGATGCTGGAGCGTGGCAAATGAAGCATCTGCTCTAATCCGAAAATTGGATGCGGCAATCATTCGGTTCAACGAAAAAAGTCCTGAAATATGATTGGCAAAATCAGTCACGGCAATTCGTTTTGCGATTGTCTGGATTACCTTACCCGCGTGAAACAGGACAGGCAGCCGCCGGAAAAGAGGGTTTGGCACATCATCGACAGCGACGGTGTAAGGCTGAACGTCGGCGAGGAAGGCTGGCGAAAGATGGCGGCAGCCGATGTGGAAAGGCCGACGCTCACAAGGTCTAAAATAAAAGACCCGTGCGGACACATTTCTCTCGGTTTTTCTCCGAAAGACATCGACCAAATGACCGATGATTTCATGCTTGAAATTGCGCATGAATATATGGAAAAGATGGGAATAACAGGCACACCGTTTATCATCGTCAGACATACGGACAAGGAACACCCACACTGTCATATCATGTTCAGCCGTGTCGATTACAACGGCAAAATCATCAAGCCAGTCACCAACCACTACCGCAACAAGGCTGTCTGTGCCGACATCACCAAGCGTCATAATCTGACTATGGGAACGGACAGCCTTAATCTCGACACCTCAAAACTTAGAGGTTCGGAGCGCAGCCGCGTGGAGATTATCCAAGCGGCCACCGAAGTGTTGCGCGACACTTCCATCTCCGACTGGCCAGCGTTTAGGGATGCCCTTGCACTAATGGGAATCACCGCTACCGCTCTTTTCAACGGGGAGGCCGATGAAAGAAAACTGAAGACCATCATCTACAAGAAAGGCCGTCATTCTGAACTGCACCCCAAAAGTTAGACAAAAAACTTTTGGAGTGCAGTTTGTTTATGAAAAGAACATTCACAGAGAAGC
>CANQQE010000133.1 GCA_947625935.1 uncultured Muribaculaceae bacterium | reverse complement strand
AAGCATACTGCGTTTATTAGATATCGGAAGAAAGATGAATGTATATCATTTAATAAATGCCAGATTACAGAAGAAGGCAAAATTTTAGTTGAACTCACTCAACAAATGCTTGCTTTTCCTGGTAATTGTATAGCAGATCTGCTTGTTATGAAAATTACAAAGGAAAATGAAGATAACTGCGAATCTTCCACAATGCAATTTTATGTTAATGTTGTTGCTATACCCTATGATGATTCTGATATTGAATCTACTGATGAATTCAAAGCATTGTCAGATTTAATGGATAAAGCATTAAAAGATTATACATACGTTATGGAACATGCGCAGGAAAGTGCAGATAAAGCAGAAGAAGAAGCTACAAAAGCAACTGATGCGGCAACCAAAGCAAAAGCAAGTGAAACAGCGGCGGCGAATTCTGCAACTTCAAGCGCAAACTCCGCAAGTGATTCAGCTAAAAGTGCAACTGCAAGCGCGGCAAGTGCGGCGGAGGCTTTAGCTAGTCAAAATGCGGCTAAAGCAAGTGAAACGGCGGCGGCAAACTCTCAAAAGGCAGCTAAAACTTCTGAGACAAATGCCAAGGCAAGTGAAACGGCGGCGAAGACCAGCGAGAAGAACGCCGAAAAATCCGCTACAGAGGCGGCAGCTAGTGCAGCGGCGGCGGCTGAAAGTGCTACTGAAAGTGCGGAAAGCGCAGAAAACGCTTCTGCTAGTGAGACGAACGCTGGTGAGTCTGCAACTGCGGCAGCTAATTCGGAGAAAAATGCAAAAACCGCTGAAATGAACGCAACCACGCAGGCGACCAATGCGAAGAACAGTGCTACAAATGCGGATGCCAGTGCATCAATAGCTACGACAAAAGCGAGTGAGGCGGCTCAAAGTGCTACAGATGCCGCAAGTAGCGCGGAAACTGCTACAAGTAAAGCCGCTTCTGCGTCTAATTCTGCGTCCACCGCCACCACACAAGCTAATAATGCTAAAACAAGTGCTACACAGGCGGCAAATTCCGCGAAATTAGCACAAAGTTACATAAAGGGTAATACAGGACTAAGACAGAACGAAGAAACAGATAACGCAGAATACTATTATAATCAGAGTAAGTCTATCTCCGAGTCGTTCTCTGGAGCTTTGAGACCTATGGGGACTGTAAAGTTTTCTGTTCTACCTGCCATTGCTTCTGTTACGGATGGAAATATGTACAATATCAGTGATGACTTCAATACTACTGATGATTTCATGGAAGGAAAGGGACACTCCTATCCTGCTGGTACAAACGTTTATAAAACGGCAAATGGTAAGTGGGATTGTCTCGCTGGTACGCCAGTGACAAGCGTAAACGGAGAACGAGGTAATGTAAATATTACAAAGGAAAAAATCGGTCTTGAAAATGTAGATAATACAGCAGACGAAAACAAGAATGTAAAAAGCGCAAAGGCTGCAGACAATGCTGATACAGTTGATGGATACCACATTAAACTTATATCCGAAACTGATTATCAAAACCTTACAACAAAAGACGCACATACAATTTATTGCAGATATAAGTAAAATTGAGGAATTAAAAATGGCTAAAACATCATTTGGAACCACAGACATTTATAAAGTGAGTGTCGGTGATTTGTATAATATAACGAAAATCAGCATCGGAGACAAGCTGGTATATACTGCTGGAAACACCGTTACCTACCACGTGGACACTAATACGACTTATACCGAAGATGTCGATGCTGATGAAACAGTTTTGTCACCTAAATCGTTCATTCCGGAAAAAACAGGTTGGCAGTTTGTTGGATGGAAACAGAATACACAAGCTGATTCAAAGGTTGAAACAGATCTAAATATGGGCGACAGCCCGATTACTCTTTACGCTGTCTTTAAACAGGCTATTACAGTTACCTATTATAACGGAAATACAACTAAGCAAACGGCAGTAGAGTACCGGTATTATAATAATGGAAATTCAACTAATCCAACATTTACAATTAATCAAGCCGATTTGACTGGATCCGGATGGCATGCTATAGGATGGAGTATTGGGACAACAGCAAATGCAGCTATTAGTTATCCTGCATTAAGTAATACTTCTATTTCTGCTGATGTTACTTTATATGCAATGTATACAGCCAATATTACTTTGTCTTATAGTAATAATGGCGGCACTGGAAACATGGCTTCAAGTACTGGAACATCTTATTATAATAGTGGTAGTGGAGCAACTCTTTATCCCTCATTCACTCTTGCCGCAAATGGCTTCTCGAAAGCACATTATAATTTTGTTCGTTGGAGAATGGGATCAACAAGTGGTACTGCATATAATGTTGGAGCCAAAGTTACACTGCAAAGTGGTACTGTATTCTATGCGGAATGGGCATTAGCTTCTCATACTGTTACATATATATATAATGGAGCAAGTACGACAAGAACTGTATCGTATGGAAGTAGTGTCCTCTCTCCCGGATTCACTCCATCATTAAGCGGATGCTCGTTCTTAGGATGGACAAATAACAAAAGTTCTGCTTCTGCTTTAACCTCTCTTACCATGGGAGATAGTAACATTACGTTATATGCCGTATGGAAGGCTTCTAATAAAAATATTACAGCATATCAAAATGCAACGTATCATGAGGCTGATTATGTGTATTATGGTACGCCACTGAATTTCCTTGCATTTAGTGAAACAGTTGATACATCAATGTATTCTGGTGTATATATCAATGCTAGACAAATCTTTATTCCACTTAACATGTTTCGAGGTCAGGCTTTTCAATGTCAGGTGTATGTGAGTGATGGAACTGTCGGAACTATTGCTACTCTTAGTCGCAGCTGGACTTCACCAGGAAATGATTATTTTCCAGTTACTGTTTCGACAGGTTATGGACTAAAATACACAACTGATAACGACACTAATGCTAATATTTCAAACCAGACCTTTACTGTAAACTTCACAACTAGCAACAATACTTCTGCAAAAATATATTGGAGATTAAACTGTGTATCAGGCTCTAGTGAAAATAATTCGTACAAGCCTTCTTTCTTTACACATGTAAACCAATGTTATTTAGTAGGAAGGCAATTTGCAAGATAAATATATCAGTTTAGCATTCATATAATATATAATTTATACAGATTAGAAAACCGCAAACAACTCTGATTGTTTTACCACAAAAATAAAAAGTGGGAACTTCAGAGTATTGCGGTTTTCAATTGAATACATTTTTAACAGCGTTTATCTTGTCGTCTTTTAAAATTCCTAT
>CANQQE010000132.1 GCA_947625935.1 uncultured Muribaculaceae bacterium | reverse complement strand
TGCATCTTATTTAGCAAGTCTTGATATAACGGGTCTTCAATTCCACACGGAACATTCCAATTCATATTACCGCCTCCAACGAAAATCCTATCAAATAATAGTTATATTATACGTTTGCTCTGCATCTTATACGTCTTGAAATAGCCCAAGACTTCTCCAATAATCCATCGCCCTTCTATTCATTTCCCTCGGTACTTTCGGAATAGTTAAGGCTTGCTCTATGCTCATGCCGTATTTCTTTACAAGCCCTACAACCCTACCATAGTTTGCGTTGTATTCTTCGCAAAACTCTTGAGCTGTTTTGGTTTCTCCAAACGCCGTCCAGAAAACTTTCGGCCTTATGTGCGCCCCCATTCTTTTCCTTGCGTCGCTACTAAGTGTTGGTTTTCTCCTGTTGCTTGCTTGAACATAAAAATCTACCCACCGACAATTATCTGGACTGTAAGGGCCGTCATTATCAATCCTGTCTAAACTGTTCCAGTTTGCTTTTAATTCATCATCATAGCCATTTGCTAATGACCAATCTCTGAATTTCTCAGGCTCGTTTTTCCATTCGTCACACACTTTAATACCACGTCCGCCATAAGAGCTATATCGTGGGTTGTTTGGGTTGTTACACCTTTGCATCATACCGTGGTATGTTCGTTTCAGTCTTTCATGACCATACCATTTTGTAGACATCACTCTCCCTCCTTCTTTATTCCAATCTTCTTTTCGTATTCCTCCACCCTCCGATAGAACGTGGCGTTGCTGATGCCCAGCTTCTTGCAGATAAACTTCGGAGCCGTCTCCCCGTTCTTCCACATTCTGTACTGCTCCGCAAAAGCCTTTTCGTCAACCTCAATGCGCTTGCGTCCAGTGTACTTCCCCTCTGCCTTTGCCAGCTCAATCCCTTCTCTCTGCCTCTGAAGGGTCTGCTCCCGCTCTAACTGTGCCATCGCTCCAAACACCGTCAGCATAAACCTTCCCTGCGGTGTCGTGGTGTCGATGGCTTCTTTTTGGCTGATGAACTCGACCTTTTTCTCCGTGAGCTTTTCGATGAGGTCCAAAAGGTCACGGGTACTGCGGGCAAACCGGCTGATGCTCTCTACGATGACCGTATCTCCCTCACGGACAAACGCCAGCATTTCCTCCAGCGCAGGACGTTTCCTGTCCTTGCCACTCATTTTATCGGTGTAGACCTTCTCCACTCCAAGCTGCTCCATAAGCACATCCTGACGAGCCGTATTCTGCTCTGCGGTGGAAACCCTCACATATCCTATCTTCATTTTCAGAACCTCCTTCGTTTTTCTCATAATAGCATATCATAATTGTATTGTCAATATTATTTTGAGAGTTTCTTTTTTATTTTTTGAGAATTTTTTGGATAGGTGGTAATCGGCCTTTTTTTACCAAAAATTTGGTCTTGGGGTTAACCACAGGGCTACTGGTTTACATAATCCCCCACTGGTGGGGCTGGGCCTGGCTGCCGGTTACGTCCAGAACGGCCCGCCGGACGGCCTACAATAGCCCAGGAACGGCGCAAGGCTCGCCGGTAATATCATTATATAATATATGTCCGGCCCGCTATGCCGTCTCTATTGCGTCTCACACGGGTATAGCCTATTGCGTCAACTTGCACAAATTTCACACGGATTATTTGTCTATTATTTTGAGATAATTTTATCTCATAACTATTGACATACACCCTTTTGAGAGGTATAATAAGCATGTAATCAAGGGAACCCCCCCCACAAACCGAAAGGAGATACAACAATGTATAGAATGGTTCTTATTAACACCGAGACTGGCAAGCGCAGCATGGTGCGCGAAGCCTTCACCAGCCGCAAAAAGGCTGAGGAATTCGCAGCAAAGTGGGAAAAGGCGGCCCCCAATAGCAAGGTTGAAATCATCAAGGCCAAATAAACCCATCACAAGCCCGCAAGGCCCGCCCGCAAGGGCGAACGGTGAAAGCCCGTTGCCGTGGAAACACGGTGGCGCTTATTGGGTAAAAACTCAAATCAAAATTTGGAGGCAACTATAATGGAAGTTAAAGAATTAATCACCGGCAAAAAATACAAGTGCTCTTGCTTTAAGTACGAAAACGTTACGCTTGAAAGTATCGACGTTGTTTTCCCCGGCCAGGGCGCAAGCGTTACGGTAAAATACCGTAACAACTTTTACAGTGTTGGCGCAAGCAACCTTTTCCCCACCGACAAGCGTCACCCGCTGGAGCCGTATAAAGTCGGACCCGTTTATTTGTCCCGCGAGGAAATGGAGGAAATTTGCAACAGCGAAAAATACATAGTGTCCGGTTGCAAGATCTATCAAATCAATTTCAGCGCCGCACAGAATGATTTTACATACCAATGCATTTATACCACGATGGACAACTTGACCCGGCGCGGACGGTTTTACACAATGGACGGCGCTACCGTCAACCGTCTTCTCGGATTTGACCTTCTGCGCGTCCCCGCCTGACATACGCAAACCCGCAAGGCCGACGGCATCCGCCGCCGCTGGTGCAAGTCCAGCCGCCCAACAGGGCGGGCGCTCATGGGCAAAGAAAAGCCCCGGCCAGCGCGTCACCGCTGGACCGAGGCAAGCCCCAGCCGAAAACACCAAACCGAGGCAAGGCCCATTATATCGCCTTCTGCCTCAAATTTCAAGGAGGTAAAAGAAAATGACCGTTAATTTCACCGAGAGCCGTAAGGCGTTTAACCCCAACTACCGCAAGGATAACCTTGACCGCCAGCTTTCCGGCGTGGCCGTGGTAGACGGCAAGATTAAAGAGGCTGTCACCGTCCGCATTTATCACACTGATAGCCGCTCCTATTGCGCCGCCTGGGTCTATCGCAACGGCGGGAGCATGAACGGCACCGCCTACGCCGGGGGCTACGGTTATCACCGCGCCAGCGCCGCCATGGAGCAGGCCCTTTACAACGCCGGGGTTGATCTGAGCGATAGCATTTCCGGTTGTGGGGATAGCATGATGACCGAAGCCGTGAAAGCAATCACCCGCGCCGTTTACCCCGATGCTCAGATCGTGGACGTTATCGAAGCATACGCTTAAAAAAAGGGGGGCTAACAATGTTCACAGCTACGCTATATAACCGCACCGTCACAGCGGCCACACTTCCGGCCCTTAAACGCAAGGCGTCAACCGTCGCAAACAACCGCTTTAACCCGCTTGACGTTATGACCGTTACCAGCGGCCAGCACACGGCGACATTCTACCGGCACAACATCAAAGCCCCGAACAACACGATAACACGGGGCGAGTGGAGATAAAGCCGAAACG
>CANQQE010000131.1 GCA_947625935.1 uncultured Muribaculaceae bacterium | reverse complement strand
GGGTGAGCGAATATTTCCAAGCCCTCTACGACCTCCGCCTTGAAGATAAATTGAAGTTCAACCCAATACCGTAATGATATGGAAAATAAAAGCACAACAATCGAAGTGACCTTATCTCAAGAATCTGTTGAAGCAATCGCAAATGCGATGGCAGAAAAGATGTTTGACCTCCTCAACGATTTTCTGATTCCTTTGAAAGAGAATTTAGACGCAATCGAGTGCAACACTCATTAAAAGGCGCATAAATGCCTATCAATAGAAAAGAAAGGCAATTACTTCATTGCCAAGTCAGAAAATCTTTGTAAATTTGCGGTGCAGTATTCCTTTGGGATATTGCACCCTTACATATTAGCTCAATCGCTGTCTGAACCACCACCTCGACCAAAGAACGAGCTATAACAACCTACATTGGGATTCGTGCCATACGGCGCGGACTTATCCCATAGTAGATTGTAGCCTGTGGTGGGCTAAGACAGCGTATGGCGAAAGTCTGCGCTTTTGTTTTATCGGCAATAGTGCATACTGAGTCAAACAGACATAATGGCAATATTGCACGAAACAAATAAAGACGATAAACCGATGAAAAAATCAAAAGTTCTATACCACATAATAGGATTGTGCTGTGTGGGATTATTCTCTTGTGGGGGCAACAATGGAAGAACCGACAATTCGGTTAGCTCAAACGAGCCAACTGAAGATACAACTGTTGTAGAAGTGGTTGAGGGTGTTGAATCCTCATCATCAAGTTCTGACGAATCTTATACGGTATCTTCGGGCTATTCAACAGACCCGAACTATCGCCCGACCGTCAGTGATGATGGTGATTACCATACCATAGACGGAAAACGCCGACAAATTCAATATCAAGGCAGTCAAGAGCAACAACGCGACCTTGATATGATTGATGAATATATGAGAACTCATCCGGAAGATTAACCTTAAAAATAAATGTCATGTACGAAGAAGAAGAAGAACCTGTGCGATGCCCACGTTGCAGAAGCACACAATTAACGGCAAATCGGAAAGGATTTGGCCTTGGAAAGGCTGCGGCAGGCGGATTGTTGCTTGGCCCGGTAGGACTGCTTGGAGGATTTCTTGGCAGCAGCAAAGTCAAGATCACTTGCCTCAAATGTGGTTACACATGGAAACCTTAAATCATTATGAATAAAATAGCACCCATACTATACAGCATTACGTTGATGATGCTCGTAATGCTGTCGGCTTGTAATCAATCTTCTGAAAATCCATTGGTTGGAAAATGGGAACACAATGATGTGTCGGGAGAGGGAGAGTATGCGATAAACTCCACTCTCGTTTTCACGTTCAATTCCGATGGTACTGGTGTCGCAGATTTTAAGGCAAGCGGAAACTATATCCGTACCACATCAAAACAGTTAAGACTGACCTATTCAGAATCCAACGATACTTTAGTTATCAAATATACCGAAAGCGGTCAGACGATGAAGAATATTATCCACAAATTGGATAAGGAAGAACTACTTATTGTCGGATTAGGCGCAGATAGTCAACAATTAGATTTCAAACGAATAAAAGAATGAAGAAACTAATATCAATGGTGTTGATGTTGCTGGCCGTGATAATGGTGGGATGCAACAAAGGCGACAAAATAGAAAAAGCATTTTCAGAATATGCAAAAACTGAAAACATTCCCGACTACAATGGTATCAGCAAAATTGAATGCACTGACAGCCTCTCATTCGATGAGCTTGTGGCTATCCCCAAGATAGAGTCTCAAATTGATTCTATCAAGGAATTACTCGATACAAAAATACAAGACTTAACCTCATATTATGGAGGATTGAGTTATGCCAAGAAACAACAACTCGCAACTGAATATGCGAGGATAGGCGCTGAGTATGGAGAATTATGTGTTAATGACATAGGTAACGATGAGCCTATAAATGCGCTGAAAGATGCGTTAGAAGACCTGTCCCCATATAGGCAACCCTTATACGTCTATCACTTAATCGCAAAAGTTGGGACGCAAGATATTTCCTATTTTGCTTTTTCTATGGGTGATGATATATCCTTTGTAAAAGCGGACGACAAGTTGGATGCAATGCGTAAGAATAAAAAGCTATCCCAATTCCAGGACGCTATGATGAATGTTATTAGAACAAAGTTTGTCCCTCGCTCAATGCTGATAGACGATATAGATAATTTCATTGGAAATAGAAATAGGAAATAGTGCATCTAAGGCTCGGAAACTTGCTGGTGTAATGAACGTAATTATTTAATGCAATAACCCAATAAAATGATAGAAATTTTAGGATATTGCCTGTTACCTATCATTATCTTCTTAGGTGTTTTGTATGCTATCTATATTAACGATAGTAACGAAAATAAAAAGAGTTTTTGGCAGGAAAGCAAAGGCCTCATAATCGGTGGTTTAGTATTTTCCTTGTTGATGGGAGGATGCGCTCGCTCTTGTGGAGGTTCTTCAAGCAGATATAATTCAGATGGCTTCAATGAAGTTACAGGAGAATATGACCAACAACGAGTAATCGACCACTATTATAAATAACTCCCCCCAAAAATGAAAAAAATAATTATAATGTTATTACTTGCCATATTGGCAACAGCCTGTCAAAAGAAAGTTGACATTGGGGCAATAACATTGGGCGAAACATACGATGAAACTATACAATCATTAGAGCGCGAAGAGGCAAGGGTAGAACGCAAAGATGACCGCTCAGTTATTGGAGAAGGTGAAATTTATGTTTTGGATATGTGTTTTGATAGTGCCATTTGTGAGTTTGAGAATAATAAATTAACGAAAGTGAGCTTATTCAGAAAATTCAGCACGCTGTCAGACACCTCAATTCAAAAATTCAAACAACAAATGCGCACCCTATGTGGCGATGGCTATTCAGATACAGAAAGTATGGTCGTCGGATATGGTATAGAAGATGAAAACAATGGTTGTATCGGTGGGATAAAAGTTGCATGGAACGGTTATGAAGATTGCTTCTTTGTTGTAATTAGGCTTGCAAAGTAAGACAGGTGTAATTGAGTGCTTTTACAAGATCGGTGAGGTGTCGAAATTAGAATAAAAAAATTTTCTGACTCGCACCCCTGCGCTACAGAGAGGGCGAAGCGATACCCCCGGCACCCCTTACAGGGCTGACCTCAACAATCATTTAGAACTGACAAGGCGAGGCTTCCGCAATCCGTGGAGGCTTCGCTTCTTTTATGGATAGACCAACGCAAAATTGCGGGCGTTGCCGTCCATTCCAAGCAGTCCAATATCGGGCGCATAGTAAAAAACCTGTGTTAAGCGTAGATATTGCAGAGCCGAAAGATGAAAAATTTGGAGTCGTTTACGCC
>CANQQE010000130.1 GCA_947625935.1 uncultured Muribaculaceae bacterium | reverse complement strand
TAGCTAAATTTAACAGCGATAATTGCACCGGGTTTTAACTGCCAATCTGGATTGTTAGATATAGTAACAACTTTTTCCACAACATTAGCCGCAGTGGGGCAAGTTCCGTATGCAGTTGGTACGTTTACCTTTACTGCACCTGTTTGTCCGTTCACGCTCGTTACATTTCCTGATGTAGAAAAATCATCATATATCTCTTTTGATTTTTCGTAATAATACTCTGCGTTGTCTGTTGATTCATTCGGTCTTAGATTTGTATTACCCTTTGTGTAGCTTTGTGCCATTTTTGCGGAATCTGCCGCACTTGTGGCACTGTTTTTTGCATTTGTCGCTTGCGTGGTTGCGGTAGTAGCAGAGGTAGATGCATTCGTAGCACTGGCAGCCGCCGCATTTGCTTTTTGCGTAGCCGTGGTTGCACTTGCCGACGCAGACGTTTCACTCACTTTTGCATTGGTAGCAGATGTAGACGCACTTGATGCTTTTTCAGTTGCAGTAGTCGCACTGTTAGCCGCAGATGTCGCACTGTTAGCTGCCGCTTTTTCAGAGTTAGCACTTGCTGTTTCACTCGCCTTTGCGTTCTTTTCTGAAGCCTGTGCCGCTACTTTTGCTGCCTCTGCCTTTGCAGATTCCACCTTGATTTCCGCAAGATAGTCCGGTCTTAAGTGCTTTTCTTCGATACTGCCCTCTTTGACGATCGCAGACACTTTCCCGTCTTTGTCCACGATAAAAGTGATTGTTTCCGTTTCCAAAAACTCATATTGTGTAATCAGTGCAGATAGGTCTATGTACTGCTTTTGGCCATTTTCCATAGTCAAGATTAGCTGCTGTGTTTCTTCGTCGTATGTCCAGTTTGTCAAAATCGTTTCCAACAGGGTATCAATGGTAAACTTTGCCCCATTCTTTCTTGTAATAGTAAACACGCCGGTCTTGTCGTTAAACTCTATGTTCGTGACAAGTGGTGCAACCTCCTCTTTTGTGGCCTTCACGTTCTCATGAACGATGATACGGTCGTCCAGCTCGTCAACAGAGCGGTCTAACTTATTCAAGTTTTGAGCATTGACCGGCGTTTCTATACTTGGAAAGTTTTCCCAGTTCTGATTCTCATGCGCTTTCTGCATTGCCATTTTTGTTTCCCTCACTTTCTGACACTAATTTTTTTAATTCATCAATTTCACGTTGCTGTTCCTGCACCGCACCGAATAGCATTGCAATACAGGAATACAGGTTCACAGATTTTTTATCATTGGAAACAAGTTCTTCCGGTGCTTCTTCCGAAATGAAACCATATCTGACTTCTGGTTCTTTTTTCAGAGCTTCTATTTCTTCGTCAAATGCCATCAGGCTTTGTTCGTATCCGGTATCCGTTTTTGTTTTGTTCCTGATTGCATTTTTGACAAAATTTGTACGCTTTCTTTTCATTTCTGAAATCAGTTTGCTTTTATCTTCTGTATCTGTTTTATATTGGTAAGAATAAATATTCGTCGCCAATACCGTGTCCAAGCATTCTTTTTCCCCTTTTTCCTTTATATTTGTTTTTGTTTCAATAGAAGAACCATTGTTGAACGAACCTGCATACATCGCTTGAAATGGCAGAGAAGATGTTCCGACGGTTGCGGTCGAGCCAGATGAAGTATTTCTAGTGGCAGTAATTCGATTATTTATCTGAATGCCTTGAAAATAATCCGAGCTACTACTTGAGCTGATACCTGTTGTATTGATACTTGTTGAACCATAACTGTATCCTACGCCGACGGTTCCGCTCGTTAGCTTCCCAGCATTCAAATTTCCTATGTAATCGTTTTGAATGGCAGAACCATTCCAACCTACACTATTTCCTATGGTTCCACGTATAGATTGCCCTGCGACTGTGCAATTATCATTGATTGTCACATTGTTAAACGTACCGGTGTTTGCAGAAACAGAACCGCTAAAAGTTCCATTGCTAGCGTTGATTGTTCCATCTTCTGACAAATTAAAATAAGTCGAGGATATGCTTAAGCGGTTAGATTGTATTTTGATTTTACCGGCTTCCTGACTGATTTCCGAAGAAACGCTTCCTTTTGAAACTTTTTGCGTGATGGCGTTTGCGTTGACCTGTATCGACGCTGAAAGGGTTCCTTCTGCACCGGTAGCCCTTGTTACTTCCGCTGTTATGTTGGTTGCATTCTGCGTAATTCGGCTGGATAGCCGTTCATCTGCTTTCTCTACTTCTGACCGTATCTCACTTGCGGTCTGCGTGATGGTACTTTTTAAATTCTGTTCCGTGTCCTTAAGCTCTGACTTGGTTTCTTCAATCGTCCGTGTAAGCACATTGCTTTTTCCTCGCAATTCCACAATCGAATTGTGAATAGAATTAAGGTTTTCTCCGTAAACTTCCGTGCCATTCGCCGAAAAGCTGTCCCGTAATGCCTGTATGCCTTTCAGCGTCCGTTCTAGCACATAGCTTTCTACAATATCATATTTTGTCGAAAATCTTATCGGGTCTCCGACTTCCAAACAAAGATTCCCTTGCACTTCTGCATTGTACGGCCTGTATATGATTCCGGAAATCTTGCTGAAAATGTTCTCCGCAATCTTCTTTAGTTCTTCTGTCCCCTTTCCATAAACGAGGAAGTTGTCTTGAATGATGTACGTGTTCCATTCCTTGTTTTCGTTGACAATAACGCCTATGTCATTTTCCTCTTTGCGAATCTGCAACCGCTTGATTTCCTTGGTGATGAAATCCTCATACTTGCAACTGATGTATGTCCCGTTTTTACCAATCGGTACGCCTTTGGGGTTCTGCGGATAAAGGTGTCCGGTTTCCTGTTGATAGGGAAGGTAGTCAGGTGCATGATCTGGATAAAGGTCATTTGCCGGATAAAGACCTTGAATGTACTGTGGAAGGTAAATATATGCAAACTTCCCTTCACGGTTGATATGTCCGAAACAGGCGTTGATCTCGCATATTGCGGTTATCACGTCCTTACCGCTCAACTGCTCTGGCTCAATCGTCCGCTGAACGATCATATCGTCGTTGACAAGTATCTGTTCTGGGTCTGATTCCACAATCCCGAAATGTTCTAAAAACTTCTTCCGAAACTCACTCATTGACACTTGGCTTTCCATGTTCGGCAAAATCTCGTTGTACCATGCAGCAACGTCAGCGTCGATAATATCCTGCATAGCGTCGTATGCTACAATGTCACGCCATCTTCGGTCTGCTGTCGGCGTGTCGGAAACAACTTTATATCGTCCAATCTGAAACGGTGTGTCGTGATGATCTTCCAATTTCATCTGAACGGTGATTTCCTGACCGAACATGGGAAGAAATACATTTGCAATCTTAAACTTAATCTGGCTTGCTTCACA
>CANQQE010000129.1 GCA_947625935.1 uncultured Muribaculaceae bacterium | reverse complement strand
ATATCTTATAATTTTTACACAAAGATACGAATTATTTCTCTGATATGCAAATATTTAATTTATAGAAGTTCCCTAAAGAAACTTCGGGACAATGGATATTTAGGATATTCAAGAGAGGGCGATAAATATTGGTACACTCAGGAAGATGTGGATCTCTTTCTAAGGCGATTCCATTATGAACCCTATGCCTCCGCAGGTATTCTCCCCATGTGATGAACTTCCAATCAGCACAATATGAGTGCTGATTGGAAGTTATTGCTCATATACAGCCTTATATTTCAGAAATATTAGGTACCTTTGCATATGGAAACTACGCAAGAAAACAATTTATCAATACAAAATATACCGAACAAGGAACCGGTCACATATTGTGACCGGTTGGCAATGCCAATAGAAAACCGGATCCTTACCCTGAGAGGCAAACAGGTAATGATTGACCGGGATCTGGCAGAATTGTATGGGGTGGAAACTAAAGTGCTTAATCAAGCCGTAAAACGTAATGTTGAGCGTTTCCCGGAGCATTTTAGATTTCAGCTCTCAAATCAGGAGAAAGATGAACTGGTCACAAATTGTGACCGGTTCAATGGTCTCAAACACTCATCAGTTAATCCTTTCGCCTTTACCGAACAGGGAGTCGCTATGCTTTCTGCTGTATTGAAAAGCGAAACTGCCGTCTATACAAGCATCCGTATAATCGATGCTTTCGTGGCTATGCGAAACTTCCTGATGAATAATGCCTCAATTTTCCAAAGGATGGAACGTATTGAGATGAAGCAGCTGAAGACTGATGAAAAGGTCGATGCAATTCTTGATCGCCTTAATGAACCCAAAGAACCCGAACAGGGTGTATTCTTCAATGGTCAGATTTTCGATGCGTATGCCTTCATTGCCAAACTAATCAGAAAGGCAAAAAAACGGATAGTCGTCATTGACAGCTATGTTGACGATTCGGTGCTTGTCCAACTGTCAAAACGGAATCCCGGTGTGACTGTTGATATTTACGACGGTAAAATTTCACTGCAGCTTCGTCAGGATGTTGCGCGGCACAATGCCCAGTATCCGGGAGTTACCTTACACGCTTACAACAAGGCTCACGACCGTTTTCTTATAATTGATGAGGAAGTCTATCACATCGGCCATTCGCTTAAAGACCTCGGCAAGAAACTGTTTGCGTTCTCGAAGATGGATGTCATGACCGGAACAGAGCTTATCTCGCAGCTATGATGAACGAAAAGAAAGTCACCCCCTAATGTTAACAAATGTTATAAACTTGCCAAAGGAGGATTTTTGGGGAATAAAAGTCCCTCATTATCCGTTTTTTATATAGAATAAACTTCTCAAACAAAATGAAATCCTCCAAAGGAAGAAGAATAATAAGAGATTTGGCAGTATGTTTGACACAATGTTTCGCCAATGTTTGGCCAGAGGCTTGGCTATCGCCTCAGACCGTCTCAAATGGCGCAGTTTGTTTTGCCAAATGCAAACACAACACACTTAATGCCCTCATACTCAGTAACCTACTCGCTTTTCAACGAGGACGAATATTAATCCTCTCCAAACGATATAAACCGCTGATAACCAGCCATATAAACTACAATAATTTGTTTGTATGGCTGGTGTTTTATTACCCTAAATTGCCTTATTTGTTTGTATAAAACGCAATATTTACCCCGATTTTTTCCGTTTTGTTTGTATATAATTCACTACCTTTGCAGACATGTGGGAATATCGTAAAAATACAAACAAATAAAGGCCTATGGGAAGGACAAAGAGATTATACCCATTAGGGAAATATCGTCTTAGGACGCCAAAAAATCCGGATAAGAATAAAGCTTATCCGGTAGACATAGAATATACTTGGAACCGTAAGGTAATCCGACGCACTACCAATATCTTTGTGAAGATTGCAGACTGGAATCAGAATCTTCATGCAGGGCGCGGCGGTGTCCGCCCCTCCTATGGTTCGGAGTCCAAGCGAATCAACAGTGTATTACTGGCAAGGGTTGAAAGGACGGATTCACTTCTGGCGGAATTTGCTCAGAACAATCCACATCAGATAACAGATGAGGTTATAGATGGTTTCCTTCTTGAGAAGCCAGTGGCCGTAAGAAAGGACAACGGCAAGGACTTCGTTGAGTTCGTGACTGACAGGTTGGATTCCGAATACTCGCGCAACCGAATCGGGCGCAGCCGTTACGAGAATGGCAAAAGCGGCATGAATATGTTTAAGGAGTTTCTGCGCTCAACCGGAAAAGGTACATATAAATCGGATGGCATATACCTTGGAGAAATCTCCATCGAGCTTCTTGAAGAATACATCGAATGGCGTCGTGAAATAAAACAGAATAGCGACCACACCATAAACCATGCACTCACCCCCATCCTTAAAGCCTGTGCTTACGCTGCCGAACTTCAGATTATAGACGTGGCGTTAAATGCGAGAATACAGGATATGCGCATTGCCGTCAAACCAAATCTTTCAGGAGATGAGTCTTCTTATGACGGAAAGAGCCTTTCGCAAGAGGAAATAGCAAAACTAATAGATTATTATCATCATTGCAAAGAACCTCGCCGCAAGGAATACATTGAAATGTTCCTTTTCGCCTTTCATGCCTGTGGACTCCGTGTGGTAGATATTATGACCCTTCAATGGTCTAATGTTGATTTGAACAAAAGGGAGTTGAGAAAAGTCATGATTAAGACCGGGAAACGGCATATAATACCTTTGTCAGATCCCGCCGTTGAATTACTCGAAACATGGAAAGAAAAAAACGGTAAATCGAAATTCGTATTCAATCTTGTAAAAGAGAGTCTGGATATAGATGATGATGAAGCCTTATATAAGGTAAGAAATACGGCTACAAGGAGCATTAACCAGTCGCTGACAGTAGTAGGGGAAGAATTAGGATTCAGTTTTCCTCTAACGATGCACGTAGCTCGTCATTCATTCGCGGTATATGCTCTTAATGAAGGGCTCTCAATGTCGGTTGTCAGCCGGCTTCTCGGTCATGGAAGCACTGACATTACCGAGAAAGTGTATGCACGGTTCCTCCCAGAGACCCTTTCCTCCGAGCTTGGCCGCCTTTCAGGGCTATCATCATTCAAATTATAATAGTTTATAAAGTGCGCAAAAGCAGTTGGCCCATTTTGAGTCAACTGCTTTTGCATTTATATAGGTGGCAATTCAGACGATGTTGAGAAAGCATCGTAATGGAAACGGCTGAGAAACAAGTCAACATCCGCCTGTGAATACCAATATTTGTCTCCGCAGCGGGAATAGCCTATATAGCCTTTGTCTCGAAGCATCATGAGATATTTGTATTTGATATTATTACTGTCCGCTAAACCATAAAATAGTGAGTCCAACTTCTTGAACGGCAGAAGTTGAGCTTACTTTTTGTATA
>CANQQE010000128.1 GCA_947625935.1 uncultured Muribaculaceae bacterium | reverse complement strand
TTTCCTGCGATACCATTCGCAGTATCACTGGTCGTTCCTGGATTGTTAAATGCTTTGATTAAGGAATAGTATAAAACAGTGTCATAAAACCTGTACCTTTTCGGCCGCGGGACCGGCCTCCATCCACTTGGCAAAGGTCATGCGGGACACCCCCAGCCGCTTGGCCGCGCTCCGGGCCGATATGGTCCCCGCCTTCCAGGCGGCGCGCATGTCCTCCAACCCCGCCGGCGGCTCCAATGGCCGCCGTCCGAACTGTACGCCTCGCGCCTTTGCCGCCGCGATGCCCTCCGCCTGGCGCTGGCGGATGAACTCCCGCTCCGTCTGCGCCACATAAGACAATAGCTGCAAAACGATGTCCGCGATCAGGGTCCCGGTCAGATCCCTGCCCTGCCGCGTGTCCAGCAGCGGCATGTCCAACACCACGATGGCAACGCCTTTTTCTTTGGTGAGAAGCCGCCATTGCTCCAATATCTCGTCGTAATTGCGTCCCAGCCGGTCGATGCTCTTGATCACAAGAACGTCGTCCGGCTTCAGCTTTCGCAGCAGCCGCCTGTACCCGGGTCTGTCAAAATCTTTGCCGGAGACCTTATCGACACAAATGCAGCGATCGGCGACGCCAAACTCCCGCATGGCGATGATCTGCCGGTCCACATTCTGCTCCTTGCTTGAAACACGCACATACCCATATGTCTCGCTCATAACGTTTCCTCCTTTGTGTATATGTGAATAGTATAAAGAGGAAACCATTTTGCGCTGCATCTCTGGTTTTTCCCAATAGTATATTTTTGCCCGAAGGGACCGTGTGTCATGCCCGCGCCTGTATGCCCCATAGGATGATCGGGCAAACCATGGCGCACAAAACGAATGCAGGAAGAATAATAAAAACGCGGGTTCGATGTGACGCATTTGGCTGGTCAGACCCCTTGCGGCGCAAGACTTTCAGAGCGCCAAAGTCAGGGGGTAATGATACTATACGGCACCCCTCAAAAGTAGGGGTCCACTGCGTCACATATTTCAAAAATTTTAAATATCTGCCCCTTGTATTGGAGTTCATAAAAACAGGGGTTTAATGTCACGCTTTAGAGCCTCTGAAACCCTTGCGGCGCAACGGGTCCAGAACGCCAACGCCAGGGGGGTAATGTACTATACGGCACCTCTCAAAAACCGTGGTTCATTGCGTCACATACTTCAAAAGTTTTAAGCAAATCACAACAGACAACGGCTGGTGCATTTCGCACCAGCCGCTGTCTGCTCTGTCGATTCCAATTCCGTAAGGCAGCTGCCAAATGTTCATTTTTTCGGGGTCATACTGTCTTACGAAGCCTGCCCATCAGAGGGGGCTTTTTATATGGAAAATTCATTAAAAAGCCTCCCTCTATCGTCGGAGCACGCATGGCTAGGCCGGGGTTCGCCGCAAGCGGCAAATCCCGGATAGCCAGCGGATCCTCCTCTCCCCAAAAGGCAGGCTTTTGGGGACCCCGAAGGGAGGTGGCGCGGCTTCGCCGCGTCGGAAGGAGAGATATTTAAATCGCGCCGCAGGCGCACCATATGGAAAGCCTCCCCTGTGCAAGGAGAGGTAGGCCGCCGAATGGCGGCTCGGAAGGGTTGTCGACAACCCTCCAGTCAGCGCCAGGGGCGCTGACAGCCCCCCTTACACTGCACTGCCCCAGGAAAAGTGGACAGGGAAAAGAAGAGCTCCCTGAGCAGGAAAAAGGAATTAAGCGGAGTGGCGAAGCGTGAGCGGCGCCACTCCGGTCTTTAACTGGATGCGCTCATGGTTGTAGAAGTGGATGAAGCTGTCAATGCGTTCGTTGGCCTCCTGGAAGGTTTTCGGCTTGTGCCTGTAAATGCACTCTGTCTTGAGGATGGAGAAAAAGTTTTCAGCCATGGCGTTGTCGTAGCAGTTCCCGCGCCTTGACATGGATGGCGTTATGCCGCATTCTTGCGTCAGGTTAAAGTACGCTTCCAAGGTCATGTGCTACACTGGCGCTGAATCCGTCCGCTCTCATTACCAGCGCTTTCAGCTTCGCCTCGGTGCGTTTATCCTTATTTGTTTTTCTGTCTTGTTCAATTTCAGCGTTCTGTTCTGCTGTGATAACATACTTGTACGCATGGCGTTTGAGCAAAGTACAGCACTGACGAGCGTGACGATTCCGGGTAGCGTGACCACCATCAAGGAATGGGCGTTTGGCAGGTGTACGTCTCTGACGAGTATAACGATTCCGAGCGGTGTGACCACCATTGAGGAAAGATCAGCAGAGTCTCCGGCGGTATCAAGGTCAGCTGGAACAAGATTGCCGGCTCCCCCCGTTACATGGTCTACTATCGTGAGAACAGCGGCGGGTGGAAGAAGATCGGCACCACCACCGCGACCAGCTATATTCGTGCGGCGAAGTACCTCAAAGACGGCAAGACATATGCGTTTACCGTCCGCTGCTGCTCCGATGACAAGACGACGCTGCTGAGCCCGTATAAATCAAGCGGCAGTCTGCTATACAGCTCTAAGCTGGCCACGCCGACTGTGACCATTGCCAAGACCTCCGCCGGCATCAAAGTCACATGGACCAAGGTGGCAAGCTCTCCGCGGTACATGGTCTATTACCGTGAAAACAACGGCGGGTGGAAGAAAATAGGCACCACCACGGCACTGACGTATACCAGAGCGGCCAAGTACCTGAAAAACGGAGTCAAGTATACGTTCACCGTCCGGTGCTGCGCCAATGACAAGAAAACGCTCCTGAAGATTTACAAAATAAGAGCAACAGAGAAAGAAAAGAGGTGACTCAAGGGAAGAAGTGACGCCGGACCGTGGACGGGAGTTCGCCGCTCACGGTGACGTTTCCAAGGCGTTGAAGCATGTATCCTTCTTCTTTGCAGACCCTTATTCACCCTGGCAGCGAGGCACCAACGAGAACACCAACGGACTGCTTCGTGAGTGCGTACCCAAATCTGTGGATATATCTACAATACCGGACGCCGTGATCCAGCAGTTTGTCGACTCGCTCAACCGCAGACCTCGCAAATGCCTCGGCTGGCTTTCTCCCTATGAAGTCTTCTTCGATTCCCTGTTGCACTTAACTTGACAATTCACATCCTAAATATCTCAAGAACGGCGCGACGTACCAGTTCACAGTACGTTGCTGCGCCAATGACAAGAAGACCCTGTTGAGCACGTACAAAGCCAGCAACAGTTTGAAGTACACGAAGTAAAATCAAGGGCGCGGCCATCCGGCCGCGCCCTCAGTCTGTAGACTGGCCCCTTGCGCTTGTTTCCGCAAACTATCCCCCCTGAGTTTTTCAAAAAACGCACAAACACAAGCGTCCCATCGGGACGCGCAGCCGCACAATTCATTGTGCGATCAAAGGGTCTTAGGGCTGCTGCCCTAACAAGCAAGAGCAGCATCTTCTCCGGCCTGGTTTTTTGCGCGGATTGCGGCGCAAAAATGTACTACTGCACCAGCG
>CANQQE010000127.1 GCA_947625935.1 uncultured Muribaculaceae bacterium | reverse complement strand
CAGTTAGAGCAATCTAATCAGAGAGTTGCAGAGTTGGAGCGTTCCATTTCAATCAGCAATCAGCGTGTAGCGGCCGCAGAGAAATTCAAGATAACTGCGGAACAGGCAGGACAGGTTGTAAAGGACGACGGAACTTTTGATATGGACTTGTTAGGTCAGATTATTTCTGAAAAAGAAACCAATGCAGTTTCTGAATATGAAAAGAAAAAACTTGCGGAAACGCAGAATCCAAGTGGAGTAGGAGGCGGAAGTCCAGATGGAAAAAGTCTTGCTACAGAGCTTGCGGTTGCTTCCGCAAAGAGAGCAGGGACAGCAAACGATAGCATTTTAAACAATTATAGGAGGTAAAAATCATGGCAGTAGATGGAAAGATGGCAGTAAAAAACGCCACAATCGGCGGCGGCGTAGAGATTCTGAACAGACCGCCTTATGAGGGTGTGCCTATGACACTTGATGCTGATTCTTTTAGCAGTGCAGATGTTGTAAAGGCTGGTTCTCTGATTCAGGAAAAAGGAGTTGTGGATACAAGCGGAACAGCACCTATTGGAGTGTTGCTGTTTGACGTTTACAAGGATAGACCACAAGGAACTATCCTCAAGAAAGCGTATGTAAACCTGACAAGGATTAAAGAAAGCCTTGGAGAGACATACGATGCAATGTATTCAAACATTGAAACAATCAAGACAGCGCTTCCGATGATTGTCTTTGAGGAAGATCCGGGGGAATAAGCGGCTCTGGAAGAATTAGTCTCCCGAACCAGAGCCAGTTTTTGGGAGAAAAAAACGGCGGAAAGACAGTAAGTGAACTGATTGGAAAAGACGCAGACATTGAATGGAAAAAGATGAAAGGAACCGTGATAGGAACCATCAAAAAGATTTCCAATTACGGAGAACCTTATGAAGAAGGTCAAAGAGACGGACATTTTTTCCCTGTTAAGTTTGCGGGGCGTTACTTTGACAAAAATGTTACCGTAGGCAGTCAGAACGGCGAGGGCGGAAAACAAATTACGCCGACTGCTTCCGACCCGTATCTAATTATACGGGTAGAAAATGTTACGGTTGACGGCAAAATCAGCGCAATCTTAGCAGATACAAAAGAAGAAATATTTGAACTTGATTTCTCAAAAGCAACATTAGCATAAAACCAACAAACAAGGATTAAGCCTAAAAATTTAGGTTTAGTCCTTTTTTATTGCAAAAAATGAAGAAAGGAAGAAAAGATTATGCAGTTAAACGAAGTTTACAATACACAGGCAATCGCCGCATATCAGACAGAAGCGGCAAGTAACAGAACCCCTTTTCTTGGTGAGGCTTTTTTCCCGAACAAAAAGAAGATGGGTATTGACCTTAAATGGTTGAAAACCCACAAGGGCCTTGGCGTGGCATTAAAGCCATCCAACTTTGACGCAATTCCTACGGTTCGTCCCAGAGGCGAAGCAAAGATGACGCAGGAGGAAATGCCGCTGTTTCGTGAGAGTATGGCAATAAAGGAAATAGACCTTATTGAGATTTCAAGAGTAATGGACAGCAACGATCCTTATTTGCAACCGGTTCTTGACAGCATTTACAATGATGCAAACGAATTAGTAAACGGTGCAGAGATTTCCGCAGAGCGTATGCGTATGCAGTTGCTGGCACCCACAGACGGGAAAATGCAGATTACCGTAGGAATGGCAGATAATACCATGTATTCCTATGATTATGATTCTGACGGGTCATGGGCAAAAACAAATTACTTAGATATTCAGTCAGAATCAGACAAGTGGAACGCAGCAACAGCAAAACCAATGAACGATATTCGCAAAGCAAAAGAATATCTATCAAGTGTAGGCGTAAAGGCAACTACCGTTATAAGTAACAGCAAAACCTTTAATTATCTATTGGAAAACGACCAAATTAAGTCAGCGCTGCTTACAGTAACAGGACAGCCAATTAACTATGTAGACGAAAGTTCTGTAATGGAAGTGCTTAGACGCAGACTTGGAATCGAGTGGATTATTTACGACAAGATGTTTGGTGACTACGACGGAAAACAGAAGAATTTTTACCCAGATAATTATGTTACCGTACTCGGAGACGGACAGTTAGGTTCCACTTGGAGAGGAACTACGCCTGAAGAACTTACCGCGATCGGCAATTTCATGGATATTCCACAGGCTCCTGTAGACATCACCGTTCTTCCTAGCGGCGTTGCGGTTGCAATCCAGAACGAGTACAAGCCTTCTTTCACCGTGACTACCACAGCAAGCCAGATTGTGCTGCCGTCCTTTGAAGGAATGGACAGCATCTTTGTAATCAAGGTAGCAGATGAGGCGTAAGGAGGTGCAACTCCATGAAGTTTAATCACATGGTAAAGTACGGTGATAAGTATTATGCGGCAGGAGAAGAAGTTCCAATGGAGAAAAAAGTTATAAAAGAGGAAAAGGCGGTGGAAACACCGTCTCCCTCTTACAGCGATTCTGATATTACTCTGGAAGAAGATTCTACCACAGAAGAAAAACAGTACACAAAGACGGAAATTAACAGCATGAACAAAGCGGAATTACAGGCACTTGCGGCAGAGAACGGCGTGGAAAACGCTTACGACATGACCGGAACAGAGTTAAAAACGCTTTTAGCCGATATGCTTGTAAAGTAATAGTAGAGGGAAAAACATGGAACAGTTAAAGGAAATGGTGTCACAGAAAGCAACTGAATACTGGAACGAAACCGCTTCAGACGGTCAGGAAGTTGAGAAAATGCTGACTTCCATTGTTGATTTTGTAGTGGAGTATTTCTTTAACTGCACCAACTTCCCGTCTGGATATACAGAGGACAAAAAGGTTGCATTGATGAAGAAATACGCAAACGCTATGGCAATGGGGTGTGTAGATGTTTACGCAAAGGCCGGAGCAGAGGGGCAGTTATCTCATAATGAGAGCAGCACTTCCCGGACGTACAAATCTGCATGGATTTCCCCTGAACTGCTTCGTGATTTACCAAACTTTGTCAATGTAATAGGATAAGAAGTCCGTGCGTGTCTTAGGCTTATCAGAATTGATGAGTTTGGGGTGCAGGGTTGCGTCTTAATCGGTGGTGGGCTGGCGCAGTTATAAAAAAATTGCGGAAAAGGTGGTGCTTATGAGCATAGAAATAACGGTATTGATAAGTGCCGTTTCTGTTGCGTTTGCAATCTTTTTCGGGTTAAAGAACAGCAAGAGAGCAGATGTAAAAGACATAGAGAGAAAAGCAACGGAGCGTGCAGAGACAAACTATAAACTCGATGAAATAAGCCGGAATGTAACAGATATAAAATATGACATTTCTTCAACCAAAAAAAGCGTAACAGAATTGACAGAGAGAATGACAAAAGTGGAAGCCTGTGCAGATAAAGCACATTTGAGGATTGACGCATTGGAAAAGAAGGAGGCAGAAAAATAATGAGTATTGATTTTTCACAGGTAGGCACGGTAGTTGCCATTGTTATTATAACTTATCTTGTGGGTTACGCCGCAAAACTGATTCCACAGGTCAA
>CANQQE010000126.1 GCA_947625935.1 uncultured Muribaculaceae bacterium | reverse complement strand
ACCGCCACGGAGTCAACCGTGGAGGCGTACTGCTGGGACCTGGAGACCAACTACAAGGCCTCCAAGATCTTCACCGTTCCCCACGTCCGGGAGACGAAAAAGGGCAGCTACCCGCTCACGGATCCCAGGGACATCTACGAACTCATTGCCAACCAGGCAGCTCGCCGAGAGCGCGCCTGCATCCTGTCCGTCATCCCGCAGGACATCGTGGACGCTGCCGTTGGCAAGTGCCAGGATACCCTGAAGAAAGGCGGGTCCATGCCGCTCCCCGATAAGATCCGCAGCCTGGTCTCCATGTTCCAGAAGCAGTATGGAGTAACCCGCGCCCAGTTGGAAGCCTACACCGGCACAAAGGTCGAAGCCTTCTCCGAGCAGACCGTCAACGACCTTAAGGTGGTCTATAACGCGATCCGCGAAGGCGAGGCCACTGCTTCTCAGTTCTTCGACATGACCATCATCGCACCGGACCCGGTTCCGGCTCCTGTTCAGGCTCCCAGGAAGGGAGGCAGCCTGGATGAACTCTAAGGTATTCACGGCATACCTCCGCCAGACGGATGAGATCCCCATGACTGGCGTCTCGGCTCTCGGCTACACCGTCGCCGATGCCATGAAGGAAAGCGGAGGCCACTGCGAGGTCTGCGGGATAGAGCTCACGACCGGTGAGCGTCTGTTCATAGTCCGCAACGGCAACATGGTGAAAATCCTCCAGGATGCGGAGGACCTGGAAGGGGTGATCCCGGATGACTGAGCTGCTTGACAATGGGCGCCTGGTCAAGGCCTTCCAGAATCTGACCCCTGATGAAGCCCTTCCGGATGCTCTCCTGGAGATCCTGGCAAGGGAGGCCATGAACACTCACGACGTCCTCACTGCCGCGAAGGGTGGCGACTACGGCTACACGATCTCCATCCGCAGGGGTGGAGAGGCCTTCACCATGATCTACTACGCTCTCCTGGATAAGGAGAAGATGAGATGAACTATCAGATCATCTCATCCGGCTCCAAGGGCAACGCCGTCCTTCTGGGCGGCAGAGTCCTGGTGGACTGCGGGGTCAGCTGGAAGAAGCTGACCCCCATCGTCCCCGACATCAAGCTGGTCCTCCTGACTCACTGCCACGGAGACCACTTCAACGAATCAACCGTCCGACGCCTGGCCCAGGAGCGTCCGACCGTCCGCTTTGGCTGCTGCCTCTGGATGCTTCCGTACCTGGCCCAGGCAAAGGTGTCCAGCAGGAACATCGACCTCTACAAGCCAAAGCAAATGTTCCGTTACAGCGCGGACCTGAAGGTCATGCCGTACGAGTTGGTGCACGATGTGCAAAACTGCGGATACCTGATCACCTTCAAAGGTGAGAGAACGTTCTACGCTACAGACACCTGGATCATTCCGGATAACGTGGAAGCGGATCTGTATCTCATCGAGGGGAACCACCACGAGGCTGAGATTGCAGAGCGCATCCGCGAGAAGCGGGAGCGCGGTGAGTTCTCCTACGAGGTACGGGCAGCCAGAACCCACATGAGCGTGGAAAGGGCTGAGCTCTACTTCAGACTGAATGCACCGCCTGGTGCGAAGTACGTGCTGATGCACCAGCACCAAGACTGAACGAAAGGAGGGATCAATGTGCCCAACAGGATACTTAAGGAGAGCATAAAGACGAACGCCCAGATAGACCAGCTGACCTGGTTTGAAGAGGTGACGTACTACAGGCTTTTGGTGTCCGCTGATGACTATGGACGATTTGACGGACGGGTGAATGTTCTGAGGAGCACGCTGTTCCCGGCAAAAGACAACGTCACCAAAAAAGCGGTTGAGGATGCGATCTCCAAGCTGGCCTCTGCCGGCCTGCTTCGTAAGTACGAAGTGAACGGCATGCCCTACCTGCTCTTCCCCACGTGGGAGAAGCATCAGAGGATCCGCAACCAGAAAAGCCGCTTCCCGGAGCCCCCGAAAGAGGCCTTGAAACCTGACAGCAATCCGCTGTCAATTGACCGTCAATTGACCGTCAATTGTCGGCCTGAATCCAATACAATCCAATCCAATACGAATCCAAGTATAAGCGCGGAGCTGAGCTCTGCTCCCTCCGCACCGTTGCCCGTTATCTCCATTCCCCTGAATGATGGTACTTCCTATGGAGTCTCACAGGAACAGATAGATCATTGGGGAAAGCTGTACCCTGCCGTGGACGTACTGCAGGAGCTGAGGGCAATGGTCGGATGGAGTGAGGCTAACCCCACGAAGCGCAAGACTCGGAGAGGAGCTGCCCGGTTCATTACAAGCTGGATCAGCCGTACACAGGACAAGGGCGGGAGCCGTTCCACCGCGAAAGGGACGATTCCGGCTGCAGAGAAACCCGCAGTGAACTTCCACCAGAACGAGAAAGGAGAATGGGTCTATGACTGACAACAAGCGCTACACGGAGTCCGAGGAGCTGGTCCTCGCCTCTGCCCTGGTCTTCCAGGGGGATAAGAACGCAGACGAAATCCGTGAGGGGCTGAGCCCTGATGACTTCCAGAATGCCCTGGCCAGGGAGGTCTTCAAGGCGGTTTGTGTCCTCCAGGACAAAGGCGAACCTCTGGGGCCGGCTGCTATCCTGACCGAATGCGAGAAGGTCAACCCCCAGGTGACTGCAGACGCCATCGAGGTCCTGAGCTATGAGGTCATCTCGGCCTACGATATCCCGGAGTGCATCCGCCGGGTCCGCAGCGCAAGCCTCAGCCGGAAGCTGAGCAGCCTCCTGAGCGATGGCATCAAGTCGCTCATTGCCCACGAGGAACCGGAGACCGTAGCCGCCGACCTGGAACAGAGGCTGAAGGCCATCACGGAAGCGGGCAAAAGCCCCATCGTCACCGCTATGGAAGCGAGCGTCGAGCTTGCTGACCACCGTCACTCTCTGGAGACTGGCGGCACAGCGTTCATTCCCACGGGCTACAATGGGCTGGACTCCGTTTTTGGAGGCGGGTTAATCCGTGGTGGCTTCTACATCGTCGCAGCCCGTCCTGGCGTCGGAAAGACCGCTCTGGCGCTTGGGGTCACGGACCAGGTGGCAAACAAGCTGGGCTACAGGGTGACGTTCATCTCCCTGGAGATGCGGACCGTGGAACTGATGGCACGGTGTGCGGCCATGCGCTCCGGGATCTCCTCGACGGATCTGCTTCTGCGGCAGCACCTGACTGAGGAGGAAAACGCCAGGCTCCTGGATGCGGTGACGGTGATCGGCTCCACCGGCCCCTCTTTCAACCGGGTGAACCGCATGACCGTGAACGAAATCGGATTCATTGCCAGGCGGTCCAAGGCGGAGCTCCTGATCATCGACTACCTGGGTCTGATTCAGGGAGAAGGGCGCAGCCGCTACGAGAAGGTGACGGACATCTCCAACCAGCTGAAGGCGCTGGCGCTGAACCTGAACATTCCGATCCTCTGCCTGGCCCAGCTGAACCGCGACGCGGTGGAGGATGAAGTCCCCAAGATGTCCGATCTGCGGGACTCCGGAGCCATTGAACAGGACGCAGACGGCGTTCTGCTGCTCTACAGGCC
>CANQQE010000125.1 GCA_947625935.1 uncultured Muribaculaceae bacterium | reverse complement strand
TACGCCAAAAAAAGTTCACAGACAAGTTTACCTCTGATTTTTTCATTTAAAAGCGATGAGAGGCGGAGCGGTCTTCAGTGTTGTCGGCGATATGCCGTCAAAAGGTGACGGTGCAGGCACTGACACCTTTTGACCGCATCACGCCTATGGGCAATGCTGAACACCGATAACCGCCAACGCCTTCTGGTGGCATCGGAGACGCTGCCTATACCATAAGACTGATTGGCGGTTGTCCGTGTTCCGGGTCGCATTGCCTCGCAAGGATTTTTCTAACCGTTCCGCCACTCATCGCTTGTTTGCAGCCACAGGTCGAAGACTATGCCAATTTGCTCGTTCCTCGCTGCATTGGCATAGACTTCGCCTTATTGGGGCTGCTCGTTCCTTTCTTTCAATGATTTCATAGTCCATCGGCAATAGAAAGATTGCCGACAGATATGCTGCTTTGTGCCGTCATGCCGGGGGTGCCATCCAATCAAGGCATCAGATAACGGATGGGCAGGTATAAGTCGCTCACCAGATGCAACGTGTGGCTAAGGCCGGTTCATTCTGCAACGGAAAAATCTCCACGCTCCTGCGGAGGTAGTATTTATTCCGAGCAGCCTGAACCGTCCTTTTTCACGCCACACGCATCGTTGGTGTCGAGCAACTCATACAGCCACACCGTCATCGGACGCATGGTTAAAAAAAAGCACCCACCGATATGACAACTACAAATCAACATATTAGAAATTCAGGTCGAGGCAATACTCACCAAACCTCCCATCAAAACCGCATAATCAAGGAGGTTGCGAAAGTGGTTGGTGTCATCATCGGCATATTGCTGGCAGTGGTGATGTGGGTGGTTATCCGACCGATATTCCGAGGTGTGGGGTGGTTCATCTCCATACTCACGGCAATAGGGATAATCTATTGGATATTAACTTTCTAAAGACATACGACTATGAAATCATCTGAACATTTTATCGAGGCTATCCGCAACTATCTTGATAGCCGAGCAGAGAGCGACAATCTTTTCGCTATCCGCTATGCAGACCCCTCCAAGTCCCTTTCGGAGTGCTGCCAGTACATACTCAACGAAGTCAAGCGTCAAGGCGTGGCGGTTCTGACCAATGATGATGTGTATTCGCTTGCCTGTCATTACTTTGACGGCGATGTTAGCGCAGAGGAAATCGGCAACCCCATCAACTGCAAGGTTGTAATCTCCAAAGACCAACTCACAGAGGAGGATAAAGCCGAACTCAAGGAGCAGGCTATGGAGCAGTACAAGCAGGAACAACTCCTGGAAATCAGACGGCAGTCAGCACCGAAGTCTCAACCCAAGCCGACCGCCACCGCTCTTAATGCCGGAGAGGAAATCCATGTACAACCCAGTCTTTTCGACCTCTAAAACTCCAAGAAGATGAAACCCCGCAATCTCAAAGAAAAACATATAGTGGAACTGAACGGGCGACTTCGCCCGCTCACCACTCCCCAAATGAATTGGGCACTCAATTCAACCATAAACCATTACGGCTATCGGCTGAAATCCGGAATGTGTACCTGTATGAAATGCGGACACGAGTGGTTGGAGACCCGTGACGGAATGTGTCTTTGCCCCGAATGTGGTACTCGGATAGAAATCAAGGACACCAAAGAGCGGGTAATCCGAGACAAGTCCTATTTCAACGTAATCACCACTAAAGAGGATTATCAGGTAGTGAGAATGTTCCTGATGATAGTGGAAATGCGCAAGGGAATGAAGGCTAACCCCGCCTACCTTGAAATCGGTAGTTATTGGATTGACCCAAAAGGCAATACTACCGTAGTGGGGTTGCAGAGGACTTTAGGTCACTACATTGACTCTTTCGCTTTCGGCTCTCCATTGGAGATAAGACGTGACAACGAAGCCTTCCAACGCATTTCCAATGAATGGGTTTACCCTCGCATCAAGGTCACTGACACTATCAAGCGCAACGGGTTCAAGAATAGTTGTCATCATATCCACCCTGTAACTCTATTCCAAGAGTTGCTGACCAACTCCAAGGCGGAGACACTGATGAAATCCAACGAGGTTGAATTGCTCCGATACTTATGTTATAGACCAACCAACAAGGCTGACATTGATACCTTTTGGAATGCTATCAAGATAGCCAACCGCAATGGCTACAAGGTCAATAACTCGCAGATGTGGATAGACTACATCAAGATGTTGGAGCGTTGTGGCAAGGACATTCAATCTCCCAAGTATATCTGCCCCGCCAATCTCCAAGAGGAACACGACCGATATATGAGAAAGGTTCACACTCTTGAAGATAAGAAGAAAAGAGCCGAGGATATCCGCAAAGCCCAAGAGAGGGAGGCGAGTTTCAAAGAGCAGAAAGAAAAGTTCTTCGGCATCCGTATCAATGACGGAGAGATTGAGGTCAAGGTATTAGAGAGCGTTGAGGAATACCGACAGGAGGCTGAAAGTCAGCATATATGCCTATTTAGCGCAGCCTACGACCAGCGTGAGGACAGCCTTATCTTCTCAGCGAGGATAGAAGGCAGGATAATCGAGACCATCGAGGTTGACCTCCGCACCCTCCTAGTGGTTCAGTCAAGAGGTGTATGCAACACGAACACCGACTACCACGACCGAATCATCAATCTCATCAACGCCAATGCCCACCTCATCAAAGAAAGAATAACAGCATAAGATGATCGTCATAGTCAGAACGGAGCAACCTCGTGATGAAGTCGCTCCGTTCATTTTGCCCAAAATTTCGGCCGCCACAGGCGGCGATGATGCGCTGTATTCGTGTCGAAATTCAGCTATTTTTGCTAATTTTGTAATCTAAAAACTTATCAAATTCAAAGCAGTAAATAAAATATGACTAAAGCAGAGATAGCGAATGAAATCGCAAAGGCAACAGGGATTGAGAAGCCTGCCGTTGTCACTGTTATCGAACAGTTTATGACCGTGGTTAAGGACAGCCTCGCCCACGGCGAGAACGTATATCTCCGTGGATTCGGCTCATTCATCGTCAAGACTCGCGCCGAGAAGACAGCCCGCAATATCAGCAAGAACACCACACTTGTTATTCCGGCTCACAACATCCCGGCATTCAAACCGGCAAACGTATTCAAAAACGAGGTTTTCCGACTGAAATAATATATGAATCGCATAGAACGGGAGAAACTGGTGGTTAGACAGATGATTGCCATCTATTGTCATAAGCATCATGCACACAATGATAATATTTTATGTGATGACTGCCTTGACCTCTTGAACTATGCCCATCAGCGTCTCGACTATTGCCCCAAAAGTAACGGCAAGTCAAGTTGCCGTAAATGCGAGATTCACTGTTATTCGCCGGCTAACAGAGAGAAGATACGATCGGTGATGAAATATGTCGGCCCGCGAATGATATTTATACATCCGTGGTCTGCCATACGCCACTTGATTACAGAATTTTGTTGATTACCTATGGAAGAAGAATTTGAAAACGATGGAACCAATGCCGTTGATGATATGATGGTCGATTACGACTACCACATCAACACCGGTGAACTGTCGGAGCTATTCGATGAATCATCGGTTGATGACTTCATCGCCAAACTTAACGACTGGGACTAAAATAATTATCACTTTATAAGAATATCCTTTCAGAAATGCGGATTAGTATATTAGCATTTTAGGGGAGGCAAAACAAATTGTCGTTTTACAGGTAAAAGGTTACCCAGTTAGTAGCATATTTTGTGGCGGTCGAATGTATTTCAACCGCATTGCCATTGGCGTCACGATACCATGAATAGTTCCAGCCGGGACCCATGTCAAGATA
>CANQQE010000124.1 GCA_947625935.1 uncultured Muribaculaceae bacterium | reverse complement strand
TCTTTTTTACAAATATAGCGATTTTTCGTCATACCGCCATAATTGTGTCTGTCTGAAAATCGGGGAGTATTATATTTGAATGGTATTTCCGATTGTATAACTGAAGTAATTGTTTTATACGGTAATATATTTTGAACAAAAGAGGATTTGAATTGATTCTGTGCGAAACATTATTTGAATGAATCCGATAGTATAGAAGTGGAGTCTCCAATATATGAATTTTAACACCTAATATTTCAGCAAGTAGTCCAATCCAATTATCATGAGTAATTGTTCCTTTGGGAAATGGTAATGCAACATTTAACAACGACCTGCGAAATGCCATGCAACATCCAAAATATGGCTGGGTTATTAAGTCTCTGAATAAATTCCCCGTAATATGTGGATATTTTTGATTGGTCGTTATTTCATGTTCATTCTCATCAATCATAGTAAATGGCGCGTAGACAATTGGGTGTGTTTCAAGAGCTTTTGACATTAATGCTATCCTCTCTGGATGCCAGATATCGTCTTGATCCGATAAAAATATATAATCACCATTGGCATAACTTAACGCATTCTCAAAATTGGAAGTCACCATGTAATGGTTATTTGAATAATGATTGTTAATATTGTTTCTTAAATGCGAGATTATCTTAATCCGCTTGTCATTTATATTGCGTATTATCTTTACAGTGTCATCGGAAGAATTATCATCGGATATTATTAATTCATCGTCTTTCCCCAGCTGACAGAGGATACTGTCAATCTGTTTTCTAATATATTTTGCTCCATTATAGGCAGCCATACACACACTTATCATATTCTTTTGAGAAGCCATCTATAAACGACAGGAAACATGGAGACCAATATGTATTTGCATTTTTGCTTAAATTGTATGGAACCAAAGAGAAAAGTGACTTTATTTTGGTTGACTAATTGTTTGCAAAATTTAAGTTCATTCTCAAATTTACGGCTTTCATCGTATTTTTCGACTGTAGAAATAAAATTGACTGCCTCATATAAAAGATACAATGTTGCTGACTTTGTAAATTGTTCACCTACAATCGTTTTTGATTCTATTGCATTATTGATAAAATCGAATAACCGAGGATTTGCTTGTTGTGTTATACTTCCATTTCTTTGACGGTAATAGTAGAATGCATCTTTTATGAATGATGCACTATTAGAATGTTTTAGATATTCAAGCATAAAAGGAAAATCTTCATTGATGATGCCTTCTTTAAATCTCAAGTCATGTTCTTTTATAATTTCGCGATTGAGAATCTTATTGCATACTGAATTATCAATCTTATGGTGCAATATTTGATCTATATAATCATCCGCGAATAGATATTCAACATTATTTGAATGAAAGTTACTTATATTACTTTGATTATAGTATAATTTAATTGGCGCAACGACTATGTCACTCTTATCTTCAACGGCCTTGTTAATCAACTTTTCGATATAGTCATCATCTATAAAATCATCACTGTCTATGAATGCAACATATTCACCAGTAGCATATCGCATTCCTGCGTTTCTGCTTGAACTTAAACCTCCATTATGTTTATGTATAACTTTAATTCTAGCGTCTGTTACGGCTATATTATCACAAATTCTCCCTGAATCATCAGTGCTTCCATCATCAATAATAATGAGTTCAAACTTACTATAAGATTGCCTTAATATTGAATGGATACACTCTAAAATGTAATTACTAACATTATATACAGGAACAATTATTGAAATAAATGGCGTTTCATGCATATATTCTGAATTAATTTATATGAGTACACTCTGAACTGATCTATTATGATACAAAATATATAGATGGCTATGCAGTATGCTATAATGTATATAGGATATAAGTAATCGACAGATTCTATGTATAAATCATTAAAACAATTATTGTATATCGGAACAATCAGTGGAAATTGATGAATGATGTAAACTGAAAATGAAGACTTGGCAATATAATTAATAGCCTTTGATTTTAGAGATATTCGAACAAACATAATAAGAATTAGACATGCCATAAGAATGACAATGGGAGAATTATATGCCATCAATCTCCTAATTATGGTCTCAGACATAGTCCCATTACTTATAACGATACTAGCAATACATAAGGACACATTAATGACTATGCATAATACAAGTCCTATTGAAATCAAAAGATTTAAATTATTATAATTATTAATTTTCTTGGAATCGACGTAATATCTAATTATAGTGCCGAGTATGTATAGCATTATGAAATGTAATATGCCATAGCCGTCTTGATACTCTGTCCAAACGCTTAATCCCCATCCAGTAATCCATCCAACACATAAATAATAGATTAAATACCGAACCTTGTTGGAATTAGATACATTGTAAACATATGTATTTAATACTGGGCTTATTATAAGTAAAAGCATATAAGTAGAAGTAAACCAATCTTTATACCCTGGTATTAGCAACAATATAGTTTCCATATTAGCTTCTTTTGGATTGATAAAACACATTGTCAACACAAGTCTCAAAAAGAATATAATGTATATAATATTTAAGACACTTTTAAATTTGCATTTTATTCCAAAATATCCCGATATCAGGATAAATACATTTACGGCCGGAATAGCTATAAATTCAAAGATTATTTCAAAGACAGTTTTAATTTCATTATTATGGAAATCTATATTATTGGGCACGCCAGTCGATTGGAAGCATGCATGGACTATTAGCACAAAGAACATGGAGATTATCCGTAATAGTTCAATGTTTGATTGTCGTATTCCGCGTTTCATACTGCTAGGCCTAAATTCTTTAAATATAGCAAGTAGCTAAGTTTATATTCATTATATAGTAAATACATAACAAGAATACATAATGTGTGTTTTTTTAATCCATATCTCTTAATATAATCGATGCATATTATTGATATTGGTATTCCTAACATCCATAATATGCGGTCTATTATTGCACTGGTGTTAATCGGAATCAAAGCAAATATAATGATCAGTAGCAATGCATAAATGACGAGTTTATATTCAAGACTCGACAAGTTAGAACCAGATATTAATTTTTTCTTGAATCCTTGATAGATTATAATTCCTGATGGAATCCAAAATAGAAATTTCTGTATTAATTCTGCGAATCCGATTTTCGTTTCTTCAAGAGTTAAGTAATCTTGGACTTCTTTGGAATTCTCAAATAACATGTAAAATATAATAGGATAAGTATTAATTAAGTAATGAATACCAATTAGAGAAACTACACATGTAATAATGCTGTATATATTTATTGGTATATATATGAATATTAAATAAGGTATTAGAATTATCGTGCTCTTATGGAATAACAACGAGAGTATAATACAACTGATACCTTTCAGTCTGAAATATAGGGAACCGTGTTTTCTTATCACAACACTCCCATATATGAACATTGTTAGCGATAGTGAACTTCTAACTATTGAGAAATCGGTGAGACCGACAAGGACAAATATCCAAATGGAGAGGAATTTAGGAAAATTTAGGAGATTAATAATTTTTAAATAGAATAACAATGCCAGCCCCCATATGATTCCTCGCCACAATGTGTACGAGAATCCAATAAATTTTGAGAGCAAAATATAAGGATATTCAAGATGTGTTCCCCAGTAATTATCTGAATGTATCCCCTCTACAATTTCTCGATAATGGAAATAATCTCCGCCAGTCCTATCAATCATGCAGTATAAAACTATAGCAACTACATATAATTGATACTTAACATGAGAATTAGTTAGGGTTTACTGAATAATCAGCAAGCCTGTGTTCCACAGACCGGGGTTAAATGTTCGACGCGCCGGCAGCCAA
>CANQQE010000123.1 GCA_947625935.1 uncultured Muribaculaceae bacterium | reverse complement strand
AACAATTCGCCGGCAACGATGGATTCGAAAAGAATTCAAAATGCGAGGTCTTGGCTAAACCAGATAGGGACCCAGAAGGCTAAGCAGATTGAATCCGGATCGAAGTCGTCGTGAACGATAGCGATAGAAAATAAGAAGGAGGGACTAAACCTTGTCCGGAAACAGCAAGAAGCCCGATTTTAGCGGTTGGGCAACAAAAAACAATCTGGAGTGCGGTGATGGTCGCATTATCTGTCGCGATGCGTTCGCCGTCCAGGATGGGGCTCGTGTTCCGCTGGTGTGGAACCATGAGCACAATGATCCGGCGAATGTCCTCGGTCATGCGATTCTTCACAATCGTGACGAGGGCGTTTGGGCGGATTGTTATTTCAATGACGGTGAGAAGGCTACTCAGGCCAAAGATGCCGTCAAGCATGGGGACGTTAATTCCCTGAGTATTTGGGCTAATAAGCTCAAGCAGGATGGTCGTCGGGTTCTCCATGGCATGATTCGTGAGGTCAGTCTGGTTCTGGCCGGCGCCAATCCTGGCGCCCTGATCGAGTCTGTGGCGGCTCACGGTTATTCGCTTCTAGACGATGAGGAGGAAGGTATCTTGTACACTGGCGAAACGTTTGAGCTTCATCATGCTGATGAAGAGAAGCCCGCCCCCAAAGCGAGCCCCGCAAAGAGCGAGTCTGATGATGACTCGGACGAGACGGTCCAGGACGTTCTGGATACTCTGACCCCGAAACAGAAGAGGGTTGTGAACGCTGTCATCGGCATGGCCCTTGAAAGTGCCGCCGGTGGCGACGATTCCGATGACGAAGATAACACCGATGAGGAGGAAGATAACATGTCTCACAATGCTTTTGAGACCAACAACACTGTTCAGGAGGATACCGGCGAGATCTTCCTGACCCATTCTGATGTTAGTGACATCATGAAGAACGCCAAGGCCTATGGTTCTCTGCGGGAGAGCTGGAATCGTTTTATGGCCGATCGGGACGAGCCTGTTATGATGCATGGTGGTGTGCCTGTTGTCTATGATGACAATGATATGCTTGTCCATGCGGGCATCCCTAACGTTCCCGTGGCCGGCATGACTCAGCCCGAGAGCGAGACTGCCAATTACGAGAACTACGGCACTTATGGTTTTAAGAACCCCAGCATGTTCTATCCTGATGCTCGGGGCCTGACCAATACTCCCGAGTTCATCGGTCGTGATACTGCTTGGGTTCAGAGTCTTATGGCCGGTATTCATCACACCCCGTTTAGTCGTGTGAAGAGCATGTACGCGAATATCACCGAGGATGAGGCTCGGGCGAAGGGCTACGACAAGAAGGGCAAGCAGAAGCTGTATGAGGTCTTCAGCACCCTTAAGCGTGTCACCAATCCGACTACGATTTACAAGCTGCAGAAGCTCGATCGGGATGACATCATTGACATTACCGATTTCGATGTGGTTGCTTGGCTTCGCGGTGAGATGCGCGTTATGCTGAATGAGGAGATTGCTCGCGCGATTCTTCTGGGCGACGGTCGTACTCCTGGCACCGATGGTAAGATTTCTGAGGAGTGCATTCGTCCCATTGCGACCGATGTGGACCTGTTCAACACGAAGGTTAAACTTGAGTTCGAGTCCGGACTGTCTGCGGATAAGAAGGCCGAGCAGGTGGTTGACGGCATCATCCGTGCTCACAAGAACTATCGTGGTTCTGGGAATCCGACTCTGTTCACTACTGATGATTGGCTGACTGAGATGCTGCTGCTTAAGGATCAGATTGGTCATCGTCTGTACAAGACCGAAGCTGAGCTGGCGACGGCTCTGCGTGTCTCCAAGATCGTCACTGTTGAGGTGATGGAGGCCGAGGAGTACAAGAGCAAGTTCGGTGCTAGTAAGAACCAGGAGCTCATTGGCGTCATTGTCAACCCGGCTGACTACAACATCGGTCAGGATCCTAAGGGCGGTATCTCCATGTTCGACGATTTCGACATCGATTTCAACCAGCACAAGTACCTGATTGAGACTCGTATGTCCGGCGCTCTGGTGAAGCCCTTCTCTGCGATCACTATCACTGGTGAAACGAAGGGGGAATGACTAGTGTCCCCGTGAACGCTGCATCCGGGGACACGCAGTATTATAGTGTAGCAGCTGACACGCTTCAGAAAAACGTAATCATTCAGAATAATCGTGTCTATGGTACTCTGCACAATATTACCAGTTATCCCGAATTCAATCCGTCGAATCCTGACGAGCAGAAAGGACATTTCCTTGTTCTGACCTTCGATCCGAAGGAAGAGGAGACTGTGAAGACGAAGATTGCTGGTGGTCCGTCTACGATGCTTGACTACGTTGATGCGACGAGCGACAAATATTGTGTCTATCGGATCCAGGACAAGTATAAGCAGAAGATTTACGTGAAGACGGAGAAGGATCTGTCCTCTGTTGAGGAAGTCTATGACCTGTCTACCCTGAAGCTCGAATGATTTCAAAATGGAGGTGATTCTCTAATGAAGTTCGCTGGCTATGTTGGTTTTTGGATAACCTCCGACGAGACGAAACCTGGAATTTTTGAAGACCATATGGTCGAGAAGTATTACACTGGCGACGTTACTCGAGCCTACAATAAGTGGGACTCCAGAAGCGAGGCTACGACTGACAAGTTGAGCGTGAACAATCAGATTTCCATTCTTGGTGATTTGTTTGCACAGGAGAATTGGCCCTCCATTAAGTATGTTGTTTGGAATAATATATGTTGGAAGGTAAAGACGGTTAAAATTTCGTTTCCCCGTCTAACTCTGGAAATAGGAGAGGTGTGGAATGAACAAAGGCCAGAGAAGACTTGAGCTTCAGGCTCTTCTTGAGACATTTACTGAGAAGTATGTCCAAAAAGGGGACCGTACGAAACATGTCTATTTTAATCCCCCTCCTGGTTTCCAGATGGAGTTTCCATGCATAGTGTATGAAGAAGGTCGACCGACAAATTTTCATGCGGACAATGTTAAGTATTTCCATTTCCCTCGCTGGAAGGTCACGACAATGACTCGGGATCCAGAGGCATTGGATTTGGCTCCGCAGGTGGAGGAATTGCCGCGTTGTTCGCTTACTTCTGCCCCGTTCAGAATGGATGGGATCGTTCATCATGTCTTCGAACTGTATTGGTAAGGAGGGGTTGATTATGGCATCGTCAAAAGTCGCTATGATTTCTCAGCCAATGAGCGGGAAGACCCCTGACGAGATCAAGTTCGTTAGGGATCAGGCTGTTGAGGCCCTTACAGCAAAGGGCTACGTCGTAATCAATACCTTCTTTCCAAGCGACTGGGAAGACAGTAAGAAAGATGAACTGGAAAGGCATGGCGTGAAGAATCAGTCCATCGCTTTTCTTGGTAGGGCCATAGCTTTGATGTCGCAGTGTGATGCTGTGTATTTTTGCTATGGATGGGAAAATGCTCGAGGCTGTATTATAGAGCATGATGTTGCTCAAACATACGGTCTCGAAATACTATATGAATAATTTTTTAGGAGGATTTAAAACTATGGGCGAGAAAACCTTGGTTTGGGATGAGGTCGGTAAGAGAACTTACAAGACCGGTATTGACCACGTTGTCCTGTATCCTCAGGTCGAGGGCGCCTATCCCAAGGGCGTGGCGTGGAATGGTGTGACTGCGGTTACTGAGAGTCCTTCTGGCGCTGAGGAGAACGCCATTTACGCCGACAACATCAAGTATCTGTCCATCCGTTCTGTGGAGGATTTTGGTCTGACCATCGAGTGTTATGATACCCCCGTGGAGTTCGACGCTTGCGATGGTTGTGGCACCGTCGATAAGGCGACTGGTCTGACTGTTTATCAGCAGACTCGTCAGCCGTTTGGCCTGAGCTATCGTTCCAAGATCGGTAGCGATGCGAAGGG
>CANQQE010000122.1 GCA_947625935.1 uncultured Muribaculaceae bacterium | reverse complement strand
TAACCATCAAGAGAAAACACGATGAACCAAGACAACAGCCCGGACAGCGGGAGGCAGAGCGAGAGAAAACCTGGAGCTTGTACACCTCCAGAGGAAAACAGATTGTACAGTGTAGCAGCCACACAGAGAGCGCACAGCGGCGGGCCTGGAACCGCCTAGAGTATCCCAGGGTCCACCGGCGGGACCGATGCCGCCGGGGTCCTGGGTGATCGTCCCGAAGGTCACACCCCAAAACGCAAAAATAAAAAAATCACATCGGAGGGTAAGCAAAATGGAGAGCAACAACATTGAGAGCAAAATAGAGGCAGCTCGGGCCTATGTCGCATACTTTATGGCCACGCGCGAAGAGTCAAGCGTCCACACGTTTGGCGTCCTCGACGATTATCGAAACGACGCCGCAAACATCTATTGTAACTCATACGAGGAGTATATGGCAATATGGGACGCGCTGGAGGGCAAAACGCGTTGAATCCTACCTGATGAGTACCGGACGGTGACCGGTCGAAACGGCCCGCAAAAGGGGCCGTCGTAGGAAACTACAGCAAGCGGATCATACACCAATACGGCCACTAAAGCCGGGATCAGGCCCACGGCGGTATCTGTATCTGCTGGGTCCTGGAGCGGTCCAGCCGAAGTCCGCACCCCCATAACAATAACCCGCCGCCCAGGGTAAAGGGCCAGAAAGGTAAAACAATGAGCATCAATCTTATTAACCGGATCGCCGCCGCCGAGGGCCGCACTGTCAAGCATGGCCGCTATAGCTACCGTCTCAACGTCTGGACCGGCGATATCTACCGGGCACTGACTGAGGACATCGGCCGCATGTGGATCACCTGGGACGGTCGCCAGGTAGACGCCTGGGAGACCGTAGCCCGCGCCTGACAGCAAGCCGGACACTTCAGCGGGGCTGCACCGTAAAGCAACCCCGCCCCATAAAATACCCGGCTCCCAGGGTGAAGGGAAGAAAGGATAACAATGAGTATCAATCTTATCAACCGTATCAAAGCCGCTAATGGACGCACAGTAAAGCATGGCCGTTACTCTTACCGTCTCAACGTTTGGACAGGATGGATCTACAGGGCATTAACAGAGGATGTAGGCAAGCTGTGGATCACATACGCCGGCGAGCAGCGCGACGCATGGGAGCAATACGCGCAGCTATACATTTAACAGCCCGCAAGGCCCGCCCAATTGGGTGAACGGTGCAAGCCCGTTGCCGTGGAAACACGGCGGCGCTCATGGGCAAAAAAGAGCCCCGGCACGGTGTAGCAGACCGCGCCAGGGCAAGCCCCGAAAGAGTCCACAAAACCCAAGGAGGAAAAGACATGGAACGCGAACACATGGAGCATCTTCTCCACACCGCTCCTGGCATCGGCGTGGAAGTCACTACCAAGAGCGGCAGCATTGTCTATTATTTTTACGAGGACTTCAACGGACCCGCAGATGGCATCAATCGCGCGATGAAGCAGCTTTATCCGCAGATGGATAAAGGCAATATCACGGCGCTAAAGTTCATCGAGTATCACCGCTAAAGCCGAAACGCCCGTTTCCGGGCGTCCGGGCAAGATGGCAACTTGTCCGCCGATGATGGCAAGCCACCTACCGGGAAAGTCCATTAGGCCGCAAGCGTCCGCCCGTATGGGCGGGGTTGGAAATCAAAAAAAATGGAGGTTTTAATATGATCGTTATTACTTATGAAAGCTACAAGGGCGGCACAAACAATTTAGCCGTTGCAATCGAAACGAAAACCGGAGAATTTGCGACAAGTGAGAAGGGCGCAGAACAAGCAAAAAGAAATCTTCTCCGCCGTCTGCGCGGCGTTAAATAGTCGAAACGGCCTTTTTGGCCGTCTACCGGGAATTGCCGCCCGGTACTGATGAGACAGGCAAAGAAAGAGGTTTTGCTTATGACCTGGACCACACCCGGCGGAAAGCCGTATCTTCTCTATCAGGATATGCTTTCTCAGCCTCATCTGCTCATAGCGGGCGCGACTGGCAGCGGCAAGTCTGTCATTCTTAACGGCCTGATCTATACGGCGTTGTTTAAGGCCCCGTGTCAAACACAGTTCATTCTGTGCGATCCGAAGCGCGTGGAACTGTCCCGCTATAAGGATTTACCCCACGTTCTGCGCCTTGCGAAGGACACCGCCAGCATCGACGCCGCCTTGAAAGAGGCATACAGAATCATGATGGCGCGTTTCGCAAAGATGGAGCGATCCGGCCAGGTGGAAACTGACGAGCGGGACATCTACGTCATAGTAGACGAGTTTGCAAAGCTCGTTCTGCGCGGTGCTGACCGTGAGGAAAACAAGATCAAAAAGTCCATTGAGGCCAGCATTGAAGAAATCGCGGAACTTGGCCGCGCTGCGCATGTACACCTGATCCTCGCCACGCAAGCACCCAACCGGCAAACGCTAAAAGCAAACATCACGCTGAATCTTGTTTCCCGCGTGGCCCTGCACTGTGACAGTGCCATAGAAAGCCGACAAATCATCGGCATAAAGGGCGCGGAACTACTGCCCAGGTACGGTGAGCTGCTGTACAAGACTCCGGAGACGTGCGACCCCGTCCATTATATCGACGTTCCCATGATCCCGGCGGACGACATCGCCGCCCGCGTCCAATGGTGGACTGACCAAAAACCACAGAAAACCGGCTTTCTGCGAAAACTATTTAGACTTTCTTGAAAAGGAGATGCAATCTATGAACAAGATATATTATCAAATCCCGATCAACAAGGCCACCAACAAACCGGCCCCACTTATTTTCGCAACTCTTAGCAAGGATGAATCTCCGTACACCTTTACGAGCTATAAAGATGCAGAAATCGCCCGCCGTTTCGTTTGCGATGATCCTGAAAAACGTAAGGCATTTGAGCTATCACCGTTCTATATTGACCGATTCAACCGCTGATTGTAAAGCCTGCTTTCTGCGCCGGTTGTTCAAAAAGACTGTTTGAGAGGAGATTTGAACAATGAAACACTACGAGAAAAGACGTTTACATTTCAATCACGGACAAGCATACGAGGACTTTTCCGTCCTATATGACGACGGTCAGTTTATACTTGTCAGAAGCGACCGTAGCGGGCTTTACTCTTTCGGCCTGTGCCGTGAGTTCGGCTCGTTCTATGGGTTCCCTGTTAATCAGGAGTGTCTGAGCGAGAAGGAATTGGTTCAAGAGCTTGACCGTCAAATTTGTATTGACAGAGAATACATTATCCAATTTGGAAAGAGAGCAACTGAGAGTGTATCTAGAATGGAGAAGATGAAAGAAGCAGCTACAAGCGCACTCAAGTTAATCCGCTGAAATTAAAAGGGACATCTCAATTGCGAGATGTCCCTTTCTCTATCTGTACATAGTCTCTATCTTGCTTTCTTATCCTCATACTTTCCGCATACACAATGCTGTTCAAGTCGGTGCTTTCTGCGCTCTTTCTGCGTCCTTGCAAATTATAAGCATTTCGGCGCGATTTATGGCCCTTCTGCGTTCGGACGTGTTTCTTATTGGCAAGAGCCGCCGCATGGATTCTAGAACGCCGTTTGTGGCTGGTAGCTATGACCGCCGAGCTTCCTGCATCTTCCGCGCACGTTCACGCATCTGTTCAAGCTGTTCCGGCGTGTACTCGCGCTTAGTACGGTATGGATTCTTTCCCAGCCGGAACGCATACAGGGCGCACTTGGGCGCGGAACAGTCCTTGACGTAGTTCTGATTTCCTCCGCAGCACTCCAGGCAGAAGGCCCGGATGGCCTTCACGGGGTTTGTGATGATCTCAGGCATCGCATATCTCTCCTTTCTGCGTCAATCCTCCTCGATGACCGCCGCCTCGATCCTCTTTCTGCGCTCCTCCGGGTCGGTGACGGAGGCGAGGGGGTCCTGGGGCGGCGCAAGCTGAATTTCCTGTTT
>CANQQE010000121.1 GCA_947625935.1 uncultured Muribaculaceae bacterium | reverse complement strand
CTCGTCCATGGTGAGTTCAACTTCGATATGCTGCTTGACATTGAGTTTGGACAATAAGCATACCGTCTCCACATGCCTTGGGACAATAGCGTGAATAAAAATGCCGTTATCTACGCTGTCCACACGACCCTCGGCGTTAGGAATATGCCGTTGACCAGTTAAGTCAGGACACCCGGATCGATTTCATTGCCTCGGCAAACTGGAGATTTGCTATTCTGCCGTAAAAACATATTCTATAGGCTTGATGTCAAAAGTTTGCCTTAATATAGTTTTTCAGAATAGTAATCCTATCCTCGGTATCAATTCCATCTTCGTTTTGCGGAACAATGATTGTCTCTACCACGGAATCATCTTCGTTCCTACGTCTTTGATAAGAAGAGTTGTTACAAATGATATGCTCGTCTCCGAAAATCAGCCTCCGTCCCATGTCATCCTTTGAAAGATGAGAATCATCAGCAACCTTCAAATACGGATAATATGAGTTTTGAGAAAGCTGTGTTCTCGTTTGCATTACCAGGAACATATACGGATTCTCTGCAGCGGCGTTGTTGTGCATTTTTCCGTAAGACCCTGGGCGATACTCGCGGTACTTGATGTAATAGTATCTAAAGGGAAAAACATTGTTATTCTCGCATTCCTGCAGAAAATCATCAGATATTTTTTTGAGGATTTCGTTCGAGAATTCTTCATTAGTAGCCAGTAATGAAATCAAAATCTTCTTTGTATTTTCAAAACCGGAATTGGCGCTCCTGTGGAATAATGCGGTCCAAGCGACTTGATATGTGGAGCCATACTGATAGCGCCACTTGTTTCTCTCCACTTGACCATAATCCCCAAGAGCCATAAGCGCGCAGTCAATCCTGTCCAAGCTACACTTAAACAGAGATTCAAATCTGCTTGTGTACGTAAGGTTCTCTAAACCTATGATGCCAATTTGCCCGTTGAGCAGAAAATGATCCTCCAACTCAAATAGGATATCTTCCATATTGGGATTGGCTTCAAGGAATTTAATTTTTTCTTTTTCTTCGGTGAGCTGACTAACATTGAAGTTGTTTTCGATAGATTCATCAATGCCCCCGGTTAGAATGATTGCATCTGCTTCTGCTAAAATAGCGGGCATTCTGTTCCTATCAGTTCTGTCCGAAACCTCATCTTCGGAATTCCGGATAAGGTTATTAACAATACGGATCCTTCTTCTAAAGTCATCTTCGGTTACTTTATCAATATTCTGAAGATAAGTAGTAATCGCATATAGAAGCACAATTCTGTTTAACGGAAACTGCCTGATACGTCCAGTCTTATCAGAATACGCACGTAAACAGTCCTCAAAAATGTTCAGGCTGAATCTGGACTCTACCAGTATTTTCCCTTGCTCATGCTTGTTCGACATGAAGGATTTCAGAAAATCTGTCGGTGAAGCATACCCGGGAATTTTACACCAACAGTCCATGAAACGCTCTAAGGTCTCAATGTTCTTAATTGCATCCGGACACTTTGACGAGAAATACCGCTGAAGAAGGTCAAATTCATCATTGCTTCTTCCAAGCGGTGACTCATTCTGCCGATAACAGATCACGTCACAGATAAATTTGAAATATCGCAAGAACTCGTCATCTATAATATTATCTTCAGAAGAGTTGTTGCCGCTGTCACGGTATTCCCAAAGAAGATCAGTCCAATCCCGGTCAATTTTGCCTATGATGCGGTTTGCAAGATTGTCATCCAAGCTGCGAATCTGGCGTTCGAGTTCCGCTTTGAAATGCTCAAACAGAGTTAATGGCTTGCCTCGCGAATTCATCTTGATATACAATTCATCGGTCAGTCCCATATCCTTAATCGGGAGAAAATAGAATGTTATACACTTTTCTTTGAGTCTTTCCCAAAGGTTAGGAACATCCTTGAACTTGTTATCTATCGCGTCAAGCATTACAAGCATGGAGCTGATTGTAGGATCGTTTTCCCAATCAAGCGGAAACCATGCTTGATTAATGATTTCCTTGGAAATCTTTGTTTTGAAATTCGGCTTGTAATCCACAAGATCAATGCAGAAATATCTGGCGCTGTATCTTGTTTCGTAACTGAACCTTTTCAAAAAACTGTACTCTGCTTCCGAAACGTTTCCTTTCTGGGCAGCATACCAGTGAAGCAAAAACAGGGTAGTAAGTCTCTGCTGTCCATCCAACGGAGTCATGTTTCCCTCGTTATCAATATCGCCATATACGAAATCGAGGGTGATTGGCTTTTCGGTTACAGCCATATATAAAGAGTCAAGGAATCGTTCTCTAATACGGGTTACATCTGTTCCTTTTCGACCCTGTGCATAGTCCCTCTGAATAATCGGAATGATTATTTTCTTGAGTTGTACCGCCTCTGAATCCTCGCCAAAGGTTGTATCAAAAATATCCATAAAGGAGTGAAGTGTAGTGGCCATATTATTCTTCCTCCTTTTCCAGAATTATTGGCTCTTCAAGATAATTGACTAAAACCGTATTCATCGCATCCACATACGCTACTCTGTCCGCATGACCCCAAAAGTGAAGTTGATTATCTGCCGAAGGCGTGTAGTATTTCAGAAATACCATTCTTGTACAAAACGGAATGTACTGGCCGGCCTTGTCCATTTTTATAATCTCATTCCGCTTAACATCAAAAGTTGAATTGTTCAACGCCGCATTGTCCGTTGAACTGAGCAAGGCCATATTCGCAATAGAGTGTAGATATTCTGTGTTTCCTTTTACTGAAAGCAGTTCCACTACTCTCTGCTGAATAGCAAAAAACTCCGGTCCTTCAAGCTTTTCTTTCGCAAGGGCATCGTTCATGAGAGAAACAAGTTCTTCTGATTCATTGCTAACGGATTTTACAGAAGGAATATGAAGTGAAAGCCATTCTTTCCATATTTCCTGGGTTCTTAATCCTTCTGACTGTTGTGCATGAATGTGTTCAAGACTCCAGGTAACTTTACCACCCTTGCCAAACTTGTATTTATCAAAAGGAAACCACTGAGAATTCTCGCCGTTTCTACGAACTGACTCAACATTAAATAACAGAAGCAATGTGGCAATTCTCTTTTGTTCCAAGGGCTTCTCGTAGCTTAAATCTGCATAGTTTACTTTTATTTTGATGCTCTCTCGAATATATCCGTCAAGGGATTCTCTAAACTCATCTTTTGTTTTGTTCTTTGAAAGATCGAATATTTTTTGCAATGTTAGAGTTCCAGAAGCAATAAGATATCCGATTTTATGATAAAGTTCATGGTTGCCGTGCCAGTCCTTCAAAATTAGGAACGTCTGCTGAATTCTGCGCCAGATGCTGTCAAGCGTTTGTGTCTGTCGCATTTCATCAAATTTGAAAAACGTGTAGTACTTCTCTCTATTATCAGCCGGTTTACCCGAAATCAGATCCAAAACAAGGTCGATTCGTGTTTGATAGGCAGTATTCGTTGTATTTGTCAAGAAATACCAAAGGGAATTATTGTGCAGTTCCTTTTCTATGTTGTCCCATTGAAGGGAGATCTCCTCTTGTTTTTCTTTATCAACGTTTTCATCTGTGCCTTTACTGAGGAACATAGCTTTTACCAGTTCTGCATTTGTCAATGGGATTTTTCCAATGTTCAGTCTGGTAAACAAACCTATAGCGTCCTCGGTTTCGCCCACTTCATACCATATTATTTTAACAATTTCATCAAAATACTTGTTTACATTTGTGAGGGTTGATTTTCTGTCTCTTGCGGCAAACCACTTCTTGATGCTCCCATAAGCAGCACAAAGAAACCAGAAATCGATATTTTCATCCTTGCGTGATTCGTCAATCGATTTTAGGAAATCCTCTGATTTATCTCTGGTTTCATACGAAAGGGTAAACCTCGGCTCATCAATAAAGCCGAAGCTCTCTTCATTCATAAAACGATAAATAAGGTAGATGGTCGTTAAACGCTGCTGACCATCAATCAGCTCATATCTATCGCCATTCTTTCTCACCACAACAGGCTGAAGGCAATAGTTTCTCTT
>CANQQE010000120.1 GCA_947625935.1 uncultured Muribaculaceae bacterium | reverse complement strand
AGCCCATCCTTTACGATGGAGCGGCTGTAAGAAATATGGCCGTCGGACAAGCCGGGATCGGAAACGATATGAAGTCCCTCGTCCAACACATAGCGGGAAGTAGATTCCTGATAGGAGATGGTGGCATACACCAAGGCGTCTTCCTCAAACTCGGAGGGGGCGCCGCCGCTGGTGCTGACCACGCACACAAAGCGGTTTCGCTCCTGGTCAAAGCTGATGTGGTCCAAAAGGTAGGGCAGCGCAATGTCATAGCACTCGTTTGGATTGGCGAAGCGAACCACGTTGATATACTGACCGTCATACTCGTCCTTTCCCGCCCCCGCATCGAACAGGGCATAAGCGGTGCCGGTCTGCTGCACATAGCCCAAATCATCCGGCCCAAACCGAATAGGCTGTGCGGTATCCACTTCATTGGGGAATGTTTTCTCGATACCCGCCATGGAGACGACCGTTTCGCTGGGATAGAAGTAGTAGTCCCCATTTCCGGTTTGAACGATAAAATCCTCAACGACTTCCTCGCCTCTTCGATGCCGCTTTAGCAGCTCGCCATCCTGACCGTAATAGAGAAGATCGGAACGGGCCGGCGGATTGAAGGAGAACAAATACTGTGAAGAAAAGGTGGACAGGTTCAGGACCACCTGGGTTCCCTCCGGACGTTCTAGGGTGGTTTTCGTGTCCGCGTTCATTCTGCTTACGGCAAAGACGCCGATCCCGACGCAGAGCAACCCGAGAATGGCCAGCGCTAGAAAGATCCATGTTCTCCGTTTAAAACCCATAAATAACGCCTCCTTATAGTGGCTTGCGCGATTCCTGCGCGGAATATTGTTTGGATATGATCCGATTGCATCAGAATGCTCATGATGTTGAGGGTTTCCCAGTGTTCCCCTTCAATTGATTATAGCGCGCTGATTATTGAGATTCAAGGGGTTTGGCGCAAGTGGGAATTTTCTGGCACAAGTGGGAAAAAACAACAAAAAGTAACACAAAACCGCTCCGGTTTCCTGCCGGAGCGGTTTTGTGTGAATCCGCGCTTTATTGTGGAATGGGGATTTCCGCCGCGAACTGGAACCAGCCGCCCGCGTAGTTGAAGGCGTATTCCGCGTTCCACTGGTCCAGAATGCCCCGAATGGTGGCCAGGCCGTAGCCATGGTTCAGCTTGTCCGCCTTGGTGGTGACAATGTACCCATTGAAAATGGCGACCTTCGGAGATGTATTTCCTACGGAGAGGTAAAGGCTGTTCTCCAGGAGCAAGTTGCATTCAATTTCCTTTGCTCCCGCGCATTTTTCCGCCGCCTCGATGGCGTTGTCCAGCAGGTTGGACAGCAGCACCACCGTGGCGTCCAAGGGCAGGGGAAAGGCGGCGAGATCGTTCACTTGGATCCGCATGGCGATGCCCTTTTCCTGGGCCGCCTGATATTTTTCGTTCAGCACCACGTCCAGGATGGGATTTTTGGAGTTCACGCTGAACACCCGGACGGTCTGGGTCTGCTGAAGGGTGTCCAGATATTCTTGGGCTTTGGATAATTGCTTTTCTTCCAGGAGAGTGCGAATGGTCTGCAAATGATGGCGAAACTCATGGACGCTCTGCCGCTGGGCCCGGTAGCTCTTCTCCAGTGCGGTGATGCTCTCCGATTGCAGAGCGATCTGCTGCCGCATCAGGGCGGCCTCCCGCTCCTTTTGGGTGGATTTTTCCAGGGAGAAGATGGTGAACTGTACGCCGATATTCGCTACCGCCAGTCCGGCGCTCACGACCACCGTACCGATGGAGAGATCCGCCTGCTCCAGAGCTTGATGGTAGAGGATCCAAAGAAACGCCAAGCTGAAGGCAGGAAAGACCAACGCCAGAAGCAGCCACCGGCCCCGCATCCGAATCCCCTGAGAAGGGGAAAACTGCCACAAAAGAAACGCGAGCAAAAGAATGATCAGACGTTCCGCGGTGATCACCGCCGCATATAGCAGCTTTCGGAAGATAAATTCGATTGGCGAAAGTCCAAGAGCCGCGGAAAATCCAAAAACTGTGATCATTTCTATGAAGACCATAATCAGACAGGCATTCACACACAGGATGAGCCTTGTGGAAAATTTGCCATCGAAAAGGTAATAAGAAATGAGCAGCAAAATGGTAATGGTCGCTATCGTATGGGCCGGATCTGGAACAGCCAACAACATGGCGATTTCAACCACAGAGAAAAATAGGTAACATAGAATAATCTGCGTCCGATTCCGCTTCACAGGTAAAAACGCGGACAGGAATAGTAGAAGCGTCAAATCGTCGATCAGCGTCCAAAGAACAGTCAGTACATATTCCATACCCATCACCTCCGCCGGATAGTATTATTTTACAGATCAAGGGGTGAAATTTCAACCTAAAATAGCAGGGGAGGAACGCAAAGATCGACAAACAGGCCAGGGACCAAAAAGGTCCCTGGCCTTGGCGTTTTGATTCACTGGTTTACTGAACCTGTCTCTGCTCCCTACAGGCCCTCTTTTGCCCTTGGGCCCATGGCGCCCAGCGTTCTGACGTGATATCCGGCGCCTCCGCGAAGCAAAAACGCCGCTTCCAAATTATCTGGATCCAGCGCTGCCAATTTTTCCCGAAGGCTGGCGGAAGGAATATCCAACTCGCCGCCCCGGGTCATGCACAGACCCTGGCGGATTTTCTTCTGCCCGCTGTTTACCAGGGTTTGCAGGAACCGCTCCTCCTCCGTGACGCGGTCAAAGGAAGGATTCAAGTCGTCTGCCAGGGCGGAAAATCCCAGGACAGAGCCCTGCGCGGTCTTGACAACAACAGCCATCCGGGCCGCCGGGTCCGCCGCGAAAATGTTCCGGGCATGTTCCGCCAAAGCCAGATATTGTTCAGGAATAGTTGCCATCGATCGTTTACCTCCTATGTTCTTTTATGCATTCGGTTGGGAAATGACCCCTGCCGCTTTCTCAGCCCATTAGGGCCCGTTCCTTTTATTTCGCGCAGTATTGGTCGAAAAAGTCGGGTAAACGCGCCGCGCAGTCCTCCGCCGAAGCCCCGTCCACCGCTGCCGCCAGATAGGTATCCTCTCCCCGGAAATCGTCCAGCAGCAGGTATTTCCCGTCGCCGCTGATGGCATAGTAGCTGCTCCATGCGGGAAGGATATCGAACTCCCCGTTGGGGTAGGGAAAGTACCCCGTCTTGATGTCGAAGTCCGGGTCGCCGTTTTTATTGTACAGCCCGTTGTAGGTGGACCACACATAGTTGCCGCTCACGGGCATGGGGGTGCCAAAGGTGAACCCGTAAAACAGCAGCGTACCGTCTCCGTCGGTCACCCGGATGCTGGCAGCCATTGCGTCCTCCGACCAAAGTTTGATGTACTTGGTGCCCTGAAGCTGGATCGTCAATGCCTCCTCCCGCTGGCCCTCCCGGACGACATAGCCCCGCATTACCTGGTCCACCTCCTGCTGGAAGGAAATAAAGGGGAGGGCGCACACCAGGCAGAACAGGACGATCACCACCAGCGCGATCAACACATAGCGAAGCCCTTTTTTGCTCTTTGCATTCATCAGTAGACCTCCAATCCTGTACGCTTCATTTCTCTTCACTTGCCAATAGCATCAGCGGCGGGATCCCTTTTTCCGGCCCGTGGAGCGGTCATTGACCGCTGGGCTGTTCGTCTTTCTTCGCCTTTCCGAATTTCTTTCTGAGTAGCTGGCCCAGGCCATAGACGGTCGGCGGCAGCGCGTAGGCAAACACGTAGACGCCTATCCCGGACCTTAACCCAATGGCGCGCAGAGTTGCCTCCAGCGTCCCCTCCATGCAGATTTGGGACCAGAAGGGCAGATATACGACCGCGTGCAGAACAAACGCCGCTCCCGCCCAGATCACGATGGTCACGAGACCCCCGACCAACCCGGGCCGGCAGACGCGGGGCGTGAACCACCCCATCATCCCCCAGAACAGGAGAATCAGGACCCCGTTCGCGAGATATTCGCCAAAGTCCATCATATTGGCGAGGTGGACCGATCCATGGAACACAAACATCAGCAAAAAATAGATCGCCACACCAAATAAATCGGCCAGGATTTGGACCAGCAATATCCACAAAAGCTGCTG
>CANQQE010000119.1 GCA_947625935.1 uncultured Muribaculaceae bacterium | reverse complement strand
GTTAAGTTAGACGACGGAAGAATTCTTCCGGAAGTAACAAACCTAAATGATTATGCAGGTATCGAGAATCGTAAAATCGTAGGGATCGTTGCAAAAGTAGATCACGGGCATTTGAAGTATCAGGTTCATACATTAGGTGGCGGTTGGCTTCCGTATGTAGATGGGTACGACTGGAACGAACCGAAAAACGGATACGCTGGAAATGGAAAAGTGATTGACGCTGTTCGTATGTACTATGATACACCGTTAGAATTGGTTCAAAGCGGTGGTTGGAGAAAGGTAAAATATCGTGTTTCACCGATTGGAACCGGAGAATATTACGGTTATCAGCTTGATGACGAAAAAACAAATGGTATGGACGGATATGCAGGGGTATTCGGAAAACCGATTGATAAGTTACAAGCGATTATTGAAGTATAAATAAAATGAAGGGCTATGCGGAGTAAAAACCGTATAGCTCTTTTTGCAGTTGGTTAGGAAAGGGCGTGCAGAGATGGCAGAAATTGATAATTTGCAGATTAAGATTAGTGCAGACGCAAATACCGCAAGCACCGCCATTGATAGACTTGTGAATAAGCTAGAAACATTGTCTAACTCATTAGGGAGATTAGATACAAAGGGCTTACAAAGATTTTCAAGCGGAATCTCAATTCTCGGAACTTCCATGAAGTCCTTAGAAAATGTAAAACTTCCGGATTACACAAGACTTGCAAAAGGAATACAGAAGTTTAATGACATTGACGGTGCAAAGTTGGGGGCAATTTCAAGTGGATTAAGACCGCTTGCGGATTCTGTAAGGCTGTTCAGCAACGTAAATTTTGACAATAAGAACCTTTCCTCATTTATCAACAGCATTACACGACTGGCGAATTCAAACTTAGGAAATCTTACCAGCGTAAACTTTTCCGGTTTCACCAATCAGATGTCCGGACTGATCGCTTCCTTGTCGAACGCAGGAGAAGTGTCAAGATATACAACGAACTTTATCAATTCCATAGCAAAGCTAGCAACGGTTGGAGGAAACATACAAATCGTTGCACAAGACCTACCGATTTTGCGTAGTTCTTTGTTGAATTTTGTCAACACGATGGCCGGTGCAGGAGCAGTCAGTCAAGAAACGGTATCATTTACTACCGCTATCGCACAACTAGCGAATGCAGGAGATAAAGCGGCGGTCACAGCAGGAAACCTTGACGTTTTGGCAAATGAGCTGAAAAAATTCTTTCAAACGATTTCTACGGCTCCAAATGTCAGCCGGAACATTATCGACATGACAAATGCGCTGGCGAACCTTGCAAACCAAGGAAGCCGTGTGGGTAGCGCAAGCCGCAGTATCGTTCGTGGCATGAACAACACAACAACCTCTATGAACAGGGCGAGGAAAAGCACAACGAGCCTTGCGGCGGCGTTCGGTAAGTTTTATGCGACATGGTTTCTTGCTATTCGTGGTGCAAAGAAGTTTGTCGAAGCGATTGAGGGTACAGCGGACTACATAGAGGCGTACAACTATTACAATGTAGCACTTGGGAAGATTGCGTCCGAATGGAATCAGGATTGGGAAAAGTATGGTTATCAGAACGCAGAGGCGTATGCGAATAGCTTTACCGAAAGGCTAAATGCAAGCCTTAGCAAACTGTCCGGCTTGCAGATTGACGAAAACCAGAACCTGCTTGTTGAATCTGGAATGAAAAATCTCGGACTTAACATACAGGAAATCACGCAGTATGCGTCGCAGCTTGCGTCAGTGACAAACTCTATTGGTCAGACTGGCGAAGTTTCCATTGCGGCATCGAGTGCCTTTACGAAGTTAGCCGGGGATATTTCTTCCTTGTTTAATATTGATTTCAGTTCTGCGGCACAAAACCTGCAATCCGGTTTAATCGGGCAGAGCAGGGCATTATATAAATATGGTATCGACATTACTAACGCAACCTTGCAGACATATGCATACAATCTGGGTCTTACAAAGTCCGTATCCGAGATGACGCAGGCCGAGAAAATGCAGTTGCGCATGATTGCCATTCTCGACCAGAGTAGGGTGTCATGGGGTGACTTGGCGAACACCATCAATTCTCCGAGTAATATGCTCCGGCAGTTCACAAACAACGTGAAAGAAGCCGGAATGGTGCTGGGGCAGTTGTTTATCCCCGTACTGCAAAAGATTATGCCTATTGTAAATGGCGTGGTTATCGCTATCAAGCGTCTGCTGGTAAGCATAGCGCAGTTGCTCGGCGTAAAACTTGACCTTGACAGCTTTGGACAGGGATATACTGACCTTTCAGACGGATTTGACGACATGGCAGACAGCCTTGACGGTGTTTCAAAATCTGCGAAAAAAGCAAAAGCTGGAATAAGAGAATTTGACGAACTGAAAGTTATCAATATGCCGGAAACTGGTGGCGGCGGTACAGGTGGAGGCGGTGGAGCGATTGACTTAACAGATGAAATCCTAAAGGCTACCGAGGAATACGAACGAGTATGGCAGGAAGCCTATGACCGCATGGCGAACAAGGCACAGGATTTTGCCGATAAAGTTTCAAAAGCATTAGAGCCTGTCCGTAAGATTTTTGAGGACTTTGCCATAGGAGACTTTTTTCAAGCTGGACAAGATACATCACATTTAGTTGCAAGTATCTTTAATTTCTTTGCTGATGCTATTAACAAGGTAGACTGGTACGGTATCGGGCAGAAGATAGGTGATTTCTTTGCTGGCATTGATTGGCTATCTATACTATCATCGGTCGGAAGATTTATATGGGAAGCGGTGACAGGAGCATTAGAGTTATGGACTGGAATTTTTGACGCTGCACCAATAGAGACAGCAATATTATCTGCAATAGGATTATTAAGTTTTGCGACTGTCGGAACAACTATTGCAGGTAAAATATCGAGTGTTTTGGCATTGAACACACCATCTATCGTTCCTAAGATACTAATTGCAGGAGTTGAATTTGTTGTAGTGTTTGACCTCGCAAAAGAACTGATGGCTAAAATTTTCCCAGAAGATTCTGAATGGTATAAAGATTTCACATGGTTTGGTGACGAAGGATTTTTTAGCTATATTTCTGACGATTGGAGTATAACATGGGATGCAATTACCGATATGCTAACCGATTGGGATGACCAACCGCTAAGAACAGCATTAGCAAATCTGATTGCCGGCCCATTGGTTAGTGCCTTTGCTATTGACTGGAAAAAAGTCATAGGGAATATGTGGATAAACCTTGAAAATCAAGTAATAGGAATTATTCCAGCGTCACAAGCACTTCTATGGAATCTTGCTGCGGATTTGAACGATTTTCTTGCTGATATATTTTCTGGACTTGGACTTGATTCTGTCTCAGGATTCTTCATGGGAATTGCAGATAACCTAAGAACTTCTGCAAATTGGGTAATAGAAACATTTAACAAGTGGTTCATTGAGCCTATAAGAAATTTGTTTGGCATACATAGTCCAAGCAAATTATTTGAAGATTTTGGAAAATACATCATATTAGGCTTCAAAAATGGAATTTATTCACTTATTAACGAAGTAATAGATATATTTAAATATATTGTCAGATTTACAAAAGACATACTGTCAGGAATTAACACTTGGTTATCAGAAAGATTATTTTCCGATGCCGGATCATCAATACAAAATTTCTTGAATAGTATTATTTCTGGATTTAATACTACTTTTAATTTTATAATTGAAAGAATAAATAATGTTTTAAAAGGTTTGAACAATATATTAGGATTTAACTTTAGCGGTATTAACCTTAATGCAAATATTAGGACGAAAGATGTAAGAATAAAAGGATACGCAGCTGGAGGATATGTTCCAAAAAGTTATAGTCTATTTATGGCTGGTGAAAACCATATACCAGAAATGCTTGGAACGGTTGGAGGCAAGACAGCAGTAGCCGGTGGTGCAGAAATTACCGGCATTCGTGACGCTGTTTGGAACGCACATAATGAAGAAATGGAACTGATGAGACAGCAAAATGAACTCTTAAGAGGAATTCTTTCTAAAGAATTCGGCATTACAGAACAACAAATAGGGAAAGCTGCGGCGAACTATTCCAGAGACTACATGAGAAGAACAGGAAATCCGGCTTATTCGTTTTAGTAGACAAAATTCTACTTTTATG
>CANQQE010000118.1 GCA_947625935.1 uncultured Muribaculaceae bacterium | reverse complement strand
GTCAACGACCTTGCCGTTCATATCCTCAACCTCCTCGGTGGTGAGGTTAAGACCAATGGCTAATTCGGGAAAGTTGGCACGAATCATAAACGCAGCAGCTCTATACTGTAGCATCTGTTCGGGGATTGTCTGCCACTTCTTGTTTTGCGAGTACCATCCTTCTCCCTTAGCTGTAGATATTGTTATTTTGGTGCCTGTTATTTTAGTGCCGTCAAGGAGCTTGACCCATGCACGGCATCCCCAATCGTCCTTGCCTTCAGTTCCGAACCACTCATATTGTAGAGGGCATGAAGTCTTGCCAGACATATTCAAACGGGCGATAAGGAATGACGCACCCCATGACGGTTTATTCTTGATTACGTTTAAATTCTGCATACACACAAGCGGGGATATGCCCATTCTGCTTGACATATCAAGCGCAATAAGACAAGAACCCATGTTATTAGGGCCTTGGTAGTTTGCAGGTACGATTTGGCTCGTAAAGAGGGCCTTTGCCATTCTCAGGCCGAGTTCGTAATTCTCGGCGGAGGAAAAGAGTTGCAGCCCTTGGCTATTCTCTGCGATTGCAACTGCGGTAGTTTTGTTTTCAGTCATTATTTGTATCTTTCTTTAAGTTTCTCAATAGTTTCGCCGCCATAAGAATTTATGGTCAGCTTTATGAATTCCTCAACGGTCATTGAACCGTTCTCAATGTCAATGTCGTGTTCTTTAGCGAATGCACGGCGCCCCATCTCGCATGAACCTGTCAATCGTTTGTGCCAAGTGAATAAGTCCGCATTTTTGGCTACAATATCCTTTTCTGGGTATTCGGCCACAAAATTGCCTATACGCTCATCTTCGGATAAGCCATTAAACGCCTTTTCCTTTGCGTCGGAAATAGCGTCATGCAATGTTTCGCCGTGGGCGAAGTATCTGCCCTCGACCTTAGCGATGAAACACGTTTCAGTGGTGAGGTCTTTTTTTAATATGCGACCTTTAGCATAGTTGCCGTGGACTGAATCAATCAATGTCGCAACACCATCTATCGAATAGACATGTTGCCCCATCCATTCTTTCAACATGCCGTCGCCGTCGCCGTAGCCGGAGCCGGAGCCGGAGCCGGAGCCATTGCCGGAGCCGTAGCCGGAGCCGTCGCCGTCGCCGTAGCCGTAGCCGGAGCCGTCGCCGTAGCCGTCGCCGTCGCCGTCGCCGGAGCCGAAGCCGTAGCCGTAGCCGGAGCCGGAGCCGTAGCCGGAGCCGTAGCCGTCGCCGGAGCCGGAGCCGTCGCCGGAGCCTATAGATAAGAAGTCTATTATCTTGTTTTCTAAATTCTCCATTCGCGTGTTGATGTTATTGATTCTACGGCCTTAACGGTGCAGGGAATGATTTCGATTGCGTCAAGAATAACAATTTCGTCAACCGACACTGTAAACTTACATTCGTTGGGATTAGCGACACCGTCTACAGCAAGCTGCGATATTGATGCGGCACCGCTCCAATACCATAAACGCCGACAGTCCGTAAGTTTTACTTCTTGACCGTTCTTTTCCGCAAGAGTACCAAAGAATACTCCCGATGCAGTTCCACGGATGATTACTTTTTTGTTTAGCATAGTTAAAAGAGAGTCCGCGACCCCACTACGAATCACGGACTTTTATGTCTTACTTGCCGGTAGTGGTCGGCTTTACAAAGTTAATGAAATTATTCGGAATGTGCAAATATTTGCCCTATTATTGTTTTGCTTTGAAGTTATAAATCGGTTTGATTATCTTTTCGATATGCACAGTATCACTGATAGCATCAATGATTGACTGCATCGGCTTATACACTTGCGGGGCTTCGCCTATTGTGCTTTCGCATACCGATGTGGAATAGACGCCGTTCATTGATTCCTGAAAGTCCGACATCTTGATTGATTCTTTCGCTTTCTTGCGGGACATTAATCGTCCCGCGCCGTGCGGCGCAGACCAGTTCCAATCGGCATTGCCTTTACCTACGCAAATAAGCGAGCCGTCACGCATATTCATGGGAATGATAAGCCTTTCGCCATTATTTATATCTTTCTTTAAGTTTCTCAATAGTTTCGCCGCCATAAGAATTAATGGTCAGCTTGATGAAGTTCTCAACGGTCATTGAACCATTCTCAACGTCAATGTCGTGTTCTTTAGCAAATGCACGGCGGCCCATCTCGCACGAACCTGTCAATCGGTTGTGCCAAGCGAATAAGTCCGCATTCTTGGCGACTATATTCTTATCGGGATATTCTGCCACAAACTTATCTATACGCTCGCCTTCGGGCAAATCTTCAAACGCCTTGCTCATCGCATCAGCCATCGCTTTACGCAATGTTTCGCCGTGGGCGAAGTATCTGCCCTCGACCTTAGCGATGAAACACGTTTCAGTGGTGAGGTCTTTTTTTAATATGCGACCTTTAGCATAGTTGCCGTGGACTGAATCAATCAATGTCGCAACACCATCTATCGAATAGACATGTTGCCCCATCCATTCTTTCAACATGCCGTCGCCGTCGCCGTAGCCGGAGCCGGAGCCGGAGCCGGAGCCATTGCCGGAGCCGTAGCCGGAGCCGTCGCCGTCGCCGTAGCCGTAGCCGGAGCCGTCGCCGTAGCCGTCGCCGTCGCCGTCGCCGGAGCCGAAGCCGTAGCCGTAGCCGGAGCCGGAGCCGTAGCCGGAGCCGTAGCCGTCGCCGGAGCCGGAGCCGTCGCCGGAGCCTATAGATAAGAAGTCTATTATCTTGTTTTCTAAATTCTCCATTCGCGTGTTGATGTTATTGATTCTACGGCCTTAACGGTGCAGGGAATGATTTCGATTGCGTCAAGAATAACAATTTCGTCAACCGACACTGTAAACTTACATTCGTTGGGATTAGCGACACCGTCTACAGCAAGCTGCGATATTGATGCGGCACCGCTCCAATACCATAAACGCCGACAGTCCGTAAGTTTTACTTCTTGACCGTTCTTTTCCGCAAGAGTACCAAAGAATACTCCCGATGCAGTTCCACGGATGATTACTTTTTTGTTTAGCATAGTTAAAAGAGAGTCCGCGACCCCACTACGAATCACGGACTTTTATGTCTTACTTGCCGGTAGTGGTCGGCTTTACAAAGTTAATGAAATTATTCGGAATGTGCAAATATTTGCCCTATTATTGTTTTGCTTTGAAGTTATAAATCGGTTTGATTATCTTTTCGATATGCACAGTATCACTGATAGCATCAATGATTGACTGCATCGGCTTATACACTTGCGGGGCTTCGCCTATTGTGCTTTCGCATACCGATGTGGAATAGACGCCGTTCATTGATTCCTGAAAGTCCGACATCTTGATTGATTCTTTCGCTTTCTTGCGGGACATTAATCGTCCCGCGCCGTGCGGCGCAGACCAGTTCCAATCGGCATTGCCTTTACCTACGCAAATAAGCGAGCCGTCACGCATATTCATAGGTATTATGAGCCGTTCACCTCTATATGCGGACACTGCGCCCTTGCGAAGAACAGGCTGTCTGCCTAACGTAACCTCTATATAGTTGTGAATGGTATGGAACGGAGGCTCAACCGCATTTGCCGCCAAATCAGGAAATTCACAAAGAATAAGGTCGGCTATGGTTTCTCGGTTCAGCTTTGCGTATCTCTGCGTGATTCCCATGTCGTGAAGATAAGCCTCCATGTCCTCACCTTCAAGGTGCGCCAAATCCTTATCGAAGGACGCGGTGTTTCTTCTTGCCTCCTTGATTGCGGATTGTATCTCTTTCTCACGACCTTGCGCTTTAAGCTCCGCGATAATATCGGATTTGTTCTTAATGCGCTTTTCGCACTCTCTGATTGCGATTTTTTGATAATACCCGCATACCCTTACGCCGAGGTTTCGGCTCCCTGAATGGATTACGAGGTACTTGTTCCCCTCCTCGTCCTCATTCAGCTCTATAAAGTGGTTTCCGCCACCAAGAGAACCGATTGAACGTTGTGCTATATCAAAGTCTATGGCTTCGCGGCAATGAAGCATATTCAGCTCCATACAGATGCGTTGTTCCATGTCGTGAATATTGAATCCGCTTGGAATCTTTGCGTTTACCACCTCGTCGAACTTGGCGAGGTCTATGCGGACTTTTCCCAACGGCACGACGTACATTCCACAGCCGATGTCAACGCCTACAAGATTAGGCGTAACCGCTTTATCAAGTATCATCGTAGTGCCTACGGTACAACCCTTTCCTGCGTGAACATCGGGCATTAT
>CANQQE010000117.1 GCA_947625935.1 uncultured Muribaculaceae bacterium | reverse complement strand
ACCGGAAGCCAAGCCTGAGACCGCTGCTCCGGATCATCCGGACGCGGAGATAGCCATTTAACATTCCAGCCATCTTCTTTCAAAGTCTCAGCAAGCTTTTCATCAATCAGAACACCAAAGTTCCGATTTCCCTCCTCATTGTATTCTTTTCTCACACCTCTGAAATTCTTGGAAATCATGATTGCATTTTCAATTTTGATGTTGTTTGTAACTTTGTTCTCGTACATAATCTTTTTCCCCTTTTCTTTTAAATATCATTATGCATTTTTATTAAGATCATCGAACGGAATGTATTCCTCGTCCGTCTCTGGAATGTTCATCCAGGGCTGATCATCAGACTCTCCGACAAACCGTTCAAAATCTCCATACTTTGAAATAGTTTCAATTGCTGCATCAACCAAAGCATTATAATAACTACGATCAATACAGTCTTCCAAACCCATTTCCTTTACCATCTCGGATTCTAGCCAACGGAATACCTCTTCTTCTCCTTTGTTGACTTTCCAAGGTTTCTTTGTTCCAGTCGCAGAACTAAATTTTCCATCGTTCCCTTGACGAAGTAGAACTCCTCCACCACATCCAGGCTTGATCGGACAGAACTGACCAACCTTACCGATAAACCGATAGTCATGCTCATCCTCTCCCAATCGCTCATTCGTATCCAAATATAAAGCAGTCGACACCGATTTCGTTTCACAAAGATCTTCAAACAAAATTTTCTCCTTGCTAAATAAGGTCTTAAACACGTATGGGATTTGGAACTGAGCTCCTGTTGCAGTCCATTCGTTTGGATGTTTCCGATTCTTATCCGGAATATAACCATACTTCCTCATGCAAGAATCCAAATCGTCGTACAAGGCAATATAAACGGCCTCATTCACAAGACAGATCTTCTTGTAGGTAGATTCATGCTCGAATTCATATCCGTATTCTTTTCCATAATCGGAAACGAACTGAATAATTTCAGGTGTCGCATTTGCAATTTTGATTGAATCGGTCTTAATGTGAACAACGGTAAACCCTTTCTTTTGAACTTCCTGCTGCAAATTAATCATAAACAATGCTCCATATTTCGCAACGATGTTATCCACATTTCTTGGATCTTTCAATTTGTTCGAGAATTTTGCCGAAGTTAATCCATATACAGAATTGATTGCTGTCTTTAATGCGGTTGCCAAATTCTCTGCTTTTGATGGATCCTCCAAATATTTTGACAATTTGCCATCCAGAAGCTGTCTCGCCTTATCGTATTCTTTGTGTTTAATATAAATACGAGCATCTACGATCTCTTTAAACCGCTTCGTATACTTGTCACCAAAAATATTAAGCCTTATTGCACTATGGGGATGCATAGAAGCAATATCAAGAACAGCAACATCGTAATAAATGCCAGGCTCAGCATAAACACGGCCACCTTCTCCTGGATCTTCTCCTCGATAAATGGATTTTCCAGAAACAATCTTCGCCCATGGAGCATATTCGTCTTTCGGAATTCCATACGGGCTATACCGATACCCAGGGAAGATCGTACTAAGATCTGTATAAATATACTGCGCCTGCGGATTCGGATCATTTCCGACAATAATTTTCGTAGTACACTGATTCGTAGTATCGTTCACAGTCAAACCAGCAACATCTGAAAGCATCTCTCTGGTCATCCAATCCTCTTCATTGGCATCCCAAACTGCTTCTGTCGCCATGACATCATTGACACAATAGTCTGCAACCTTTTGCCATAGTTCTTCCGGAACTGGCTGATCCCAAGGAAGTCCAAGCTCTTGATGATGGATTCCAAGCTTAATTTCCCACTTCTTTAAACTTGTCTTGTGTGAAGCCGACAGGAAATCATAAATATCCGTGTACGATAAATTGTACGCTTCATTGAATAGGGCATTGCGATCGTTCTCATTAATAATCTGCTGACTCAAATCAAACAATTGCTTCTCCGTATACCCCATCATACGAGCATACAAAATATGATTATCATACTTTCGGTTGTTGAATCCGACCAATCGGTTTTTTACAAGGTCTTCCACATCGGCAGGGGACGGATTAATCATCTTTACAGGAGTGACTCCAGTTCCTTGCTTCTTCCAAACAATCACAAACAAGTTTGGAAACACCTCGACATCGAAAAATATCAATGGCCCGTCATCCTTGTAATCCTCTATATTCTCGGAAGCCTCCTCCGACTGAAACTGCATCTTGCTGACCATTCGCAAACAATAATCTGCTTGATGACTGCTCCCAATCGCAAGTCGTTGTACTGCTGGCCTCAAATCCCGTACATCATACTTCATTCCGGATTCATATGCTTCTTCGAGAATATGATAAATAAAATCGATCTCCGGCTTCGTGTGTCCATGAATCTCTTTCCGGATCGATCGCTTCATCAACTCGCGCAGTCCTCGTTCTGACCGCACCTGATCTCCGTTGAGCATTTTCTTCTCTCCTTTCATTGGAAGTCCAGAACTAATGGTTGCAATCGGAATATCATTGCATTTTGTCAGACATCGTCTGAGCGAACTATTTCCAGAAGCAACTTTCACTTCGATTCCTTCTGAAAATATCCGAGAAAGTTTGCTTACATCACCATCATACAAATAATGCAAATGAATTCCTGCTCCGCTTTTACTTAGTTCTGCGTAAGTCTTTGGCCATTTGCTCGCCTCCTTTACATTTAAGTCATAATCTTTCTCCCCTTTCTCATTCTTAATATCAAAGTCGATCACGATTACATTCTCTGGGACTTTCACATAATGCAATTTTCCAGTATCAAGATCTTTCAATTTGGTTCGAACTTTCTCCCACTTCATCCCTGGAATCTCATCCTTGGTGGCATATTGAGCCGGACAGTCCTGATACAAAATATCAAAGAGTGATTCCTTCTTATTGAACGAAAGCCAAGAATCTTTTGAAACTGGTAACTCTTCCTCTGATGATTCCATCTTATACTTAAACTTATCCTTTTTAAATCCTCGATAGACATTATATTGCCCGTCTGCTCTTTCATAGAACTCATCAAAATAATTCATAAGCTCTGACCGAAACACCATTTTCTTACAAGGATAATTGACATTTGCATCCTCACAATATTCCTTGTAACGAAGCCATGCCATTTTCAAACTTACCCCTTCTGGATGATCGAAAACCCAGAAATCATAATTTTCTTCTATAAAATTATAAAATTCATTCGTTTCATAAATCATCTGCGTCGAGATGTAACGATCATAAAATTTCGGCCCAAGACTGTTATAAACCTCCAAACAATGATTGGCAATCGCTCCGATCTCAAAATTAATTTGTTCCATCAAATAATCATATCGATCTCGAGCAATCAAATTCCCAGTTGGATGAATATCAATCAATCTTCTTATGATTCCTGATTTTGAATCTGTAATACGAACCGGGCTATTCGTTGCAAGAACAAGAAAAGTTTTAAACTCTAAAGAATATTGAGATTTAAACTTTTCATTCACGACCATCGTTTCATGAGATACGATCGAATTAATCTTCGTGTTATCCTCGATACGACTTAGATCTCCGTCGTGTTGAATTGCAACGAGGGGATTACTCTTGAATAGTTCCAAAGCAAAGCTTCCATTAGAACCCAACGCTTTTGAATCGAACGGAACCCAATATCCCTCGAACAGTTTCTCCATGATTCTCAAAATCGTAGATTTTCCAGAACCAGAACTACCATAGAAGACAACGAACTTTTGAATCCGTTTACTATCCCCAGATAAAATAGAACCGATCGTCCATTCAATCTTCCGCCGCTCTACTTCATCATACAAAACTTGAATCAACTCATCATAAGCTGAACAACTTCCCTTGGTCAACGCATACGGAACTTTCCGACTCACATAATCTGTTTTCTTTATCTTGCTATTTTCAAAAGTAATCTTATCATCCAAATCATGAAAATTATCCGGACAACCTTTGCAGTAGTTTTGGAACTCCGTCCACTTCTTTGAAGAAAAATTTGCAAGAAGTTTCAAAGATACACGATCTTCTGTCGTATACTGTTCTGCAAAATTATAAATCTCCTGATCGATCAATCGTCTTGCATCGTATTCAGACCTTGACCACAGTCCTTGCTCTTCATCCCAGATTGCATAAAATGCTCGACCTCGTATCATCAAGTCTTTTGACTTCTTCACAACGAACTCTGGATAAATATCCGTTTGACCTCGTTTTGCAGAAGAAACTTTGACTGAAACAAAATCAAGCAT
>CANQQE010000116.1 GCA_947625935.1 uncultured Muribaculaceae bacterium | reverse complement strand
AGATCCTTATTCACCCTGGCAGCGAGGCACCAACGAGAACACCAACGGACTGCTTCGTGAGTGCGTACCCAAGTCTGTGGATATATCTACAATACCGGACGCCGTGATCCAGCAGTTCGTCGACTCGCTCAACCGAAGACCCCGCAAATGCCTCGGCTGGCTTTCTCCCTATGAAGTCTTCTTCGATTCCCTGTTGCACTTAACTTGACAATTCACAATGTTAATAGTATCAGGAATACGGTAACCGCCCTTTCTAGCTTTTGTCACTCTGTCTTCAAATGGTACAGCATCAGCAATATGAAAGTTCTCTGCTAGGTTGCATAACAACATTACCATGTTGCTTTCCTTATCGTCAACTGTATTCTCATTTTCCCACTAAGCAATAACTTCACCAAACTCTCCATTTGCGGAATTGATTACCTCCAAAGCCTTATCCCATCTATATTCATATCCATCAGTTGCACAAATGTAACATAGTGCTACATTAACACACCAGATTGCACTCGTTTTGTTTCCCACTTGATTTAAGAGTTCTTTCACAGATTGTTCAGTTACCGCTGTTTCACCTCTCTATTTCATAAATGCGAGATTAAGAGCAATTGAATTATTGTCATCACCTTTGTTGTATCGGCGCAATACTTGGAACGCCTTTTCTGATACATCTATTCTCCCGTCTTCATACAGCATAATTGATACAGCAAAAAAGGCGACCAAAAATCCGAAAGACTTTCCGAAATCTCAGCTAGCTTTGAAACAATCTCAGCCTCATCAATAGCACATATTTTGCATATCAGATTAGATATGTTGTCCAATTTGTTATGATCCTTTGTGATTAACACCAACATTACGTAATGCTTTGCCATCTCAATATACTGCTTAAATGCTTCAAAGTGATGGCCTGCTTTATTTGCTAGATCGCCGACTTCTTCGTCAATGTCCGCCATCATATCTTTTACTTCCATCTGTTTTGGTGCCATTCTTCGCGCCAACAGCTTTTTTGCATTAACATCTTCGGGATCTAGTTCAATAACCCTTTGTAAATCTGCGAACATCAAACTAAGATGCGCTTTCCTTTTACCGTTGTCGCTCTCTTTATCAAAAGTTTCCCTTATATGATTGCCCTATTCATGTATGCTTGTTTGAACCCATCATCAAGATCAATTGCCCTATCAAAATCGTCCATTGCCGAACTATAATCGCCTTGTTCTTCATAACAAATTCCTCGATTAACATAAACAGATGGGTCATTTGGATCAATCTTGATAGATTATTTGTAAGCTGAAAGAGCCTTTTTGTATTCCTCTTTTTGACTATATGCAATACCTATATCGCAATAGTTGGATGCATCGTCAACGCCTTTATATCTGTGCCCAATTTTATAATCCTGAATTGCTTCATCATACTTTCCCATATTATCATAGATAAAAGCTCTCTGGTAATAGGCATCTGGCTTGTTCGGATATTTTTCAATTATTGTTGTGATTCTACGCACTTTATCATAATTTGTCATTTCACCGTTATAATTATTCAGAACAGCCTCGACAATCTCTGCCTGATACTTTGCGTCTTCTGCTGCGTCATTCGCTTGGGAAAAAAGACCCTCTAATTCTTTCATTCGAGTATCAATATCCTTTGGGGCCTTGAAAACAATCAACGCGCCAAAAACTGTATATACAGTTGCAAGAAGACCAACTATTGTAACAAGTCGGCTCATTTCTGCATCTGCTTTTTCTGATATTTCTATATACCATTTATTTACATCGTTGTTCAATCTTTTCTAATCAGCAACCATCTCAAGTTCTGCCTGAGACGACTTAAGGATATTCACTTCTTCCCTAATCTCAATAATATTGGTTCCGACAAAATACATCCCAACGCAAAACGCAATAATTAATATGACCAAGCAAATAGTTAACATATTATGAGTGAGGGAATGAACCGCATTATACTTTCCTTTCATTTTTCTATCTCTTCTCTTTCGATGTATAACCCAGTTATTTCTTTAGGACCGATATAACCACTATGTAAAAGCATCAAGTCTTCCGTTTTTACAAAATACTTCAAATTGCGACCATCGTATAGCACATGATGTCGTTTTATACAATGTGTGGTGATTATTTTCATCGCATATGCGGCACGGAATCCGTGCCGCTTTTGTTTTTGGTTTCGGAAACCACTGGCTATGCCAGTGGAGGCGTCTCGCAAAAAGCTTTAGCTGCAAGCATCGAGCGAAGCGAGCTACAAGCAAAAAACTTAATCAACGAGAGCACTCACTGGGAAAGGGATTGCCCGTTTACGGGCTGTGGGGCAAGCGATGCAAGCGGTAAAATTTCGATGCGTCTTGAGACGCCTGCCGGTCCCAGGCCCTTCTAGGGCCTATTCAAGCCTCCGGCTTCGCCGGAGGTTTTGACTTTCAAAATTGATTACAAAGGAGAGCCGTCATGAACAACAACACCATCAACACACTGTTTGGGCGAATACGAGGCATGAGCGTATCTTCCCGATAATTAAAACTGAATAATAAGGAGGCGGTCATATAGTCGCAAAGGAGATCCAGGCCGGCGTTATTATCCTTCGCATCCATGACGAGATGTGTCGGCCGTTTGATGATATACACACTGCCTCCATAAGCCATATCGTCTCGGAGGCATACAGAAAACGAAGCCTCCCATCCCCCCAGAACGCAGACAACGCATCTTCCACGCCGCAATGACCTTTGCGGTGTTTCCATTATTTGGAGTGCCTCGCATATTTGACACCGCCTACATCGTTTTCTATAATATTTTTGAAAGGAGGCCCCAAATGGAGCAATACGTCACGTCCTGGTGAACGACCCCACGCGAGGCTACGGCATCTTCATCAACACCATGCTCTCTGCCGCGGCGTGAGCCCTGTGCCCGGAATATCAAAGCCTGCGGCGAGACCGCAGGCTTTGCGCGTAAACGCTCGTTATTGGAAATTTCTTGCACGGCCCGGTCGAACGTGGTATAATAGCGCTGTTAGCGCTATTATACAGCAAGATACCAGTCGTGCTCCCGGCTGATGCCGGAACCGCACGACATGGTATAATAGCGTCGAATCCGCTATTATACATCAAAATTATGGTACGATGGGACCAAGGAGGGATGAGCCAATGAAAAAGATAAGGAGCCTGGTCCTGGCCGTTGCGCTGGTGCTGTCGCTGTGCGCGGCCGCCTTGGCCGACGAGGGTCGCAGGACGAACGAGAACATCTTCGACCCGGACGCGGTCATTGCCGCGCTGGACATCACCACCTATGAGACGGACGAGGACGGAGCCGTGCTGGTGGTGAAGAACGGTTCTTCGTTCAACATCGAGCTGGAGGTCTACGCGGCCTATTACGACGCCGGGGACAAGCTGGTCTGTGTGGACTCCGATTCGGCCAGGCTCATTGAGCAGGGCTATTCCGCGGTCCTGGAGGTGAGCTCCGAGGTCCCGTTCACCCGTGTCGAGTACGGCTACCGGGTGGAGGAGGCGGACTACGCGCCCATGCGTGCCGCTCTTGCTTATACGGATGCCGCCAGCACCGACGCCGTGACGGTTTCTGTCACCAACAACAACGCCTTCCCCGCCGATAAGGTGACCGCGACCGTGCTGTTTTTTGCCGGTGACGAGCTGGTGTACGCGGACGCCGAGTCCGTTTCCGACGATACCGACGGCCTGCTGGCCGGCGCCACTGGCGAGGCGGAGGTGGAATGTCCCGTTTCCTTCGACTCTTATGAGATCTACCTGTCGGCCTACACGACCGAGCGGGCCATGAAGGAGTACGCGGCCGGCGGCGACGATGCGTCGGCGCCTGCGGTATAAGGCATTGATCGAACTGACAACAACACCGCGCCCGGAGACAAGCGTTTCCGGGCGCTCAGTCTGTCAAAGAATGTGAAAACGTTGGCACGCGCCTATTGAAAAAAACCGAATGGCATAGTAAAATCATCTGGACGCCGTCAACGGCGCGTCCCTGGTGACAGGTTCTGGGCATGGTATCGCACAGAGGCCGTCCTGGCATATGGGATGGCCTTTGTCTGTCCATGGCCAAGCGGCCGTATCTCGAAAAAATCAGGTTTGATTTCGTAAAAGTCTCGCCGGCCGCATTGAGGCATCCCGCCAAATATGTTATAATATACAAAATGTGCATGTGCGGCTGACGGGAGGTGCGTCCATGCGGATCGCGGTCTGTGACGATGAGCCACGGGAGCTGGAGCGTTTCCAGAAGGCCCTGCAAGGCTGGGACCCCACGCGGGAAGCGGAAAAGTTTCTGGACGGTGCCTCGCTGCTGGAGGCGGCCGGGGACGTACCCGGTTTCGACATCGCGTTTTTGGACGTCTATATGCCCGGAGAAAACGGCATGGACGTGGCCGGAAGGCTGCGGGAGATATCCCCTGAGACGGGGATCGCCTTTGTCACCACCAGCACGGAGCACGCGGTGGAGGCGTTTTCCCTGCACGCGCTG
>CANQQE010000115.1 GCA_947625935.1 uncultured Muribaculaceae bacterium | reverse complement strand
CCCGAAGTAATTTTCATCGCCTTTGGATCGGTAATTTTGCTTTTAGGACAATCTTCATCCGGGAGCAAGTTCGGGTCGCCTAACATAGCGGACATTTCTCCATGATATTTTCCTTCATAGAAAGTCACATCTGCAGGCGGAGTGTCGATCATACCCCACTCGTTCATCTTGCGGATGATCTCACAGTAAGCGATATATGCTCCATATTCGTTCCAGTGTGTATCGGTCTTAAAATACAGTTGACCGCTATCTTTTGCTTTAAGAAGCGCATCTTTTAATCTTACGACTTTTACGTCCGAATGAGTTTCCAGATAATCCGCAAGCATATCCGCAGGAGTCTTTGTAACGGAATAATCTCCGCTTGCTATGTATTCGGGATAAACGCTTACTTTGCTGACGGGAAGAACAAGAATATAATCTATTCCCTGTTCTTGGAGTTTGTTTTTTATTTTTACCTGCTGGTCGCATATATCCGCTAACATATCCTCGCCGAAATTCGGATATTTGCCCTTTGCTATATCCATATTGTTGTCCATGGTGTAGAAAAACCACCCGTCACGTCCGATCTCAACCTTTTGCGATGATGATTTATTTAGCACTTTATACTGAATATTGCTGCTGAGTTTAATATAATCGTCACGCATACCAAGGTTGTCTCCAAACCATGATGAAAACTCGTTTTGCAGGTTCGGGTTGAGTTTTCCCGACGCATCATATATTTTAGGGAAATCCGCTAATCTGCGGTTTTCTGCTGTGGAGATCTTTCCGATCTGATGGTTCATAAATATTACGGGAACGATAAAAACACAAAGCAGAAACACGGCAAGTATTCTGTTAGCGATCTTTTCAAATTCCATTTTTCTCACCTCTCAGAACTGCGCGTAAATAAACGCCGAATATGTACTTGTGAACACGAACGACACCGCAATAACGGCAACTGCCGCGTAAAACAACGGTCTTACGATCATCCGCACGCTGCCCAACGCCGCATACTTGTCGCATAATTCGTTCAGCTTTTTTGCGACAGGGAAACAGAAAATTATTCCCACAATAAGCAATACCGCGTTTTGCGACCAGTTGAATACGGTGTTTGTATTTATAAATCCGTTTGCGCCAATTCCAAACATTCCACCGGCGTACGGGAAGAAATTCCAGAAGCCCTCTATTCTAAACATTATCTGCCCAATAATCAGCACGAGAATAAAGTAAATGTGCGAGAGGAGCTTATGCAATTTTGTTTCCGGCTGTTTTTTCAAGCCAAGCTTTTTACGTCGTTGTTTTTGTTTGTATTCAATGGTTCTCTCGAAAGCAATAAATGCGAACTGATATAATCCCCACGCTATAAAACTCCACGCTGATCCATGCCATGCTCCCGAAAAAAGCCACACCGCAAACAATGCTATAATATCACACCAATAAATTGAAATTTTCTTTTTGCCTTGAAGAGAGCGGAAAACAGGTGTATAAATATAATCTTTCAGCCATGTTCCAAGAGTAATATGCCACCTGTTCCAGAATTCTGCAACCGATTTTGAAGCATACGGATAATCAAAGTTTTTCGGGGTATTAAATCCGAAAAGTTTTCCGAGACCGATCGCCATATCACTGTATCCTGCAAAATCATAATACAGCTGCACGAGATAGCCGATAATTCCGAGCCATGCCATTACAACAGTTCTTTCGGAGTGCGGCATATCGAAAATGTAGTCCACCATTGTGCCAAGTCCGTTTGCAAATACCACCTTTTTGAACAGACCTAAAACTATTTGTTTCAAGCCGTCTGCGAACATATCCGCGTCAAATTTTCTGCTGCCAAATTGTCCTTCAAAATCACTGTATTTTGTGATTGGTCCCATTGTGACCTGCGGAAAAAATGATATGTACAATGCGGCATTTATGGGATTTTTTTGCGCCGGTGAAGTATTCCAATATATATCCAGAAGATAGGATGCTGTTCGGAATGTAAAAAATGATATTCCTATCGGCAATCCTATAATTGGTAATTCAAAATCAAGTCTGAACAGTGAATTTATTGTTTTTACCGCAAATCCGGTATATTTGTAGTAAAACAGCATACCGAAATTGAAAATAAGTCCGATAATAAGCAATACTTTTGCAATTGTCATGTAACCGCTTTTTATTTTATCGTCACTTTGTTCGGCTGCATTTTTTACGTTATGTCCTATTCCCAGCCCCAGCAGATAGTTTGCCGCTATGCTGACAACTATTATCCATATTGAATTCGGATCGCTGAGAAAGTAAAATATTATCGATGCCAGAAGCAGAAATGCATTTTTTAATTCCTTACGCATAAGATAATATCCAAGCAATGTCAACGGTAAAAATAAAAATAAAAATAATGTTGATGTTATTGTCATGATTAACCTCCGAATGTTATTGAGGAAACGCAAATATTACATTTGCATTTCTTCGAAAATTTCCAAAATTCCCATCTGTCGATGATAATAAAATGCAGCATTAACATTTCCGAGAGCGGGCGCGGGCAGCGGTTCACCCATTGGGATATATCCGCGCCTGCGAAGTTCTTCACCTGTTTTATCCATATCATCTGTTATGTAACAAATATGATAAGGCGAACAGCCAATTTTCTTTATAAGTGATGATACCACCGATTTTTCACTTACAGGCATTACAAGTTCTATATTATATCCATTTTTTACCCCCCCCGTTAACGAAACATATGTTCACATCTCTGTAGGGGTCATACACGATCTCCGAACTTTTTTCATACCCAAGGCAAATAAATTCATCAATGGCTTTTTCAATATTTTTTACAAGATAACCGATATGATGAGGTATCATTATTTCCCTCCCAAATGTTTAAGAATACATTCTGCCATTTCTCCTACGTTTGCAAAGCTGTTTATTTCACCGAGAGTGAAATGTATATCAAGTGTTTCTTCGATCGCCGAAATAAGCTGCAAATGCGCGAGAGAATCCCAGTCCTCAATATCCGCGGCAGTTGTGGCATCGCTTATTTCAATGCTGTCATCATCGAACTGGTCGCGGAATATTTCCGTAAGTTTTTCCATAATTTCATTCTTTGTCATAGTTATTCCTCCGTAATATAAGTTTTATTTGGTTTGAACGAGCCGACTTCGGCGATGAATTTTCCGCCGCCTGTCGGATCAAATCCCATCTTAGAATAAATTTCCTCCACCATGGAGTTTTTCGGCGTTTTAATATATTCGCCGATTATTGTATCAAAGCCGTTTTCACGGGCTGTTTCGATCATCTTGTTAACGATGAATTCTTCCATTCCCCGTTTCAAAACGCGGCAGCTCATCAGCCATGTGTCCACAAAAAGTGTTTTGTTTTCGCGCTTTTCAAGTATCACAACGCTGATCAATCCATGGTCGCCGAATTTATCTTTGAGGGTGTAATATATCGTAAGATAATTTTCATCACCCGCTATCCTGCGGATATCATCTTCGGTATAACGAACGGTGCGGAGATTGAATTGATTTGACCGTTGTGTAAGCTGTGCGATCCTCGGATAATGGAACTCGTCAAACGGTTTTGCTTCGGCTTTCATTTCAAGGCTTATAAGATAATCGTCTATTGACTCAAACTGTTTTTGAAGTGTTACTCTGCCTATCTCAGCCTGATACTGCGCCGTTCTGTCCTTGTCCTCTTCGGAATATGACGCGGTCTCAAACAAATTGAGCGACTGCAAATAACTCAGATATTCCGCCGGATCTTCCGGAAGCTCCGGAACGGTTATTTCGGGTATTATCGAGCGCACCATATTTCTCTCGAACGGGTTATCATCTATGAAAACCATACTGTCCATGCCGATATTCAACGTTTGCTGAATAAATTTTATGTTGCTTGCCTTGTCGTCCCAGTTTGCTACAAACATGGAAATATCATCGAGCCTGAGTACCATTTCGGGATGCTTTTCAAATGGTTCCTTGGCGGTATCCTCATTGTTTTTACTGCACACAGCGAGTATGATCCCACGGTTCTTTAATTCTCTTAACCAAAGCTGAAAGTTCGTAAACGCATGACCTGCGCCGAGTTCACCGATCTGTATGCCCGACATTCCGTCGTCACCGATAACGCCGCCCCATAGTGTGTTATCAAGATCAAGTACGGCGCATTTTTTTATTTTGCCGCGCAGTGCTTGTACCATATCAACGGCAAGTTTTGCAGCATCCGGCAATGCGGCAAAACTTATCGGCATTTTTGCGGAATAATAGAGTTTTTCATCATGAAAAACTTCTCGTCCCATTTTCGCTTGAATATCCGACGCTCCGAGCAGGAAAACGTTCTTATTTTGTGAAGCGTTCTCGGATAACAGAAAGTTCAGCTTTCTCAGCTGATACTCGAACGAAACGGGAGTTTTCAGACCGAAGTTCCCGAAAACCGCATCGTTTATCGGAACAAAATCAAACTGCAGTATACGCGCGTTACAATGCTGTCCTATAAGCGCCCAGTATCGTGCTATTTTCTGCATGGTAATTTCCGCAAAATTTGCACGCTCCGCAAGCGGTGAACTGCAGAATGTTTCGTAAAGTTTTTCACTGCACATCTGAATTAAGACATATTCGGGCTTTGAATTATACAGTTCTGAATTTTCGTCCATTGTCTGCGCGTCGAGTTGGTTGTAGTCCACATCGAACACCTGAAGATCCAGTCCTATGTCTGCACCATAGCCGCGCAG
>CANQQE010000114.1 GCA_947625935.1 uncultured Muribaculaceae bacterium | reverse complement strand
ATTATTACAATATAGGAGGGGTTTGTCATGAAACGGTATGCAAAGAAGATATTAAGCTTCGCGTTGATCATTTCCATGTTATTGGGAATGGCTCCAACGAGCGTATCGAGGGCGTCAGATGTTCTGCCGACAGAACAGTCTGGGTCCGAAGTAACAGGGGAAACCACATCCGGGGTAGGCGGAGAAGACAGCCAGGATCCCGGACAGCAAAAGCAGGAGGAAGAGAGTATCCCGGATACGACGGGATCTATTGCTGCGCCAGAAAACAGCGCCACGCCTGCGGAAGTGGATCCGTCGACTTTGACGGGAGATCCTATAACGGAGAGTTCTGTTGAACAGCCTACGGGAACTGTGCCTGAGACCGAACCACAGACCGTAACGAACTCTGAAGTATCGACTGAAACAGTCAATGACGAACAGATGACCGATCCAGTCAATCCAACTGAGACGACTGAATCGGAAACTGGCACCTCGACAGAAACTTCTATAGAAACTGAAACGGAAAAAACACAGGAAAGTGAAACCACAACTGTAACGGGGACTGAAATCGAAACGGAGATTGAATCGGAAACCGAAATTGAAACCGAGACTGAAATTGAAACTGAGATAGAGACGGAAACCGAGACCGAAACAGAAACTGAGACGGAGACGGAAACTGAGACGGAAACTGAAACTGAAACGGAAACCGAGACAGAAACAATAGCGGAAGTCACAGCGCAGATCATCGGCACGGTGACCTATTCGGAAAAGCTGGAAGCCGGACAGTTCAGCTTTGATCTGAAAGAAGTCGGTACGGAGGATGGAACTATCCTTTCTGCAGAAAATGATGCGGACGGGAAGATCGCTTTTGATGAGATTGTTTACGACACTCCCGGCGAATACCATTACAGGGTATCCCAGGTAAACGGCGGCGAAACCATCGACAACATTAAGTATGACGGCAGGGTTTACAACGTGTATGTCACTGTGGAGGAAGGCGAAGAAGGGCTAACCGCTGCCGTTGACAAGGGCGCGAACGATATTGTTTTTGAAAATGAGTATGTAAAGCCTGTTAAAAAGACAAAAAAAGCGTTTAAGGTAGAAGACGACAGGGTTGTTATCACAGCATATACTACCAGTGCCGCGAATTTCCCAGAAGACACCGAGATGTTTGCGGATTACATGGTTCCCGGGTCTGCGGCCTATGAAGAAGCGGCCGCGGTGTTGGAAGCGGAGTTTTCCGAAGAAGGAAAAACGCTGGATTATGTGCTATATGATATCTATTTCAAGGCGGAATCCATGGGTGATGTGCGGCTGGAACCGGAAGAGGGAACAGTCTCTGTTGTCATGAGGTTTAAACAACCTATCCTGGAAAAGGAGGAAAGTGTTGTTATAGAAGCAAAAGAAGTTGTCCATATCGATAACGGGTCGACAGAGATTGTTACAAATAATGTAATCGAAGAGGGGAATGGCGTTGGCACGGCATCCTTCTCATCCAGTGATTTTTCGCCTTATGCGGTCTTTATAATTGGAAAGAAGAATATACAGAATATATTGCTTAGCGGAAATGGCAAAGACCTTTTGGATCTTACTGACCTATTCAGCGCAACATCCACTTCGCAAGGCGAAGTGGGGAGGGATCAAAGCTTTGGCATTGACGTGGCATTTAGCATTGATAATGATAAATTAGATGAGGCAAAGAGTAATATTCCATGGATATATGATTTATCGTCTTTTGTGAACGATAACCCGGAGATTGAGAAAATTAAGGATACAGATGGAAGTACAACATATTATATCTATGATGGTAATAAAAGGTGTGGAACCTATGTCATAAGAGATAATAAAGTAGAGCTTAGCCCATACCCGAAGTGGCTTGCAGAGAAAGAGAAAGATGTTTCGGGAACATTTCATTTTGATGTGCAGTTGAATAAGAGCAAAACAGGTACAGAGAAAACGAAAAAATTTCAGTTTCCAGGTACGGTTGAGTCTGTTGAGATTACATATAAGGATGTAGATATTACAGCCGCAAAGCAAGTATTTACTGATAGTACCAGAAATCAGGAAATTCAGCAACAAAATTCTTCGCTTGTATATCTTGAGAGACAGAGCGACGGGTCTTATAAACTTTTTTATAAATTGAAGTTCAATACTGAGGTGGATTTGGACGAACTGGTACTCACGGATATTTTGGGAGGAAACCAGCAACTGGATGAGAAGAGTATCGTAGTTTATGAGGGTGCGTCGGAAAAAGCAAGATCTCCGTTTGATTCTGGTGCATTCACTAATGATACTGGAACGGGTTTTACGCTTGATTTAGCAAAGGTACTGGGAACGCCAGTAAAAGCGGGATATTATGAAGTTTGGTATTCCACTACTGTTCCTGAGGACGGGCTCAATCAGGAGCAGACAAATTCCGCAAAATGGCAAATAAATGGAGAATCATCGGAGCGGGACGGTGGAAGTACAAAAGTATTACCGTTCAAAAAACTTGTTAACAAAGTTCAAAGTCGACAAACGGATTCGGCTGTGAAGGGAGAGAACGGAAAGTCTTATTATATTCATGAGTATACAATTACGATCGGCGATGGGATAACAGATCTTTCAGGTATGACTTTTACAGATGTCATGAGTGAAAATCAGACTTTGTATGGTGATATTGAGATAAATCCTGAAGTAAATGGAAGTAAAACGATTACTCCCTCTTCGGATGGATCAAAATTATTTGAACTTACATTCCCTTCCGATGCCGGTAATGGGCCTTATACAATTACATATAAAACCAAAGTGGAAGCCATGATTGGATCTGGTAAATTAGATGTAACAAATGAGATCAGTTCTGAGGATAGTAACAAGTCTAGCACAAGTACGCAAGACGATTTTGGCACAGGCGGAACAATTGAAAAAAAGATATTCAAGTGGGACACTGAGAATGATCTTATTTATTGGACTGTCGATGTCACAGTACAAGATGATGTTGAACTTCCTGTAAAAGATGCAAAGATTAAAGATTTTAATGCTACATATGGATTTGATCAAAACAATAAAGCTTATGACAAACCGCTGAAGATCCTATGGGATAAAATGAAAGTATATTATGATGAAGATTATGCAACGGAAGCTCCCAAAACGGATTACAGCGTGGATGAAGAAGAGGGAATAGTGACGTTTTCAGAACTTAATCATCGTAGAGTTCGATTGTTGATCGTGGCAGAATCACCAGTCAGTATTCTCGAAAACGCACCTTATTGGGCAACCAATACGGCAAAATTAACTATATATAACCAGACAACATCGTCTACAGATAATAGCAAATATGTAGATAGTTCGTATGAAATAAAGAAAGAAGGTACGTATGATCCGGAAACAGGAATCTTTAACTGGACGGTGACTATTAATAATGGCCAGAAGGAGAACAAACCAGATTTTCCGCCACATTTTTCGGACAAATTACCGGAAGGACATGAATTTATTGGAAGTGAAGACGGTAAGAGAGATTCGCTTATGGTGAAGGCGGAAGGTGCGGCAGGTGCAGATGATGCTTATAATAGTAATTATTATGACATAACGGCCAATTTAAATGCAGACAGAAGCGAAATATTGGATACAGATATTGGGACATATAATCCTGATCCATATACTAGCTTTACTTATAAACTGAATAAAACACGTTTTATCATTAAATATCGAACCAGGTTGACCGAGAAGGAAAAGGAGAACTCACATGGAATCGAAAAAGATTATACGAATGTGGCGTATTTTTTGAGCGAGGATGGGACGAATCTGGGAAGTGCAGAGGCAACTGTTAAGCGCGAGAATTTCTATGTCACCAAAGAGGAAGTAGCCTTTGATAATATTGATACGATTACTTATGAGGTAAAAGTGAACTTTGATACCTTAGATTTGGATCCGGATAGTGATACGATCACATTGACGGACACGATTACGGATACGGTGGATCTTATTACAAATTCCATCGAGATTCATGATGTCAAGGGTGAAGACATTAAGTCAAGGTGCGGAATTGGATATCAGGATCGGACATTAACCCTCACTCTGCCAGATGAGACAGCGATTATTGTTAGATTTTCTGTTAAAGTAAGAGATTTGGGTACTCAGACTATTAGGAATGAAGTTTGTCTAAAGGGAGAGGCAACCTATCTGGCGGAAGAGCAAAAGGAACACAATGTTCAAAATCACAGTGCAACTCTGACAGGGGCGGTTGATTCAATTACTCTTTCAAAAATTGATGCGAATGAACTGGGAACGAAATTACCCGGTGCTAAGTTTCAACTTTATCGGATCCCAGTTGAAGAAGACGGGAGAATCGATGAGCCTGTAATGATTGGCGATGAGCTTACATCAGATGGCGGCGGCAAAGTAGAATTTAATGGTCTTAAAATCTTTAGCGATCCCGATCTTGGCGATTTGTATTGTTGGAGGGAGACAAAGGCACCGAATGGGTATCAAGCAAATAATAGTTCGTACTATTTTATAGTTTATGCAAGGAATAGTGGAAATTCGGAAACAGAAAAAGCAAATAGGGAAAAAGCACAAGCACTGAAAGAAAAAGTGCAAGGCCAAAATCCGGGGATTGAAATTCAAGTAGTACCTGGAGGATATGAGTGGGATGTTTCTAATGAGAAAACGCAGGATAAGGGCAGCTTGACAGTAAAGAAGGAAGTCAAGGGCCTGCCGGGCGAAGACTGGAAAACCAGGGAATACAAGTTCACGGTACAGGAT
>CANQQE010000113.1 GCA_947625935.1 uncultured Muribaculaceae bacterium | reverse complement strand
AATATTGACGGTGATATTCTTGATGTAATTTCAAAGAAGACCAACAAACGCCAGCGTTTTGCCCTTGCTAACGAGGCGATGATGATATTGTCCAAGTATCCCAAAGCTCCAGACGAGCCAGATCCTTATATTTTCCCACGGATTACGAATCAGAAGTACAACGAACAGTTAAAAGTTGTCGGAAAACTCGCAGGTATGACAGGAGACTGGATTACTGAGAAACAGAGCGGGCGCACCAAGACGCGGGAAGTGCGTCCGAAGTATGAACTGTTGACTTCGCATGTGGCACGACGCACTTTCGTGACAATGTGTCTGCGCAAAGGCATGTCGCCGGAGGATATTCGTGCCGTCACCGGCCACACCACCGCCGACATGATGATGAAGTATGTGAAATTTGACGATGAGAGCAAGCGTGAGAAAATGAGCATCCTCAACGAGAACGCCCAATCAGGAGTGGAGACAGTCTTTGACCACGCCATCACTGATGACGAGCGTATTCGGCTCGGTCTGCCTACCTGTGACACATACTTTGAAATCTTCGAAGGCGATACCGCTTCCGTCAACGCCCACCTCGCTGTCCTCGCCCACATCCGAGGTAACCTCGATGCCCGCGCCGAGTACATCAAACGCCTACCCGCTGATAAGCTCAACGAGGTACTGGAGATAATCATGAGACTTTAACTCAAAAAAAAGCCACATATGTTTACTTATAAATAAAACATTTTTCGTAACTTTGCCGTTGTTAAGATAAAGAGACAATACGAATATGAGCGAGGCAGAACTTATACAGCTAAACAAAGACCATAACTGCACCCTTTACACAATTCAGTTCATCACTGAGGACAAGGGTGAGTATCTTCGTTTCTATAATCGTTTCAAGGACGATGCTATTTATAATGAAGATTTGGCCCGTATAGCCAAGTTCGTTGAAAGCATCGCTGATCTTGGTGCGTTGGAGCGTTTCTTCCGACCGGAAGGAAAGATGAGTGATCGAGTCTGTGCGCTCCCGGTTGTAAAATCAAAGTTGCGCCTGTATTGTCTGCGACTCTCAGACAGCATCCTTATTCTCGGCAATGGAGGAGTTAAGAAAACGCGCACCTATGATGAAGATGATGAGCTGCGTGGATTTGTGGTTACCCTGCAAAACTTTGACAAGCTTATCAAAGAAGGAGTGAAGGATGGTACCATCAGCATTACCAAAAATGAAATTGAAACCGACAAAACATTTGATATATGAAGACAGCCTTTGATGAATACAATACTATAGTATCATCTATACCGAATCATATCCATAAAGAGGTGGACATGGAAATGGCTGTGTCCAATAGAATTTATGACCTTATGACTCAAAAAGGGCTGTCAAAAGCCGAATTTGCTCGCTCGATTGGCAAGCGCCCGTGTGAAATCACCAAATGGCTGAGTGGACAGCATAATTTTACCCTTTCCACCCTCGCTATGCTCTCATCATTCTTCGGACAGCCGATAATAACAGTCGGCTGAGATTTATTTCTATGATAATTTTTAATCTAATCCCAACACATTGACTTATCTGAATAAAGGTTTGACAAGATTCAAAGCCGAAATCAATGAGCATTCATGTTTGACTATAAATCGTTTTCGATACTCTTAAGTTTCGGAATTTCATATTTTGGACTATTGAGCTTATCCACATATTCCAATTCGATTGTTATTCCTCCAATAACCTTTGGCGCCTCAAAAGCTCGCAGATAGATGTATCCATTCTTTAAGATCAGCAATAATTGTCCGTCAATCGATTGTGTTTGGACCTTGGGGTATTTCTTTATTAATCCTTGACGTATCCTATTATATAATGCTATTATCTTATCTTCCGAAAGATTCGTCATGGATTGATTATAGCGCACAAGAGCACTGTATACATTTAGGGTTTCTTCGTTATAGCCAACTGAAACACTAGCTATTGTTCCAAAGAAAATCCCGGAAAACCCATATTTCCCGTAACTATCTTTATAAATATCTTTTTGTTCCAAATTCTCCTTGAACGTATCAAATTCCCCATTCAAAGGAATGTCCAAGAACCGAATATGTGATTGCGCAAACATAAAAGCGTTTGCCGATATAACCGTTATAAATATTAATAATATTCTTTTCATTTTATCACATTTTTATGTTCCAAGATATGCAATGTAATGCGCCACCATTCTTTATTAAATCCTGGCAATCAATAGTTATAATCTTAACCTCCTGATTTGCTTCTTTGAAAAGTCGACTCAATTTATCTTTCGCTTCTACATCGTTAGTTGGCTCTGCAACCGTAGGCATCAAGACTATATTATTGACCTGGACATAGTTTAGATATGCCCAACTATTTACCGTTGGATTATCCAACTTAAACTCTCGCACATCATAGCACTGAACTTCATTAAGTTTTCGGATTGCGGATATGGATACGTCCATCGTCATTTCTTCGTTGGTCGCTACAATCACCATATTCGTTGGGCCGCCCAAATAGCGCACCAGCCAATCAGTATGACCGTATTTCTCTTTCTTGTTCCAATGTATGAAAAGTGGTTCCAATTTCATTTTCTTTCGTATCTGATTGGAGACAGCATTTTCATTACTATATCTATCACGGCAGTTTTCAGCTAAAACTTTTTCTGTCATTATAACATGACGGTCAGTTATTACCGCGTTACCGCCATCAAGTATAAGTGGAAGATTTACCACTACTTTGCCTTCGCATATGAGAAGCTTTTGTTCCAAACGTATTGGATTAGTTATTGATGCTCTATCCTCTAAACTGCGCATCAGATAGTCTGGATAATAGGTATAATGAATGAAATATGTATCATTCATTTGTAGGGGCATATAATCTCGTACCCATATATCATTTGTTTGGTCAAGCCACTTCGGCTTTACGTCTTCCTCTTTTAACTTAGTTTCAATTTCTCGCGCAATATGAGGAAATTGATCTTTCAATTTCCTCGAAAAATATATTGTATTCGGTATAATCATAAAGACACTGGTTTAGATACGCAAAATTAACAAAAATCCCCCATATGCCAATGCAGTAACCAATATTTCCACTAAACCTTTAAAGTGAAGATTTTTACAGATTATCTCCGACCTTTGGGTTTCGGTCTGCGGAATTTGTCTTTGTAGTTATCGTTCCACGGTAAATCCGAAGATGAACCACCTGCGCCAGTACCGACATGCGGTGTCGGAATTCCTCCGGCTGCGGTCTGGAGTGCAACGGCAAGAAGGCTATGCTGTGATTCATCGACCTGCTCCCACGGCTCAAACAATTCATTGATCAATTCATGTAGAGTTATCACGCCGCTATCGTACTTGTCAAGAAGATTCTGAGACAGATTATAAGAGGTATTCTTGAACTCGTTGCCATGAAACAGCGTCGTGATGGACAGACTGGGGTACATACGGTTGGGAATCCAGCCGCTGACAAGTTCTGCTCCAGATGAAAGACGGTATCGTTCGGGATATGCCAGGCGGTGCAGCTCTTTCGCCCGGTTGTGTTCGGCATTATAACGCGTCTCCCATTCGGCAGCTCGTTTGGTTGCCGCGTCGATTTCTTTCTGGTAGGAGTTGTGTTCACGGAGCGAATCGGCTTTCAGATCATCATACCGTTTCTGTATCTCGGAGAGCTGCTTTTGTAATGCGGCAATCTGTCTGTCTCTGTCAGCAACTTCCTTCTCCAATTTCGGCAGTTCCCCGGTTCCGAGCCACGAGAGTATGCGGTTCTTACCGTCCTTCGCTCCTTTCTCGACTTTTTCCTTTTCGACCGCAAGTTTCTCAATCTCGGCGGTGAGTCTTTCAATGTCAGCCTGCAGTTCGAGTGCCTGCTGACGGTTATACTGCTGCTGAGTCTGATGCGTGGCACCGCTCGCCACAACGCCGCGTTTCAATCCGAATCCGGCCATTGCCTCTGCGTATGTATCCTGATATTGCCGGAGCCAACCCCGTGTCATCAGGTCATTGGCACACAGCCTCGGTGCCGATGCTTTCTCCTTGTACTTATGCTCGCCCTCGCGCTTACGGCGTTTGCGGGGTGCGGTTACAATGGGAACAACCGTTGCATGAAGATGGGGAGTCTTTTCATCCATGTGAAGCACACATGATACAAGATTATCCTTGCCGAAGGTGTCATGCAGCCACTTGATATTTGCCCGGCACCAGTCATCAAGGCGACCATCGCCTGCAAGTTTCATCATCTGCTCATGTGTACCCGTCAGAAGCACACGGATGGCGCGGGTCTGGTTCTTGCCGACTTTTCTTTGTAGTCCGGCGGTCTCAATACGGTGCTGAATCGCCTGAGTGCGGTTCTGAACGCCGTCAGGGAAGTCGATAAGTTCGCGGTTGAGGTGTGTTCTGCTCTCGTCGGCGTTGTCGGGGATGTGCGGTCTGCCGTCGGCGGTCTTGCGCTCAATGTGGCAGGACATGCCCGAATCATTGCCTGCGCCACGCTCCATGTGGCACACTGCATATTGTGTTGTCATATAGTCTTGAATAAAAAAGTTATGGTAAAATTCCGTATCAATAGCAAAAGAAAGCCGGGAGGAGGCCCGATGACTGGTGGCTTTTTCGGAAGAGGTCGGAGACATCGGCTGAAAATGCCATAATAAGCTACGGAATTTTATTACTAAAATCCTCCCTACATTCAGCAAGCTGACCGGCTTAGTCGGCAGCTCCTACAATGGGGTTATTCCGGCTTGCCGCATCCAAGAGGAAGTCGG
>CANQQE010000112.1 GCA_947625935.1 uncultured Muribaculaceae bacterium | reverse complement strand
TATTTTTAACGGATTAAACACTTGGCTCCTCGGAGCCGTTAACAAACTCTCAAAAAATAACCGAAGTATTGTTGAAAGGGGTCTGCTGAACTTCTTCAGAAGCCTCGCTCTCTTCAGCTGTGCTTTCGTTCGACCCTTTCGAGCTACCTGAGCAAGCTGTTATAAAGCCCGTGAGGGCGACGCAGAATACAGCTGCCAGAAGAATTTTGAATTTTTTCTTCATAATTTTTGGTTTATGATTAGTTTTTTACTCCTCAATCCTTATCAGATTTCGTCTTCGCCTATGAGTTTCTTGAACTGCTTAGCTTTGTCGAGCTGGTCTTTGTCGAGTTTGTTGGAAGCCGCAGCATCCTCGAGGGCCTTGAGGAAGATATCAGATTCCGGATATTCCTCTGGAATTTTCGTGAGGGCGTCGATATCTGCCTTTTTCATGGTCTCGCTCATTTTGGTGCCCATAACGAGTACATAGTCGAGCATTGCGTTGTAGTCGTCCGAGGTCAAGACTTCATTATCAGAGACTTTCTTGGCGAGGGTCCGGTAGATCTCGGGACTTACTTTGTGGTCTGCAGGTGTTATCATTTCTGTCTGTATTGCGTCTGCTTGTGCTGAGTCGCCGGTATCCATATTACCCTTGTTGAAGCATGAAGATGTGCAACATATCAAGAGAGATACCATTGTCAGATATTTAAGTTGTCTCATACTAATTATTTTAACGGCTGAGCCATATTGCCTACCGGCGTCTGAATGCGGTAATTGTTGCCTTTAACGTCTCTTGTAAGACCGGTTTCAAGAATATAGCTCTTTCCCTGATATTCAGCGATGATATATACCCATGTCTCCTCACCGTTTTTTCTATATGGCCATTCATGAGACTTCAGGTCAAACCATTTGCCATTCTTGAAAATCACTTTTTTATAGTAATTCCCGGCATAAGCTTTGGCGGCATTCTCAGCCTCTTTCTGAACTGCAGCACTTACAGTTACCCCTTTGGGCATTGCAACAGGATCACCCGGATTTTTAGGTATCCAGTCAGGCCTTAGATTTGGATCAACAAATGAGGATACAAACGCCTGCTGGATTTTATATCCTTTCGAGCCGTCGACCTTTGCCACAAGTTTGCGGTAACGTGTCTCGTTTTCATTGAAATCCTTGTGATTCGGGAGGCAGTTCTTTAGGATATTTTCCCCAATAAGCAACTGGAAATAAGCGGCGTAAGGATCGCTTTGTGAATAGGCGTTGTCGAAATACTTCTCCGCCCAGCCAAGCATTGTGTCGTATGACGCAACAGTATTCGCCAGCTGGTCAGCCTGCTGACGACGTTCTTTTCTCTGAGTATAAAAATTCTTGGGAAGGATATTGCCGTCTTCTGTGGTGAAGTCATCCTTAAGAGCATATCTCATCTGACTAAAGGCCATATTATTGAGATAGGTATCCGCATATAGATAATAGAGAAGAGCCTGCGTGGATGTGGGGTCGGCTATATATTGGGTCTGATATGCATTGAGAAACATCTCATCGGCGGGAATAACCATTCCGTCTTCTACCTCTCCCCACATATCAAGCGTTTTTTTATGGTCAATGTCAGAAGCCATCTGCAACTTGAAAATGCTCAGGAATGCATTGAGGATTCGGCTCTCGGAATCTTTGTTCAAGACCCAGTAATACTTGTTGTTGTCGGCATAATATGGCTGATAGTTTACGGTAAAATCCGACATATTCTCATAGGCTCCGTGAAGCTGTCCGACACTTTTGTTGAACCCTTCCCACACTTCAGTTGAGGTGGCGAGCGGATCAGCAGCTTTTGCCTCATCGCCGGGAGTGTAGGTCTTTTTGTAATCGAAGCTCCCAACTTCTGATTTTGAGGCACCTGAGACTGTGCCGGAGTCGGATCCAGAGTCAACTCCCGTAGCCTTCTCCACGGCTCCTTTGGCTTCGCGTTTCTTTTTATCTACTTTTTCTTTGATCGTTTTCTCGACTTTGCCTTTCAGCTTGTTGCCGAGACCTTTGAACTGGGCGTTGGCAGAAAACGATGCCGCGCCCATCATGAGTATCGCTGCGAGCGCGATACTGCCGATTCTCTTAAGGATGTTCATAATGTTATTTTTCAGGTTATTATTCATTTCTTTTTCTTAAGTCCGAACCAACGACGGAAACTGTCACGTAAATTGAAGAACGAGCGGATTTCACCCAATACAGGTACTTTGTACCAACGGTATATAAGCCAATCCGACACTTCATCGGGCAATGCATTGATAAGCCAGCTGCGCGCCTGATTACGTACTATGTTAGCAGCGGATGTCTTTGCCGTATTAGCCGCCATTCCTTTTATTACATCAGTCTGTGAAGGCATACCATCCGGCATTTTGACGTATTTGGAAAATCGTTGGAAAAGGCTGTTGTATTCCTGTGTAAGTGGAGATGAGGCGAGACGAGTCTCGAACTCTGCCTGATCTTTGCACTCTTCAGCCAATTTCAGCATACCGTCAAAGACTCTTTCTGCCTGTTGCTTCGCTGGCGGAGGCAGATTGAAATTGTCGTAAAGACTGTTCTTTCTGACTGCTATCCAGTTTTCTTTATTCATAACCGGTATTCTTATTTTGTATGTTGTTTAATAATGCCGATTCTTTAATCATCTTTGTTGTGAGTTCTTCCGAACAATTTTTTGATTCGACTAAATCCATTGTTCTGGAAACACATTCGATTGCTCGCATTTGATTCTGACTTAATCATGTCGGCCTCTTCTCTCTCTCTTTCAATCAGGTATGCCATACGCTGATCAATCAGAATTTGCACCTCGTCAGGCTGATTGTCGCCGGTCGTGGAGTGTTGTTCGTCTTCGTTATACATATTCGATTTATTTAGAATGATGAGCAATTCGCGTTAACGAAGGCCGTTGTATGTCGTATTACGCTTCTTTTTGCGAACCTTCGTATACATCGACCCGTTGGCATGGATATAATTACACATTTACTCATTTTTTGACGTGATTTGTCAGTAGCATTTCGCACTGCATTTCTGCTGCCGTTGCGAAGCTCGTTGGAAATGTCATCCTTTACTTGTCTTCCCAATTCCTTAAATATATCAGGAGTAACAGCCGCAATAATGACCGGCGCCGATTGCACGAAGGCGGCAATCAGCAGCAGGGAGAATATTGTCCGTATCGCTCTTTTCATATCTGTGAAGATTGGTTTCGTTGGCAAAATTATAGATAAGCGGCTTGGCCGGGTTTCAATTCAGGAACAAACAGTTTCAATTGAGGAACATCCACGTGATTTTCAGCCTATGTTGTTCCAGAATTGCAATAAGATGTTCCTGGATTGAAACCACCTCGGTGTCATGACCGCTAATTTTGCGACAACAAACAATAACACTTAAACCAATCGACTATGGCGTATCAAGAGACCCATACCACAAGCTATGGAAGCCGTCTGTCTAATTCATTCAAGAAAATAGGCACCGGGCTTGCGATGTTCATCGGAGCAACGGTTCTTCTGTTCTGGAATGAAGGACGAGCAGTAAAGACTGCAGAAACGATTAAAGAGGCACAGGGAACGGCTGTGCATGTCGACAATGTGTCAGAAGTCAAGGCTGACCTTAACGGACAATTGATTCATGCTACTGCCATGGCAGAATCACACGACACGTTGAGAGACGAGATGTTCGGAGCCGCTGTGCCGGCCATCAAACTAATCCGTAATGTGGAATATTACCAGTGGCAGGAATACAGTAAAGAAGAAAAACGCGAGAAGTTCGGCGGATCGGAAGAAACTGTCACGACCTACACTTACAAGAAAAAGTGGACCGATACCCCTATAAACTCCGCAGAGTTCCATGATCCGGCTTACCAGAACTCAAACTTTGTGATAACCGAACTGGAGAATAAGAAACAGTTGGCGGAAGACGTCACATTCGGGGCATATAATCTTCCCGATTTTCTCAAAAACTCCATAAGTGGTGAGAAAGACATAACCCTCTCTATGGATTCTGTCCAAAAGGCGACACTAAACCATGACATCATCGAAAGTCTCCGTGCGTCCGCCAGAGTTGACGTCGGGCAACTTGCAGACTCCACCGGGAAAGAGATTCCCTATCTGACGGTTAACGGCAATACAGCTTACATAGGTAAAAGCTCCGGAAATCCGCAGATAGGCGATGTCCGTGTTACATTCAAGGCGGTCCCATCGGCGCAGGTCTCCCTGATTGCAAAAGTGAGCGGGGACACTTTCGAACCATATATGTCTGCTAATGGAAATAATTTTTCTCGCGTGGAAATGGGTTCTGTCAGCATGGGAAATATGTTTCAGGGTGCGCATAATGATAACTCTACATTGACATGGATACTCAGGCTGGTAGGCATTCTAATGGCAATAGGGGGTCTGAAAATGACCTTTGAAATCCTCTCCATGCTATTCAAGTGGTTCCCTGCTTTGGGCAGTATTGTGAATATGGGTGTTGGATTGGTATGTAGCGTAATAGGTTTTGTATGGAGCCTTTTGATTATTTCCATAGCATGGCTCTTCTATCGTCCCATAATTGGGATTTCCTTAATTGTAGTGGCCACCGCTTCAATCTGGCTACTGTGGAAAAAATCAAAACAAAAAGCAAAACCAGCAGCTGCAAACGATTCCGCGAATGATTCAGACAATTCTGCTGCCGCGACTGCTGCAAGCTAAGTTCAACTTTATAACACCAACAATCATGAAACATAAAATTTACCTCGTCCTTTTAGCAATAGTTCGTTAAAAAATTATCCATAGGCTAAGCGGCATCTACCGCCAAGCCAAAGAGTTCTTTGACAAGT
>CANQQE010000111.1 GCA_947625935.1 uncultured Muribaculaceae bacterium | reverse complement strand
GTCCCCAAGATGTCCGATCTGCGGGACTCCGGAGCCATTGAACAGGACGCAGACGGCGTTCTGCTGCTCTACAGGCCCGCAGCGGCCGGGGCTGATGGTTCTGTACTCCTAAAGGGCTACGTGGGCAAGAACCGCCACGGGAAGGCCGGAGGGACCGTGGAATTCATGTACTCGCCCAGGTTCAACTTGCTCAAAGAGGTTCGGAGGAGCTCCGCTCCTGACCCGGTGGATGAGTTCTGATGACACCTGACCAACTGGCCGAGGAAATCAGCCTCGCAGCCGATGGGGACCCAGACAAAGCCGGTGCCATTCTGACCAGGATCATCCTGAGCGACCGATCTGACGGGCCTGCCATGACGGAACGGAAGATCGCCTTCGCTCAGCACCGGAACTGGCGGTGGTTCAGGGGATTCAGCAACCCACGGACCGGAGTATGTATGCCGGCAGGGCTTGAGTGCGTTGAGAGCGAAGGATCTACAGAGAATCCCAGGATTATCACCATCACGGGAGTCACCATCCTGGGTCGGCATCAGCGGATGCACCGGCTGAAGTTCATGACGGATGGATATCCGAAATTGTGGGGGGGGGGTGGACCGTAGTGGCAATGACACCTGAGCAGCTGGCTGGCGAAATCGCAAGGGCTGCCGATGGGGATCCCGTCAAGGCGTCTGGGATGCTCCTGCGAGTCATCCAGAGCGAACGGGAAGATGGGCCGCAGCTGATGGAACGCAAGACGGCGCTCTGCGATGCCGAGCTGTGGATTGTCACCGTGTTCGGTGAGGTGGATGGCTCCGGAGGGCCAGACACCTTTCGGGGGCGCAAGAGGGTCCTCTGCTTCTGGCGCCAGAGCGACGGCTGGGAGACACGGACCTTCAGTTTTACTGCGGAGCCGTACCCCAGATTACTGACCTGAGAGGAGATGACGCTATGACCTGGGAACGCCAGGCAGCCAAAGGGGAGCCCGTACCGGATGGGCTCCCCCTGGAGGAAAGACTCGCCTACTTAGCCCTTCGTAACCTGCACAAGGCATTTCGGGCAGGAGCGGTGACGAAGGAAGAGGCAACCGAAGAGAAGACCGAGATTTTCTCAACGTGCCATCAGATCCGGGAGGCCAGGGTGGCCTGGGGCATGATCGCAGACAGGCATGCGGTCATGTGGAAGAAAATCGAGGGACCGGCTTCGGAGTTCTTCAAGACCAAAGACCCGGCAAAGGCCGAGGAGGCCTTGCTGATACTGTATGGACTGGAGGGATAGTTTGTGGCGTGTGCTCTAAAGATGGAAACCAAAAGCGGCCGGACCGTCTACCGGCTGGAACAGTCCAGGGGCAGAAACAGGTCGAAGCTGACCCGTCGGTGGTATCCTCCCATCGGCTGGAGCGAAAAGGCCATCCAGCAGGAACTTCAGCGGCAGCTCCGGCAGTTTGAGACCGACTGCCTGGAGGGTAAGGTACTCTCCAGGGAAGACCGGAAGCTCAAAGAGGAGGAAGAGAAATACTGCGGAGGGAAGCTGCCGAAGAACCAGAACGAGGCGCTGGACGTGTTGAAGGAAGTCATCTTCCAAGCTGTGAACCTGAGGATTGCTTCTGAAAGCAACTACACGGTGTACGACGATGGGAGCACATCGGTGAACTTCCACTACAAGCAGTACGACAGGCTGATGAACTACCTGCGGAGCCTGTCCCCCGAGCTGAAAGAGTACGCGGATATGCTGGACGATATCGGCCGTGGCAACGATGGGCTTCCGTTCTGGCTGGAGGTGGATGATGATGAATGAGAAACCGATGAAGAACCCTGACAAGTGGAAGGAAGATATCTGGAAGGTCAGGGGGCTGCTGGACCGTGCTGGTGCCTACTCAGAGCGGGCTTCCAGCATTCTGGGGAAGCTGGCGTCAGGTGCCCCCGATAAAGAGACGCAGAAGAGGATCCGTGGCGTCATCAGTAAGCTTAGCAACGCGGCATACTGGATCGTAGGCGCAAACGTCGAGCTGGGCGTCTTGGATGTTTATGACAAGGAGGAAACCGACGATGACTGAAGGAATCGCTGAGGAGATCGGCAGGACGATCACCGACCTCCGGTTGAAGGCAGTGTACGCAGACATGGGCCTGGAGGATCTTGCTAAGGACCCGAAAGGCATCACCCGGCAGGACCTGAAAATCTGGAAGGACCACATCCGGGAAACCAGGAAGACCCTGGCGGACATGTACGACAAGATCATGGACCTGGGCGTTGCCCTGAACTGAAAGGAGAACGAAATGATGGGAAACGATATCACGGAAGCCATCGGGCAAGTTGAGATGGACGCGATCATGCTCAACACGAAAATGGAGGAGCTCCTGCTGCGGTCCGACCGCTTCTCCAGGGGCCAGGTCCTGCAGAATCGGGACCTCTGGCTGAAGCAGATCAACCGGATCCGCTGGCTCATGAACACGGCTAAGGAGAAGGTGACCAACTGGGAGGCGTACATGGACGAAAGCCTCGAGGCGGATGCCGTGGAGGAGATCTGATGGACACCGTGATGGAGATCACCGAGAAGCTGGGCGGGATCCGTCTGGATGCAACCTACGTTGACATCCTGATTGGGAACCTGATGACGGACAGCCCGGATGCAGCTTCCACCAGTGAGCGCGGAATCTGGCTGAAGTGCCTGATGGATTCCATGAACGTGTTCCGCACGACGTCCAACAAGCTGCTCAGCTGGGAGAGACTTACCCGGATGCAGCGTGAAGATGCGGAGGGTAACGATGACTGACCCGTGCATTGAGATCATCCGCCTCCTGCTCCTGGCGCTGGCCCAGTATGATATGGTGGTCCAGACCTCCCCGGCATGGTTTGCCGGGAAAGGCCGATCTGCGATCGCCTGGGAGTACTGCAAGAGAGCCCTGGCCGTGGCTGTCATCAACGTCCCGGAGCTCCGTGAGATCATGAAGGCGGACCTGTACGCCATCGTCCTGGCCCGCTGGCTGGATGACGTCTGCGTGCAGACGGAGACGGCGGCGGACGACATGATCCGCTTCCTGACGGAGCTGGACAGGCAGACCTGCGTATGGCTGGAGACTCCGCTTCTGGACCGACCGGAGAACAACCTGTCCGGGCCGGAGCTGGAGCGGATGGTAAACAGAATTTTCGGTGGGGGGGGGGTAACCTATGGACAGCTATGAGATCATGCTCCACGACTGGATGCATCCTCGTGATAGGCCTTATGAGGTTCTGCAGAAGCCCTGGGCTGGAGCGAAGGCCAGGCGCGTCCGGAAGAAATACATCCTTCAGGAGGGGATCGAGAACCTTTTCGTGGTGAAGGCGGGAACGAGGATCTACCGCCTGGAGGATGACATCAAGGTAGTCACAGAGGATGGCGAGGAGCTGCACCCGACCGGCAGGTTCTATCGGACCTGCGAGACCATAGACCCATTCCACGCCATCCTGGACATCTGGCAGACGTGAACCTGTCGGAATTTCCGACACTTTGGAGGAGAGACATGGCAGAAGACAACGTTTTTGAGGAGGCCTGCCGTCGGATCCACGACGGGAAGTCGAGCGTAAACGCGGAGAAGCGCAGGATCCACGCGGCAGCCGGCACGATCCGCACCTACTACAAGGCGTTATATGGGACGGACTGCCCGAAGGCGAAGCCGGAGATAGCCCTGCCGGAGGAGGAAAAGCGGAGACGGGAGGCGGTGCGCGAAGCCGCCATCCGGATCCACAACGGAGAGACCTACATCAGCACTGAAGTGAAGCGGCTGGGGACTACGAAGCAGACCCTGGACCACTATCACCAGGAGATGTACGGCTGTCCCTGCCCCAGGCTGAACCGCAGGGGGCGGAAGAAAAAGGAACCCGGCAAGGAAACGCCTCCAAGGGCGGAAGCAGTGCTCCGCGAAGCTGCCCGCAAAATCCATGATGGTGAGGCCTCCCTCACAGGGGAGGCGAAACGGTTGCATGTTGCAAGCAGGTGGATCCGCGAACGCTACGCGAAAATGTACGGTGAGAACCCGGAAGCGAAGTCCCCCGACTGGGCGTTAACCGATGCCGACGGGCAGGCAGCTGAGGAGCGCGCCAAAGAGGTGCAGGAAGCCGTAAGGAGGATCCACGACGGCGAGAGCACCGTCCATGCCGAGACGGTCAGGATTGGCACGAAAGCGCAGACCCTGGATAAGTACCACGATGAGATGTACGGCACTCCCTGCCCCAGACAGTTCCGGGAGGTAAAACCGGATGTCAGAGGAGAGATCCGGGAAGCCGTCCGTCGCATCCACGATGGAGAAAGCACCGCCCAGGAGGAGAAAACCAGGATGGGCACGACGCTCCACGCTCTGGACAAGTACTACGAGGAGGCATACGGAGAACCGTGCCCCAGGACGGAAGACGGGACCGGAAGGAATGCGGAGACCCAGGAGGCGTGCCGTCGGATCCACGACGCGGAAAGCAACCTCTCCACAGAAGCAGAGAGGCTCCATACAAGCACCGATAAGCTCCGCGCAGCATACCTCGAAAAGTACGGGAAGCAGCCTCCCATGAGGCAGGCAATCAGCAAAACGGCCACGGTCGGTAAGCACTGGTTTGAGGTCATCGGGAAGGTCAAGACCTACGAACTGACCCACACCAAAGCAGCCGAGCTGCTTCACATGACGCCCACGGAAATGCGGACGCTGTACGAAAAGGCAACCGGGGAACGCCTGGATCGCATCTGGCCTCACTGGAGGGATTTCCTGAAAGATGGGGTGATTTGCTGGCCTGCCGGAAAGAACCCGATGGCCGCAAACATTTGCGGAAAAGCTGGTGGATAAAGTGGATCAGTTTCTCATGAATCACCTGGGTGTAAAGATCGTCGTTCTGGAAGGAATGACGATCCTGAAGAAAGCCCG
>CANQQE010000110.1 GCA_947625935.1 uncultured Muribaculaceae bacterium | reverse complement strand
GTGGCAGAGCCTTACAAACCTGTGCCGTTTGTCGAGGAGCCGACATTTGAGAATGTGGTAATATCCCGTCTGGAGTCGCCTGCGTTGCTCCGCTATTTAGAACAACGGGGCATACCGAAAGAGATTGCACAACGCTATTGTGTTCAAGTGGATTACACATTACATGGCAAGCACTATTACGCCATCGGCTTTGAGAACAACGCTCACGGCTACGAGCTGCGCAACCCGTTCTTCAAGGGGAGTTATCCGCCAAAGAGCATTACCCGCATATCCGGCGGTCACTCCCGATGTAACGTGTTCGAGGGCTTTATCGACTTTCTTTCGGCTGAACGCCTCGGATACAACGACGGCAACGACAGTGTTGTGCTTAACTCCGTGGCTAATGTCGGCAAGGCAATCCCGGTTCTTGCGGAATATCCGCTGATACTGTGTTACCTCGACAACGACACCGCCGGGCGTGCCGCAGGCGCCAGACTGCGCCGCGAGTTCGGCGACAGGGTGAGCGACAAATCCGCGCTATATCCCGACCACAAGGATCTGAACGACTACCTGATGTCGCTCACTCAAAAACAAATCACTAAACCCAAATTCAAAGTATGACTACAAATTTCTTTTCACGCATCGGCGATATTCGCCTCACTCCCGCCCGGTTCTTCGGGTTCTGGGCAATTCTTTTCACCCTCGTGTTCACTCTCTCGTCCTGTTCCGACGACCTCGACGTGCAGCAGTCCTATCCCTTCACGGTAGAGGTCATGCCCTACGGCGACAAAATCAAGCAGGGCGAAACCGTGGAACTGCGATTCGAGATCAAACCGGAGGGTAACTATGCCAACACCCTCTACACAATCCGCTACTTCCAGTATGACGGCGAAGGCACCCTCAAACTGGTTGACGGCCCGGTGCTTGTCAACAACGACCGTGTTCTTCTCGAAAGCAAGACCTTCCGTCTCAACTACACCGCCAAGAGTGCCGAAGCTCACAAATTCCTTGTTGTGATTGAAGACAATTTCGGCTCAACCCCGTGGGAGCAGACCTTCGAGTTCAACGGCAAGGATAAAGGGGGCGACGATGACGGCGGCAAAATCGTCGGCCCGATAGTGACACCCGTAAATCCGATTGTCCGATGAGAAAAATCCTGATATTCTTCATGGCGATAGTGGCGTTGAGCGCCACTTCGCCGGCCTTCGCTGCAAAGCGGAGCATAATGGAGCTACCGCTCTTTGAACGGGCAGTTCTGATAATCAAGCATTTTGAGACGCTCCATAAGCCTCGACACTGGCCTTATGTCGGATATGGGCATCAAGTCCAGCCGGGCGAACCCTACCGTCGAGGCGTACAACTCACCGAGAAACAGGCCGACGCTCTCCTACGCAAAGACCTCGCCAAGTTCTGCGCTCTCTACTCCCAATACGGTAAAGACTCAGTTCTTCTCGGCGCACTTGCCTACAACTGTGGTCCCGGCGTTGTCAATAAGTCCAGCGTACTCAAAAAATTGAAATCCGGCAACCGAGACATCTTCAAGTCCTACACCTCCCATTGCCGCTACAAAGGCAAATTTCATAAACAGCTACATCAACGCCGCATGATGGAATACGCGGTATTATACGTTAGATGATTAAAACTCCACCAAACAATAATGTGTTTTGGTGGAGTTTCAGTTGCTCTTTATAATCTGAAATCAAGCCTTTAGTAATGCGACAGATAGATGTGATACATGGCTCCATACGTCAGACAGGTATGAGGTTGCTCCATATTTTCTTATTAGTCTTCCACAATTACCTTCGTGTTGGATACGGCGTATCTCGATACCCTTTTGTTATGTCGAAACATCGGGAACAATCGTTAAGAAATAGGTCGGATATACTTAGAAAGTGCTATCCGCTGGTTGCTACCGGCAGTTGGGACGCTATTGCGATTTCCGATATTGAAAAGGTAATCAAGCAGACAAGGGGTGCTATCGCATACTATTTCAAGAATAAAAAGACTCTTTTCGCCAATATCCTCGACGAACTGTCCTTCCCGGTGTTCGCGCTCTCGGATGACGAGAGAGAAAAATTAGCCAAGTCCACCGTTACTGATTTCTATAACAAATACAAGACCCCGTTTGAGCGAGTCCGCGATGATTTGCGGGACAACTACGGTGTCGAAAACCCGTCACAGGCAATCTTCAATCTCTTTATCCAAGGCTCCAAGCACTACGACCAGTTCACATCAAACGTCGGTGAACTGATGCAACTGGAGCAGGACTTCATGAGCCGTATAGTCGGAGGTAGAGTAAACAATATTCTCGACCTAAACCGCGTCTATGTCGAGAATATCGGAAATATCTTTATCGAATCAATGAATGTCAATCCAAATCTATGAATATTGTCAGGATGAAGGTTTACGACTAAATATAATCCAATATGTAAATATTAAAGTGGAGTCTTCTAATTAGAAGACTCCACTTTAATAAATGAACAAAGTATTCTTTACTCTAATTATAGATTCCCAACTTATCTTAATCAACAGTTCGGTAATTTTTGAGCAGGCATAGCTGTATCGCACTGATACACAATAGTTTGCATCGATATTGAATTATTGTTGTATCTTATTGATATTCAATTGAATATGCAAATTTTACCGAACTATTGTTAATCGAATAAATTAAGAATACCATATAATATGGAGCCTATGCTGAGCATCCATCCGCTACAATGCATTGTATATGCTGTTGTAAAGCGATGCCCACTCCAAGATCTTTCTTGACTCAACATTTTTACGAATAAAAAACACCCAAAAAGTATCGCGTTTACGGAGACAACTGATTTAATGAATAATCCACTAATACCAGATATAAGTAACGCTGCACCAAAAACCAATGATATTTTAGTCTTTGAAGATAGGGGAAGCCTATTGACAATGGCTCTTAATTGAGAACCTATTATATAGGCTCCCCCTATGATTGCAAGAATACTGAAAGAGAAATCTTCAATCATGATAATTTTAATTATCTGAATTTGTCTCTTTGTGTGATTGGGGCTGCTCCACAGTCGTTGAATCTGGTTGAGCTGTAGAATCATTGCGTTCTATCACTTCATCCACCGCACGTTCAATCGCTGTTTCTTTCAAATGCGTACTTTGAGTTATGATTTCAGTCACTAACTCAAAACCTTCTTCTCCTATTTTCTTCCCAAAACCAGGGAGTATTTTATTAAGAAGTCGCTCGATTAAAAACTCAGCTGAATAATAAATCGCGCTTTTGCCACAATTTGAAAAGTCACCATTTATCATATCAATGCCGAACTCAGCAGCCCCACCAACATCAGAAATAATTCCTCCTGCAGCTGCCAAAGGCACACCAATTTCAGCACCTGCAACTGTGAGAGTTAATGCAAACCCTGTCACAGCAACCGCATCTCCAACATCTTGTGTGCGCTGAACAAGTTCTTTGCCAACCTTATAATGAAGCGTTACTACAACTTCTCCATTTTCTACAGACCCTACTTGATAGGTGTATCTCAGATTTGGATTTTTTGCATTTTTATTTTCAATTATTTCAGATGCTTTATTTTTATGCCACAAATTATGCCAATTGCGAGACCATTGTGCTAACCATTTCCATCTGAAATTGCCATCAGGGTCAACGTAGTTTATTGGACTATTTTCTGTATATGCATAGGAAGACACATTTGGAGTCTTTTCTTTCAGCGCATCGGTTGAAATCCACAAACTGAGACGAGGATCGTAGTAGCGGGCACCGTAGTAGTACATACCTGTCTCCTCGTCGAATTCCTTCGCATTGAAGAGATAAGGCGTGTTCCATACGTTGTTGCGCTCCTCGATGAAGACTTCGCCGAAGGGAACATACTCGATGTGCTGAACCACTTTACCGTCAAGGTTGGTGATGAAGCTGGAGCTGCCGAGGTGGTCCGGGTGATAGAAGAACTGCAGGTTCTCGTAGTTGTCGGGGTCTTTGAACGACCGAGAAACCGCGCGGGTCTGAGCCTTCCGTGCCTCTGCCACCGCCGCCTCCATAGAGCCGTCGTTGCAGCAGAACCCTTCACCATCGGCATAGTTGTCATTGTCAGTGCCGTTGTAGGGAACATCAAAGAACTTGTAGTTGTCCTTGATTACCTGCTGCTGAGCTGCATACTTCGATTTGTAATCAACCGAAAGGCCGTCGGTATTTGCACCAGCATACTCTATGCGGCGCGGGTCAGAGCCGTAGGAGGCGAAATCGCCAACCTTCGACACAATTCTCTGCGAACCTGCGTAGATATGCTTGGTGTAACGGCCGCCCTGATTTGCCACAAGGTAGGGGCTCACATAGAGCGAGAATTTGGCGGTGTTGGTAGAGCCGCCGGAGAAAACTCCATTGACATAAACCTGATCGCTTTCGCCAGAAGTCTTGACAGTACGCTCTCCGTCGGCATCATACCAGTAGTTGGACACGAAACCGTTGTCGTCAACTGCAAGCAGACGATTCTCCTCATCCCAGATGAGCTTGCGCTCACCGACACTGTTGTCCCTATGTCCGTCGGTCATCATGCGGCTCGTGTTAACATAGACAAGATTTCCGTTCATGTCATACGCAAAGTTACAAATATTTATCGGCATTAGGTGTGACAAATGTCCCAAACGGGCATGAAAACCAGTAAATAAGGTGTTGAATGTTATTTTCGCCGCCTGTGGCGGCCGAAATTTTGAGCGAAATAAGGCGTGGCGACTTCATCACGAGGTCGTCACGCCTTGCTGATTGACTATGGCAGGTCAATTATTTCTTCTTGTTCAGCCATTCATCACGGCGTTGTCTGCACTCTTTGAGTGTTCCAGCCACGCAGGAGAACAATTCCCCATCAGTGTGGCGGTAATCGTATTGATAGTGTTTCTTTCTCCGT
>CANQQE010000109.1 GCA_947625935.1 uncultured Muribaculaceae bacterium | reverse complement strand
ATGGAGAAGGAATTTGGCATGATAAAACTAAAAATGAAAAAACACGATGAGAAAATTATGCGGACGTTTTATGAAACTGAATTAGAACCGAGAAACATTGCAATTTTGTTAGGATTGAACAATCAAACGGTTAATAATTCGTTTTTTAGAATACGGAAGCAGTTAACGGAGAATTTTGGCTTTAAAATTTTATCGATTATTCAGTTTCACAAAGTCATTTCTGCTTTGTTTACTGGGGAGTTAAGTGACCGAGTTGAAATTGAAGGAAATAAGGGAAATAGAGGAAGAAAAATGAGGGATTGAAAATGGGAAGCTGGGGTTGGCAAAACTTTAACGGTGTTGAGGTCTTTCTGGAACAAGGGCGGGACAAGCCTGCCTTTTTTCCAGAAAAGAAGATACCGACTTGTTTTTGTCCGCACGAAACGAATGGAAATCCGATGAAGTGGCAAAACGGAGATATTGGTCTTTTCTGGTGGAACGGTGAGGGAAGTTTTTATCAAGAGAATGTGAAAGTGTTCGGAAACGAAATTATTTACACAGGTATCTCTTGCTTAAAACACATAATTCCATTATTGAAATTGACGAATTATATACCTTTGCATTTATCAGGTTTTAACGTTGATAATAATTATTTATCATTTTTGAACCGGCTTCAAAATGAAGTCGTTTTATCGGGAAGAAGTGTCGTGTTGAGTGGAGATAATTACATCCCTCTACCGAAATTTGTTAAAAAAATCACTTGACAAACGTGTCATTGTGTGCCATAATAAACTTGTAAACAGAGAAAGGAGAATTACAATGGAAATGGAAATTTTATTAGAAAACTTAATGCAGAAGAAGAAAGAGTTATCTCAAATGAAAGAGGAGCTTGCTTCTTTGGAAAATGAAGTTTTTGAAAAAGTAAAAGATGTTTTATCGAAAGATAAAAACAGCACTACGATTCGCTACGATAACGGAATTAAATTGGAGATCAGGAGAAATCCGAAATTCAAATTAAACGGTGATGTTCCGGAAGGAATTGATGTTTATAAAAAAGTAGTTGATGAATTGAAGTTGAAAAAATATGCAAACGAAGATTGGGTAATGGCTTATGAGAACAAACCTACGGTTTCTGTGGTGAGGGAGTTTTAAGATGCCTATTCTTTTGTTGTGTTTTATGTTGTATCTTGTCGGGTGCAGTATGGATAATAGTGGAGCTGAAAGAGCTTCGAAATGGAAAGTGTATGATATGGCTGATGATTTATATGTGAACGACGTTTATACACCGGGAGATGAATTTAAATAGGAGGAGAAATGGAAAGTGAAACGAAACGACCTTATTTAGGTGATGAAGTTGAAATCGGAGACGAAGTCACTTTTGACTTGGTTTACTGGTACAAAGTTGTGAACGTAGTTCGTGAACACATAAAAACGAGTTCAAGGGAATTAGTTTTCACACGATTGTATTTTGGAAAAGAGCATCGTCCGATGTATGCGTGGAAAGTGCTTGACGTGAGGAAGAAGCAAGATGTTTGATTTGGAAAAAGCGAAAGAGTTAGCAAAGCAGGGGTATGGGAAACAGCAAATCGCAAGTAAATTGGGTTGTAGTTATTCTTATCTTACTTCTAAATTACCTTCGCTTGGAGTCAGACCTTTTATGCTTTCTTGCTCTTTGCTTCACACTAGATTCGGCGCCCGTGTAGCTGAAATCCTTGTTGACAGAGGCTACACGGTTAAGACTTTGTCAGTTAAAAGCGGATTACATCACACTGTGATAAGTCGGATATTAACGGGACGGCAAGACATAAGGTTATCGGAAATGGATAGGATTGCGAAAGCGCTAGATGTTGATTTAAAATCGTTATTTTGAGTTACCCTCTCTATACACTCCGAGGCGGGTGGAGGCGTCTAAACGATTGATTTGGTTGAGAGGGGATTGTGGTTCATACATAATCCAGATCAATCGAACCTCCACAGAAATTTAGAAATGAGGCTAAAATGGAAAACAAATTAACTTTAAGGGATTATCAATTAGAGCAGTTGCAATATCATTTGTCTGCTGACAGGACGATGAATTTGTCTGAACCCTCTACTGGTAAAACTCCGACTGTTTGCGTTTATATGAAAATCAAATGGCAGAAGGAAAAAAAGAAAACTGTTTTTGTGATGCCGACTTCTTTGTTTGGAAAAAATCGTGAAGAAGTTATTCGGTGGACGGGTTGGAGTGAAGATGAAGTTGTTCGCTGCGATTGCACGCCGACGAAGAGAAAAAAACTTTATGCTGATAGCAATGTAAAATGTTTTTTGATGAGTTTCGATTGTTATGCAGCTGAATGGAATCTACTTCCGAAAGATGTTGATGTTGTTGTGATTGATGAATTTCATTTAGGGTTTTCCACTCATAAATCGAAGAGAACGCGAAGCTATTATGTTTCATCTCGGAGATTTAAATATTTCATTATTATGACAGGAACCTTGATTGATGGACGATACAGCTCGGCTTATCCTGCGATTACCATAATTGAACCTCGATATTATTGCACGTACGAAAACTTTTTGCATTATCACGGGATTTATAATAAGTATCGTAAGATTGTTGCGTGGAGAAACGCTGGTAAATTGAAAGAGATTTTAAAACGTCATTCTTGTGGAATTACGGTAAAGGAAGCTTATAAAAACAGAAAGGAAAACATTATCATTCACGAAAAATGTGATATGGATCCTGTGCAAAAGGAAGCGTATTTGCAAATGGAAAAAGATGCTCTTGTGGAATTAGAGGACAGGTTCATTGACGCTCGTGACAGTGGTGGTGTGAAGCAAATCCGATGCCGTCAGATTTTATCTTGTCCGGAGCATTTAGGAATTAAAGTCAAGAGTAACGGAAAAGATGAGAGTTTAATGATTCACATTGAGGATTCGTTAGCTTATCAAAAACCTGTATTAGTTTTTTCGGTTTTTGAAGCGGAGCAAAATCGAATTGTTTCATTGTGTGAGAAAAAAGGTTTACGAGTCGCTTTGATAAACGGCACTGTTTCGTCAAAGAAGCGGTCAGAAATTGACGCTGATTTCAGAAACGGAAAGCTTGATGTCTTGGTTGGCTCGCCGTCTACGTGTTCCATCGGTTTTAACTGGGAGCATGTGGACAAAGTGATTTTCGTGAGTTGTGACTATAAGGATTCTACTTATGAGCAAGCCATAGCTCGTGGAAATCGTGGAACAAGGGAAACTCCTTTGAAAGTGTATCTTTTGGAATACGGAACGAAGGTGGAGAAACGGATTATGGAAATAATCGAAAGAAAATCCATCGAAAGCCAAAAAGTTCATTGACAAATGTTTTTTCTTGTTCTAAAATAACTATGTTCGTTCATGGTGGACGAACCTGAAAACTAGAAACTTAAAACTAAAGAAAGGAAATTAAAATGAAAGTTAATATTGAAACTTTAAGAGAATTAAAAGCAGGTGGATTTAACAAACCTGACGGAATTAGTGACGAAGATTGGGCTTCTTGCGACACAACAAGGGTTCCTGTTGCTGAAGCGTCACCTTCCGTACCGGTTGTTCAAAACATAAAACCTGTTGCAGCGGCTATTCCCGGTAGTGGTCGTAAAGCTTTAACGATTGAGGATATGAAATCTTCCGGAATGTCGGTTGATGAAATTTTGCGAGTTAAAAACGGAACTATGCGGATTGGTGATCAAGTGATTAGTCAGCCGATTAAGGTTAAAGTTTTGTTTAGTGAATTTGCTGCGAAATGGCAAATCAAAGCTAAAAATCCTGTAACTGGAACGCTTGAATATTTTTCATCTTATGACGGAGTAATGGAGCATCACGGTGAAATGACGTTTGATGAAGCTGTTGCTTTGTGTAAGAGATGGGACGACAAAGCGTATGCTTACAAATCAGCTGATATTGTGATGGTTGTGAGTGAAGATGTAATTGAAAACGGAAAGATTGTGGCACGGGCCGGAACGCGGTTAGGTTATTCCACTGCACCGACAGCTAACAAATATTTGACTAACTTCTTAAAATCTTGCAGTGTAAACGGTATTGATTTGGAAGCAGGTGAAGCGAATGCGACAGTTTCGTTGCTGCGCTGTTCAGGAAACGGAAACGAATGGTGTGTTCCGAAATTTGAATTAGCGTAAAAAAGAGGCTGAAGTCTGTCTAGCTTCTTTTGTGGGAGCTAGACAGATAGAGGTAAAGTGAGGGAGTTTAGTGTAGGAATGAAAGTTAGGATTTACGACACGAATAACTGGGTTCGGATTATGCTTGAAAACGATTTCGCCGGATACGGAATCCGTTCCTTGTGGAATGAAATTAAGTATAAGAACGATGCTGATTTACGGATATTTGTTTTTGAGGGTAAGAACGGGAACGCTATTCGGAGGTCTATTTATCCGGAATATAAAATGAAACGTACTCCTGCTACTGATACTTTTTTTGAAAACTTAAACTTCTTCCGTGAGCTCTTGGATTTTGCACCGGAAAACGTTTACACTGCTTGGTGTGACGGATACGAGGGTGACGACACTATTGCTACTCTTTGTCACGATTTAAAAGGTTGTGAGATTGAAGTGATGAGTACTGACAGAGACTTAACTCAAATCCTAAACGCAAGTTTTCCGATGGTGAAAAAGGATTTAACTGACCGGAGATTTATCAGGCTTTATAAAACTTTGGTGGGAGATCCTTCTGATAACATTTGCGGTTTAAAAGGGTTTGGTTTATCTGCTTGGGAACGAACGAGAAACGTTTGGGATTTACTGGAAGAGTTTGTTAAAGGTAAAGATGTTGATTTAAACAGATTTGACCATAAAACTCAAAACATTTTACTTGGAGCTGACAGAGATTTGCTTCGGAAGCTTTGGGAGATAACGGGTTTTTATTATATCGGAGATAAAATGATAAAAAAGCAAGGGAAGAAAGACTTTGCAGAAGTTGAAAGGAGATTAAATGAATTTTTTATTTGATTATGAAATTACTTTTACGGTAACGCCGTTTGGGATTTATTT
>CANQQE010000108.1 GCA_947625935.1 uncultured Muribaculaceae bacterium | reverse complement strand
AGACTAGTTTTTATGTGTGGACTTCAATGAACAAAAAATTAGGAGTATAAAATGGACGAAAGAAAAGTTTTAACTGAGCAGGATCTTGGTAATATCATATTATGTGATCCTATTACTTCTAAAGGAAAACGTTCGCTTAGGAATATAGGCTTAACACTTGATGAAGTAAACGTTAATTATTTTTATGAAAATTTATATGTGGAGTCAAAATATCATTCTGGAAAAAGGTTCACGCCAAATCATATACTGAGCAGTGAGAGATCAATGTATTATAATTATACAATTGATGCTGTGCAATTTGATAATTTACAGCAAAAATTGTTAAGTTTTGATAACAGATTTCGTAGTGACTCGACTGATGAAAATCCATTGATATTTCTCGGCGTAGCAGGCAATGGCAAATCTATTGAGATAAATCGTAGAATCAGAACTATTTATCCCGGAAGTGAAGAAATAACTATAGGACGAGTTTACTTGGATTTAGAGCAAGCTAATACAATTGTAAAGTATGGGTATACGTATAATTGCAGACACGATTCCCCACCATATCTATTTTGCACAAAACTTCTTGATTGCATAATGAAGTATGTCAGGACGTGCAGACATAGTTACAATGAAATGTGTAATAACTTTACAAATATAATAAAGAAAGAAAATATTTGTGACGAAAAAACAGAGAGGATTTTCCACTTAATAAATAAATTTCAGCAAGAAGCGTTTGACGCTGAAACTGAACTTTTTAAGTATATATGTAATAATCTGTTGGCTGAAAATGTATATGAGAGTATTGAATGCCTTCTCGATCTGATTATAAAAATAATGTTTTGCTCGGCACCAGAGAAAAAGCATTACCTTATTATTGATAATATTGAACAGTATATAAAATTAGATGATAAAAAAATTCAGATTCCCACGCAGGATATAGTTGATTTATATTCATATATAAGTCGAACTGTATCGAATTTAGTAGCTGATTTTAATAGGATTAAGCCCGATATGGGGTGGAAAGTTTTTAAAATGGTATTAGTCCTTAGAAGGACATCTTTATCTGTTTTAATGCCGTCATATCTTCATACTCCAGGAATACGTAACGCAAATGCAGAAGACATAACGGGACATTTCCAGATTTCTGAAATATGGACGCAAAAAAGAAATTATATTTGGGAAGCCTTTCTAAAGGACAAATATGATACTGAAAGTTCTGAAATAATAACGATTTTAGATTGGATAATGAAAGATGATGATAAAAAATTAGGCATTAGCTATCAATCACTAATTGCACCTCTGATGAGCTTTGGCATAAGAAGAAATGCATTAGCACAATCTCACGCAGCGTTTCAAACATATATGTATTTAAAAAATGAGAACGAAAATACGATAAGTCAAGAAGCGTTCAAGAGTATGATTTACAGTGGAGAGAGAATAGCATCAGCACAATATATGTTTAGACGGGCTTTAATGGAAATACAATTTAAGTGGATGATTTCAAATGATGGGATTGATAGATGGAAAAATATGTGTTTAGGAAACTTGGGAAACCCAGAAGATATATCCATCGGAGGGCGCAAAACTAAAATACATAATGTTGAATTGCCAGATAGTACAAGCATTACTTTGGCAAGGCGTATTTTAAGCTATTTGTCATATTTTTCAGAGAGCGGAGTATTGCGTACAAGTGCTGAAAAACATTCAACTGAGATGTTTTCTTCGGTTTCTCTGTATAGCTTAATAAAAGGAGTTTTTATAAACCCAGTCGGTAAGGGAAATATTTCTGATGCGGATTTCTTACAGTTTGCAAAAATACTCCTTTCTTTAGGCGATATGTCAAATGATGATACGAGAGCTGCCCCTTTTATAATTTTAGATATTAATAATCGTGATTTTCACAAAGGGGCTACCGAGGAAAGATTTGCTGACTTATTAAAAACTATATATAATTCAGGGGAACAAGAAAGTGCAGATGGTCATAAGTATTCAAGACGAAATTATAGCGTTCGTATCAACGAAGCTGGACATTCGTTTTTGATTGATTGGCAGCCGAGTTTTTCATTTATGGCAGCGTTGAATTGTTTCACTATTCCACCGCTGTTTTTCTTGAAGAATATCCCTACAATAAAATATGTCATTGATACAGTATATTATGCAATAGTTAAAGTAAGCAAAATGTATAAGATGGAGAAAAGACGTTTTTTAGGTTCTTCTTTCGGCTCTGAATTAAAGATAGACGATGGTAAGTATATTCCCTTGCACAAAAATAAAAAAATATCTTTTATAGATAGAGCAATTGAACTTCAAAGTGACCATCTTAATTTATATGCCGATCATATAAATAAGAATTATTCTAAGCTTGGTTGGCTTGACAGCGATAAGGAGGAGGTTTTAAGGTACATAAAAGCCAGTGTTGAAAAATTGCGAAAGATAAATGAATACCCTGGTTAGTGCCTCATGTTGTGATATGATTGAATGTTTAAAGATATTTCTTTTGTCAGTACTTTGTTTTATAGAGAGTCATCCAGTATTTATAGAAACAGCAGCAGCAGTTATAACTTCTTCTTTGATCGCAAAGAAATATTTGCGTGAAAAACGTGCGGAGGCATTTTCCGGATTGTATATACGCCTTTATATGCAATTAAAAAGTTTTATGGAGTTACTAAGCAGTCACGACAGAATAAATTGTAATGATAATACTCGCGGAACTATCTTTTGTTTAAGGTATGATGATGATACATGGCGAAAAGAATTTCCCAGTTTCCCCGGTATTGATAAATCAGAACTGGAAACATACAAGAAATGCGCCGAGCAACTCAATGAAACTATTCTTAAAACAGAAAAGAACATATATCCTAAGAATGCCTCTAAAAGAAAGTGGTATAATTATCAAAGGATTATAATAGAATTCTGTAATTTTATTACCTATGATGATCAGCACAAATGCACAAATAATGTTGCAAAAGAATATTATATTGGTAAGTGCGTGGAACTTGTAACTGCGGTAGATTATATTTGCAGCAAAATAGCAAAGACGAAATATTATTAGTTCAGGTATAAATTACGGCTCCCTCCCAGCCTCTCAAAACTTGTGCAAGCTTTGAAAGAGGTGTAAAAGAGAGAAATTATAATGGGTGTTAAATATGAGCAGGAGAAATCGAAGTGCTGAGGAACAGGTGCATAGGCACATCTCAATTATCACAGTTTCAAAAGGAACGCCTTTGAGCTTGGGCGCTGATAGTTTTACATTGCCTGAGTGATGGTAAGATTTCGGGTGCAATGGTCACTGCGGTATCCTTTGGGGAATTCATTGCGTTTGTACTATGCGGCACCGGTTGGTTCATAGGCTTCTTTGTCCAGGAGTTCATTGGGCGTTTCTTCAACACTTTTCTAACTAATTTCTTAAGTTTTGCCTTAACGGCGTTTTCGTTTGGTTGTATAATCTTCTCGGACATGTTTTCTGATTCCTCTTTAGAGCGGCTGCTTCTGACTTTCATTCTAACAGAGTTCAGTGAGCATGTCTATTTTTTATGCCACTGTTTTTATTCTGCCGCCTTACCGTTTGGCACCGTTTCCGCTATGTCGTACAAGCCGCACTCCAACGCCTCGCAGATTCGCAGAAGTACATCCGTTGTTACATTTTCATCTTTCCCCAACTTGGCAAGGGATGAGGAACTGATTCCAGCCGCTTTGCGCAAGTCGGACTTCTTCATTTCTCTGTCAATCAGCAGCTTCCACAGCTTTTTATAACTCATCTTCAATGTTTGCATTATCCGACACCTCTTTATTCCAAGACTGCCCATAGAGTTCACAGTTATCGTCCGACAGCTTCAGTACCGTGTTGTCGGACAATATTTTTCTTGTATCCGACTTATAAGCTTCCTGCTTATCAAAGGCTATGAAAACCTGCTTTTTACTCGCTGCATATATTTTCATGATGCCGTTGATTGCACCATCTCCAATGTTTTTGAGTATCAAGGAGTCATGGGCGATAGCCGGCAAAGCTGTGAGATACAGCATTGCCAGATCATATACGACCATACCCTTATAGTTTGAACCCGTTCCGGTATCATCCGGCGTTTCAAATTCATAGCTGTTATATTCTTTAAATCTAATCTGAGGAGGTTTGCGGGAATCCACAAACAGTGTATCGTTGATCTCTTTCATTTTGTCATTAAGAGAGTTCTCTATATCGGTGAGAATATTTTCAATGCTTCTCTTTAGCAACTCATCGGCTCGGGCTTTTGCTTCTTTCAAATCGGTCAGCGTAAGATATGCTTCGTTTTGCTTTCTGAGCGCGTCGATTTGTCCCTTGATTTCAGAATGTCGGTCAAGAAATTCTTTAGAAAGATTTCCTACAAACCCCAAGTCTGTGATTTGTTTTTGCAATTCTTTTATGCTGGATTGCAAGTCGTCGATTTCCGCTTCTACGGACTGACGCTCTGCTGTGAACTGTTCATCCAGAATCGTTGCCAGTTTTCTATGGTATCTTTCAACCTCATAGAGTTTGCGAAGATTGACTTCCGGGAAAAACTCCTGCAACGCCGAAAGGTCAGCTTCTGTAGGATACAAACCGTACTCAAGACTCATTTTGAGCAGTTCAAGCCTTCGCTGCTTTGACTGTAGTTCTGTTTCGGCACGAAGCTTTGCCGTTTGAAGTTCAGCCTTCATCCGACTTTTTTCAATATCTTCCTCGGTGTGCTCAGCAACCTGTTCAGAAGTCAAGTTATCCAACTGATACTGCAAAGAGCGAATTTGGACGAGATTATCTTCGTACTGTGCATTACCCCCAACCAAATCAGGAACGAAACGATACTTTCTCGCCTCGCGGAACGCGGAAAGTTTCTTCTTCTGCTCCTCTAATTTGTTGTTATATATTTCAATTTCTCCATAACGGTTGAATAGCTTGACAAGTACCTCGATAGACTTTTGCATACCGCCGCCGGGCAGTCCTTTGGGCGGGCGACGCTCATCAAGGTTCTCTTTTCCGTAAACTCTGAAAAAACT
>CANQQE010000107.1 GCA_947625935.1 uncultured Muribaculaceae bacterium | reverse complement strand
TGTCTGGTGCTGATGTTCTGCTCCCGCAGGACCATGTATCCCTGGATCATCAGCGTATTCTCCCTGGTGCTGCCGCTGTTGCTGCTGCTGACCAATATGTACCCGGCGTAAAAATTCGCATATTTTTTCGCTCCCGCCCTAAAGGCGGGAGCGTTTTTCGTGGCGGGCAGGGACGCGGAAATGTCATTCCCCAGGCGAGGCAGTGCGGATGCCTTTACGGAGTTCAAAGGGGCGCTGCCGGAAAACCATGTGCCGCAAACGCTCATCACCCAGTTTGAAGCCCTGCCCCGGTACTGGAGCCAAAACAACCCGCCCTACAAGGTGGATTTTCTCATCCAGCGGGAAAACGACGTCTCCCCCGTGGAGGTCAAGTCCGAAAATAACCTCACCAGCCCCAGCCTGCAAAAGTTCAAGGAGCTGTTCCCGGAGGAGGTCAAGCTCCGCATCCGCTTCTCCCTGGACAACCTGAAGCTGGATGGGGACGCACTGAATATCCCCCTGTTTATGGCCGACCAGACGGAGAGGCTGGTGAGGGTGGCAATAAGATGAGGGGGGCCAAATGGAAAAAGACAATGCCGAAAGATTGAAAGCAGCGAAAGAGCTAAATCATATTCGTAATCGAATTGATGAAATCGAGGGCGTTTGGAATGCCGGCCATGGCGGGCGTTATCTCAGCAGTGAAACGAAAGCTACTGACAAGCAGCACGAGCGCTTCCTTTATTCTTTTGGAAGAAAGGTGTCTTAAAACGCAACAGTGGCATCACATATCTCAAGAGCGGCCGTGCGGTGCGTAACCAATATAACGGTGTGATCTGTCATAGAACGCAGATTTTGAAGAAGTCTTCGTTCCGTTCCCTGATCCAACGCGCTGGTCGCCTCATCAAAAATGAGAATCGGATATTCGGCGTATATGGCGCGGGCAATCGCGATCCGCTGCATCTGTCCCTCCGACAATCCAGCGCCACGTTCACCTAGCTCTGTATCTAATCCCTGCGGCAATTTCCGAATAAAATCATCTGCGCATGCAATGGACAGGGCCCGCCACAAGGCTTCATCGCGCGAGGTATCTGCGGCCTGCCCAAATGTGACCGCCTCGCGTATTGTTCCACTAAAAAGGAAATTTCCTTGAGGCACATAAGCGAATAGTCCGCGCCATGACGCATCCAGCGCTTGCTCATTGCCACAATCATCTTTTAGATAAATTTTCCCGTCCTGGAGTTGAAACAATCCCAATAACAGTTTGATAACCGTTGTCTTTCCGTATCCGGATGTGCCCATAAATGCCACATACTGTCCTTTTTGAATCTCCATATTAAAATCCGAAAGCACATTTTCTGTTCCGTCCGGGTAAGTAAAAAAAGCGGATCGTAAGCCAAAAGCGCGAAGGTGATTCCGGTAAAAATCACGCACCATCTCTATGGATTTGGGTGGCGCTTCACAATCCTGTCCAAAGTTTTCAATCTCCATCATTCGCTCGATGCTGGCTATCATGGTGTAGTATTGAGGAGCCAACCCGGATAAGCTCGTCATGGATCCCGCCTGTTTGGATAGCTGAAGAACGGCGATGATCGTGCCATAACTGATGTTTCCTTGGAGCAGGTATACGCCGCACAGCAGAATCCCCAGCAGATAACCCATCTGTATTCCAAACTGCATCCCACCGTTATAAGCCGCCATCCATTTTCCCCGGTAAACACGGCTCTGCGCCCAAGTGTCCGTTCTTTTTTCCGCTTGTTCTACGGCATATTCCTGTTTGGAATATGCGCGCAATACCGCCATTCCGGAAAGCCTTTCCTGCATGAAGGATCTGGCAGCCCCATTGTAATGCTGCACAGTTCTGTGAAGTCCCGTCAGTTTCTTTCGGAACAGGACAGAATACAGCGTTAGAGCGATCCCGCCGGGAACCAGGATATATAGCATAGATGGCAGCATAAAGGCCAGGGCCACAAGCGCGCTTATCGCTTGCACCGCCAGTCCTAATAGACGCGGGAACACTTGAACCGCGGATTCAGAGACATAGATGGCATCCGAGCAGATCCGGGTCATCCAATCGCCGGAATGTACTGCCGAAACCTTCGCATAGGAGCGATTTAAAAGCTGTGCAAATACGCGCATCCGAAAACGGTGCTCCAACTGCGCCTTGCTTTTTTCCTCATAGTAGCTCCCGAGGAAAGATAAGACTACGCCAAGTAACGCAACTGCCAGTAAAGCGACGAGTTGGATAAAAAACCGGTGTAAATTCTTTTCTACGCCTGCATCCATTACGTGCTTTAGCACGACTGCAAAAAAGGTTCCCTGGAGTCCGGATACAGTGCGAATCAACATTAGTTGTAAGACGGCCGTTCGATCTTTTCCCAAGACGGCGTATAACCATCTTAGAGGAGTTACTTTTTCAGGTTTCTTCATAGTGTATTACCCTGCGGCATATTTTTTCAACAGCAATGCCATATCGCAATGGCCGTCCGCATCCTTTCTCGCATAATCATTGAACAATAGCTTTCGCAGCAGTGTTTGTTTTGCCGGTGATTGCAAGGCAGGCTGTAATGTATCCTCCCGCTTACAAGGAATGATCCGCGCCGCGTCCGCGCTAATCCCCGAAAACAGTGCCTTCGCTTTTTCTCCTTTCACAACTACAAGGGAAACGCCTTTTCCATCCACCATCTCTGGGAGCGTTTTTTCAGCTCCCCAAAAATCTCCAAGCACAAAATCAAAATCGTTAGCAGGGCTGCAATATGGACATTCGTAGCAGCTCGGCCGGAGCGTCAAACAGCGTGTATAAAGCCTGCCAAAACGATCCTGTCCATTGGCAAGTACCGTCTCCTGTCCATTGATTTTGTAAACCGTTGTATGTCCATTGTTGAGAACCCGCTTGTCCCGAAAATCATAGGCTTCCAACACACCGTTCTGACTCAGATAGGCCACATAATCCGCCCAAAGTCCCGGCGACTGCACACCCCGGCAGACCAGCGCCGCCAGATACAGCTCTGATGCTTGCTTCCCTATAAATCGGCGCAGCGCGTGGCACTGACACGGCGTGCCAGAGAACAGCACCTTGCGTCCGCCCTCCAGCGTTTGTCGGATCGCCTCAAAACAGGAGCTCATATCGCTTTGCACATACTTGGACTTTCGCATCGGAGCAAAATCTTCGGACAATATATGCGTCACCCTGAATTTCTTGTCGAAAACCGCGCCGCAGACAACGCCGCCGCTCTTGATCACCTCGCCGGCCAGCAGAGAGAAAGCGCCACCAGACGTACTCTTGCGCAGCAGCGCCTCATCTCTACAGCGCACGGCATAAAATTCTCCTTCTGTCCGCGCCAAGGCTTCCTTTGCCGGGCAGACGTCATCGCAGGCGCCGCAGTCGATACAGCGGCGCTCGTCAATGGTGGGATAGAGAAACCCTTCCCGGTCCTCACGCATCGAAATCGCGCCGGCTTTACACGCTGCCGCGCAGGCGCCGCAGCCAAAGCAGTCTTCTTTTCTGTTAATTTTTCTCATAAGGCTTTTCAAGTAAATATCTGCTGTTTTCATCCAATTTCAAAACTTCACGACATATAGCCAATGGCTTCTTGAACATAAAGCGTTTTATGCATTATTTCACGAGTGAATCACTTCAGAACGCCTTCTCGCGATTTCTTTTCATGATCTGACTTACCCGCTCAAACTGTTTCTGATAGCGCAGCACTTCTGGTTCGATGGGAATATCGTTGTCCTGAATGATCTGCAGGACTTGACGTGCCCATATACTTTTCTGATTAGCTAAAATATAGGCAAGATATTTTGAGCAGTTCGCCCGGAATCGGTCCACATCAAATACAGAAGAATAGCGATCCAGCTTTCCCAGCGCATAAAGCACGACCTGCACTTCCTTACACTTTCTACAAGTGCCGCAATTTACCCCCCCGGTGGCTTTTTGGTGAAGCACGCGTGCAGCCAATGATAGGAAGGCTCCCAATCGGAAATGGCAACCAGTTTATCCATCCGTCTAACTTCGATCCCCGCGGGATAAAATTGAAGATACTCGGTCGAGACACATTCCGCGATCAGCATCTCATGGGAAGCGCAGACATCTATATCCATTTTAAATTCGCTTGCCGCATAGGAAGAAGATATCAAATACATGGAAAACAGCCTTGACAGCGCTAACACGCAGCCGGCATGCCGGTAGATATCATAAGCGTCGGTGTAGCTCTCAATTAATGCTTCCCGAAAATTTGTATCGACGAATACCGTTTCCAGTCCCAACTCTTGGGCAAACCTCGTCGCGCTGCGGCAATTCTCTAAGAACACGCTTCTGCTTTCCTGCCCATATTTATCGAAAGCTACCGCGTTGTCAACGAGGATATGCGTCACAGGATATTCGCAGTCATGGCCATGTGTCATGATCGTATACAAGGAATCAAGACCACCAGAAAAGCCAGTAGCTACTACACCCTCTCGATTCGCAACAGCATCCCTTGTCAGAGACGCATGTATGTCAATCCTGTGGTAGAGATTTCCCGCACGCACGATCGCCGGAATCAATGAATTGCACAGTTGGTAATGCAGCCGTTCCGACATTGGGTCTGCGCAATGAATCTCGTGTCCATAGCGAAGCGCGGAAATCAGGAGAACCATTACAAAAGCATCAGCCCGTCCCACGCAAAAATACTTCTCCTGATCCTGATCCACAGAGAACCATAGCGTCTTCACACGATCCCCTATGCTCACGTCCGCACATAGACGGGACGTTCCGTCCATACGCTGAATGTAACTCTTTCCAATACAAATCATTGCTGTAAGCGCCTCACTGTTTTTTCATCAATCTTCAATAACAATCCTCGTCAAATATTGCGTTGCGACAAGACGCTGCTCGAAAAGATAAGCATCCAACCGATCCTGTGGCACAATCTTAGGAGCAATTTCACTGAAATTTTCCAAACCCACCGCCTGCATTAACTCAGTGATCCTTGTATTATAGAGTAGTAGTTTTTAGTGACCCTCTCCAAGGTCATGTGCTACACTGTAAGGGATGCTGTGGATT
>CANQQE010000106.1 GCA_947625935.1 uncultured Muribaculaceae bacterium | reverse complement strand
GTCGCTCTTTCTCAAAAGCGAGTGCAAAGGTAGGGACTTCCCGCGAATCCGCCAAACATCCGGCCAAGAAAATCACCGTTTTTAACCTCAATTAACAATCAGAAGACCCGCTAATTTCACGTCCGCCTTAACAATCAGGCGATTAGCAAAAAAGCCACTCTATCAATAAATATCATCCCCACCCGATGATTTGCCTTTGGCAGCATTGTTCAAAGAAGGAGATGCAGCCCAGCATTGCGCAGAGGTCAAATAGGGCAACGGAAGCTGTTTCTTAGAAATAGACTTACGCCCACTCCCGACAACATTCTGATCATGAAGATAAATTAATAGATTTATTCTGAACATCATCCGGGTAACCATCTCTGGGTCAGAGACAAATGACTTTAGTTCATTGAGCCAATCTATATAGACAGCGGGATCACTTCCCGACCATCGCAGAAATCGGTAGGCGACAATATCCGCTCTAACCGCCTGATCCATAGAATACTTGTATTGCAATTCGGCGAGTGCCTGCTTCTGGTTTTGGTAGGTGAGATTGTCGGCCACAAGCAATCCGGCATCGACCGTAAAACTCGCGGCCAGCCCTCCGACTCCGGGAATAAAGTCGGTTGCCACGGAGGCCACCCCTCCCACAATGGAGGACCAGACAGTGCGCCCTCTCGATTTCTTTTCGAGCTGAAAAGCATCATATAGAGTATCCCAAAGCAGGTAATGCGTAAACGTAGCCGCGCACTGAGCCACGAGCGCACTGCGGCTACCGCCGGCCAGCGCAACCATGCCGCGGGTAATGAACATTTGCCCGTCTGGGCCCACAAAGCAATTGACATAATCAGAAGGTAACACTACGATAGTAACGGTGGAAGCCACTTGCCCCATGGCAAGGGCCCGACTCAGTTCACCCGACAGAGTAGTATCAGAGTTGACCACCCCAAAAGTCCCTATTGTGCTTTCAAGAGACTTTTCCATATTATTCACACGGTTTTGCGCCGAAACCATAGCACTGTTTCCCGACAAAATGGCTTTACGCATATCATAAAGATCACGAGAATTAGTCCAGATGGCATTCCAAAAGCCTGCGACATCGCCCTGCGGAACCGTGTCAACAAGCCCCCATACATCCAGGCGCTCAATCATTTTGGCATATTTTTTGTCATCGTTTCCCGCAAACACCAACAGCGACGACAACATCAGAGCCGCTGCCAGCGGAAACAGACGTCTATAGGACAGACTATACATAATTATAAAATAAAAGCGTTTCAATTGAACAGTATAACAACCCAATAGGGCATCACAAATATAACAAAAAAACACGCAATCGGGTTAGCTTCGCCAAAAAACAGAGATGAAGTTTTGATAATGCCAACGGTTTGGCTTACCTTTGTATCGGCTATGAACGACGAGAGATCCAAAGAATTGGCCCGCACCGCCTTCTCGGCTTATTTGAAGTCGAGAAAGTTACGCCACACAACAGAGCGGGACATTGTGTTGGAAAAAGTGCTGGAGATGCCCGACAACTTCAGCATCAACTCGCTACACGCCTCACTCGTACAGGCCGACAGGGTCAGCCTCGCCACGGTCTACAATACGATGCAACTGTTGGCAGGAGCCGGTATCGTCAGGCGGCACAAGTTTGAGGGGACGGTTTCGCATTACGAACGAGTGTCGTCGGCAAACGAAATCAGCTACCTGCACCTGGTATGTACCGAGTGCGGAAAAATAAAGGTAACAAAAGACGCTGAAATATCGAGAGCCATAAACTCACGACGCTACCCAACATTTCACACCGCTTATTTCTCATTATGTATCTACGGCGTGTGTTCACGGTGTGCTCGTCGCCTGAAGAAGAAATAAACAAACTAATTATAATACTTTTAACAGCTTACAGCAATAACGAGAAACTATGAAAGTAGATGTACTGCTCGGCCTGCAATGGGGCGACGAGGGAAAAGGTAAAGTGGTGGACGTGCTCACTCCGCGTTACGATGCGGTCGCACGCTTCCAAGGCGGCCCAAACGCCGGACACACCCTTGAGTTTGAGGGCAAAAAATATGTCTTGCGTTCAATCCCATCAGGAATATTCCAGGACGGGCAAGTCAACATTATAGGCAACGGAGTGGTTCTTGACCCCGTGCTCTTCCAGGAGGAGGCCGAGGCTCTTGAACGAAGCGGAGTTGACCTGAAAAAAGTATTGAAACTCTCAAAAAAAGCCCACCTGATACTCCCCACACACAGGCTTCTCGACGCCGCCAACGAAAAAGCCAAAGGTGGTGCCAAAATCGGCACGACAGGCAAAGGCATAGGCCCTACATACACCGACAAGGTTAGCCGCAACGGACTCAGACTCGGAGATATCGAACATGATTTCACCGCAAAATATGCAGCCGCACGCGACCGGCATCTGTCAATTCTGAGACAAATGGGCGAAACCCCCGATATTTCAGAACTTGAATCGCGTTGGCTCGCCGCCATAGATTACATGAAAGGATATGAAATCGTCGACAGCGAGCACCTGATTAACGGATTGCTCCGAGATGGCAAAAGCGTACTTTGCGAAGGCGCTCAAGGCACGATGCTCGACGTTGACTTCGGCAGCTATCCGTTTGTGACATCGTCCAACACAGTCTGTGCCGGAGCATGTGCGGGTCTTGGTGTCGCCCCCAATCGCATCGGCGAGGTATTCGGCATATTCAAGGCTTATTGCACACGCGTAGGCAGCGGGCCCTTCCCGACCGAGCTACATGACGAGACAGGCAAACGCATCAGAGACCTGGGCCACGAGTATGGGGCAGTGACAGGACGCGAACGCCGCTGCGGATGGATTGATCTGGTAGCGTTGAAATATGCCATCATGATTAACGGCGTCACGCAACTTATCATGATGAAAAGCGATGTGCTCGATGATTTTGACGAAGTCAAGGCGTGCGTAGCATACAAAATCAACGGCAAGGAAACCAAAGCGTTCCCCTACTCTATCGAGGACGGCACTGTTGAACCAGTCTATGCGAGCCTTCCCGGATGGAAAAAGGATATGACCGCATTCCGTTCAGAGGAAGAGTTCCCCGAAGCATTCCGCAATTATATCGACTTCCTTGAAGCCGAACTTGAGACCCCCATCACAATAGTGTCAATAGGCCCGGACCGCGAACAGACCATAATCAGGAGCAAGAAATAAATCAACCTTAATCACACAGACAACCATGGCAAAAATAAAACCGTTCAAGGGAGTGAGACCTCCCCGCGAGATGGTCACTGAAGTGGCATCGCGACCCTATGACGTACTCAACTCTGAGGAAGCGCGCGACGAAGCCAAGGGAAACGACAAATCACTCTATCACATCATAAAACCCGAGATAGATTTCGCTCCCGGCACAGACGAACACGCCCCCGAGGTATACGACCGGGCTGTAGAGAACTTCAACGCCTTCCAACGCAACGGATGGCTCGTGCAAGACAACAAGGAACACTACTACATCTATGCACAGACGATGGATGGACGTACCCAATATGGGATAGTAGTGGCCGCAAACGTGGACGACTACATGAACGAGCGCATAAAAAAGCATGAGCTCACGCGCCGCGACAAAGAGGAAGACCGCATGAAACACGTCCGCATCAACAACGCCAATATCGAACCAGTGTTTTTCGCCTTCCCCGACAACGAAGCCATAGAGAAAATCATCGCCGAAACCACCAAAGGAGACCCCGAATACGACTTTACCGCACCCGATGGGTTCGGACATCACTTCTGGGTAATCGACAACGACGATACGATAGCCGCAATAACCCGGGAATTTGACAAAATCCCCTATCTGTACATCGCAGACGGCCATCATCGCACAGCTGCGGCCGCTTTGGTGGGCAACGAAAAAGCCAAACAGAATCCAAATCACCGCGGCGACGAGGAATACAACTACTTCCTCGCGGTATGCTTCCCGGCTTCACACTTAAAAATCATAGATTACAACCGAGTGGTCAAGGACCTCAACGGCCTCACCCCGGCACAATTCCTCGCCAAACTAACCGAGAATTTCATCGTTGAAGATAAAGGTTCGGAAACATACCATCCGAAATCACTTCACAACTTCTCGCTCTATCTCGACGGCTCTTGGTATTCGCTCACCGCCAAAGAAGGACGCTATGACGACAGCGACCCGATTGGCGTACTCGATGTCACCATCTCAAGCAATCTTATACTGCGCGACATTCTCGGCATCACCGATTTAAGAAGTGACAAGCGCATAGACTTCGTCGGCGGAATACGCGGACTTGGCGAATTGAAACGCCGTGTCGACTCAGGCGATATGGCAGTTGCACTCGCCCTCTATCCCGTTTCGATGAAACAACTGATGGACATAGCAGACTCCGGCAATATCATGCCTCCAAAAACCACATGGTTTGAACCGAAACTCCGTTCAGGTCTTGTGATTCACAAACTCGACTAACACGGTGAATGTTAAATATGGCAAAATTTGATAGCGGTTTTTAGCAAAACCGCTATCTTTGTCATGATTATACACAACCGTATCTACGGGGCTGACCGGTTTTGACAGCGTGTAGAGGTGGTGTGTAAGCATGCAGAGCAATGATGGCTACGCTCTATAATCAGGGACATCGCAATTTTAAATGGCGAAAATAACTACGCTCTTGCCGCTTAATCGAAGCACAGTAGATTAGCCTAATCTCCGCGACAGTCGCAGAGACAAGACATCACCCGATTGTTACTCTTCCCGAGACGGATCGACAAGGTGGTGCAGAAAAATCGGGAATAGGAAGCCAAGAGCCTCGCACGGCTTCCGAAAATCAAGAGGATAAGGCTGAGGTTGGTCGTCTTTTGCTTGCCGCAGCCCGACAATCAAGTAAAGACTAAGCATGTAGAAAGCACATTAGTTCCGCGTTTGGACGAGGGTTCAAGTCCCTCCAGCTCCACTTGACGGGTCGGACAGATTCCGGCCAACAATAGTCCAAAGAAGACTAAGAGACTGTCTAACAAGTTTGGGCAGTCTCTTTTTATAGTTCTTTTTATGGTTCTTTTTATAGTTTAAGCAGGCTA
>CANQQE010000105.1 GCA_947625935.1 uncultured Muribaculaceae bacterium | reverse complement strand
GGGGGTGAGTTGCCGTGCCTGATGTACGAGAGAAGTATGTGGACCCGACGAAGATTCTCTCCTCTGTCCGGTTTAAGATCGGCGCAAATGACGAGATCCATGACTTCGATGAACCTTTGATCATGGAGATAAACACCGCATTCGGCATTCTCACTCAGCTTGGATTTGGCCCGATCAAGGGTTTTTCTATTTCCGGTGAAGATGAGACTTGGGACCAGTATCTCCCAGCCGACGATCCTCGTTGCAACATGGCAAAGACTTATATTTCTGCTAGAGCAAAGTTGAAGTTCGATCCCCCTCAGGCGTCTTACTTAGTCGAGGCATTGAAAGAAGATGTCGCGGAACTGGAGTTCAGACTTTCAGTTCAGAATGATAGAAATTTTCCAACAGAGGAGGAAGAGTGAATGACTTACGAAGTTTACCTTGCTCACCACGGCATAAAAGGTCAGCGCTGGGGTGTTCGAAGATACCAGAATGAAGATGGCAGTTATACGGAAGCTGGTAAGAAACGATATGCTAAAGTTTCTGCTAAGGCTGACCGAAAAGAAACAGCTTATTACATAAAACAGTATCGAGCGCAGAAAGCCAGAGACGAACTAACCCGGATCCAGAGAGGCGGACGCCAGCTTCGTAGTCATGGTGCAGCGAAAGCCGCTACTCGAGAGGCGAAAGCCAACCGTAAGTCCATGCGTAGCTTGAAGCGAACCTCAAAATATTTTAACCGTCAGGTTAAGAAACTTATAAAGAAGAATTATCATGATGAAGATATTAAACGTTTTGCAGATATGGCAGAGCATCTTATGTCTCAGCGTCAACTATTTAAGCAGGGAGTCAAAGCCCATCTTCCCGGAGCGAAAGCTGATGCAGCTAAAGAAGCAATGGATAGGTTCCTTAGTGTCAAAGCGTCTGATGCTGCAAAGTATCAGCCGACTCAGAAGCAGGAATGGATGGATTATCTTTGGGCTACAAACCCGTTTATTCCTGCCGCGTCCAAGCTTTCTAGGAAAACTTATCATTATTGAGAGGGTGATCTAAATGCTCTCAAACACGGCAGTACCGAAATACTATGGTGAATTTCGAGATGCCGTGTTGCGCGGCGAGATTCCCGTCTGCGAAACTATTGATCTCGAGATGAACCGAATCGATCAGTTGATCGCTGATCCTCGATTTTACTATGACGACAAAGCTGTTGAGGGTTGGATTGCATTCTGTGAGAATGAACTTACCTTGACCGATGGCGGTGATCTTTACCTTCTCGATACGTTTAAACTCTGGGCAGAAGAGGTTTATGGCTGGTATTACTTCATCGAGCGAAGCGTCTTCGAGCCTGGTCAACACGGAAGGCCTGGTCGCTATGTGAAGCGTGTGATCAAAAAGCGTCTTACGCAAAAGCAGTATTTGATCGTCGCTCGAGGCTCGGCTAAGACCGTGTACGGAATGGCGCATCAGGCTTATGGTCTAGTAATGGACACTTCGACGACGCATCAGGTCACGACCGCTCCTACGATGAAGCAGGCTGAAGAGATGCTTTCTCCTTTTAGAACTGCTATCACGCGTGCGCGTGGGCCGTTGTTTAAGTTCTTGACCGACGGTTCCATTTACAGTACAAAAGGCGATCGCTTTAACCGTCAGAAGCTGGTATCTACGAAGAAGGGAATCGAGAATTTTATGACCGGTTCCCTTCTCGAGGTTCGCCCCATGAGTATCGCAAAGTTGCAGGGCTTGCAGAACAAATATTCCACAGTTGACGAGTGGCTTTCCGGTGATATTCGTGAGGATCCTATCGGCGCTCTTGAGCAGGGTGCTTCGAAACTGGACAACTATTTGATCATCGCCATGAGTTCTGAGGGGACAGTCCGTAATGGAGCTGGCGATACGATCAAGATGGAGCTCATGGATATTCTCAAGGGAGAATACTACAACCCACATGTGTCGATTTGGTGGTACAAGCTAGACGACGTAAAGGAAGTAGCGAATCCCGAAATGTGGGTTAAAGCCGCTCCGAATCTCGGAAAGACCGTGAGTTATGAGACTTATCAGCAGGACGTGGAGCGCGCCGAGAACGCACCGGCTGCCAGGAATGATATTCTTGCTAAGCGCTTCGGTATTCCTATGGAGGGGTACACATATTACTTTACATACGAGGAGACATTGCCGTTTAAGCGTCGTCAATCGTATCGTGGCATGCCCTGTGCTCTTGGTGCGGACTTGTCTCAGGGTGACGACTTCTGTGCATTTACGTTTCTCTTTCCGCTTCGGCGAGGAGAGTATGGAATCAAGACTCGTTCTTACATTACTTCTCGTACGTTCGAGCGGCTTCCTGTCGCTATGCATATGAAGTACGAGGAATTTATTAAAGAGGGCAGTCTTGTTGTTATGGAAGGAACCGTACTTGACATGCATGCCGTTTACGAAGACGTGGAAGCCATGATCGAGGAGTTTGATTACGATGTTCGGGCATTTGGGTATGACCCATACAACGCTACAGAATTCCTTCAGGACTGGATTATGCGGAACGGAGAGTATGGTGTTGAGAAGGTCATCCAGGGGTTCAAGACAGAGTCCGTTCCCCTTGGCGAGATCAAGAAACTTTCTGAGGATGGGCTTTTGATCTTTGATGAACTTCTCATGTCGTTTGCCATGGGAAACTGCATTGTCCTTGAGGACACGAACGGAAACCGCAAGCTCTATAAGAAACGTCACGAGGAGAAGATCGATAACGTGGCGGCTCTTATGGACGCTTACGTTGCATATAAGCGAATGAAAGAAGACTTTGATTAAAGGGGGGGGCTTGGAGATGTCGACACAATATATAGAGCTCTCCGATTATTTGGAGCATCATGGAATACTTGGCCAGAAATGGGGAGTTAGACGGTATCAAAACAAAGACGGAACTCTTACTACCGCGGGGAAAGAGCGGTATAGTTCTGGTGAGCGTAAAAAGATAGACACTTCGACACGTGAAGGAATCGAAGGTTATTTCGCCGATCGAAATCCTGGGATGACGAAGCGGGAACTTCGAAAAGCGTCAAAGATCATCGAAGATGCTCGAAATGCGAGGGCCCAGCCAGATATGAGTCTTAACCCCCGAGATAAAAGAACCGAAGCAGAGGATGCATTGGCTGAGTTTTCCTATAGTAGTAAATTTCATGCTAAAAAAGAGTATGATAAGAATACTGACTTTAGTTTGATGGGAAAAATGCAGCATGAATATGAGAAGCGGATCTATGAGCTTGATGATAAAATCGCCGATGATCCGTCTGCTGGGCCAGAGATTGCTCGGTTATTGAAAGACTATCATTCTAAAATGCAAGAGCGGCTTGACGATCTTGGACTTTCGGATAAATATCGAGCATGTGTTTTCTTTGAATATGGCAGTGAATTCGAATCTCCGATGGAGTCGCTTGTTCTTCCCGGGAATAAGGACACGGAATTTGGAAAAGACGAGATGGATTGGCTAGAGTATAATATTGAGTGGCTTTCTGGAAAATCTAAAAGCGCAAAACATTCTTCGGAAGAAGGCACAGATTTCAAAATGGAGCCGAAATACTTAGAACTCTCCTCTGTGCTTGTCTCCTTGGATCCTGAATACCTTGCGCACCATGGTATAAAAGGCCAGAAGTGGGGTGTCGAACACGGTCCTCCTTATCCTTTGAAGACCGGGGTCAGTGCAAGAATTAAGCGTGCAGCAAAATCTGTAAAGAATCGTGTTGAAGCGAACCGAAAACAGCGAGCCGAAAAAAAAGAAGCAAAAGAGGCTAAACGTCGAGCGAAGAATCCGACTCTTCAGGACCGAATTAGTGCCATGTCTGACGAAGAACTTCGGCAGAGAACTGAGCGCCTTCGCCTTGAAAATGCATACAAGCGAGAGCTGCCGAACGAAAAGCAGGGCGAGAGTTTCTTGCGAAAAAGTTCTAAAGCGCTTAACGAATTAAAAACATTCGGCGACGCTGTTAGTGGTTTTGTCGAAGCGGGGAAGAGAGTTTCTCACGCTTTCGGTCTGGATAAGCTTGACGGCGATGATCAGAATCCGGATCGTCGACCTGGCGAATCCTTGAAGGATTACACGCAGCGGATGGCTCAGTTGGCTAGTTTGAAGAAGTCTTGGGATACGCTTAAAACAGCGTCTTCGAATGGTAATTCGTCTTCCGAGTCCAAGAAAGATCGTGAAAGGTCAGAGGAATTAGCTTCTGAGCCGCCTAGACCTATGTCTACGGCTAGGACGGAAAAGGCTTCGTCTACTCGTAATTGGCGTCAGGAAAGTACACAGAGAGAAGATTCTCGTCTTTCTTCTCTTCGAGAAGAAGCGAAGAGATGGAATGTCGATATTGACAAGCCAGTTGAACGAGTTTGGGATTATTCTGATAAGGGGAACAGCTGGTTTAAGGAAACGTTTCCGGAATCGAAACCTAGCCCATTCTCAGATTGGACAAAAGATGAAGACGACGATGAGAAGAAGAAAAAGGGGGGCTAATTCATGGATTACTCCCTTTACTATCTTGCTCACCACGGTATCCTGGGTCAGAAATGGGGTGTTCGACGGTATCAGAATCCTGACGGGTCTCTTACAGAGGCTGGCCGTAGACGCCTTGAACGGAAGGATGCTAGATGGGCTAAACGGAATTACGAAAAAGCTTACAAGAAGACTTACAAGCAGATTCGTAAACCGATGGCGAAAGCCGATAAGGAAATTCGTCGACAGACTCCTGTTTTTAACGCTGACGGCTCTCTTTCTAGAACGTACATTAATGCGTTTAACCGACGCCTTTCTGAACTCATGAACGAGGCTCCGTCATTTCTTACGTCTCCCTCTGGTCGTGTTGTCCGATGGGTTGCGAAGCGAGGAGAGATGGGCGTTCAGATGGCTCTTGCCAGCTCTGATTACGACATGTCACAGGTAAAGAGCGGCATTTGGGAGGGCGGTCGAGTCGGCTATAGTAAACGAAAGATTAAAACTATATAAGAAGGAGGTATACCGTTAGATGGCTAATTTCGCAGAACGCATTCGACGTTCATGGAATGTCTTCATGGGTAGGGATCAGTCCTATCACTATGATGGGCCGGGATTCGGTA
>CANQQE010000104.1 GCA_947625935.1 uncultured Muribaculaceae bacterium | reverse complement strand
CTGGAAGAAAAGAATCTTTCAGAACTTGTACGAGTGTTCAATAGCGCCAACAATCATCGCCCATCGAATATGGCATCTTTCCTCTTTGGACTTAAAGACAACTCTATTCCAAAGAAAGCCGGGATAAACGGAAAAGCTCTTGACTTCAACTACCTGCTACAGGATGACGAAGATTTCAAGATTGTCTTTATTGTATTCTATACTTCCATTATCTACCATATTGCTCAAATCACCAAGGTGTTAGGGCTTGATGTCCCGCGACACATCTCGTTCAGCGGTAATGGTAGTAAGGTCATTCGGGTTATTACCACTGATCCTAAAATTCTTGCTAAGTACACAAAACTAATCTTTGAAAAGGTCATTGGCAAACCTTATGGAAAAGAGTTGGAGCTATTAGGACTTGAGAAAGATTCTAATCCCAAGGATTCCACTTGCAAAGGTGGCCTCATTGGAGCAGAAGAAGATGACATCCGAGATAAATCTATCGTTTTCAAAAGTGACTGTACTGGAGTTGTCTCTAATAGTGACACTTACCGCACAATCACTGAGAAGTATAAAGAAAACACAGTAAAAGCCGTTGAAGATTTCTTTGATTTTGTCTTCATTGAAATGAATAATGCTTTCAATTTCGACAAAAACTTTGGGTTAAAAACTTCTGCCCTAAAAGCTGCACACGAAATCGCCAAGAAGGATTTGAGCACCTTCCTCGATAAGGGTATCGCACAACGTCAAGAGGAAACCGAAGAAGATGATGTCATTGAAGAAACGTTCTTCTTCTATCCCATTAAGGGCGTTCTTCAATCTATGTCAAACGAAATATACAAAATATTGAAAGGTCAGTAATGAAAGCATTCAATATACGAGCTGCATTATTAGCCCTCTTTGTAGGAGGGTTATCACTCGCTTCGTGCGAAGACGAGGCCGCAGCTAATAATCAGAATCACTCCTCTACGTCGGATAATCAAGAAACAATTACGTCTACGACAAAAGAGGAGGATGTAGATGTCTCACCAATCAATAAGGCCGAGTTAGATTCAATGAGGAGCAACATTGAAAATCTTAAGAAGCAAATTGGAGAGAGTTCTAACCGCGCCGATAAATACGAAGAAGAGATTAAAAATCTTAAGGAACAAGAATCAAGTAACAAATTGTATCTGCTCATCTCTATTGTCCTTGGTATTATTTCGTTAGTAGTTGCTATTGTAGCTCTTGCTAAAGCATCCAAGTTTAAACAGAGACTGGATAAGCATGGCAACGACATCTATAATCTCAAGCAATCGGCAGATAGCCGTTTTGCACCGACACCTCGTCAAAATGGTTCCGATGATTATTACCAAATGAAATCAAGGCTAAGGCTTCTTGAAGATGAGGTAAAAGCACTCAAAAGAACTAAGAATACTTCAGAGGAATATAGAGTCGCATCCTATACTCCTAAATCCACACCTACTCCTGTCTCTGTTGTAGAAACACAAAGAGGGTATTTCGGGCAACCGACTCAGGCGGATAGAGGTTACTTCAAGAGTTTCCTTACATCACGTGATTCCGAGGCTCGTTTTTCTGCTGAAGAGAAAAACAATGTTGCTAATTTTGAGCCACTGTTAAACTCCCGTGCAGAGCTTGAGACTTTACTGCGTACTGATGCAGCTAAATTAGCTGTCGATTTTGAGGGCTGTAGCCTTCAAGAAGCTAATCAAGCGAAAGTTATCAAGCCTGGTGTAGCTAAGTTTGAAGGAAATAGATGGTATATAACACAGAAAGCGTTAGTCGCTCTAACCAGATAGTAAAATGCACGCATTAGTACCAGTTATTATCATAGCAATCATTTGCATTCAGATTTTCTTTTTCGTAAAGAATCTATTGCGAATGAATCAATTCAGTAAGATCTTTTCTGAAGAATCTTCGTGGCGCCTCAGACGAAATGAACAAACAAATCTTGTTGATGGAGTTTATGGAGCTGGAAATATGATTTTCGAGTCTATAAAGAACTCAATCAACAAGTATCTTGGAAATAACTCAGGCTCTGTTATTGATTTCGGACTACTTAAAGATGCCGTTGACCGTCACTGTGATTCAGTAGAAAACGATATTGCGACACAAACCCCAATTCCATTATACTGGGGCTTAGCCGGGACAATGGCGGGGGTCATCATCGGTCTTACTGACTTATTGAAGTCAGATGCAATCCTCACACTGATGGGTAGTTCAGGTGGAGTAATAAATGTTGCGTCCGAGAACGCAGCATTAGGTATCAACGCATTGCTTAGTGGTGTGGCATGGGCTATGCTGGCTTCAATTATTGGCATATTGCTCACAACTGCAAATTCACTACTGTTTAAGCGTTGTAAGCTTAAAGAAGAGAATGGCAAAAACTCTTTTCTTGCATGGATGCAATCTGAACTCCTTCCAGAACTGCCGTCAGACACATCTCAAGCATTGAATAACCTTGTCAAGAATCTGAATAAGTTTAATAATACTTTCAGGGAGAATACTTCCAATCTTGGCAATGCTCTTAATGCTGTAAATCAATCATACGCAATACAAGCCGATATAATTAAAGCCGTTCATGACATGGATGTTATGAAGATGGCAAAGGCAAATGTGCGTGTGCTTCAAGAACTCAAAGAGTGTACTGACAAACTGGAAATTTTCAATGAATATCTTAATGATATTGAAGGTTATACAGATGCAATTCATCGATTTGAAACCCAGTTTGGGGAACAGGCAGACAGACTACATGTTCTTGAGGAAATTAGAGATTTCTTCCGCCGCCACAAGAGTGAAATTGCAAAGACCACCGCGGATGCAGATAAGACTCTTCAGGAATCTTTAGAGAATATCAAAGAATCTACATCATCGAATGTCAATGAAATGCAGAAGCGTTTTATAGAACAAAGCGAGCATTTCAAGAAGATACTTGAAGATGAAAAAGAAGCATTTGAGAGATTTATGGCACAAATGAACGCTCAGTTCAGTGCTCAATTGTCACATATGCCTCAATTGGCAAAGCAACTTGAAGAGATTTCAGCTATCCCTGTTCGCTTGGATAAGCTGATTGACAAGGTGGAAAAATCCAATGCTAAGTTAGCATCTGATATTTCTTTTGCATTAAAACAATCCATGCAGACCGCTAAAGTGACGGCTCAACTTAGTAGTGACGGAGGAACTGTGTTTGCCACCGGGCCCTCCATGCCATCATGGATGAAATGGACAGCAATCTCTGCTCTTGTAATAATTGCTGCGGCTTGCGTTTTCAACGTTGTTGTTTACTTTTTCCCTAAGGAGACATCGGTACAATCGCAGCCTATGTATCTTGACACAGTTCAAGCCACGCCAGTACCTGCTCCTGTTGAGACCGATACCGTTGTTTCAAAAGTTGACAACATAGCAAACCCCGACTCAGTTAAATAAACCGAAGACGATGGCGCAGAAAAAAGAATCTTTCTTCTGGACAAGTTATTCAGATCTCATGACGAGCCTCTTTTTCGTTATGTTGGTCTTGTTCATTCTTGTCATTGTCTTACTCCACAAGCGAATGGAGGCTACCGAAGCGCAGCTTCAAGAGATAAAGAAAATTGAAGAGTCAACAAAGGAACTTGCACAGAACGATTATTTTATATATCGACCTGAATATAAGAAATACGTTCTTAATATTCAAGTCCGTTATCCTGCCGGCAAATCTGACTTGAATACGATTATCGCTTCTGATAAGGATGCTCAATTGGATAAGCTTGCCAATGCAGGTAGGGAAATTCAAGATTTTCTCAATAAGCACAAAGAGAATCAATATGTACTGATTGTAGAGGGACAGGCTTCCAGAGATAATTTTACATATAATTACGAATTAAGTTATCAAAGAGCCCTTGCTCTTATGAGATTTTGGGTTGACCATCGAGGAATCAATTTCGGGAACAATTGTGAAATACTAATTTCAGGTAGCGGTGATGGTAAACTTGACACGCATTCAATGCGAGAATATGTAGAAACAGAAAATCAACGATTCCTAATACACATACTCCCTAAGAATATCTTCGAAACGACGAATGAAAGCAAGTAATATCATATATGCAATATTGACAAGCTTGTGTATTGTGTCCTGTGCTCACAAATCAGGGCATAATCGACCGCAAGCAGCCTCTCATTCCGGGAATACAGAAATGAGAGACATTCAGACATCAAATGTGACACGTGGAGGTCAACGGAATCTCGAAGTAACAATTTCAAATAATCGAGGTGATAAGAACAAACTTGATGGATCTAAAATCTTCGCAAAGTATAATACGGCGGTGTTCATGGTGTTTACATCAGACGGTTATAATGGTTATCAGGGGTCTGGATTTTTTATAAACTCTGATGGTCTTGCTGTTAGTAATTATCACGTCTTTCAAGGGACAAATATCGGTGCAGAGCAAATTAAATTGGCGAATAATGATGAGGCTTATAAAGTCGCGGAAGTGATCCATAGCGATGAAGAAGAAGATTTCATACTTTTTAGAGTCAATGTCGCCAACACTAACTATATCCCTATAGCTAAATATAAGCCACAGGTAGGCGAAAAAGTATATGCTATTGGCAGTCCTCGTGGACTTGAAAATACATTCTCATCTGGAGAAATATCCCAATGGCGTGATAAGAATCTCATGCAAATCTCAGCTCTGATTGACCACGGCAGCAGTGGTGGCGCACTAATTAACGAGTATGGAGAAGTGGTGGGCATCACATCCGGCTCTTTTGCCGATGGTTCACAAGCCAATCTCAACTACGCATGGAGCATTGATGCGGTAAAACCATTTGTAACTCGTAAATAACATATCGTATAACCAATATAAATATAAACCAACATTATGCAGTTACTCATAGTCTGGATAATCTTCACTGTGCCGGCTTGTATTCTTCTCTCAAAGAAGAATCGTGGTGCTGGATACTACATCCTTGCCATTCTTTTTCCTCTGATAGGTCTCATATTTGCCCTATGCCTTAAAAAACTTAATCCCGAGGAAGATAATTTAGGGATATTCAGTTAATGGCGTCAGAGTATGGCTGCGAAAAGGGGCGAGATTCCGATATATGCCTCAAAACTGAC
>CANQQE010000103.1 GCA_947625935.1 uncultured Muribaculaceae bacterium | reverse complement strand
CGGGGGGTCTTTGTAAAGTTACGAAATATCTATGACATTGGCAAATAATCAGTTAGCAATTAACTGAATATCCCTAGTTAGGAGTGATGAAGTGAACCTCGTCACTCCTAACTATGAGCTATTACTTTATTTAAGGAGTTTTCCGGCTCTGCCGACTACATTTCCTGCGACACCGCCGACAACACTTCCGGCCCATGAGCCTCCGGTCATGGCGGTGTTGTTGATGGAGCGGTTGTAGCCGCCCATGCCGCCCGCCTGAATAATCCAGCCCGCTACGGTCGGGATTGTGAAATATCCGATTATGCCGATAATCATGAAAATCGTGTAAGCGGTGTTGCTCCCGTCGAGGTCAACATTCGGATTATTAGTCAGTTCCGAAATGTCGTTCTGTAGCATCAGTACCTGAATCTTGGCAAGGATTGTGGAGAACAGGTCTGCCACAGGCAACCAGAGGTAAGTCTGAATGTATCGGCAAATCCATTGGACGAGAGTGTTCTGGAATCCGTCCCATACCGATATCGCAAAGGCAATCGGTCCGAGTATCGCAAGCACGACGAGAAAGAATGTCCTTATCGTGTCTATCGTCAGCGATGCGGCTTGGAACAGCATTTCAAGCAACTCCCTGAAAAAGTTTTGGATAGCCTTCTTGACCTTATACATTCCACGCTCGATATACATTCCGGCGGCGGTGCCTACCTCAGTCACTCCGAGTTCGTCAATCTGCCTGTCAAACTCGGCATCATCGACAAGGTAAGCGGTGGATGGATCACGCATCATCTGTTCATATTCCAGACGGTCTTTCTCCTCCCGGTATTTCTTCATGTCGAGTGTCTGCCCTTCGAGCATCGAGGCGGTGCCTTGCACAATCGGCGACATTACCGAGTTGATGGTGCCGAGCACTACCGTCGGGAAGAACATGATGCAGAACCCGATGGCAAAGGGACGCAGGAGCGGGAACACATCCACAGGTTCGGCTCTTGACAACGCCTGCCAGATGCGGTAGGCAACGTAGAACAGGGCACCGAGTCCGGCTATGCCCTGGGCCACTCCAGCCATGTCGCTGCACAGAGGCATCATTTCGTCATAGAGCGACCGGAGTATGGAGTGGAGATTTGAGAAATCTATCGCGCACAGCATAGGCATTACCAGTATTTTTCGGAGCCGTCACCGTAGAGGCTCACAACCCTCTGGGTGTCCGCCTTTTTCTTGGCTCGTAGATACGACACCGATATGTTCTTGTTTGTATAATATGCCGTCAGGTTCTTCAGACGCTTCATCTCCTTGTGGCAACTGTCCACGATGTCCATGCGATCCTTGTCGGTCATACTGAGCGTCGTGATGTTGACCACCTGCTTCAAGTCGCCGAGTACGCCGTTGGCTTCTTCGAGGATGCGGGTGTAGCCGGAGGCGATTGCCGATAGTTCGGCACTTGTGAAATTGGGGTCTGTCAGCATCTTCTTGAAGTTGTTGACGTAATAGCCGGATATGTCGCCGAGCATCAGGACTGTCTGCTGCACCTTGCGGGCGTCGCGGACGAGGTTGTTCACCGACTGTAGAGCGTCATAATACTTCTTCGCCTGCTGGTAAATCTTAACCGTCTCCTTGAAGTTGTTGACCATATTCGTCGCGGTCGTTGACTCCTGAACGAGTGATTTTGAAGAGTTTACGATACTCTGGGCGATATTGGACGGGTCGATGACCGTCCACTGGGCGTTTGCCCTGCCTGTGCCTAACAGGAGGCACAGGGCAATGAAGGGAAATAGAAATTTCAGTTGTTTCATTTTTTTGTTTGGATTTTGTGGTTATCGGATTGAGGCGGCGGCACCACCTATGATTTTGATTAGTGCGAAGGTGAACAGCAACGGCAACATGAGCAGCACTGTAAGTCCGGTTATCAGTCCGAAAGTGATTACCATAAGCACCTTCACGATGGTTATTGCAATTTTCATAGCGACAATATTCTATGGATTAGCAAATGGAAGCCTTGGGCAACCTCGGCAAAGTAAGGCGCGGCATAATTGGCGGCTTTGACCACTCCGACAAATACTAAAGTCAGGATTGCAATACCGGCAAGGAAAAGGATAAATCCTGTCAGCACTCCGAGAATGGGGTGAAACGCTTTGGGAATTTTCATGTCACACCCTCCTTCCTCTCGTTGGCGAGCATCTTGATGGCGGCTTCGGTGTCGCCGCCTAATTCCTTCGCTTTGTTGAGTACCTGAATCTTCTCCGTTTCCTCGGTGGTGTAGCAGAGATATTCCTCCATTGACACCTCCGTGGCATAGACCGCTGACTGTGTGCCGCCAAGACCAATCCATACCTCTTTATAGAGCCGATTGGGATTGTTCGCCATATTGATACTGAGTATCTGGCTTTTCTCCTTGTCGGTCAGACCGAGCAGCTCCTGAATCTGGTCGAAGCGGTTCATGTATTTGCGCTGGTCGAGCAGGATTTTACAGTCCGAGTTGTTGATGATAGTCTCCTTGACAATCGGCGACGAAATGATGTCGTCAACCTCCTGCGTCACCACCACTGCTTCGCCAAAGTATTTGCGTACAGTCTTATAGAGATAGCGCATATATTCAGCCATATTAGCCGAGGAAAGAGCCTTGCCGGGTAGGTCAGGGGCATTACTGCCCCTTTCCCCCCTCAGAACCGTACGTGAAAGTTTCCAATCATACGGCTCAAGCGGTGTTAAACTTCTGCTTTGCAGAAGCCAGTTCAGTGTTACATTCATTCAGTTACAGTATTGTGCTTTTGCAGTTCCCTTCTTCTACACTTGTCATGCAGTAAGAAATTGACTTTCTTGCCGTTGACATTTTTGTAGGAAGTTCCCCACGGTTGTTCCTTGTCAATGGGTTCACCACAGACAGGACAGACATGGTTCTGCTTCTCCCACATGTATAGCAATGATTTGCGACCATTGAGAGACTGAAGCATTTTGTAAGTCTTACGTTTCTCAAAATAGTCTTTCCATTCGGGGTCATATGGATTTGCCTCACATTTCACCATTCTATATCTGGTGATTTTGGTATCGTACAGCCGCTTTAGTGCGATTCTGTCATCAGTATCGCCCTTTTTGAAGTTGGCTACGAAACACCAGTTGCGTTTTTTTACCCTTGTGAAATATTTGGAAGCTATCCAGTATTTACCCTTCTTTGGATGTCTTCGTTGCGCCCATTGCCATAACTTTTCAAATATCAAGTAATCAGCCTTTCGGAAAGTGTCAGAGGCTACACACTCTTTGTAGTAGTTTACCCAACCAGTTATGACGGGATTCAAAAGTCTAATCAGAGATTCCTGCTTGCTTCCCTTGTTGGAATCTATGATTCCACGGATTTTAGTCATGAATTTCTTTAGGCTCTTTTTCGATGGCTTTATTAGAAGTATTCCATTGTACTTGCGCATATTAAAACCAAGAAAATCAAAACCTTCGTCTATGTGGGTGATTTTTGTCTTCTCCTCGGATAGAGTAAGACCTCTTTCCTTAAGAAATTCCGCCACAAGGACTTTTATCTCCTCCAGTGTTTCTTTCGATGTGCCGGTGATGATAAAATCATCTGCGTAGCGAATCAGATGCACTTTCGGAGCATAGTGTTTTTTACCTTCTTTTGTTGTGCGTGTAGTCTTGTAATACTTCTTTGCAAGCATCGTTTGCAGACCGTCCAAGGTCATGTTTGCAAGAGTCGGTGATATTATACCGCCCTGCGGTGTTCCTTCTTCAGTTGGAAAGAGTTGCCTGTTGAACACAAAGCCGCATTTGAGCCATTTCTTTAACATCACTTTATCCAAAGGGATATTGTTCAGTAACCATTCATGGCTGATGTGGTCGAAACATCCTTTGATGTCTCCTTCAAGAATCCATTCGGGGGCTTGCCCTCTTTTGCATAGGGCGGCGAAGCAATGTTGCATTGCATCCTTTGTGCTTCGTTCCTTTCTGAAACCATAAGAATGAGAATCTGCGGTTGTTTCTGATATTGGTTCAAGTGCAAGCAGGTAAAGAGCCTGCATCGCTCTATCCTTCATTGTCGGAATACCGAGAGGTCGCAGCTTGCCGTTGCTCTTCTCAATATTGACCCTTCGTAGTGGTTGGGGCTTATAGCCTCTGCGTTTCAGTTGACTGATTGCCTTGAATTTGGCATTGGGAGTAGACCAAGTAACCTTGTCCACACCAGCAGTCTTACTGCCACTGTTTGATGTAACACGTTTCACAGCCAAAGCTTTGGCGTAAAACGAATGAGTCAAAGTCCATTGTAAGGCTTTCACCTTATTGTACTTTCCCTCTTTCTGAGCTTTTACAATACGCGCTTGTAGCTTACTAACCATTTTTTCGCACTTGTTCCAGTCTATGCTTTCCCAAGCGGGCGTCTTTTGGTCAGAAGACGCACACGAGTTTTTAGGCTCGTCCATCTGCTTTTCTTCTTTCATAAGTTCTAAAAGTTATCTTGTAAAACTACCACCATTCGGAAGTCTGCCCACTTTCGTGTGAGGTGATGTTTCAACCTCTATCCACTCCATTACAGAGCGGCATTCGCTTTTTCCGAATTCCTCTGCCCGCACTCCATTCGGTTTCACTTACGGTCCACTTACCTGCAAATTGCAGGAGAAGTACGGGGTTACCATGTTTCTTGTATACGACAAATGAATGGGTTAGAATCCGTCTATCCGCCGGCAGTCGTTATGTCCGTGTAACCTTAGCATGGAGAAGGTTATCCGACTGCGTCCCTTTTGGGTTAGAGCCCAGTATCATTAGCAGCTCCTTCGAAGTGACGACGTTTATCAACGGTTCACATTACATTATTCATACCATTCAGCCTGGCTCCCATGCCATTCGATACTAACGGCAGTTGCTATCCACTCACGCTTCAAGCTTCTCCTTTCGGAAGGGCTTCGTTGTTGGTTCTGTTATCGCACGAATTCATTGCTTAATATCGCACGTCCCCATAGGCTACTGCTGACGGAACAGCAGGTTTAATCATTCTCCCTCTCTTGGGATGAAGTTAAACAATCGTATTTAAGTACATGACAAAAATTTGAAAACATCGAATTTAGGAGTATAAACCGGACGCAGGAGTATGGTCGCAATCTC
>CANQQE010000102.1 GCA_947625935.1 uncultured Muribaculaceae bacterium | reverse complement strand
TCCAACGCTGTTCGCGACGTTATTAAAGCGATAGCGGATCTCGGCGATTGGGGACTTGGCGTAGCATATTGGGGCGGAACTTGGATCGCGGCAAGCACAAGTACACGCGGGCAAGACAATCTACCCCTGTGCGCGGAATATGGTTGTGGTTGGGCTACGGCGAATGCGGCGGAGTACAAAAACGGCACAGACGAAGTCGCAAATGACGGCGGCTCACAAGTAGACAACAATGCTTTTTGGCTGTCGGACGGAACTCCTTTGCAATCTCTCAAAGTGTTCAAGATGGTTTATGAAGGGCAGACTCAAGATTTGACTGCGGACTTCATTGAGGATCAAGAAATATATTACACGGTCAACGAAGGTCCTATTGTATTGCCGACATCGGTCAATGTAGTGCTGAACAACGGTGATACGTTGAACAATTTGCCTGCGGTTTGGAACTGCACGGACGCGGAACTTGCCGAGTACATCCAAAAGGCGGGAATGTATGACATCACGGGCACGACGGCGTTCGGTGGCGAGGCGCATGTGTACGTTTGGGTCATGTATCCCAACCTCTTGAACGGTGGCAGTTTCGAGGCGAGCGAAGGTTTCACGGGCTATCCCGACGGCACAACAGAGTTTATCCAACCTGCGCTTGGCGATTGGCGGTTGAACTATACAAAAGCTACAAACGATTTGCAGTTGTATGTCAGCACCAACACAGGCAATGCGCGCATAGGAACGCAGAGTTTCCACTTCTGGGACAGCGGCGACGTAGAGTTTGACTTGTATCAACAGATAGATATGAGCAAGCTGACCGACTATGGATGGGGCGACTACGGATGTAGCTTTGATATACAGGGTGGCGACGGTGAGAACACGCATATATACGCCTATATTACGATAACGTATAACGACGGAAAACCCGACAAGACGGTGAAGGGCAACGAGGTACAACTGCAAGGTTGGCAGAAGTATGTCAGGACATCGGCGAGCGTAGCGATAGACAGCACTGTTGCGACTATCACCGTAGGCATACACGTTGAAGCGAAGACGATAAACAAAGGGCCTTGGGGCAACATCGACAATGCGCAATTCTTCTTTGAGGGATAAGCGACAATAACAAAGTCACTGTTTTACGACAGTGGCTTTGGATTTATATAAAGATAAAAAAATTATAATTAGGAGGTAGCAAATTATGAGTAAAAAACTCAAAATGACAGCTTTGCTTGCAGTGTTGATAGTCATCTTGGTGTTGGCAATTGGATTGGTAGCATGCGACCCTAAAACAAACACCTACAAAGTGACGACTCAATTCAATGCAGAGCAAGGCGATGTAACGCTTGTGCCTGAGGCGAAGGACGGCATTTATAACGAGGGTACTATGGTCACGGTATCGGTTACGGCGAAGAGCGGCTACGAGTTTGACGCGCTCACAGTCAACACCGATGCAAATGCGGCGCTCAACAACGAGGGCAAATACATTTTCAAAGTGACAGCCGATACTCAAATCACCGTACTTTTCAGGTCAGTAGCTCCCGCGGCATGCGAGCATAAAAACCTCAGCGCGCTTGTGGAGGGCAAGGCGGCAACATGTATGGAAGCGGGCGTGATTGCTCACTACCATTGCAATGATTGCGGCAAAGATCTTGCGGAGGACAAAACGACCATTCTTGAAAGCACGGTCATCAACATAGACCCGACCGCTCATAAGTATGGCGAGATACAACAGAAACAGGATGCGACCTGCGGCAAGGACGGAGTTAAGGAGCATAAAGATTGCACACTTTGCGGCAAGCATTTTAGCGCGGACAATGTTGAGATCCCCGACAATGAGTTGACTATCCCCGCAACAGGTCAGCACAAGTATGACAAGTTCGTGAATGTTGGCAATGAAAACGGGCACGAAATTCATTGCTCCGTCTGCGACGCAAAGAAACCAGGCGAGGTGTCTGCGCATACTTATGAAGGATATAAACAAGACGCCGCACAAGGACACCATCAAGAGTGCAAGGAGTGCGGATACCATACGTCTATCGTTGGGCATACAAATAAAGATGCTCAATACACCTTTGTAGACAATGATATGCACTCTTATCAATGCGATGATTGCAATTATACAGTTTATGATGAACACCACTATGGCGCATGGATAAACGACTCTGCAAAAGGCGAGCATTATCATGCTTGTCAAGAGTGCAAAAATGAAAAGGACAGAGGCGTTCATACGTTTGCACAGGGGGCAACATACACAAATAAAGGCGAGCAAGGACATACTGTTGAGTGTGAAACCTGCCATGAGCAGATCGAGTCGGCGCATCAAACAACTTTGACTTATGACAGCGACGGTCACTACACCAAATGCAATCTTTGCGATTATCGCACACAGTCTACAACGCATACCCTCAAATATAAACAAGAATATAGAAGCGATTTAGATAAATTCAATCATCAAAATACGTTGGTGCATTATCAATATTGCACGGACAACTGCGGATATGCGGATTTGGAGAATGCAGAAAAATGCATCGGAGAGTGGAAAACCACAGACGAAGAACACTGGAGAGAGTGTACCGTTTGTCATATAATTTTCCAAAACTACCCCAAAACACGTCACACCATCGAGCAACAGCACGACAGCGACAACCATTGGCAGGGTTGCAATGAATGTGGATATGTTCAAGGAGGAGAGGAAGGCAAGCAAGGACATACCTATGTTGGAGAGTGGGAATTGATTAAGCCCTATCCCCAAAAACATGGGCAGAGATGTTCTGTATGCAATTTCTTAGGCAATCAACAAGATCACGTCTATACTTCCGAAACATACAAACCTACTGTTGGAAAAGAGCAAACAAAGCATCAAAAAGTTTGTGATTATTGTCATGAAGTCACCGGGGAAGAAGAGGAGCATGTATGGGATGAAGAAACACACACCACAGATGATGGGCAATGGGAGTATCATATTTGCACAAAGTGCAAGGCAGAGTCTGAACATACTCATAAGGTTCACACGCACCAATCTGCGGATGGGGCATGGCTTGTTGAAAATGGTCAACACTATCAATTATGCAAAGAGTGTTCAGAAAAATTCAATGTTCATGATCCCGAATACTCTTTGAATGATGGTTGGTATGAAGGAGAAGGTGTATGCGAACATTCTGAATGCAATATTTCCATTTACACATTTGATTCAGCGACTAACACATTGACAGGATATAGTGGAAGCTATACAAAAATTAAATTGCCTTCTTCTATAGGTGGAGTGCAAGTTACGACATTAGGCGCAAAGAACGCGACAGCTAAAAATTCAATCTTTGCAACAAAATCCATCACAAATGTAATGTTGCCTGATTCGATAACTACAATAAATCAATACGCATTCGCATCATCACAACTGGTAGAAATTGATACAAACAAAGTTACAAATATTGGCACGATGGCATTTACATCTTGTAGCAAACTCACAAAAGTCACAACTAATGCGGCAACGATGGGGCAAGGTGCATTTTTGAATTGTACGACATTAGACACTGCTATTTTGAAAGAGAATGCCAGTATAGGAAAACAAATGTTTTACGGCTGTAGAGCCATAAAAACAGTTGTTATCGAAAGTACGGTAGTACCCACAGTAGCTAGCTCTAACAGTACGTTTTCTGTTAGTACATTTACTGTGTACTATAAATTCTCAAAGGAGGTATACGACAATGGGCTAAATAACATGAGGGATCAAAACCTACTAAAAGCAACAATAAAGTACTATTATGAGTCGAAACCGTCGACGTCGGGAATCGAGGGAGTTGACGATAGCGACGCATGGTATTACGATGCTGATGGTCAAATTAAATTGTGGTCTGACCCAGCTTAAGGCTATTTTCGTAGACCTTAAAGAAAAATAGGAGAACGATATGAAAAATATCTTCTACAACTCAAAAAATTTTTATAAGGAGGAAACAAAAATGAGCAAAAACATCAGAATTTCGCTCGTAGCTTTTATTGCGATCATAGTTATGATTGCAATAAGTATGACAGGCATTGTAGTCGGTCATATCAGTGGTATTGCAGACGCAGCTCAACTTCAAGATGAAGCGGCTCTGTATATCACACGCTCTGTTGATGCAATGACAGTCGGTCAAGTTTCACAGTTTATTGCTGAAGCTCGCATCGGTGCCGAAGTTCAATCAGACGTAGCTATTGCTTGGCAATCAAGCAATGAAGAAGTAGCAACCGTGTCTGCGGATGGAGTCGTAAAAGCTCGCTCCGTCGGCACAACAACAATTACAGTTTCAGCAAAAGACTATGCTCCTTTAACGGTTAACGTTCAAGTTTATGCCGCCTCTGAAGAAATTGTAGGTATCCATCTTGATCGTTATATGGTAGTAATGCCAGTTAATGGTTTAGACATTTTAACTGCTACAAGTCCATATGACGATTTGACATGGACATCAAATGATGACTCCGTAGTGACAGTTTTGGATGGAACGCTAATAGCGGGTGAAAACACCGGTTTAGCGACTATAACCGTTTCCGCAATAAATCCGGAAACAGAAGAAGTGGCATCCTCTGCATCCTGCCTCGTTTCTGTTATACCTGCTGATAGCGCAACACTTGATAAAACAAGCATCACCTATACTTCTGTCAACGCAACCGCCGAAACCTTGACGGTTTCGCTCCCTGATGACGTTGAAGCAGCAAGTTATGAGTGGTACTCCTTGTATTCAGATGTTGCGTCTGTCGATCCGGACGACACCGATGAGTCAAAATGTGTGATTCAACCTTGGAGATTCGGCTCCACCATCATCACAGTTGTGGTAACCGGTACAGATAATGTCCGCTACGGCGCATATTGCGACGTGTTGGTCACTTCCGATACCTTCTTTATCACAGGTGAACAAAACGGTTGGATTGGTCTGCCCAACGACGCATGGAATCTTACACAATCAGAAGAAACTGAAGGTTTGTACTCTATAAAGACAAATCTTTGGGCATACAGCGGATTCCAAATCATACACAATGGCATTGACAAAGACTGGACAACAAAACTCACACCTTGGTGGTATGACGGCAATCACTCAAACGACAACTATGTTGCCAACACCGATCAAATGTTCGAGGTCACTACATACGGCATTTATGATGTAACGCTCGATCTCAATCAAGGTCTTGCAAAAGT
>CANQQE010000101.1 GCA_947625935.1 uncultured Muribaculaceae bacterium | reverse complement strand
GAGATTGCTGATAAGTTTACAAGAAATGAAATCATGACGTCGAATGAATTCCGGGCGATTGTCGGAATGACTCCGTCGAAAGAACCGAAAGCAGACGAGTTGACAAACTCAAATCTGTATCAAACGAAACAAAGAGAAATTGTTCCGGCTACAGAGGAACAAACAAATCAATGAAAAATTACTGTTAGAAATGTCCTTCCGAATTTCAAAATGAGTGATTTTTTGGCTAAACCAGATAGGAAACGCAAGAAGCTTGTGGACAAATGAGGTTTGGACGTTTTGGACATAATTTAGCAAGGAGGTATAAGATGAGTATCACAGGTTACGATTTTGGTGGCTGGGCTACTAAGAACGACCTGAAGTGTACGGATGGTCGAATTATTCGATCGGGTGCATTTGAGGTGCAGGATGGAACGACCGTTCCGCTTGTTTGGAATCATCAGCACAATTCAGTGGATGAAGTCCTTGGTCACGCGATGCTCGAGAATCGAGACGATGGCGTTTATGCATACGGATTCTTCAACAACAACCCGAAAGGACAGCATGCAAAAGAATGCGTAAAGCATGGCGATGTTACTAGCATGAGCATTTGGGCGAATCAGCTTAAGCAGAGCGGCCCTGACGTTCTTCATGGAGTGATTCGCGAAGTAAGTCTTGTTCTTGCAGGTGCAAATCCTGGAGCGTTTATCGAGTCGGTTCTTGCTCACGGAGAGGCAATGGAAGACTACGATGACGAAGGTATCTTCTACACCGGTGAAACCTTTGTTCTTGCTCATGCAATTGATGATACAAAGGCTCCGGAGAAGAAAGAGGAGACTCCGAAAAAAGAAGGGTCTTCCGAGTCGAAAGAATCGAAGACAGAGGAAAAAGAAGAAACGATTCAGGACGTTATCGATTCTATGACGGAGAAACAGCGGAACGTTATGTATGCGATTGTTGCTGATGCGGCAATGAACGGGTTTGACGATTCCGACAATAATCAGAAAGAAGAGAAAGAGGAGGAGACTGATATGAAGCATAACATTTTTAGCGATGGCCAGAACCAGGATGCGCACGTTCTTAGCCATTCTGAGGAAGAGAAAATCTTTTCGGATGCGAGAAGACTTGGCTCTCTTCGTGAAGCAGTAAGACAGAACATTGAGGACGGCGTTCTCGTTCACTCGGCAATTCCGAACGTTCCAACCGATGGAATGACTCAGGGTAAGAGTTCCGATTCCGATAACTATGCAGACAAGAATTTCGGTAAGTATGGTTTCCAGAGCCCGGATATGTTCTATCCGGATTACCGCTCCATGACGAATGTTCCGGAGTTTATCAGCCGCCGCATGGATTGGGTCAGCTTGGTAATGGGCGGTGTTCATCATACTCCGTTCTCCAGAGTGAAATCCATGTTTGCTAACATCACGGAAGACGAGGCGAGGGCGAGAGGTTACCTGAAGAAAGGTGAGCAGAAGAAGACCGAAGTCTTCAAGACCCTGAAGCGAGTTATCAACCCGACAACCATTTACAAAATGCAGAAGCTGGATCGCGATGATATTCTCGACATCACAGATTTCGATGTGGTTGCTTGGATTCGCGGCGAGATGCGTACGATGCTAGATGAGGAGATCGCGAGAGCAATTCTGATTGGTGATGGCCGCGAGGATGCAACGGAGGGTAAGATTTCTGAGGATTGCATTCTTCCGGTTTGTAAGGATGTTGACCTTTTCAATGTGAAAGTTCCGATTACCTGGTCCGCTGAGGCAACCGGTTCCGACAAGGCTAAGACTCTGATCGATTCTGTCATTCGAGCTCACAAGAATTATCGTGGAAGCGGCAATCCGACCATGTTCACGACGGAAGATTGGCTGACCGAAATGCTGTTGCTTGAGGACAAGATCGGTCATAAGCTGTACAAGACTCCGCAGGAGTTGGCTACGGCGCTTCGCGTTGCCAGGATTGTGACCGTTGAAGCAATGGAAGGAACGGAGTACCAGACTGGATTCGGTACCAGCGAAGATGAAGCTCTGATCGCTGTCATCGTGAATCTTGCGGATTACAATGTAGGTCAGGATCCCAAGGCCGGCATTTCCATGTTCGACGATTTCGACATCGATTTCAACCAGTACAAGTATCTGATTGAGACTCGTATGTCTGGTGCTTTGGTGAAGCCGTTCTCCGCTCTTACCGTTACGGGTAAACAGGGGGAATGATTAGTCTCGCAGTTGAGCCCGATAACGGCGAGACGGAATACTATAGCAAGCGGGCATCTGAGCTCCAGAGTAATGTAACAATCCGGAACAGATCTATCAGCGGTACTCTGCATCATGTCGATGGGTATTCGCTCTTCGACGGAGACAATGCAAAACATCATCTTGTGCTGAAGCTTACAGCAGACGGAGGAGCAACCATCGAGACCAAGATGACCGGCGGAGCAACCGTTATGAAGAATTATGTGACTGTCAGTGATGGTTACTGCGTGTACTCTGTGACTGATAAAGACAGTCAGAAGGTCTATGTGAAGGCCTCGAAGAATGGTAAGTCGATCGAGAACGTTTACGATCTGACTGGTCTTGTTTTGGAGGGCGGAGTAGGATGATGCAACTTTCAAAATGGAGGTGATTTTGTGAAGTTCGTTGGAATCGTTGGTTTTTGGATTGGTGATAAAGAGACAGAACCTGGGATTCACAAACCAATTATTGTGGAAAAGAACTATGTTGGGGAAGTCTCTCAGAACACTCGTCGATGGAAAGACGTTGATCAAGCAAACGATCAATTAACGGTAAACAACTCGATCAGTATTTTATCTGACTTGTTTGTTCAGCAAAATTATTCTTCCATTAAATACATTGTTTGGAACAATGCAACGTTGAAAGTGGATTCCGTTACTCTTAATTATCCGAGGATTACTCTGAATATTGGAGGTGCGTACAATGGGGAGACGCTTGCAACTACAAGTGAAGCTTGAGGAGTTGTTTGAAAGTCGAAACGTTTATTATCAGCCTCCTGGAACGATTCAGATGAAATACCCGGCCATTGTCTATTCCAAATCCAGAATTGGTTCTCGGTATGCCGACGATACCTCCTATACTTTTCTGGATCAATATGAGATCATCGTAATCAGTAGGGAGCCGGATCATAAAGTTATTCGAGAGCTTTTAAAGCTCCCATACTGCTCTTACGATCGATCTTATGTTTCAGACAATTTGTATCATGATGTATTAACACTTTATTATTAAGGAGGATGTTTTATGAGACTTCAGTGGGATAAAGAAGGAGAACATTTTTACGAGACTGGTACGAGCCACGGCGTATTGTACCTGAGAGATGCAGATGGCGCTTATCCGAGTGGTGTTCCGTGGAACGGCCTGACTGCTGTGACAGAGAATGCTTCCGGCGCTGAGGCGACGCCTTTGTATGCGGATGACATCAAGTATTTGAACCTGTATTCTGCAGAGGAATTCGGTATCACCATCGAGGCGTATACGTATCCGGATGAATTTGCGAAATGTGATGGCTCTGAATTCCTTACGGATGGTGTTTCCATTGGTCAGCAGCCGCGTCAGAGCTTTGGCTTCAGTTATCAGACTGTGCTGGGCAATGACGTTGAGAACGACAACTATGGCTACAAGATTCATTGCGTTTATGGTGCAACGGCTTCTCCGTCTGAGAAGAACTACACCAGTATTAACGACAGTCCTGAGGCGGTTGGTTTCTCATGGGAAGTCAATACGGTTCCGGTTAATGTTACGGGATTCAAGCCGACTGCTTGCGTAACGATTGATTCAACGAAATTTAAGAATCCGTCAGCGAAGAAAGTTCTTGAAGCATTTGAGAACATTCTTTACGGCGATGAGAACAGTGATGCAAGACTTCCGATGCCGGATGAGATTCTTGAGCTTCTGAAACCGGTGGAGATTACGACAAAGGTGACGGATGGAACTACGCAGAGATACAATGTTTCGGTTAGCGATCTTCAGGAAAACATCAAGATTTCTGGCGACAAGATTTCTGGTACATTGAAGCATAAAGATTCTTATACTGGTTTTAGTACAGATGACAATCTTCAGTCTGGATATTATCTTGCGTTGGATATTGAGGTTCCGGAAGATGCGACTTTGACTGTTGAAATCATCGGTGGAAATTCGGAGGGACATCCGAAGCAGATTGATGATAAGTTCCTTGTTGCTTATATCAGGGATACGAAGCAGAAGATTAAACTCGTGGCGAAACAGAATGGTAAGGAAAGCGAGAAGACTTACGATCTGAGTGGCCTTAAACTGAATGGCGTTGGCTGACAAACCATCAGTCAAATTTCAAAATCAGCTTGGAGCTGTAACGGGTGATGCCGACAGCTCCTTTTAAAAAAGAAAGGAGAATAAGCATGTTAGCAGAAACCATTACCTACACGGACTACAATGATGAAGAGAGAACGGAAACGTATTATTTCAATCTTTCCAAGGCGGAATTGATTGAAATGGAGGTTGGAACGACTGGCGGTCTTTCCTCTATGCTGGAAAAGATCATCTCAGCCAAGGATGTTCCTACCCTTTCCAAGATGTTCAAAGATTTGATCCTGAAATCATATGGCGTGAAGAGCCCGGATGGCCGGCGCTTTATCAAGTCCGATGAACTTTCCACAGAATTTTCACAGACTCCAGCATACTCGCAGTTGTATGTTGACTTGGCTTTGGATTCGGAAAAAGCAGCAAGGTTTGTCAACGGAATCTTCCCTCGGGATCTCGTTGATCAGATCAGCAAAGATGATCGATTGAAAAAGTTGTTGGCCGATCGGCAGAATTCCGCTCTTGAGTCTAAATAAAAATGGGGGTCGAAACGAATGCTTCAATTGGAAGTCGCCATCGGAACTGAGGGGTGGGACGAAGTAAAAGAGGAGTTCATTCAACCAAAAGTGAAAACGATTCAGTTGGAGCATTCTCTTGTTTCCCTTTACAAATGGGAATCAAAGTGGCATAAACCATTTTTGTCGAGAAAAGATCTTACTGATGAGGAAACACTCGATTACATCAAATGTATGACCCTTACCAAAGACGTTCCACAGGAAGTGTTCGATTGGATTGCAATTAAATACATGCCTCAAGTGCTCGAATACATTGGAAATCCAATGACAGCAACAACGTTCCGAGAGGATAAAACACAGAAACCGAATCGAGAAATCGTAACTGCTGA
>CANQQE010000100.1 GCA_947625935.1 uncultured Muribaculaceae bacterium | reverse complement strand
CTTGGCGAGAGTTTGTCGAAGTTCTCAGAGAGTCTATCCACGTTTATCGAAACTGCTAGTGGAATCAATTCCGATGCAATCTCCAGTATTACAAACCTTGGTTCTATGATTGCCTCTTTAACGGCTAGCTCTCTTTTGGATGGCATCACGGAATTTGTTACTGGAACTTCTTCCATGGAAGCATTTGGGGAAAAACTGAATCAATTTGCAGAAGCAATTGTTCCATTTTCCAATCGTTTGGCGGAAGCTAACCTTGATGAGGCTGCAATTAACGCTGCTACAAATGCTGGCTTGCTAATGACAGAGCTTCAGAGCGCAATACCGAAGAGCGGCGGCTGGATTCAGAATATTCTAGGCGAAAATGATTGGGCAAAATTCAACGAGGGTATTTCTGGATTTGGAAGCGCGATTGCGGCATTCAATGATGCGATTGGCGGAAAGGACTTTGACGCCAGTGCAATTGAAACTGCAACTGCTGCTGGACAAGCACTCACCGAACTTCAAAATGCAATACCAGAAGAGCACTGGTTTGATGGAAAAGTGAACCTGGAAGATTTTGCAGCCTATGTCAAGAAGTTCGGAGAAGCGATGGGATCGTTCGGTTCCAGCGTTTCCGACAACGATTCTGCGAAAGTTTCCGGTTCTATAACCGCCGCGAAACGAATTAGTGAGTTTATTACGTCACTATCCGAGATGGATACGGCTGGAGCCAAAGGATTTATTGGTGGAGGGCTCAGCGATGGTACACTGGTGAACCTTGGTCAGGCAATTGGAGCATTTGGAAGTGCAATTTCGGACGTGAACGTCGGAACGGTAAATCAATCGATTTCCGCAGCAATTCGAATTCGAGATTTCATCAAGAGCTTGTCCGGGTTTGATTCTGGCGGAATCGATTCGTTCAAGTCCGCAATGTCATCCCTTTCCGACTTAAATATTGGATCGATTGCAAAGTCGTTTAGCGGGTCCGCTTCCGACTTTTCTTCAGTTGGTCTCAACATGGCATCTTCCATTTCAAAGGGGATCGGAGATCAGCAAGGAACGGTCGTTTCTACGATGTCTTCTTTGATGGCTGCCGCATTGAAAGTGGTGACCGGAAAGATTGGAGACTTCACAAGAGCTGGAACATCGATTGGCTCGAAATTCGTAGAATCGTTGCGAGCTCAAGTTTTGAGAGTAGCTTCGGTTATGTCAAGCGCTTTGAGTTCTGCTGTCGGATCGATCAATGCGTATCAAGGTAGTTTCTACAGCTCTGGCTTGTATCTTGGAGAGGGTTTGGTTTCCGGTATCAATGCAAAGAAGTCCGCAGCTTATGCTGCAGGTTTTGCTCTTGGCCGAGAAGCGGTAAAGGGTGAACGCGCTGGTCAGGAATCGAAATCACCATCAAAAGCGACAGAGCAATCCGGTATATGGCTTGGTGAAGGTTTGATCAATGGTATGAATCGCATTGCTTCTGCGGTTTATGCGACTGGGAAAACGATCGGAACGAGAGCTGCAAGTTCGATGTCAACCACTGTTGCCTCTATTTCGGATTATATTTCCTCTGGAATGGATGTAGAGCCAACGATTCGTCCGGTTATTGATTTGAGCGATGTTCAGACTGGTATTAATCGCATCCATGGTATGATGAATTTCGATTCAAAAATCGGCGTTTCTGCAAACATCAATGCGATCAATAGCATGATGAGCGGCCAAAATCAAAATCAGCCTAATGCTGATGTGGTTTCCGCGATTCGAAAACTGGAACAGTCCCTTGCAACTTTGCCGAGAAACAGTTACCAGATCGGAAGTGTTGCTTACGACGATGGCTCGAACATCTCCATTGCAATGCAGTCTCTGGTAAGAGCAATAAGAATAGACGGGAGGTCGTAAAATGGCTAGTTATAAACCAACTCTTGCCCGTAAAGGTCTTTTAAATCCTGGTACGGACGACAAGACTGTATATGGCGTTTGGAGTTTCAAGCAGAGTCATGTCGACCACTATGAGGTTGTGTGGCGATATCGTCTCCCGGATAACAACTACGATTTTCTTGGGGAGAATACGACAACAACCGGAAAGGAAGCGACGTATACTCCCCCGGATCGCGCAGTTCGTGTTTACCTGAAAGTACGTCCGGTTTCCGAGACACACAAAGTAAAAAGTAACGGTAAAGAAGTCGAGCAGAGCTATTGGACCGGTTCTTGGATGAGTGAACTGATCTATGTCTTTGAAGACAAAGAGAAGAATCCAGACCTGGAAGTTCCGGAAGTTCCTACGGTTTCCATTGACAAGTACACCTTGACTGGTGAGGTGGATCACTACGATAAAAACGCAACGCACATTCAATTCCGTGTGGTTGCTGACGATTCCAAAGTATTTTATGTTTCTCCAGATGTTGAAATTCGAAAATTCCATGCTTCGTTCTCTTGTCCTATTACACCTGGAAAACGATACAAGGTTCGTTGTCGAGCGATCAACAGTAGTAAGGAAAGTGCTTGGTCTGAGTATTCCGAGAACTACGAAACGATGCCAGGCGGAAAAGTCATCATCAATGCTTGCTGGGCCATCACCACCACGTCGGTTGGGCTCTCTTGGAATGTATCTAGTGAAAAGAAATCATCCAATGCAACCACGTATGAAATCGAGTACACAACGAATATTTCGAATTTCGATGCGGTGACGAACGGTCAAGAAGGAGTACAGTCCAAATCGGTTAGCGCAGACTTGTCTTACGTTGAAATCACTGGTTTGGAATCGGGTAAAGAATGGTTCTTCCGTGTACGAGCGTCAAATGATTTGGGTTCTTCCGAATGGAGTGATCCTCGATCTATTGTCTTGGGTAAAGCACCTGCGGCACCTACTACTTGGTCCTCAACAACGACTGCCATCGTTGGCGAAGATCTCATTTTATATTGGGTGCACAACACGGAGGATGGCTCTTCTCAGACGGCTGCGGAATTGGAACTCATCATTGATACGGTGAAACAGACTGTTCCAATCAGTGGCGCACCAAGCGAGGAGAACGGAATCAACACGTACACGATTAAGACCGGTTCTTATGTGGCTGGTATGACCTTGCAATGGCGTGTTCGAACCAAAGGTATCGTGGCGGAATACAGTCCATGGTCAATTCAACGAACGGTCAATGTGTACGCGCCACCGACTTTGGTGCTCGGTATTGCTAAGAGATGGGATTGGTATTGGGATCCGTTTAACTTTCTTACCGATACCATTTATACGGCGCAAGGTGAATCCAGCGGAATGACTGATATTTTGGAGCAGTTTCCATTCTTTGTTCTTGCTACGGCAGGGCCGTATACGCAGAAAGCGTTAGGTTATTACTTGACAATTTCCTCAACGGAGAAGTATGAAACGTATGATCAAACTGGAGTTACCGTTTGGGTGAACGAAGGAGAAGAGATCTACGCGCAATACTTTACGTCGACACCTGGAAACGAGAATGAATTCCGAACGGCAATTACTGCAAGTGATATTAGTTTGGAGAACGGTATTCGTTACAAGTTGACTTGTATTGTCTCCATGGATTCTGGATTGACTGCAGAAGCGTCGATGACATTCCTCGTTGCTTGGGGCGATGACAACGAGTCACCTGGAGCGGGTATTGGTTATATTCCAGATACACTTTCTGCTTACATTCAGCCGATTTGTGAGGATGACGATGGAAATTTGATCGATGATGTCTCACTTTCTGTTTATCGAAAGGAATTCGATGGAAGTTTCACCGAGCTGATTCGAGACGTGGTTAACGATGGAACCATTTATATTGTGGATCCGCATCCAGCTTTGGATTATGCTCGTTATCGCATCGTTGCAAAGTCGCTGAAGACAGGAGCCGTTACGTACTATGATCCGCCGCCATACCCGATTTTGGAAACGTCTATCGTCATTCAGTGGGATGAAGAATGGTCTGATTTCCATGTTGGAAGCGAGGATGAAGACGAGATTGCGGAACCGCCTTGGACTGGATCATTGTTGAAGCTTCCTTGGAACGTTGATATTTCCCATCAGTATGACAAGGATACATCCTTGGTGAACTATATCGGACGGAAGCATACTGTCGCCTATTACGGCACAAGAGTTGATGTGAGTGCGTCCTGGTCTACCGACATTGACAAGTTAGACGAGGAAACGCTTTATGCGATTCGAAGACTGGCAAATTGGATGGGCAATTGCTACGTTCGAGAACCAAGTGGAACGGGATACTGGGCGAAAGTAACGGTATCCTATTCCAGAAAGCATTTGGAGCCGGCAATGCCGATTCAGATTAATGTTACAAGAGTCGAAGGAGGAGCTTGACTATGATTGATTGGCGATCGTCTATGCAACAGACCTTTGAGTATTATATTGTGGATCCAGCGACTTGGAGAGAAACCGATCGGATTCAAACGATGGTCTCTTGCGAGATCACCAGAGATACAAGTCAGGATACTCTTGGAAGCGCAACATTTGAATGCACGGAGATACTCGGTGAATGTTATATTCGTGTTTATCTCGTTGCAATTCAGAACGGGGAGCGAGCAAGATTCCCTCTTGGGACGTTTCTTGTTCAAACCCCGTCCATCAAGTTTGATGGAAAGATCAATACGGTATCCTTGGATGCTTATACACCGTTGTACGAGCTGAAAGAGAAGAAGGTACCGTTAGGCTATGCGATTCTGAAAGGAAGCAACATCATGACGTTTGCTTCCTCGTTAACTCGGGAGAATGTCCGCGCACCAGTCGTTCGTGCAAATAGCGGCGAGAACTTGAACTCGGATTTCGTTGCGACATTGGACGACGACTGGCTTGCGTTTTTATCCGATCTAGTGACAAATGCTAAATTTGCGTTTGATTTGGATGAGCTTAGCCGTATCTTATTTGCTCCTCAGCAAGACGTTCGATCCTTGAATCCGGTTTGGACCTATACGGATGATAACAGTTCGATCTTATATCCGGAGATTACGATGGATCGAGACTTGTATGGGATACCAAACGTTGTGGAAGTCGTTTATTCTCGAGGTTCTGGATATTTTTACGCAAGGGCTGAGAACAACGATTTGAACAGTCCGGTGTCCATTCCAAATCGTGGTCGAGAAGTTATTTACAGGGAAACTGATCCAAGTTTGGGAGGAACGCCAACTCAAGAGTACATCAACGAATATGCGAATCAGTTGCTTCGGAACCTATCCGCATTGGAATATCGTTTGACGTATTCGCATGG
>CANQQE010000099.1 GCA_947625935.1 uncultured Muribaculaceae bacterium | reverse complement strand
AAAAACGTATTATATTGACATAAAATGTCTTCTATGATATAATCATTCGAGCACAGTGGGAAGATGGGAAAAGTATTTATAAGTTATAGCCATAAAGATCAGGATTTTGTTAAAGAAATCAACAGATTGCTTGAAAGCAATTACATTTTGACATGGTTTGATGAAAAAAACATCAGAGAAGGAGATCGTTGGGAAACACATATATGCACGACGATCTCTGCGTGTAATACATTTTTGGTTTTTCATTCAAGGAATTATGAATGTAGTAAATATTGTCAGAAAGAATGGGAATTGATGGTGGAGCGGGAATCGGAAAGCGCCGCAAAGATATTGCTAGTAGGCCTTGATGATTTCAAAGATTCATTCGTCGTCAACAGTGCAAAAGCTATTCAATTTGTAAAATTTGATTACAAACGCGATTCCGCGCAGGACTTGTTGAAAACCTTGATGCTGATCCCTGCAATTTTGGATTGCAAGATTTCTAAACAATATTCAGCCAATTATATCTCGTCCACATCGTTTTTTAATGCGATAGGGAATCTTCATAAACCAAAACATTATGCATTGCTTGAGATGTTGTTAAATTTTGCTATGGAAATCAAACAAAAAGAAGATCGGTATATATATATTGCGGATACCGCAAACTTTTCGTCTTTGCAATGTTTTGATTATGGGAACAATGTCTATAAACTCTCGCTCATAGGAGAAAACGATTATACCAATTTGGAAAATCACATTGTGCGTAATAGATTTTTGAAGAATGTTTTTTATGCGATGTTTAAATTTGGCAATACAACATTCAAAGAAATTCCTGCAACCGACTTAGAATTTGAATTTATTTTTAAAAGCGGCACTTATCATTTCATAAAAAATTTTGATGCGCAAGAGGATATCGTCGCATCAATATACGGAGAGCTAAATCGACGTATAAGCGCCCTGTATAAATCGTTTGAATCATTAAATGAGTTGATTGAAGGACTGTACGATATTTTGAACGGCAGTAAATATTTCGAAGATCAAGAGGTATATCATGGAATGGGGCAATCTCTTGTTTATGAGATTACGCCGACCGTTATTGCTATTGCAAGAATGTTGTCAAGCATGAGCAACAAGAACTCATATGTAAAAACAAACGATATCTATTTTCTAGATGAGAAAGGCAATGTCGTCAATGCGGAAGAATTATATAAAAAGACCGAGGATTTGTATATCAAGGGGAACTATGGTATAGGCAAAACTATGTTTTTGCAAAATTGGTTTAAATCAAACCCATATTCGTTTTATATTGACGTTTCAATGTGTTCACAGATTGGCGATATCGATATAATAAAGAATATAATTTTGCAAAGACAATCATATGGGTTGCGACTCAACTATTTTGATTTATATAATTATTCGGCATACACGCATGAAATCACCCTTCTTATTGATAATGTAGACGGTTTATCCAAACACGATCAAGAGCGGATAATGGCAGAAATATCTATTCTAATGAAAGTGTTTCAGATAGTAATAGTTTCATCCAACTATTATCTTGAAAATAAACTAGCCATTAAAGATAATTATGATAGCGATTCTTTTGCTAGATTTGAGATTTTGCCACTCAAAAAGGAACAAATAATACAATACATAAAGCAGGGGTTAGCAACGAAGATAGGCGCAGCATCGGACTTGATAGTCGCTAGATTTGAAGAGTTAGATGATAACGATCAAATATTTAAGTTTTTCGACAATTATACCAAGTTGAGTATTTTGCTCGAAATTGTTCCTGACTGGACATCTTTTTCTATTGAAAAATTTAAGAGCGAATTCAATTCAAAAATAACGGTTTACCAACGTATCTTCGAAAGCCAAGAACATTATTCTCTACAAAAAAAGATGAGTTCGTATTTTCAGGGATTAATTGTAGATATTGACGATATCATTATGAATACCGTTAAAGAGGAAATAGATTTCTTAAAACGTGCCGCATATGAAATGGTTGATATTTCCAAGGCGATAGAACATATAGAGAAAACTAGATTCCGTGATTTTTATCCCGTATTGACAAAAAATTCGGAACGCTATTATTTTATAAACAATGACATAAAAAGTTATTTTATCGCGTCATATATCAATAGTATTATTATAAATCCCGACAATAAATTGTCATTAATGGATTTGTTCAACTTATTGGGGAAAGTCAAAGATGATTATGAGGTGTTGGAATATCTTTACGAGTTTGATATTCTCCAAAAGATAAATGACAATATTGAAGAGTTGGAATATATTTGCGAGGCAAACGAAAAGTATGAGCAGCTTGTTCTTGTGTTATATAAGATTTCTCAATATTATCCGGATGATTCGTTCAAATTGATGTTTATTGGCAACATCAGATTTGATATTCTCCCTGACAAATTTTTCTTTAGGGCGGACAATATAGAAAAGATTATTGTGCCTCCAAGCGTTAAGGAAATAGGCAGGGCATGTTTTTCAAACATGCCAAAGCTACGAGAAATTGATTTTGCGTCGCCTCTACTTTTAGGCCTAGCAAAAGAAATAGAAATCAAACCATGGGCGATCATCAACTGCCCAAATCTTAAAAAGATTCATTTGGGAGCAAATTATATAAGGTATAATTCCCCTCTGTTTAGTCGATGCAACAATTTGGAAATGCTAGAGGTGGATGAAGAAAATCCTAATTTTTCAACCTTGTTTGAAAATAAAATACTGGCAAATAAAGATGGGACGGAAATATATTGCGCTTTGAATGCATTGAGAGGAGTGTTGAAACTGCCCGATGGCGTGAGAATTTTACATACAAATTCGCTTTCGTATCTTAACAATGTGATCGAAATAAAACTTCCGTCTACCGTTATTGAGGCGGATACAAATTTCACGGATTTCTGCGATTGTTTACAGAGAATTGACGTGGAGACATCTAACAAGACTTTCTTTTCTGACGAGAACGGATTTATGTATACCATAAAAAATGGGCAATGCGTATTATTTAGAGTTCCTTCGGGTATTCATGGGAAACTTGCGATCCCATCACACGTTGTTTGCATAGGTAGCGATTCGATTTCTTGTTGTACGCATGTTACTGATATTTTTATACCAAAATCAATAAAAGAAATAGAAAATTATGCGTTTGCAGATACATACGCTCTGGAAAATATTATTTTTGAAGACATGAACGGAGTCGAGTTTTTTGGCAATTACCTTTTTCTATCTTCCAATGTATCGGCGCGCATAATTGGAAAGACACAAATGTCCCTGGAAACATTCAACGACATTTACTGCAAAAATAAGAGCGACGTAAAATTAAGAGGACGTGTGAGGAAGAACATAACCTCGTCAATGTTTTCAGACGTAGGCTTTGAGATAATAAGAGAGGGAAACGTCAACAAAGAGTATAAGAATATTGTCATCGTTAGAGATATTACGCTTTTCAACAATAAACAATATTACAAAGAGAATTGCAATATTTTGCTTTTGGGAATGACGGAATATAATTCAATTTTGTTACGTAATAAGCTGGAAGCAAATCAATATTTTGAAGATTTGGTCACAAAGTCCAACATCTCAATTGTTGCGTTGACAAGAGATTTACCGCTTGTAAGTCAACTTGAAGATGAAAAATATAAAGACCTTATGGTTATAAGAAGTGGTAAAAGCTCGACTTCTGCGACCAAGTTATTATCAAAAATTATAGACTATTTGGAGACGGAAAATGATTAATATAAAAGAAGGAAATGATATTCAAACAATCATAGAAATAGCAAATAGATCCTTTGCACCCATAAGAGAGGAAGGCTTTGATTTCAAGGAAATTATGCCAAAAGTTTATTGCCACGCTAAATTGGCGGCAATACATAAATTGGTTTTTGAGGATGGAGTCCCGGTGGCGCTTGCCGGGAACTTGCCTTCACAAATCAATACGCAAGGTAGACAATTTCCTTTTACTATTTTAGGTACGGTTTCTACGCTGCCGGAATATAGAAACAAAGGATATATGGGATTACTTATAAATGCTTTTCATAAAGAAGATATTCAATCCGAGAAAGTGTTTAGTATTCTTACAGGACTTAGGGATCGCTATCGTCATTTTGGTTATGAAAAATGTACGACAAATATAATATATACAGTAAGCGAGCGGAATATAAGCAAAGGACAACACCATCCTATATTTGTAAAGCCTTTTTGCGCCAGCAACAGAACCGCGTTATACGATCTTTTTATGAGTAAAAATCCTATTGTGGCAAGAAAAGAAGAAACATTTGTCGACTGCTTATCGACATCGAAATCACATATTTGTGAGTTATATAATGACGGAATGTTATGCGGATATTATACATTTTCCGAAAGAAAAGATTGCATATTTGAGTTGCTCCTCACGGATTATTCTATGATCGGCGAAGCGATTAAATCGATAATGCAATTTGAGGGGAAAAACGAATTGAAAATATTTGTCAATATGCTCGATAAAGACCTAATTTTTTCATTGGATGGAATAGCAGAAAACAAAGACTGCGTGGACTATTTGCATTTTAAAGTTTACGATTTGAAACAATTTTTGGAGATGCTACTTTGCTTAAATATTGACAAGATCAAAAATAAATCCTGTAAGGAAGAATATGTAGTAGAGAATGAAAAGCTCATTTTGTTTGTAGATAACGGAGAGTTTTCTGTAAATAGTATTCATGTAGCAGCCCAAGGAATGACTCAAAACGAATTTTTAAGACAAATAATAGGGAATCCTTGCAGCGCTATTGGTAATACCTCGCAAATTTTTCCTTTATGCTTCGGGCTATATGAAGGTGATTTATTTTGAGTAGCGCAAATAGCTCGTCGCAAAATGCTTGTAGTATATTTTGCTTTTTGCTGCGCTATGCGCCCGTATAAAACTAGCACATTACATATTATTATTGATGAAGCGCACAACATTCTCTCCGAAATGTCTACACGAGAAAGTGAGGAATGAAAGGATTACAGGTTAGGAAGTTTTGAAGAAATTATAAAGGAAGGAAGAAAATTTGGCACATTCTTAACTATCGCATCGCAAAGGCCGTCGGACATTTCTGATACAATAATATCTCAGCTACATAACTACTTTATACATAGACTTGTTAATGAGGAAGATCTTCGTAAGATGTATCGATCAGTTGCCTTTGCGGATAAAGCATCAAACGAAATGATTCCTATTTTGCCGGCCGGTG
>CANQQE010000098.1 GCA_947625935.1 uncultured Muribaculaceae bacterium | reverse complement strand
GGGAGAGTAGCGGAAGATATATCTCTTAAAATCCTCAACGAGTTTGCCATCTTCCACGCGATAAGTTACTTTAGTGTATCGCAAACGTCCATTTGTCATTTCTTCAAACAAGTCCGCCATGTGCAGAGGAAGTGCGCGATAGAATTTGCCGTGGTACACTATTCCATTAATCTTCTCCATGCTCCGTGCCTCCTTTAAGTTGTTTGCATAACATAATTTCAGTTCTATCGTTGTCGGATTCCACCTCACAGTATCCTTGACGCTTGTAGAAATCAAGTATCTCGCGCGGAGTATTCCTTTCCTCCCATTGCAGAAACACATCCTTATGCCCCGCTTTGGTAGCGTAAAACTCGGCTTCATCAAGCAATCTTTTTGCGTGTCCTTTGCGGCGTGACTGTGGAAAGATATACAAGGCCCATATCCATGCCGTGCCGTAATGCCCGCCCCATTGCTGGGGTTCATCGTACAGCTCCACCATTACAGATCCGTATTCGTCGGCTATGAGATAGCGCACTTTGTCGCTCCAAACCTGACGTTGTATCATCATTGCTCAGAGCCTCCTTTCTTCCTTTCAAGTTTACCGAGCCATACATAGACTGTCGCCGTCAAGCCTAAGACCGCAAAAGCTATGTTTGACACAACGCCCCACGGCGAGGGCAATAGGTAAAGAGCTTTACTTATCATTATGCCGATGCCGAACGCAACAGCAAGCATCATGGCGATAATCAATGCCGCGAGAAGTTTGCCTACGTTCATTCTTCGCCCCCTTTCTTGTGGCATGGGCAGTCCGGGTCGTGGGTGATACCGCCAATACGTGAGTTTACGCCCCCGCTACGATAGAGAATGTAGTGATGGCCTTTATAGGTGAACTCATTAATGTGGGCTGAAATGTCAGCGTTTATCTGCTCTTGCGTAGGTTCCACGCACCCCGTCAGAGCAACGGCGCATAACGCAAGAAAAACTAATGCAAGTTTCTTTTTCATAAATCAAATTTCATTTGTCAATTATGCTATTAAGTTCGTCTTGTGCTTGCTTAAACTCTTCGTCGGATAGCTGTCGGTCGCCGTTGGGAAAGTATTTCTCCCAAACGGCCTTGACCTCGGCTATCTTATCTTTCTTGGCGCCCATTAGACGCATGAGCTTACGGCGTTGCTGTCTGTTCATCATTGCGGATTTACCAAGTTCATCGGCATACAAAGAGCTGTGCGGTCAGGATTGAGCGAATCCTTGAACACAATAGGCTTAGACGCATCGTTAATCTCCATAGTCACATCATCCGACGCACAAGCGTTTAAGCAATCCAACATCAATTGGGAGTTTGCACCGAACACCAACTCGGCATTTGACGTACAAGTGAGCGTTTCAACGGACTTCTGTAACTTCGTGATATTGTCGGCTTGAATATCCATAGCCAATGCGCTGACCGACACTTTTATAAGCCTTGAATCGGGCGCAAACAGCATGGCACGTTGCATGGCTTCTACAATATCCGATTTGTCGCACACGACATCCACTGTATGATTTTGCGGGATAACCCTTTTGAATTGAGGGTAATTGCCCTTTGTCTGCAAGGTAAATATCGTTGTCGCACCCACACGGTATGACACATTACGCTCCGACACCTTGACGGTAATTGTTTCTTGACCCTTGCAAGCCTTTACCAAAGACGTGAAAGCGCACGGCTCGATATACCATTGTGTGTCGGGGTTCTCGCCGTCCAAACGCACGGAATCGGTGAACATCTTTCGGGTGTCGGTGGCGCACACCTCAAACACACCGTTTTCAATTATCGCACGGATAGGTTTCATCTGGGGGCGCAGTCCATCATCAGACACGAAGTTTCGTGCAAGGGATATGAACTCGCCCAACTTATTGGCGGGAATTGTCACATCAACCGCTTCCTCTTCTTGTTGCGGTTCGGGAAAGTCAGAAGCGGGCATTGTCTGAAATGACGCTTTGCCCTTTTGGTGTTTCACGGTCAATGTGCCGTCCTCCACGGTCAAAGTCAATGTATCGCCCTTGACTTTCGCCACGAAAGCCGATAGGCTTGCGCAGTCCACCAAAAACTCTCCGTCTTGGTCTATGCTTTCAGCATCGACGTATTTTCTAACCGACATTTCGCCGTCGGAAGTCTGCATACGGATTTTGTTGCCCTTTGTGACAAACTTGATGTTGTCGAATATTTTCAGCACTTTGTTTTTTCCTGCGATGGGTGCCAATTCCACCAAGGCATCGGTTAGTACCGAACGTGAGATTGTGATTTGCATATCCTTATTATTTTAATAATTAATCGAATAATGTTTTTACGTTGATTTGATTCTCTGCATTCTTGATATTCTTAACTGCGACGTTGAAGTATGAATCTTTCAATTCAAAACCGATTCCTTTACGGTGGAGAAGAATTGATTGATAAACTTCTGACCCGATGCCCATGAATGGAGTAAGCACCGTATCGCCCTCATTTGACCATAGAGATACCGCACGTTCAATCGTTTCCAATTGAAGAGGGCACACATGACGCTCATCGTTGTCACCACGTGCTTCGCTTGCATTAAGCGTTTTGCCATAGTCAATATCATTCCATACAGGAGATGCCCATTTTTGCCATGTATCGACGTTGATTCCACATTTTACAGGATGACTGTGTTCTCCGGGTTTTCTGAACACTAATAGGTAATCGGGGATACCGACACGACTCATTGCCGCATCCTTCTTTACTTGTTTGTGGAGCAGACCCAATGCTTTTGTACGCTGCATTTCAGTCACGGGGTTTTTCCATATAGTCACACGGGTATGGTATATGAAACCCGCATCCTCAAACGCACGGAGTATCATACCTGAAAAATCACGCAAACCAATATATCCTTCCTTGCCTTTCTGAATAGGCAAATCCATGCAATGCACGGCGACGTTTCGACCGCTCCACATGACGCGGTATAATTCCTTTACAAGGAATTTAAACGATTCAAAAAACTCGGTATAGTCCTTGGAGTTGCCCATATCCTCCAACTTGTCCGAGTATGTGTATAACTCGGCGAAAGGCGGTGAGAATATCGAAAAACCGACACTTTCGTCGGGAACTTCATTTATGAGTTGAACGCAATCGCCCATTTTGACATGGCATTTGTCGCTCTTGTATTCGTTGATAGTTTCCATTTTTTGTAGTTTTAATTGGTTTTTAATATTGCGCCCCATTGACTGCGACATCTTGGCCTGCATATTCTCGAACTGCTTTTGCTTGCGTTCAAACGATTCCTTGACGTTCTGCATGGTGTCGGTGACAATCATCCATATATTGACATCCGATTCTTGCCCGAAACGGTAAGAACGTCTTATACCTTGGTACGTTGACTCAAACGAAAAATCCAAAGATGCGAATATCTGGTTGTGGCAATTCTGATAGTTAAGTCCGAACTGAGCGATTTTGAGTTTGGTTATAAGCACTCTGAAATCACCTTTTGCGAATCCAAGCAACTTGTCTTTTTTGTAGTCACGACTATCACTTCCTTTGACTTCCACTGCGTCAGGAATCATATTGCGGAGATATGCGCCCTCGGCGTCCTGACCAATCCACACGATAAACTGTTCGTCGGACGCATTGACAATCTCGGCAACCTTATTCAATCTCAAATCGGTAGTTTCCCTCAACTCTTTATGGAAGTCGGTGGCGTTGACCGCAGAATCGTTGAATAGTCTCCAATTGTCACGTTTAGGTGTCTCAATAACCGTTTCCATCAGATTCAACGGCGGCAAGTCGTAGCCATCATTGCTGAATCCGGCATCCGACGGTTTATTAAGCATTATAGCCCACGTTGACACAAAATCCCAAAAAGATTCTTCGGCATGACCTTTTATGCGCCAATCAGACGTTTTGCCTCCGTCATGAATAAAGTACATAGCAAGCATCTCATTGCGTGTCATCACGTCAAGAAACTCAGCATGGTTGCAAAGTTCAGTAGTGTCGTTGGGCGACGGAGTGGCGGTACAACACAACTTGTATGGCGTATGTTTGAACTTGTCTATAATCAGTTGCTTCGTCTTGCCCTGAAAATTCTTCATGATAGAAGATTCATCAAGGACAACACCAGCAAATGCGTCGCAATCAATGTTTTCAAGTTGGTCGTAATTTGTGATGTAAATGCCATTCGATGACAAATCACCGTCATATTCTTTGACCGCATACCCGAATTTCACTCCCTCTTGAATTGTTTGTTCAAGAACCGCAAGAGGACATACGATTAAAACGGGCTTATTTGTGTGATTGACGACTTGCTGTGACCATTCAAGTTGGGATGCGGTCTTGCCTAACCCGCAATTCCAAAAGAACGCATACTTGCCCGCTTTTAGCGCACGTTTCACGCCCCATTTTTGGAACGGAAACAAAACGGGATTCAAAACGGATTCATCAATCTCAAATCCCGATTCAACGGCACGTTTCTTTTTACGTTCAAGAAGTTCAAAATATTTTTTATCCATAAATAAAAAATCCCTTGCTTTCACCAAGCGTCTTGCACTCGCTCGGCTACTTACAAGGGTGATAAGTTTATACTCACAGGTGCAAGCTGTGGTTTTGTATCGGCAAAGTTACGACGAATATTTGATATACGCAAATATTTATTGAACTTTTCCAAAATTGTTGTCCTCAATAGCCATGATAGTCATTACACAATATGACGCTAAATCTCTCAATGTGTCCTTAATGCTTTCATCGGGGACATTCTGCTTTGCGCCAAGGGCAAGATTCTCAAAACGGTTGAATTTGTCCGATATGCGTGTCAAAGCGGATATTAGTCCGTATTTGCGCACGGACGTGCTAAAGCTGTCATTTTGACATACTCCCGTGACTAAAGTCAACGGGATTCTTGGGTGCGAACGCGGTTGCTTCCTCGCATAGCTTTGGAAGTCTTACGACCGCTCTCCAAATCGGCAATGCCCTGCCGAAGAATAATACGCAAATATACTAATTAATCATCAGATACGCAAATTATTAACCCAAAAACGGGCTTTCATCCCACGGTTAAAATCGTGGGTATTCCCGCCCGAAAATTCTCATAAACGGGGAGGTGACTCGCCGAGGCTATCCCTCCCCGATTTGAGTTAAAAATCCTCTTCTTGTTCTACTTTTGTTTCCGCTTTCACCTCGGTTGTTTCGGGCTTAGATTCGGGTATCTCGTCGGGATTGATTTCTTGTATCTCGTGAGCGGGTACGTCAACGACCTTGCCGTTCATATCCTCAACCTCCTCGGTGGTGAGGTTAAGACCAATGGCTAATTCGGGAAAGTTGG
>CANQQE010000097.1 GCA_947625935.1 uncultured Muribaculaceae bacterium | reverse complement strand
AAGGGTGCCTTTTTGTGGCGCAGAAGTTGAGCCGCTCGAAAACGCGAGTCCCAGCGGGGTCGAGAAATGACGGCTATGCGATTTTGAATCTTTTTAACAACGTATTAAAACTTGAAGAGCCGCTGACTTGATCATCGGGGATGAAGAGATATTCAAAGCCCTTATGACCATTGGCGATATTGTATTCCGATGCGACTTTGCAATATTCAAGAGCACGCTCCTTTTTGGCAACAACTTTCGGATCATCCATTTCGTCTTTATCTTTCACTTCCACCAAATAATATTTATCTGCCGTCTCTGTTACAAAATCGGGCCTGTATTCGTGTCCGTTGTTATAGGTTATATTGAATTGCTTTGCCGCAGGGCGCAACCATTGAACGACCTCTTCCGAGTTATCGCAAGCAAGCGCAAACAATCTTTCGGGATCGCTGTCAAATTTGAAATAATCGGTAACAGACTTTCTGGAACCCGTATAGACCAACGTTTTAATGTTTTGTCCTGTTTTCGGAGCGACCGCTATGTTTTGCACTCCGTTTGTTATATCGATATAGTTCCCCTGGATGATCGTTTCGATGCCTTGTACGATATCGACGATTCCGTCGTAAGATACCGCAAGATGTTGCAATAGCTGTGCTTTGAATTTGTCCACGATATCATGGTGCTCCATAAGGCAGATGCTACGGACTTCCGATTCGGAATATCTGCTTCTGTAATATGTAAGAAATTGCAGGACGATTTTTTGTATCAGAGCCGAACATTTTTCATAATCGATCGCTTTGATGTTCCTTATCTGCCCCACAAGAAACTTTTCGGGTTTTTCGGTATTATAGTCGATCGGTCTGCCCTTAAGGGTATATGTTTCTTCCATAGAATCGATCATATTCTTGATCAGAATATCATTGTGGATAGGAACATAAACCATATTCGTCATATCAAGGTCGAAGTCCTGTATAATATACTTTTCTTCGCCGAGCTGTTCCGTTCTTATCTTCGGGATAAACATGGTTTTTTCCTGAATTCGGTCAACGACATTATGTTCGGTCACACCGAACATAAGCTCAATGAGCCTCTGCAGATCGGTGTCCTCCCGGAACTGCGCACCGTGATCTTTTTCTATCGTTTCCTTCACTTGCTCGACGGTTACTTTACCGCTCGACGTCTTGATATGAAATTGAACGGCATTTGTGATGATTTGCTTTGCACGATCGTATTTCTGTCTGTCCTCCTCCGAAGAAGAGTCCAATCCCGCCGCATGAAGTATTTCGGCGCGTTCGGCGTCGGTATCGATGCTCAACTGCACGGGCGCAATTTTTTTCTTCTGCTCATATTCGGCATAAATGATGCCTTCGGCGTTAAAGATAGAATCTCCGCTTTGGGCTTCCGAAATGATTTCGTCAAATTTATCGTGTGCCGTGATCGTAACGGAATCGACAAGTTTTTCCCCGGTTCTTTCGCCGTAAGGCAACCGCAACCCACGCCCGACTGTCTGCTCACGCAGAATTTTGCTGGTAGCGGTCCGCAAAGGAACGATGGTATAAAGATTGTTCACGTCCCAGCCTTCTTTCAGCATATTGACGTGAATAACGATCTCAATGGGGTTCTCCGCTTTTTCAACGTTCAATAAAAGTTGAACGTTTTCCTCTTTTTCAGCCCCCTTTTGATTGCTGTGGACCATGATTACTTTATCCGCATATTTGCCTTCCTGGAATGAGGCCGATTTTATGTAATCGAAAACTTTTTTTGCGTGCGTCGTATCCTTGCACACAATGAGCATAAACGGCTTTACGAGTTTTTTGCCATTGTTTTTCGCGTATTGCTTTAACTCCAATTTGATATTCTCATGATGCACGATCCCGTCGTTTATCATGGTCATATCAAGCTCATCGTCACTGAAATTGTAACTTTTAATATCTTTGCGCGTAAGAGCATAAGGAGTTCTCGTGTATCCGTCTTTAATGGCTTTGCTCAAAGGGTATTCATATACCACATTCTCAAACAGCTTTGTATTCTTGCCCTGCTGGACTTTGGGCGTTGCGGTAAGCTCTAACCCCAAAATGGGTTTAAGACCGTTTATGGCCTCGATACTTTGCGTCGCACGATAGTGATGAGATTCATCCATGATGACGACAAGGTCATCGAGCGACTGCAGATAATTGTAGAAACTACCTTCCAAATATTCGCTGACACTTTTTATTTGCCGGTCGTCGGAATTGAATTTCGAGATATTGTAAATATAGATATTGACCGATTCCGAAGGTTGAATCGCAAGCAAAGGTTTGTTGCTGTAATCATCCTCGACCCAAATTTTCGGCCTTTTTACGGCAAAGCAACCGACACCGCGGAACACATATTTATCGTTATCCGCCGCCGGTTCGCCCAAATCGTTTTTAAGTTTATTGTATATGGTAAGGCTCGGCGCAACGACAAAAAAGTTGCGTATGTTTTTTTGCGTGTACAAGTATGTAATGAAAGCCCCCATAAGTTTTGTTTTGCCGACGCCCGTTGCAAGCGCAAACGTAAGCGAAACAAATGGGTGCTCGAAATCCTTGAAAATTGGGTATATCCCTTGAATTTCTTCCTGCGCGGCTTTCAAATCTATGTCCTTTGAAAGTTTGATCCCCCGCAATATGTTATCCAGCACAGTTAAACTTTGCCTTTGAGGTTTACGCAAAGACATAATATTGTCAAGCGCATCGGGCGCATATTCGGGGTATATCACTTTGTTTATCTTACTCATTTTCATCCTCCTCGTCATCGTAAACAGGCGAGTTGACAACATTCAGTCTGTAATCGTCTTTTCCGAACTCGCAATTATCCAAAAGTGATTGAGGTATTTTTTTGATCGTAATGGCTTTTGTATCTTCCGCGGCATTCGCCTCAAATGACTTGCATACGATCAGCAAATGCTCGTTTTCTTGCAGTTGAGTAAGGATCGCATGAACTATGTCCTTGTTGACGTGTCTTGTAGTGACATATAAATAGGAATGTTCACTATTGCGCGCTTGCTTGAAATAGCACGATTGATCGGGCTCATAGGTGTAACCCTCATGAAGCGCAATGGCTCTTGCAAGCATTTCGGCGTTGTATGCGGGATTTATGATTTCTTGCCCGAAATCATCTTGCAAAACAAGCGTGGGGGCAAGTTCATAAAATTTATATCCCCCGCCGCCTTGCCAATTCTGACTTTTTGTAATGCCGCCTTTATCTTCGCCCGCTATCACTTTATCCAAGCGCACCTTGCAATGCGTGTAAGCATGATCTCCCATTTCAATGCCGATGTATCTTCGTCCCATTTTATGGGCAACGGCGGCGGTCGTTCCCGAGCCGAGGAAACTGTCGAGAATAAGGTCCCCTTTCTTGCTTCCCAACATCAAAACGCGTTCAATCAGACGTTCGGGTTTGGGCGTAGGAAACGGATCGCTTACAAATAGAGCTTTCATTTCATTTTTTGCTTCTTGATTATCGCCGACTTCTTCACGAGGCCAAATAGTTAAAGGGACAAATCCATTTTTAACTTCTGACAAGAATTTTTTATTGCGCGGTGCATTATCACCCTTTTCCCCGAACCAAATTCGGTTGTCAGATAAATATTCAAAATATCGTTCCTTCGTAAACATCCAACTTTTCCCTTTCGGAGGCCAAAACTCTTTACCTGATGGAGAAATGATGGGGTAAATACAACTTTCGCTTGGCGTTTTTACGGTACACGGATTGGATGCCCAAGCCCCCCTCGGGTCATTATCCGGGTTACTATAATTCTTATTCGTCTTATCCGAACGAGGCAATAAATTAGGATGCCATAGAGATTTATTTTTGGCATATACCAACAAATAATCATGGTTATCCGAGAACCACTTCGCGTCGTTTGCTCTTGTATGTTTTTTTTGCCAAATAACAGAGCATACAAAATTCATCCTACCGAAAACTTCATCACATAATACTTTCAAATAATCACGCTCATCATCGTTAATACTTATCCATAGTGAACCATTGGCATCTAATAAGCTATATATTGCTTTAATGCGAGCACGCATTAAATTCAACCAAATACTGTGTTCTAAGTTGTCGTCATAATGCTCAAAGGCAGAACCGGTATTATAAGGGGGATCAATATAGATGCACTTGACTTGCCCTGCATATTTGCTTTCCAATGATTTGAGTGCAAGCAAATTATCACCGTGGATGAGCATATTTTCGGTGTTTTTGTCATGCTCGGTATTGCCGAGGGCAGGATTCTCGATCAGAATTCTCGGCTCGACTTTCATGACGTCCTCTTTTCCTACCCATGTAAGTTCCAATTTATTTGCCATTTTTTATCTCCATTCAAATTTCCACAATTATGTTTTCGCCAACCATTGTAAGAAGCCCTGCTTTCAGTATTTCACCTTAAAGTAGTCGAGCCAGACTTTGAATTTGTCCTGTGCGGAAAGGCAAGTATCGCGGAGATACCCGCGCTCATTTTCCCATTCCCTCAAACCGCGGTAATAAAACAGTTTCAGATCTTCGCCGATAATGAACGGCACAATGTTGTATTTCAGGCACTCCTTGAACAGAAGCAGCCGCCCGATCCTGCCGTTGCCATCCTGAAACGGATGGATACACTCGAAATGATAGTGAAAGTCCAAAAGATCATCGAGTGTCTTGTCCTTCCGTGCGTTGTAGGCGCGAAGCAGTTCCTTCATCTTGCCGCCGACTTCCTCGGGGGGCGCCGTGTACATATCGCCAACGGTATTGGGGAGTTTTTTATAGTCGCCAACGGCGAACCATGCCTGCCGCGCGTCCGTTGTGCCGTTTTTGAGCGTGCGGTGCAATTCCTTGATAAACGTCTCCGTGATCGGTTTTTTTGCGCTTTCGATGATGAGATCGATGCACTTGAAATGGTTTGCCGTCTCAACAATGTCATCGACCTTGACGGAGCCGCCGTCGAGCCCGATCGTATTTGTCTCGAAAATATACCTCGTTTGGTCGTGGGTCAAGCGGCTCCCCTCGATGTGGTTAGAGTTGTATGTCAGCTCGATTTGAACCTTATGGTATATCCCGCCAGACAGTTTTGCCTTCATCTCTGCGGATAACATTTCCAACAATGTGGTTGGTAAAGTTGATTTTTTGTTGGCACGATCCGGCTTCTGCGCGTCCTCGGGGATATTCCACGTTTTGCCCGTCAAAAAAGCGCCGTCGATTTTGCCGAGCGCACAATAATTTCGCACGCTTCGCTCAGACAAATTCCACCTCTTTGCTGTTTCGGATGCCGAAAAATATTTCATAGCGCATCTCCCTTTCGATAGTATAACACGTTATCGGCAAAAAAGCAAGCGGACGATACCTCGGTTTTTATAACTTTTTGCCGTTGTCGGAAATATTTTATATGTAAAACTTTGCTGATAGCCGACGATGCCTTCAAGCGAAGCGCAGAAAATCCTCTTTTTTTGCAATTTTGAAGGCGCCCCAACG
>CANQQE010000096.1 GCA_947625935.1 uncultured Muribaculaceae bacterium | reverse complement strand
GGATAATATGGGATTATCTTACACTGCAACATGCAAAGTAAACACGAGAGTCTTAAATCAATGGCACAATGAGGTGGTAACGTGAATACACAAAGGAAAAACTTTAGTCTAGAAAACCTAGCAGCGCTCACAAAGGAAAAAATGATAAAGAACGAACTGATTCACTCTAGCGAACAGATCGTTCTCATCCCGCATCATCAAGTTACTGTTCGCGGAGAACTGAGTTACCATTATATAATAACCTGCTTAACAAATAATCAGAAATACTTTCTAAAAGTCCAAAAAGATAATGATCATGCCACACACTGTAATTATTATTTGCGTCGCTTTCTCGCTCAAGATGGACAATGCGCATATCCACTAATTCTTGCTCCGGGATTTGATTACTGCGGCAAACGATATCACATTTATACTTATGCAGAAGGAGAGACACTCGAGGGTCTCCCAGGAAAAATATCAGCAGATGAGTGGCATAATATAGGTAGAAAGCTCAGAAACCGAATAGATGAATTATCAACAGTCCATGCGCAGCAATATTCTGACCGAAATCAATTTGTACCGGACTCGCACTCGGCTATTTTAAAAAGAAAGATAATGCTAAAATTAAATCATTCCGTTTTTTCTGAATATTCTCCTGGAATGATTGAAGCAGCGGGTGACAAGTGTATGCTAATTTTAGATTCCAGCAGCTTCTCGCGCCCCACACTGTTACATATGGATATTAAACCTGCCAATATCATATATAATCTCCAAACAAAAACGGTCTCAGTAATTGACTTTGAACTGGCCAGATTTGGTGACATTGACTATGGACAGGTGCAAATATTATTGACAGAGTTGAAAGAGTATGGTGAGGCGTATGATCAATATATTTTCCCGGAATTAACAAAAGGATATTTAACCCTGGGGGACGCTTTGCATATACCCAAGTTTCAATGTTATTTGTTCTATCAAACTGCTTGCAATTTGATATATTATGACGAACGTAAGCTGCCGTGCCCCAAGAAAATGGAAGCTCTTTTTTATAAATTGCTTCAGACTTTATCGAAAGGTTAAATCTATGAAATACTCCGTTATTGTTCCTTTCCACAGCAATTCAAACTATTTGACCATATGTTTAGCCGCGCTTTCTAAATCTATCGATCCTGATGACAGTGAAATTATCATCGTTGATAATAATGCTGATGGTTCTCAGATTGACAAGGAAATATGGAACGATAAAAGATATAATATCATTTCAGTGCAGGAAAACCTGATGTATCCACGTGCAATCAATTTGGGAGCCGCTAATGCGAATGGTGAGTGTTTGATATTTTGTGACGCAGATACATATGTAACAGCTGATTTCCACTTGTTGCTGTCGCGGGCGTTGGACAAGGAAGATGTTGGATATGCCTCCGCAAAACTCTTGAATATGCAAACAAACAATATACAGGATTTTGGAATTACTTCAAGCTACTACAATTTTCCGCATCCTTTTGCCGGCAGGCCACAGAATTTTGAATTGGTATCTAAGGATCATTACCCTTTGGCAGCCTGTGCCGCCTGTTCGGCCATAAAAAGAGATTTATTCATGAAAATGGGCGGATTTGACCTAGAGCTTGTTCAATCTTATTCAGATATTGATTTGTGTCTCAGGTTGTCCGCCAGTGGATATAAAACAGTTTGCGTTGTAGGGGCAAAAGCATACCACCATGGCGCATCGACAATAGGAAGCGGCATGATCGCCGATTTGAAGGAGGACACGAAAGGTGTGTTCTTGTCCAAGCATCCGCATGTACCTGTCCTGATCCAGAACTACCTTGAAATCGCATGCAATTATTTTCTTGAACTCAACAGATTGCGTGTCAAAGACTATTTCATTATAAACTGTTCAACTATAGGTAATCCTGCGCTGTATTTAGATGCCGTGTCAACAGCGCTGGAAATAAAGGAAACAATGAGGTATAATAAACCGTATTCTTATAGAGATGCACAGCAAATTGATTTTTTAAACTTTATTCCGCACACCATACGAAATTACAGGGTTCCTATACTATACTTCGTAGACAGTTTCTTGTCGTTTAGGGAAAACAGTTTATGGAAAGTATGCCGTGCAGACTTTGACGACATTGTTGTTGATAGGCATGCCAACATTGAGCTCCTGCGGAATATCAATTAAATCAATGGGAAATTTACATTATTGTATTGAAAATAACTCTTCATCATAAATAGGGTGCTATTTGAGGCGGAAACATGGCCGCAAAGCTCCTGAAACAGCAGCTGTACTTCCACGTTTCTCTTCTTAACAACAGCTGTAATCTTCTTGGGGTCGCTGAGAGCGATTATAGATGTAAGACGCACAAGAAGATAAATTTCTCGTTTCAGATCATAGGATGACCCGCCATGAATATCCATTAACTGCTCAAAGGCCAAAACCACTTGCCTAAATGAATCGTCAGAGATGCTTCCACCGTTCTGGAATATTTGTAGGTGCGCTTGTATATAGGTCAATTTATAAATATGTGGGCGCAGTTCACTCTTATAGGCCAACGCAAAAGCATGATATAGAAGAGAATCGGCTTCTTGATAACGTTGAAGCTCCATGAGGGTGTAGATCTCCAAAATATAGAGCTTCAGTTTATAAAAAGATGACCGGCAGTTTTTGCGCACATTCTTTATTCGAGATAAAAAGTCGTCAAAGAAGCTTGTGTTCCGCAATTTGGTATCTAGATACTCTACCAGCAATAAATGATAATTCAATAATGCGATGGAACTAACGCGATCGCGCTCAATATTGATAAGTTTATCATGTGTATCTTTAATTACATATAATGTCAAATCGTGGCGATAGACATAGTGACGGTTGAAATCATCAACGCAGGTCTGCAAAAGCAAATCGTTAGGCTGCCCGGCGCTGATACAATATGCGTGAGACTGCGAATAATACCTCGTCGCAGACGTAGGCTCTGTTTCCTGGGGCACACTGGCCCTGTCAAACATAATAGCGAGACGATTTGTATAGTGAGACAGCCAATAGTCGCGCCGTTGTGGTGTAATACAAGTAATCTTATGAAACAGAGCATCAAATTTCAGGTAGAAATCCAAACATTGTCGATGATCATGATTCGTCAATGAACGGTCAAAGTACTTTTTAATGAAGTAAGCCATGTTTTCAACACTTTCTTCGCACGTGTCCCAATGGCCGGAAAGCGCTGCGTCTGCAACCAACCGTAAAAAATGAAATGAAGTACGATATCCGGTTTCGTTATTTAATGCATCGAAGTTGAAGCGCACAAAGCGCAACGCGTCACAAGTCAAGCCAAATTCAGTGATTCCGCTAAAATTTTCAAAGATTAGCTGGCATAATTCATAACGCTGGTTTACCTTTGCTATCTCCAGATTTGCATTGAAGAATTTCTGTAGAAAAGCGACGCCACCTCGAATCCTACCAATTTGGTGCAGAGCGCAGATTGCCTTTGAGGCATTATCCACATTCTTTTCACCAAAGATGTCAGCGTAATCTTCCTCTAAAAAGCACAAGCAATGATTCACACATTTGCGTATCTCATCATGATAAAAAATGATTCGTTCGTTGGCCTCTTTTAATAGCCCAAGTGAAATCAAATCATTGATTTGATGTTGATATTTTTTACGAAATGATGGGAAGATTTCCTCCGCAATATACAAATGCTTCAGGACATATAAGTGGACGTCACGGTTTGTTAATAAATCTAATATGACGTGTATTGATCGTTGTGTATACAGCACATTATTAACCGCTTCAGCAAAACGAAATTCATTGACTATTTGATAAATCATATGTGACCCGCCAGGGGTATAATACGGTGAGATAATATTGTCCCTTTTTAGATTTGCGCAGAAGCTTCGCAACTCAATCGGGCGAACGAAACTGTTAAAACCTCCGAAAAACCTATCGATCCCGGTTAACCCAAATTTGTGCTTCATAAACGCAAGTATGTCTTCTTTGTCGAATGCATGCAATTTGACGATTTTACATGTGCGGTTTTTATAAGTTGCGTCCCAGTTTAAACGGGCCAGGACGCTTTCCATTGATGCTATGCTTTCGTTTAGCGCAAAAAGATAGTATATTTGTCCTTTTCTTTCTGTCGCTAAAACGTCCAATTCATTGACCAAATCGATATATGCTCGTCCAATTTTCTGTACATCATCAACAACTATCAGATACGGCTTCTTTGGATCATAGAACTGGAACAATATTTTTGCAATCGAGTGTGCGCTTTCAGCATATGTGTTAGTCAGAAAGTTTAAGGTCGTTTGTTCGTCTTCAATTTGCTCTTTCGGTGTCGAGTCTGTCCCGTGCATCCCAATCATTTGTGAAAGCAAGCTTTGAACACAGCTGTTACGCGACCGATTCACATCCAGCCTCAGCACATTGTATTTTGCACGAACAGTTGGGTTTTGAAGCAGGATATCAATAAGCGTGCTTTTCCCTGTCCCACTGTTACCTGCAATCAGCAATGGCATGGTTTGGTAGGATGTAAGATGTCTCATGGCTACATCCTGCGCGTTAAGAGCATGTTTTCCGCTCCAAAAGAGATACGGCTCATCAGCAATTTTAATTTTTCCTCGAATTTCACAATTGCTCGATTTATTATTCGCGATAAAGAGCTTTGCGGAATATGTTGTATTGCCAGGCATTAACGCCTGGCAAGTGATTCTATGTTCTTTGATCGATGCACCTGGTACTGAATCAAGGGTTGTGCAATTGCTGAAACTGAGTGAATTGTTTTTTCTTTTTTTGATTACTATTTTGTAGTCCGTCTGACACAGTAAAAGGTTTTGAATGATAATACTAATATAAAATGGCTCGCCTAATTCAAAGAGATGGGAGGGCGACAAATTTCTTTCGTCTACACCTCGTATCACTCTGATAACACGTAACGGATTATCCTGCAATTTTTCACTGATACTATTGAAATCTGTACCTGGAAAATAGTTGCAGATTCCTTGCGTGTTGTGATATTTGCAAATTAGACTCTCCAGCAAACTTCCATCATATATTTTAACTACTTTCCCTGTAAACGCAGCGTAACGCAGAATACTCTCAATGGCATTGTCGTTCAAAGAACTGTACGAGAAAAACAGTATCGTACTAATGCTTTCAATTGCTCCCATGATAAGTGTTGGCGCTATTACATTTAATGATATATTAGACGTATAGTTTTTACATTCCGCCCATTTTTGTTCTGGTAAAAACTCATTATCCGGATAGACAAAATCTCTTTTTCCGTCATAAGATTTTATTGTCCTTCGCCATGTTTCCCTCGGAAACATGGCAACGAGCAATTTTTCTATAAGATCCTCAAATATAATACCCTTATTCTCTGTTCGATCAACTGGTTCTCTGGTAATCAAGCTCCAGTTGAGCATATGTATATCTTGTTTGCTTTTCATATTGATTTCCCCTTTTGCCGCCCAGTGTAAGATAATCCCATATTATCC
>CANQQE010000095.1 GCA_947625935.1 uncultured Muribaculaceae bacterium | reverse complement strand
GTAAAGCCCTTCATGAGACTGACAACACGCACCGCTTCGGCGTCCAATGCAGGGTCAACCGATTGGATGACCTCAACATTGGCGACATTACCCTCCTTTGTCACGACAAATTTAACCAGCACCTTACCCTGAATATTGTTCTGCACCGCACTCTCAGGATAGACAAGATTCTGCCCGAGGAACGACATGAGTCCGCTCACGCCCCCGGGATATTCGGGTTCGCTGTCGAGTGACTGCAAATCATAGACCGAAGTCTTCTTCCCGTTGACGTTAACAGTGTCGGGAGCCTTGTCTTCGACAATCATGATTTCCGTCACCTTTTGCCCCGACTGAGCGGATGCGGATATTGAGCCGGCACCGGCCATCAGGGTCAGTATTGCAGTGAGAGTGAATTGTCTTGGTTTTAGCTTCATATCTTATTATTGTAAAAAATGGTGTGAGACTTCGATTTACCCTACATTCAGGCCTTGGCTTGCCTACGAGATGGATAAAACAACAGCCCCACACCATGAAGCGTATAGAATCGCCAACCGGGTTGACGGCTATATGCAACCGATGCAGTTGCTATCGTTCGATCATCCTCATCTCGTTTCAGACGGCCAAGTTTGAATGTAGAAGACAGTCGGCGAATAACACCTTCATATTTTTGTACTTGAATCCAACACCTGTAAGGGATTTCACCGCTGTGAGACACCTCTAACAAGCAATGTCTTTGTATCCAAGTACGCAAATTTACGAAAAATCTGCCAAACATGAGGACTGTTGTTAAAGATTTCTTAACGCAATCGTCTAATTCTTACCAACGAAGATTACCACGGGGCGTTATTAAACTTATGATGGCATCTGGGACAAGTGTACCAATAAGCCGGTCTGCCTCCCGTTCCTTGCCAATATAGTGTTGATGCCGAATCACTGTCCGGAGCAACTTTTGTACCGCAGCATGGGCAAGTTCGTGAAAATTTGGCGTCGGCTATTGCCTTGCCTCCTTTTTTGCAGAGTTTCATAAAGCCGTATGAAAGTCCGCCTACGATAAGTAACTCAATCATAATGTTGTCTTTTATTGTTTCTATAAGGTAATACCGACGCTATCAAAAGGTAAATAAGTTTTTCAATCTTTTATGACGGATGGATACAACTCTTTGATAGTCTGAATTATACTCGGACGCATCTTGACTACCTCCCCCTTTGCAAAGCCGTCAGCATATAACATATAGCAGAAGCAGTCCAAATACATTTCAATAATCTCCATTGTCATCTGTTTTTTCCCCGATAGATACGACATTATTGAAGCAATCAAACCTCCTATATGACAACCTATAACTGAATTGCTCTCATTTTCAATTAAGGTCATAGCCTTTGCCTGATGCTCTAAACATTCAATGAAATCTGCAAATGGATAGGTGTGTCTCACCGATTGTGAACCGCCATTAGCAAAACAACAAACCCTATTATCAACAACAGGGAGTTGAATTTCCACTTGTCTCGTTGGTCCACTCGCAATGGGCAATGTTATTATTACCGATGTTGTCATATCTGATATACTGGTTTACCAGATAATACCTCGGTTGTTGAAAGGTAAATACTATTCTGATATTACCTCATGACAGTATGGGCAAACTTTCGTATCATCATTTATTTCACAGCCACAGACTGGACAATGGCCTATGTCTGATGAAAAAATAATTTCAGATGCCTGTCTAACTACCGGTTGTGGTAAAACATTGCATGAAGGATGTTCATATTCAGGGAGTACAACCTGAGTTATACTTGAATTATTAGATTGTATTTCGACAAAAAGCTCCTTGACAATAATAAGGGCCTCATTCATAGAACGAATATCGGAGAATATCCCTTTATGCAAACTATCTATTATCTCTTTATATCTGATATTGCCAATAGTAAGACCCTCGCACTGACCATATTTTTTGCATAAGAAATTATCCATCTTAATGATAATTGATTTTGGGATCAGACTTATTGATGATGCCTCTGGCTCATTTGTGGCTTTACCATCAAACTTGCTCTCAAGAGCATCAAGTCTTAATGCGAGAATACACTCAGATAAATCAAACTGAGTTCTGTTCAAGCCACGGAGTCTATGTGTAGCACTTATATTCAATCCGTCAATAGAGTTGAACAATGTTTCTGTTGCCTTAAAAGTTCTCCAATAGCCGTCACAACGGAAACCAAGGCTCGAAAGATATGGTAGAATCAAAGCTTTATACAGGATTAAACGATTTGATAATCCTGCTGATTTACATAATGCAGACAACATGACCTCAGACCCGAAAGCTTCAGCAGAAATCTTATCGGCTTCAAGCTCCATATCGGTACTTATTTCTAAATAGTCCGAAGAGTTGATATTGAAAATTGCCTCAAAAATATGATTGAAACAATAACATAAAACACGTGCAGGTAAGGCATAAAATCCAAGAAATGCCGCATTGAAATCTTCTTTTGAACCGAACACGCCGTTCTTTCCTAACCTTGATGATAGATTTGATATACGTGCGAGATATGCTTTGTATTTCGTCTGAGGTTGAGCAAAATGCGCAAGCTCATGTCCTATTACAGCCTTTAGTTCTTCTGTTGACAGTACATGGCATAGTGTTACGCCGATTTGAAGTTTTGCCCTCGAATCTAAAATGAGATTAAAAAGGTTTGGATTGTAAGAAACGGCGACCGAACTGCCCGGTGTAAGAATAACATCTTCGATACACCCTTCATAACCAACTTCATTCGCTGTGCTTTCTATTAGTTCAAACAAGTCTGGGGCAGTCTGTTTGGTTACAGACACTCCTTTTGTCTTTTGTGGCTTGTATCTGAGAAAAATAAACACGGCAAACAGAGCATACAACACAGGAAATAACGCCAAAGCCAGTAACCTGCCATTGTTGCCCCCAAATGATAATATCAAAACTGCGAAAAGTATGGATAAACCAATCCAACCCAATAGAGTCAAGACAATCAGACAATAAAACCAGATGATTTTAATTCTGTACTTCCGGCTTAGCCTACTATCTTTCATTACATATCCTATTACAGCAATATGCTTATTATGATCATAAGGATTACAATGAGAAAGAATATCTGGGTAAACAGGCGCAAGGAATTACCGGAATTATTATCTTTCCGCTCGGCATGGTCCTGCTCATTCAATCCCTCAGTTTCTTCGTCAATGAAGTCCTCATCATCTGCGTCATTCAACGCTGCCGCTCCTGATAAATCGGTTCTTTGTGCTCTATCGAGTATGATACGAGATCGCAATCGTTGGACTATATCTTCACGACTCACCGGATTTTCCTTGCGTCCGATAATCTCAAAGAGTTGTTCTTTAGTCAAATGCTTCATTGCCAGGCCGAAATCAGTGTTATTCTGCTCAGACTCTTTGCATATACCAATTACCGACATTGAATAGATCTGGAAATCGGATGCAAAATCGGCATCGGATTTAAGTCTCTCGTTGAATTCTTTGACCTCTTTCTCCGAAAGTTCTCCTTTGATGTATCTGTCATACAAATCAATTCTTTCCATTTCTATTCCTCCTTTTGGGTTTAATACCAAATCCTGCTCGATTAAGGGCATCCGTAACTCTCGTAATCAAATCAGTCATACACTGACTCTTTTTGGCTTTCGCTGTCTGTGCGTTTCTATAACCTATTTCTTCGGCGATTTCGTCCATACTCAAATTTTCATAATAGAAAAGTTTGATGATGGAAGCACATGGTTCCGGAGTATGGTTCAATTCATGACCTAACAAAGATTGCACCTCCAGATTGTCTGACAAAGGCAAATCTTCCTCAGGTATATCTTTGATGGCTTGTTCAACCTTTCTTGCAACCGAGTCATGAGACTCGTAATCTTCATCATCGCCAATATGATCAGTCACAGAGGTTCGACGCATTGCCTTATTTGCAAGATTGAGTCCAATGGCCATAATATAGCTACTCCATGAAGTATCCTCCCTGACTCGCTTTGCCAAAAGATTGTCATAAATAGCAATGAAAGTATCTTGATACAAGTTTTCGGCATCGCCCAGAGTCAACGATGGATACTGTTGCGACAGTTTCCTCATGAACACCGGTCGAAGACGATTGTACCAATCTCTAACAATATCTTCGTAATTCTGTGTCATTGCTGTTATTGTCAAGTATGCAAAGTTACTAATTTCTTCTGAGACGGAGGGATGGCACATAGAGAATCCATGAAAATTTGTTAACTTTGCAGTTTGTAATTCTCAACTCAAAATACTAACGAAATGACTAAAGCAGAAATTGCCAGCGAAATAGCTAAGACAACCGGCATCGACAAAGCCACCGTTGTTACCGTTATCGAACAGTTTATGACCGTTGTGAAGGACAGCCTCGTTCACGGCGAGAACGTGTATCTCCGTGGATTCGGCTCATTCATCGTAAAGACCCGTGCTGAGAAGACTGCCCGCAACATCAGCAAGAATACTACCATCATAATACCTGCCCACAATATTCCGGCTTTCAAACCCGCCAACTCTTTCAAGGAGGAAGTCGCAAAATAATGAAAGTGAGCACAACTGCGAAAAAAGCTATTTCGGCAATCCTTTTGTTGTTGCTGATGTCCGGTATGTATGGAGCAGTCATAGCCCTCAGCAACCAGTACCTGCGCCGTCATGACCTTCTTTCGCCGATAAGCAAATCCATTCTCATCGCATTGCTGGTAATTGGGTTCTATCTTATATACAGATGGTTCAGCAGAAGAATCGATGATTTATCCAAGAAAGAAGCAGATTATGGAAAATGAGTATGAAGAATACGGCGAAAATCCCGTTGGAGGTATGATGACTGATTATGATTATCACCTCAACACGGGCGAATTGCCGGAACTATTCGATGAAGAATCAGTTGACGATTTCATCGCCAACCTCAATGACTGGGATTGACTACGAATAAGAACTGAAACAACCTCATAATCCTGTCTATAAACACAAGACAATATGACCTTTATCTCCTCCAATTCATATAGGGACAAAAAATGGTATGACAAGCGTCGGCAAATACTCGCACGAGACAATCATACCTGCACCAGATGTGGAAGACATCTGTCAGATGATCAATTACAAGTTCATCATCTTCATTATTTTGAAGGAAGAAAACCTTGGGAATATGAAGATTTTGAACTGATAACCCTTTGCAAACATTGTCATGCAGAGGAACATGGGCAGATTAAGCCGACGTATGGTTGGAATTATGAGGGAATGGAGGATTTAGAAGATCTCGTTGGGGAATGTGATAACTGTCATCAGGCAATTCGCTATGCTCATCTAATTTCTCATCCTGACTGGGGATTTATGACAGTTGGCTCCCAGTGCGCTGAAAATCTTACTTCGGAATATGGATTGTCGGAAAGAGAAGATGAGGCGAAAAAACTGGCTCAAAGATATAGACGCTTCCTTAATTCTCCCAAATGGAAGCATCGCAAGAATGGATACTTCATGGATTTCGATGATTGCCATATTAAAATATGGGACAATGGGAATTATTGTAATCTTGATATTGTGGTTTCTTTATGGCATAGACATACTCTGGAACATCGTTATGAGAAATTACGCAGCAAACAAAAATATGCCACGATTGAAGATGCGAAAACACAAGCCTTTAAGGTTATAACTAACGGTTCCTTAATTAAATACTGTGAACGTCATTACCATAATGACACGCCTTACAGACCGATTTATAATGATTCCGAAAATTATGATTGACCATTGTTTTGAACAACTGTTATGATTACCAATTCCAATAATACAATATCTCAAACCAAGAGGCTGTCTAACAACCAAAGTTAGGCAGTCTCTATTTTATAGACAAAATCTGAAGATTCAGGCTGCATTTGCC
>CANQQE010000094.1 GCA_947625935.1 uncultured Muribaculaceae bacterium | reverse complement strand
CCAATCCACTTAATCAGGGCTGTGTGTCCGTTATGAATGTGGCGCCGTCTTTGGGTCTCCACACTTTTATTATAGCGGCAGAGGCTGCGAATGTCAATACCCAATTAAAAGTGAGCCGTCTGTCGCAAGCAGGCGGCTCACCTGATTAAGCCGGAGTAGCAATCCGCTTAATCACTGTGACGTCAAGTGTTTGTGGCGCCGTCTTTGGGTCTCCACACTTTTATTATAGCGGCGGAGCCCGCGGATGTCAATACCTTTTTGCGCACCCCCATCGAGGGTGCGCCCCGACCCCTGCCGGGGGCCCTACTTTCTTGTTTCGGTAAGAAAGTAGGCAAAGAAGCCGACCAAGGGGGCGCGAGAGCCACCTCTGCGGGGCGGGTGGGCAAAATTACTCCTGCCAACCTTTTTGTTTCAGTGCATCCCGCACTGTGGGTGCTCCCCCTACCCCTTCCGGGGGAGGTACTTTCTTGCCGCCGAGCAAGAAAGTACCCAAAGAAGTCGGCTTAGGGGGCGCTTCGAGCAAAGGCGTTAATTGAGGTATGATTGCCACCGGCAATCATAAATATTTTAGATTCGCTGCGCGGAGCACCACCCCTAAGGACCCCCCGCCGCCTCGCTGGAGGCGCTGGGGAAATTCGGTGGCGGCCTACGGCTCGTCTACCGTGAATCTGCAAAACCTACCATGCAGCGTTCCAAATTTTGCTAAGCGCTGATTGATAAGTTTTACTAGCGGAGTTTCTTAATCGGTGCCCCAAAAGCAGAAAAGCCCCTACTTCTATTCGGGTGCAATACCTTCTTTCGCTAATGCAACTTTCACCGCACCGCTTAGTACACTGCACTTAAAACTTTGCATATCTACGTTAGAAACCCGTAAGCCCACAATGTTCTTCGCTTTTACGCAATATTGGGGAGCGGCGGGGGGATTCTTAAGGGGGGCGCGTTTGCACCTAGCGCCCCCTTAAGCCTGTTCTTTGCCTACTTTCTTGCAGGAGCAAGAAAGTAGGTCCCCCGGAAGGGGTCGGGGGAGCAGTGGCGGTGCAGAATGCACTGAAATAAGAAGGTAGGCAAGAGCATTTTAACCCCTTGTTGGGCAGGGGAGCGCCCCTTGGGGCGCAAAGGGGCCTTAGGGGTCAAAAATTCATAGTTGGCACCCAGAAAATTTACACTTTGTCCACAAACAGCGTCGAAAAATGGCCGTTGTTCACAATCGGTCCTCGGCCCGTTCACAGGCCGTTCAAAAAATTTTTGATTTTTTTGAAAAAAGGGCTTGCAAAATGCCTCAAGTTATGGTAACATATCCCTGCAAGCACCGTTAAGAACTCTGGCGGCCCCCTGTTGGGCAGGGGAAGACAGAGAGTAAAGGATGGAAGGAGGCTTGCTTGAATCAAAGAGGGCAGTCTTTTTCCGGATCTTCCCTCTGCGGAGTTCTTAGGGATGCTGGTACATCCGTTCAGCTTCCTCGCCGGTGGAGGCCCCACCCGCGTGTCGCATATTATAACCCGAACGGCCGCTCTCCCGGGGGGTAAATGCGTGAAGCAAATCTTCTCGATTTTAAAAAGGAGGAAAACATAGTAATGAAGAAACTCATTAGCGTGATGCTCGTTCTGTGCATGGTCATGGCTCTGATTCCCGCTATGGCTTTCGCTGCTAGCACCGATCCTTACATTGACAAGGATGAGTATCCTTCCATTCAGGATGCTGTCAATGCCGGCAACGGCAAGATCATCCACCTGAAGGGCGACGTCGGTGGCTTTAAGGTCACCAAGGGCAAGACCATCACCATCCATCTGGACAACTGGACCATCAAGGGCACTGTTGTCGTTGAGAATGGCGCTACCCTGTACCTGGAGTCCGGCAAGGTTGTCGGCGAGATCGATAACTATGGCACCCTGGATCTGACCGACATCACCACCACCAACGATAATGCGATTAGCTGCCTTTACGATGAGGCCGAGGGCACCGTTTCCTCTGCTACCATCCATAGCGGCACCTATACCGGTTCTCCCGCTGTCTATGTGGATCCCGGCTGCTCTGTGGTTGTGAAGTTCGGCTTCTTCAATGGCAACCCGACGACTGACGCGATGATCGAGAGCTACGGCTCCGTCGTGCTGGATGGCGGCGTTTACAATGGCAAGCTGCATGATCATGGCTACCCCAATGCTGATCCCGTCATCAATGGCGGCATCTTCACCGATGTTCACGCGATTTACCACACCAAGGCTCCTGTTGCCGGCTTTGCTACCGCTACTGGTCAGCCCTACAGTGAGTACTGGATCGGCGCTTCTTCCATGAAGGAACGTGCCGTTTCCAAGGCCAACGTTGGCAAGGGCGGCGTTGTTGACTTCCTGGTTGGCGATGTGAAGCTGGACGGCATGCCCACCACTAAGCAGGGCTTCTACTATAGTGACTCTTGGAAGTCTCATTACGACGGCTATGGCGACAAGGATCTGACTGGCGCCGAGTACCCCGAAAACCAGAGCTGGAAGATCGGCGAGGCTGGCAATGAGTTTACCGCTTGCGGTCGTGGCCTGGTGAATGGCCGTTCCGACTTCAATGTGGTTGCCTCCGCTCTTACCAAGGATGCTATTGAAGCCATTAAGTACACCGACAGGCACGCCTACGATGATTACCGCACCAATCTGGACGCTGTTCAGAGCGTGAAGGCTCAGTACAAGGGCGTCAACGCCAACGAAGTCTTCTACGACATCTATGTGGATGTGGATCTGTCCGCTGTCAAGTCCTTTGTTCCTCAGCTGACCAATAATACCGTCCTGTATGGCAACTACAACAACAGCCACGCTTGGGTTCCCATCAAGATCACCTTCACCGGTCTGAACGGCGAAGATGTCACTGGTGATGGTGTTGCTGACAAGACTTGGGTCACTTCCTTCGCCACCACTAATATTGTTTCCGGTGGTAAGGTTCTGATGATCGGCGTCGATCACAATGCTCTGGAAGATAATCCTTCCTTCGACTATGTCGACAAGAACACTGGTATTATCTACCGCTGCACTGTTATCGTGAACAACGTCAAGGGCGACAGCTACGTTCCTTCTGAGCCCGACGATCCTTCCAACGCTACTCAGAAGCCCGGCACCGCTGCTTCCGCTACTGGCAGCCAGACTGGCACCGGCGCTGGCGACGGCCCCGCTCGGACTGGCGACAACAGCACCGTGATGCTGTGGGCCACCCTGTTGGTTGCTTCCGCCGCTGGTGTTGCGATCTGCGTCGTTGACGAGGCTAAGAAGCGCTCCCGCAAGTAATTCACACCTTTTCAGGGGGAGGCCCCGCCTCCCCCTGATTCAAAAACTCCCGTAGATGAATGAGAGCGACCCTGGGCGAATATACCCAGGGATTCATCCGGAAGCTGAAAGCCCTTCCTTTGGGAAGGGCTTTTTTCATTGTCTCGGTTGACTTTCTTGCAGGATTCGGGTATAATATAGTTAGTATTTTACTATTGCTTTGGAAATCAGGGAGGTTTCGCTATGAATATACGTCCGTCAGCGGCGATCCGCCAGAACTACAATGAGATCGCCGAATTGTGCAGAAAGACAGAAGAACCGGTTTTCCTTACCAAGAATGGGGAGGGCGATCTGGTTGTCATGGATATCGGGACCTTTAATCGCAGGGAAAAAATGCTGAAGCTCCGCGAAGAACTGCTTGCTGTCGAGGAAGACCGGCTGCGGGGGAGCAAAGGCTACTCTGTTGAGGAAGTCACGGCCATGATGCGGGTCGCGATCCGGGGGGCATCGGGACATGGAAAGGCAGAATAAATACCGTGTGATCGTCTCGGAACGCGTGGCTCAAATGCTTGTTTCCCATGCGGCTTTTCTCGCGCAGGTCAGTGTGGAAGCCGCGGAGCGGTTGACTTCCGAATTTGATAAGGCCGCGAAATCCTTGGAATGGATGCCCCAGCGCTGCCCATTGATCAATGGGGAATATATGCCCAGAAATGTCTACCGTTCCATTTTGCTTGAAAAGCGGTATTTGATCATCTTCCAGATCGTGGATGATATCGTTTATGCCGATTATGTCGTAGACTGTAGGCAGGATTTTGCCTGGCTGATTCGGTAAGATCTGGTAAATTTTAACGAAACCGTCACTAAAACGTGGCGGTTTCATAATTTATACCCATCTCGCCGTCAAGCTTGCCATGAAGAATCCCACAAAATCCGCGAACAGCGCCGCCGGCACCACATAGCGGGTCTTGCGAATATTTGCCGCTCCGAAGTACACACTGATGGTGTAAAAGGTGGTTTCCGTGGAGCCCAGCATGATGGCCGCGGTTCGGCCGATTTGGGAATCCACGCCGTAGGTGGCCATGATTTCCGATCCCACCGCCAAGGCGGCGCTCCCGCTGATGGGCCGGATCAGTGCCAGCATGGCTGTTTCCTTGGGAATCCCGAAAAATTGAAACGCCGGCGCGGCCCAATTTTCCAGCAGCGCGAATGCACCCGACGCCCGGAGCATATGCACGGCGGTCAGCAGTACGATCAGGGATGGTACAATGGTGAGCAGCAGCTTCAGCCCGTCCTCCGCCCCTTCCAACAGTAAATGATAGCCGTCCTCCCCCTTTTTCAGCGCCAGCAGAGAGGCGGCCAGCAGGATCATCGGAACGATATAGTCAATCACGTTTCCAGACCCTCCCCAGCACCCAGGCGGCGCAGAGCCCCAGCCCGGCGGAGCAGAGGCTGGTTACCCATACCGCTGGAAGGATGTCGAAAGGGGACCGGCACCCCAGAGCCGCCCGCACCGCCGCCACATTTGCGGGAATCAGTTGTATGGAGGCTGTGTTCAGAACGATCAGGCGGCACAGCTCGTCGTTTGCCGAGTCGTTTTTTGCCAGCTCTCGGGCGGCCCGGATGCCCATGGGCGTGGCGGCGTTCCCCAGACCCAGCAGATTCGCGCAGATATTTCCGCTCAAATGCCCGGCCAGTGCCGGGTTTTCCCTTGTGGAAGGGAAGACGCGGTGTAGCACCGGTCGCAGCAACTTAGACAACCACGCCGTCGCCCCAATTTTTTCCAACAGCCTGCCAACCCCCGACCACAAACAAATGGCCCCCGCCATGCTGATCGCCAGCTGGACTCCAGCCTGGGCCCCCGTCGCCACGGCGGCGGAAAGCTCCGCCCCCGTCCCATTGTACATGGCCGCCCCAATGGCGCACAGCACCAGGCCGCACCAAATCCACGTCATCAGCATTCCGATCCCCTCCGGGACAATCTATGCCCGCTTTAAGGCCGGTATACCCCCTGCCGGGGGCCCTACTTTCTTGCTCCTGCAAGAAAGTAGGCAAAGAACAGGTTTAAGGGGCCGAGAGCCACCTCTGCGGGGTGGGTGGGCAAAATCCACCATTTTACCTTCTTATTTCAGTGCATTCCGCACCTCTAATGCTCCCCCGGCCCCTTCCGGGGGACCTACTTTCTTGCTCCTGCAAGAAAGTAGGCAAAGAACAGGTTTCAGGGGGCGCTTCGAGCAAAGGCGTTTGTTAAGGTATGATTGCCACCGGCAATCATTGTAATTTTGATTCGCTGCGCGGAGCACCACCCCCTAAGAACCCCCCCGCCGCCTCGCCGGAGGCGCTGGGGGGAATGTGGAGGTGGCCTACGGCCCGTCTACCGTGAATCTGCAAAACCTACCATGCAGCGTTCCAAATTTTGCTAAGCGCTGATTGATAAGTTTTACTAGCGGAGTTTCTTAATCGGTGCCCCAAAAGCAGAAAAGCCCCTACTTCTATTCGGGTGCAATACCTTCTTTCGCTAATGCAACTTTCACCGCACCGCTTAGTACACTGCACTTAAAACTTTGCATATCTACGTTAGAAACCCGTAAGCCCACAAATATTCTCCGTAGCTTGGCACTATTGGGGAGCGGCGGGGGG
>CANQQE010000093.1 GCA_947625935.1 uncultured Muribaculaceae bacterium | reverse complement strand
TATGAAAAGTATTCACTTTCGCGATGGTGTACAGATGTTCTGGGGTTGACAAAGTATGAATAGGTATTCATTGTCTGAATTAATAAAAACGTTATATTCTTTTACACTAACTAAACTATTTAATCGTGGTTGCAGATTAGTACGGAGACCCGTTTACATTAGAGGCCGTAAATCAATTATTGGATGCAAAGGTCTTACAACAGGTTATAGGTGCAGATTTGATTTAGATGGAGATCGTCCTACATTATTTATTGGTGATAATTGCGAAATTGGCGATATGACACATATCGTAGCTCATGAAAAAGTAGAGATTGGCGATAATGTTTTGATTGCATCAAAGTGCTTTATCAGCGATACAAATCATGGCAACTATAACGGAAAATTAGTTGATTTTCCAAATTTCCCACCTAATCAAAGAAAATGGGTATATGGTTCAATTAAAATAGGTAATAATGTTTGGATAGGCGAAAATGTAGTTATACTTGCGGGGTCTGAAGTGGGAAATGGGTGTATAATAGGTGCTAATGCTGTTGTTAAAGGGAAATTTCCTGAGAATTGTATAATAGTAGGGGCGCCTGCAAAGGTAAAAAAAATATGGGATGATAATACTAAAGAATGGACAAGAATATAAGTAAAGGTTAATATTCTATGAGAAATTTAAGTGTTAGTGTATGTATGGCAACGTTTAATGGTGAAAAATACATTGGCGAACAGATTGAATCCATAATTTGTCAACTAAAGACTCAGGACGAATTAGTTATAAGCGATGATGGCTCTTCGGACGGAACCCTTAGGATAATAGATTCATATCTTAAAAAATTTAGTAATATAAAGGTTATAAGTGGTCCTAAAGCTGGATTTGCTTTGAATTTTGAAAATGCAGTTAAAAACTCTAAAGGCGAAATAGTTTTTTTCTCAGATCAAGACGATATATGGAATTCACATAAAATATCTGACGTATGTAAAGCTTTTGAAACTGATTGCAGAATCACAACAGTTTTACATAACATGGCCTGCTTTAACGAAGATATATCCAATTTATCTGGGCCGATTATTAATTATCACCATGGACAAATTAGTAATCTGTTATACAGTAGTTATTGGGGATGTTGTATGGCGGTTAGGCAAGATTTTATTCGGAAAATAATGCCGTTCAGACGCAATTGTTCAGGTCACGACCAACTTACTGGATTGATTACTGAAAAATATGGAAGGGCAAAGTTTCTAAATGATGTTTTGGTTTATCATAGATTGCATAGTGGTAATACGTCAAAAAAGCTTTCGTTTACTAAAAAAATCAAGTTTAGAATAAACATTTTTCAAGATTACATATATGCAAATGAAATTTTTTCGAAGAAAAAAACTTAAAATTGGCGGTGTATGAACGTGCAATATTGTTCCTATTTGAAAAGCAAAAGAAGCTTAAGTGATTTGATTGCACTTTTTTTAATAATAGATTTGGTATGGGGTGGTTCAGGAAGACTAATAATGTTCGGGAATATTAGTTTCAGAACTTTGTTGATGACCTTTGCAGTTATATATAGTATTATGTATATGACGAGAAAAAAGATTATATGGAGTAAACAGACATCATTGCTCGTATGTTTTCTTATATATTTAATTATTTCATTTTTGATAGGAGTGTATTATGGGAATTTGTCAAATGCTCTTGATGAATTTTTTGGATACTTACCGATCGTTACTATTTTTTTCTTTAGCATATATTTCAAAGAAAAGAATAGTAATTGGTGTAGAACTATCGATTTATTTAAAAGTCTTATCTGTTTATTTGCCATATTTTCAATACTGGTTTGGATATACTGCTATCTTAAGGGAGAATCGTGCTATGTTAGAGTTGAGTCAATGTTTCGCAAGTACGAATATGGATATGTATCATTCATAGGCTCAATACCTAGGGTGTTTTGCAAATCATCAATATTTACTTTATTTGGCCTATTATTATATATTGATGACTATTTAAGATACAAAAGCATAAAAGTTTTTTTGAAAATAATAATATTGGTTCTTTCAATATTAACGACATTCACGGTTTCATTTTATGTATTTTCTGTAGTAATATTTTCATTATATGTTGTTGCAAAAATAAAGAGAGATGCAAAAATAAAAACAATGAGCACTATAATTTTTATAATTAGTATTATAGCATGCATATTAGTGATATCTGGTTCATATTCCATACTTATTTCACGTTTTTCAGATAACTATAAATTATCATTGAAAATTACACAGGCTGAACAGTTGCTTGATAAATGGGTAGAACATCCCTTCTTTGGAACAGGATTAGGGCAGACAGTCACAGTAGACTATGGAGATCATATTTTAAAAAAGTATCAGTTTGAAGTACAGTGGCTTCAACAGCTAGTTCATATGGGACTTATAGGACTATCTTTATTTCTGATTCATATATATTATTCAATAAGAAAACTTTACAACATTTATATTTTATATAGGCGCAATGACTTATTAATTCTTTCGTTTATGATTTTATATATTTGTCTTGTTTCATTTACAAATCCATTCATGAACAATTCAATCGGATTATTATTTTATTCAATGGCAGCAGGTATTGCTGAACAATATAATGTTGATCTTTAAGGAGATAGTGTATGCAAAAACTATTATATATTATTTGCATATTATATAACAAAAAATTATCAGATATTAAATCATTAAACCAATTTCTTTCTCTAAATCAAAATAAAGTACAGCTGATAATTTGTGATAATTCATCTGCAATTATTTGCAATCAAAATGAGAGAGAGTATAAAGATAAATATTTAGATATGCTCAAATATATTCCTAACTACAAAAATCTTGGATTGAGCAAAGCATACAATAAATGTATAAATATGATTGTTAACAAAGATTGTTATATAATGTTTGCAGACGATGATACATATTTTTCTGATAAGTATATTAGCAATCTACTTAGTGAGGTTGAGCGCCAAGAAGCAAGAATTATCAGTGGTATAGTTAAAACAAATACAGGAAAATATTTTTCTCCGATTAAATCTTTTAGAATATTTCCCACAAGAGATTTAATGGTGACAAAAAATGGCGACTATGATGATATTGTTTGCATCAACTCAGGTTTAACTATTCATTATAGCTTGCTAAAACTTGTTGGAAATTATCCAGAGGAAATTTTTTTGGATATGCTTGATTTTTGGCTAGCGTATAAATTAAGCGAGCATAAAGTAAATCATGTTAGAATTATTGACGGTAATATTGTTCAGGAGTTTTCTAACGAGAAAAAAGATATATCTTCTATTGAAAGAAGGGAAATAATATATGAGAAAGATTTCTTGACTTTCTGTAAAATTACAAATAAACGGAAGATAGTAGGATATTTGATGATTGTTAAAAGAAAAACTAGTATTTTAATTAAGAAAATTGCTTTTATTATTAATGAAAGGAGAGCAAAAAAATGCGTTCAATAATCCTCGCCGGCGGCAGTGGCACTCGGCTCTATCCGTTGACAATGGTAACCTCAAAGCAGCTGTTACCGATCTATGACAAACCGATGGTCTACTACCCCTTATCGACCCTCATGCTCGCGGGAATCCGCGACATCTTGATTATCTCGACGCCCTCCGACCTCCCGAATTTTGAGCGGCTTTTAGGCGATGGCTCGAACTACGGCGTGCATTTCAGCTATAAGGTCCAGCCCTCCCCTGACGGTCTTGCTCAGGCATTTATTTTGGGAGAAGAGTTCATAGGTGACGAGCCCTGCGCTATGGTTTTGGGCGACAACATCTTCTACGGCAACGGTTTCAGTAAATCTTTGCGTGCAGCTGTTGCAAATGCGGAATCGGGCAGGGCAACCGTTTTCGGCTATTATGTCCCCGACCCCGAGCGCTTCGGCGTTGTTGCGTTTGATGAATCGGGCAAGGCGATCAGCATCGAGGAAAAGCCGAAGAATCCGAAGTCGAACTATGCGGTCACAGGTCTTTATTTCTACCCCGCGGGCGTTTCCGAAAAAGCAAAGCAGGTCAAACCCTCGGCAAGAGGCGAGCTTGAAATAACAACGCTCAACGAGATGTATTTAAACGACGGACTTCTGGACGTTCAGCTCCTCGGAAGAGGCTTTGCATGGCTTGACACGGGCACTATGGACAGCCTTGTCGAGGCGACGGACTTTGTAAAGATGATTCAAAACCGTCAGGGAATCGAAATATCTGCTCCCGAAGAAATTGCCTATAAGAACGGTTGGATCACTCGCGAAGAGCTTCTTCACAGCGCTGAAAAGTACGGAAAATCGCCGTATGGGCAGCACCTCAAAAACGTAGCCGAAGGAAAGCTGGTGTACTGATGGGCAAGTTCAATTTCATCAAGACCGAAATCGAGGGCGTTTACATAATCGAGCCGACGGCTTTCGGCGACAACCGTGGATACTTTATGGAGACCTACAACGAGCAGGATTTTAAGGCCGCAGGGTTGAATTATACGTTCGTTCAGGACAACCAGTCGAGCTCAAGAAAGGGCGTACTTCGCGGTCTGCATTTTCAGAAGACCTATCCGCAGGCGAAACTTGTTCGCGTATTAAAAGGCGAAGTTTTCGATGTCGCAGTAGACCTGCGCAAGGGAAGCGAGACTTACGGAAAGTGGGTTGGAGTAGTCCTCAGCGAGGAAAACAAGCGCCAGTTTATGGTGCCGAGAGGATTCGCTCACGGCTTTGTCGTGATATCCGCGACGGCGGAGTTTGCGTATAAGTGTGATGAGTTCTATCACCCAGAAGATGAGGGCGGGATAATGTGGAACGACCCCGAAATCGGCGTAGAGTGGCCAGATGTGGGCGAAATAATCCTGAGCGAAAAGGACAAAAAGCACCCGAAGCTCAGCAAATCAAAAATAACTTTTGAGGTGTAATTATGACAATAATCGTAACAGGCGGCGCGGGATTCATAGGCAGTAATTTTATTTTTCATATGCTGAAAAAGTATCCAGACTACCGCATAATCTGCCTTGACAAGCTTACATACGCGGGCAATTTGAGCACGCTTGAGCCCGTGATGAACAATTCGAATTTCAGGTTCGTGAAGTTAGATATTTGTGACCGCAAAGGCGTTTATGCCCTCTTTGAGGAGGAGCACCCCGATATCGTCGTGAATTTCGCTGCGGAAAGCCACGTTGACCGCAGCATAGAGAATCCCGAGGTCTTTTTGCAGACCAATATCCTCGGCACACAGGTAATGATGGACGCTTGCAGAAAGTATGGCATTAAACGCTATCATCAGGTTTCCACCGATGAGGTTTATGGCGATCTTCCGCTCGACAGACCCGACCTGTTCTTCACGGAAGAAACGCCTATACATACGTCAAGTCCCTACAGCGCTTCAAAAGCGTCTGCTGACCTCTTGGTACTTGCATACCACCGCACATTCGGCTTACCCGTAACAATAAGCCGTTGCTCTAACAATTACGGGCCGTACCACTTCCCTGAAAAGCTTATTCCGTTGATGATTGCGAACTGTCTCAACGACAAGCCTCTGCCGGTTTACGGCAAAGGCGAGAATGTCCGCGACTGGCTTTATGTCGAGGATCACTGCAAGGCGATAGATCTCATAATCCATAACGGGCGCGTCGGCGAGGTCTATAACGTCGGCGGGCATAACGAAATGCGCAATATTGACATCGTGAAGTTGATTTGCAAGGAACTCGGCAAGCCCGAAAGTCTTATAACTTACGTCACCGACCGCAAGGGTCACGATATGCGCTATGCAATCGACCCGACGAAGATTCACAACGAGCTTGGCTGGCTCCCCGAAACCAAATTTGAGGACGGAATTAAGAAGACGATTAAATGGTACCTCGACAACCGCGAGTGGTGGGAAACCATTATCTCGGGTGAGTACCAAAACTACTATGAGAAGATGTA
>CANQQE010000092.1 GCA_947625935.1 uncultured Muribaculaceae bacterium | reverse complement strand
TGCGTTTGGTGGAGGTATCGGCATAGGTCGCACGCCCATTTCATTTCCGTAGGTGTAACCTCATGCGAGTTATCGCCGTCGGCAATAGCCAGCATCCGGGCGACACAAGCCAAGCGCAGCATGATTATGTCGAGCTTAGACAACACGCCTTTTTCATACGGCACAATATCGGGAATGTCTTTGAATCTTCAATTTCTTTTTCGTAATCCATTGCGACATTGTTAGCCTCATCGCTTAATGTGAGCGTGATTTTCTGTTGGCGCAGGGAATAAAGCGAATTTATCAGACTGTTCCATGCCGCCATATCGGGAACGGTCGGAATCCGCTCAATTCGTTTCTTGGCTATTGTCTGCGGCCAAAAGAACATGAATCTGTGCGTAAATCCGTTTGAGATATGCTGTTGGCTGAAACTGTCGGCAAGTATGCCCGGCTGAATCGTTCCGCAAAGGTTATACAGAACCGCATCGACTATCGCGGTCGATTCCTCGCTTTTGCGGTCGATTGTGAATCCCTCTCCAGTCCAATAGCTTAGATATGTGGAGATTTCGCCGCTTTTGCCGTACCGTCCAATATCGCCGAGCCATCCGCTCAATTCATCACGAATCTGACACAGTCCATCGGGAGAACCGACAAGGATTTCTGCCAACGCCTCGCGTGTGGTGTCCGATACACATACACGGCGTTTCTGCGGCTTCGGCGGTTGCGGTGCGTTGCCGTCCTTTGACCCTTTGGAGATTGCAGCGCATTTGGCTTTCCACTCCTGCAATTCCTCATCGTAAGCCTTTGCGAGAACCTTGTTTATGTCGAGAAGCGGGTTGCTAATCAGTTTTTGTGGATAGCTCTTGTTGCTGCCGGGGTCGGCAATCACCACACACCAAAAACACGGTGGATTCTTATAGCCTCTGCCGTCAAGTATGGATTGCCGTCCTGCCGCTGCTCCGGCTACCGCCAACAACGGCGATAGCACAAACTCGGTCGGCACTTGCTTTTTTGTGCAGATTTCGGTAATAATGTCCTGTACTGATTGAGGCAGTCCATAAATCGGAGGCTCAAAGCGATTGTTCACTTTTATGGTCGGTGATACGGGTGCGAGTTTGAGCATTGACAGCACATCATCAATATCCGTTACACTTGATGCAACATCCTTGCTGACACCGTTGTAGAAGTCATCGGAAAGTTGTATCTTTGTATCAGTTCCTGTCACGGAGGGCTGAATCTTTCTCGGATTCTCCCTCTTTTTCTTTTTCGCCATAGCCTACTTCCTTTTCATGCAGTATTGATTTGCTCGGTCTGTTATTTCGGTGGCGGTGGCAACCCGATTGCTCTGTAACCATTCCTCCAACTCGGCACGGTTGAAGTAGCACATCTTGCCCATCGGCTTGTAATGCGGTATCTCTCCACGCATCGTCAGCTTGTAGAGGTAACTTTTGGAGATACCCATGTACTGTGCCGCCTCATCGGAAGTCAGCACCGCTTTTGTGGTGAATATTGTATTTGCCGTTATAAGGTCGGCAACCTCTTTTATGTCCGCTGTCATATCATTTTTGTTTTAGCGGTTTAGGCTGTCTGAATAGGTGTATGAGTACCCATTCTTCTTTGCCTGTCGCGTTCACTTTGATACGCTCATACTTCGTATCTCGGTTTCACAGTGCAAAGAAAATTGATATAAGAATTAGGAGGCATTAGCCTAACAGTTAGCTAATACCTCCCAATGCAGTGTAATATATTGTCTGCCTATTATTTAGGCATGGTCAAATATCTCTATAATTGTTTCCCATCCTTTTGGTGCAGTCCTATATCGCACACCTTTATGTGATGTTATCAGATTATTCACTCGCTGTTGGCCGATATTTTTTATTGCAGGGAATAGTCTTGATAAGGCAACGCTCGGTAAATCTTCAATCCCCAAGTGCCACTCATCTTTGCATCTTCTGCTTGGCTTTATATTATCCCCACAATATATTATTCCAAAAAATAATTCTAACAGTACTTTGCTTTTTCCTTTCCACAAATATATTTTTTTTGTGCGCTCAATTAGTCCTCTATCAATAGCAATTGGAATATATTTGAGTGCTTTTTCTGAAGCTAACTCTCTTGGTAATATTTCTAAGTCTGAGGCAACAGACGCAATGACAGGCTCATGATTATTGTTATTCCATGCCGCTTCTGAATTGATTGCACCATCTTTTTCTGTGAGTATTAAAGCCTCCGTTACATCAGTTCTTGGCAATGATTTCAGAATGCTATTGGCGTAGGTGAAATCTCCATTATAGCCAAAGTATGATTGCATCTCTACAACATCGAGCTTCTCTATCAGCCATATTCCACGCTTCGCCTGTATCTCCAACAAGTTTATGTGATGCTCGGCGCAGATAGCCGCAAGCATTTTTACGAACATATAAAACGCCCTATGCCAAAAATTGAGGTAATATTCCATAGTACCCTTTTCAGCTCCTCGCATAATATCAAGATACTTATCATGCAGGCCTTTCACGCGCTCAATTTCTTGCTTGACATCCTCATCGGAATAGAAAGACAATTCATTACCTATCATGTTTTCAAGTCTTTCTAATCGAGCGACAGGCGTAAATATTTCGCCCCACTTTTCAAAAACTGATAGAATTTCTATTACATACCGCTCGCGCTGATTTTCATTTGCGCAGCTATCAAGGTTGTCTGATATTTCCTGTGCAATCCGATACTCTCCTACAACATTGACAGGCCATGCGGAATCATCGAAAGATTCTGTGCGCTTGGCAATCCCAGAAGGGAAAGCGGAATAATAATTACGCTCTCTTTCATCGAGGTTTTTACCATTGCGGGCTATTACACTATTAACATATTCAAGACACATTGATGCTGCTCCATTTTGGAACTCGGTGAATAGTTTATTTTCGATAGTCTTATCCATAATCATAAGTCAAGTTCTGAAAGGCTGTTGATTGCATCCTGTTTGAGCGAATCGACAGCACGTGTGTATTTCTCTGTATGTTTCAATCCACTGTGTCCTAACAATGCCGCCACGGTCTTAATGTTCGCTCCATTGTTGAGTATGTTGACCGCGAAGCTGTGCCTCGCGCAATGCCATGTGATATGCTTATCTATTCCGGCTCTCTTGCACCAATGGCGCAATGCTTTCAGGCACATCGTATGTGACGGCAATGGAAATATCAATTCATCGCGATTACCCTCCATCGACGGCTTGCCTATCAATTCCAACACGCCATCAGACAACGGTATCACGACACTGCTTGCACTGCTATGACCTTTTGTCTTTGCTTGCTCGAATTTAAGTAGCCGATTGGCAAAGTCAACATTGAAATAGGTAAGGTCTTTCACATCGCAGAAACGGAGGCCGCACCGTAGGCAGAACAGAAACGCCCGCCGGATATTCTCGCTTTCGCCTTGATAGTGGCAAGTGATAAGCTGCTTAATCTCATCCATTGACAGTACATCTTTTTTGAGGCTACCATTGTCTATTGTGATACCGATTCCATGACAAGGGTCTTTTCGCATCACATCCTTATCGACCGCCGCCGCAATGATTTTCTTAAACCGCGCATATAGGGTATGTGGCCCCTCGCCACGGAAACGGTGTTGCAGATATTCCGTAAATGCTACAATCATATCCTTATCAAGTTGTTCGGGTTTAAGCCGCTTGGCATACTTCTGATATTCGGGAGTGGCGTTGAGGAAGTCAATAAAGACATCATGCGCCCTCTTGATATGCCGCTTATCGCCTTTGGTATATGCTTCATAATAAGACCACATCCAATCAAGGAAGTTAATGTTGTTATCCTTTTTCAGTCGATAGCCCTCGCCCTGTTCCAATAGCTGTTGCCCTCGCTCAAAACGTATCTGTTTGGCAAGGCGCAGAGTTTCGTTATTCTCTGTGCGCTCCATCGGATTTCTCGGAGATTGCCACAGGAATAGGTTTAATCGCTCTGTTTTCCGATTAGCTTTTTTATAAAGAGTACCGTTTTTGCTCTCTACCAAATCAAATCCCATGTAATACTCCAAATAGAGAGAATCACGACCATCTTGTAATCCCTGTGCCATCAACTTGGGATTATCCCCTGTACCGCCCTCAATAAGTCGGGTGTTATTTGCGCGATAATTCTTTTTGACTGCCATATCTTTTCGCTTGGTTTCTTTTGTATTACAAAGGTACGAAAAATATCCGACTCAATAAGCAACCAATAAGCAACTTTTCGCAAAACAAGGTCTTTTTTATGAAGTCAAGAGAAATCGTCAAATACTTAACTGTCTGAAATATTGAGCACTTAATTTAACTTGCTTTCTCTTGAAAATACGGTTTAGTGCCTGTTCTGGGCACCCTAACCCCTTGATAATCGACAGATTTTCAAGGGGTTTCTTATTTTCGAGGTGTACTAAAAGTGTACTCAATGCGAAAGTGTACTGCAAAAGTCGGTCACAAAAAGAAAGAAACGACGAAAAATTTTCGCAGGATATTTTATTGGATGGAATCACTTTCCGAATCAATCTATGGTAACATTCATCGCCTGATTTGGCGGGGAGCCACACCGATTGCTTCCGTAAGCTTTGACTTTACCAGATTCGGAAACTAGCTTTCCAGCAACAACATCAGTTCCTTGTTGGTGAGTTGCTAAGTTGTATTACTCGAACCGGTTATGTTAACCAGCATACGGAGTTGAGATGCCTGCGAGTAGTATGCTACCTCCATCGCCCAACTCATCTGCTTCGCAGTGACAACAGACGGTTGCTGCCATAGTTCGACCTTCGCGCTGTATTCATCAAACAGCCGATTGTTGATTTTGTACAGCGGTGCATAGATGTCTTTCATCGGAGCGGTCTTGTTTGCCGTACTCCGACCAATCATCATTATCCACAGGTTGAGCCGATTGCTATAGCCGTAGGCATCGAGCACAATCCTACTTCCGATGGCTATACTCGCGGCACCCAGTGCCGGACCGAGCGCGAAGTCAATAGCCGCTTGACGCTTCTTCGATACCTCACGGATTATACTCTGCATTGTTTGCGGAAGACCGTAGATTGGAGGCGACAATTCAGCATTAAAGGAGATTATCTCGACACACATCACTTTCTGGTTTTGAGACAATAAGCATTCGCCCGTTGCGCTATTTCTGATTTGGTCGAGATTCTTCCGGCAAGAATCCAAGCCTCAAGCTCGCTGTGTTTGAAGTAACAGCGTTTGCCCGTCGGTTTGTAATGGGGAATCGCCTGTGCGCTCGTCTGCTTATAGAGATAGCTTTTCGACACACTGAGAAATTCGGCTGCTTCCTCGATTGTGAGGATTTCTTTGAGTGTAGAGACAGGCACAGCGTTGGTAGCCTGATTTGATTGGAGAATAGAATTGTCCGCCATGATATGAAATATTAGCGGTTATGGTCGTCGGGGAAGTGTTGCAGGCATTCCCGTGTTCACCATGTGAAAAGATGTCTCTGCAATTGACATCGTATCAATAAAACGGCAAAATTATGCAAATAGGTTAACCTGTAAAATCCTGTCATTCAGATATTCACAAACTTTACAAATGGGGCGATTATTTATATACGCCCTTTCTCCCTGCCATTCACCCATTTGCCCCGAAATCCATATAAATATCAGCTACTTTTTCAAACATTTTTTACCAACCGCGCCTATATTTATTATATTGGCTCTTATGCGTTTATGTTTCTCGGCATATTCGATTGCCATCTCAAAAAATTTCGTTAATTTTGCATATAGATATCCACGCTGTGGGAGCGATGTTTAGAGAAACATAACGCTACGGCAAGCGGGAGTCTAACGACATATTTATAGAAAAGCGTATATTGACGCTTTGTCTTTGGCTACCTGAAAATCTGGCAGTTTTCAAATCGAAGTCAAGGATAGAGTAACAATAGACGCCACGGGTATGTATAT
>CANQQE010000091.1 GCA_947625935.1 uncultured Muribaculaceae bacterium | reverse complement strand
GCCCGCAAGGTGCAGCAGACAATCCTGATGCTCGGCAACATCTCCGGCTACTATGTCAACAATTTCCAGAAAATGCTGACGGATCCCAATTTCACAAGTGCCGAACTTTCGGCAATCGCATCGGGCTACACCCGTATCCTTGAAGAAGCCAACGGAGTGCTGGGCGACTTGAAACAGGTAGTGAATATCAGCACGCTGAGCATGACCGACAAAGACCGCATGGACGTAGTTGACGACTGCTACCGTGAAATGAAGCGTCTGAAGAACCTCACGGCGTACTATACCAACAAAAATATCAGTGTGTCGTACCTGCGCGCCAAGAAGAAAGCCGACACAAAACGTGTTGTGGCTCTCTATGGTGACGGCTCCGAAAAATACTGGTGATACCTATGCTGTGCGCTATTGATTTTTCAAACCTTCACACCATCCTGCGATCGCTTTATGACGAGATGATGCCTCTGTGCGAGGATATGGCAGGAGTGGCACAGGGTATCGCCGGATTGGGTGCGCTGTTCTATGTAGCCTACCGTATATGGCAGTCGCTGGCAAGAGCAGAACCGATAGATGTGTTCCCGCTGCTGCGTCCGTTTGTAATCGGATTCTGTATCATGTTCTTCCCGACGGTCGTGTTAGGTACCATCAACTCCGTAATGTCGCCTATCGTGCAGGGTACGGCCTCGATGCTCGAAGGTCAGACCCTCGACATGAAGAAGTACCGGGAGGAAAAGGACAGGCTGGAATATGAGGCGATGATGAACGACCCATCTACCGCTTACCTCGTTGACGATGCCGAGTTTGACAGGCAGATAGACGAGTTGGGCGTGACGGAGATAGGCACCGCCGCCGGGATGTATATCGAGCGCGGGATGTATAAGGTCAAGAAGGCAATCCAGAATTTCTTTCGTGAACTGCTGGAGATGCTATTTCAGGCTGCCTCGCTGACGATTGACACCATCCGCACTTTCTTCCTGATTGTGCTGGCGATACTGGGGCCTATATCATTCGCGCTCTCCGTCTGGGACGGCTTCCAGTCAACCCTGACACAATGGATCTGCCGCTACATTCAGACCTATCTATGGTTGCCTGTGGCAGACCTCTTTTCGACAATACTGGCGAAAATCCAAGTCCTGATGCTCCAGAACGATATTTCGGAACTGACTAATAATCCGAATGTTGACCTTGACGGGAGCAACACAGCTTATACCGTTTTTATGATCATCGGCATTATCGGATATTTCACAATTCCGACGGTTGCTGGCTGGATAATACAGGCCGGTGGCGCTGGTAATTACAACCGTGCCGTCAACAATACCGCCATGCAAGTCGGCTCCGGTGCCGCGAGTGTCGGAGGTGCGGTAGCCGGGAATGTTGCAGGTCGGGCCGGTAAACTTCTCAAATAATAATGCCTATGGAGTTCAAATCATTAAGGAATATCGAGTCATCATTCCGCCAGATACGTCTTTTCGGTATCATATTCGTTGCGATGTGTGCCGTTGTTGTGTCGGTCGCCATGATAATGGTTTTCAATTTCGCCGAGAAGCAGCGGGAGAAAATCTATGTCCTTGACAACGGCAAGTCGCTTATGCTTGCCTTGTCGCAGGACATGAGCCAGAACCGGCCTGCGGAGGTGCGTGAACACGTCCGACGCTTCCATGAGCTGTTTTTCAATCTCTCGCCGGATAAATCAGCCATCGAGCATAACATCAACCGTGCGCTGATACTCAGCGACAAGTCGGCATACAATTATTATACCGATTTCTCGGAGAAAGGTTATTACAACCGTATCATCGCCGGTAACATCAATCAGGTCGTGCAGGTTGACAGCGTTGTGTGTGACTTCAACACATATCCCTATACCGCCAGAACATACGCACGCCAGATGATTATCCGCGAGTCCAACATGACGGAGCGCACTCTGATAACGGTATGCCGCCTTTCCAACGTGTCGCGCTCCGACGACAATCCCAACGGATTTATTATTGAAGGTTTCAACATCCTTGAAAACAAGGATATAATCACTACCAAACGATGAATGTATTTTCAAATCTCCGTGCCGCGAGAGACACCGTATATAATAAGGTGTGGCACGCCCCGAAAGGGAAACTCTCAGCCAAACTGAGGAGCCTTTGCGACGGTATTCCTCACAAGCAGCGGCTCTTGGTCGTGAGCGCCATGCTCTGCGCCTTCGTACTTATCGCCTTCTTCGTGTTCGGTCATGCCTGCTATAAAATCGGGCTGGGTCACTCCGGCCGTCTTGTGAATGTAGAGCATATACAGCCTCTGGAAATCCATAAACCCGATGTCAAACCGATAACTACCGTTGCCTATGACGATGCAGGAATGGAAAGCGAGGATTAACGGTTTCTTCCAGCCCAAGTCGCAGGCAGAACGGCAGAAGATGATGAAATATCTGGTGGTGATGCCCGCCGCCATTCTCTGCGGCGCCGTGATATTATGGCTCCTTTACACCAGCCTAAACAAGAGCGATGAGCGTGTGGGCGACGCCTTCAACACCGAGATACCCGAAGGCGAGAACGACGGCATAAAAGACAAGATGTCGGAGTATGAGGCCGCAGCAGCCGCCAAAGAGAAAGAGGCCCGTCAGCAGACGGTGGCTGTCCTCGACACCCTCACTGCCGTAACCCCGCAAGACAGCGGTGTGCGTCAGCCCTCGGCGGTGGAAACATCGGCTCAGGCATATCAGGAAGTTCAGGCTTCACTTGATGATTTTTTCGTGCCGGAGAGTAGTGATGCGGCTCAGGTAGCCGAGTTGCAGGCGAGGATTGATGAGCTGGAGGCGCAGAACATCGTTGCTCAACAGCAGGTGCAGCAACCGAATGAGTTGGAACTTATGGAACGCTCCTATCAGTTGGCGGCACAGTATATGGGCAACGGTAACGGCGGCAATTATCAGACGCAGACGCAGCCGGAGGAAAAAGGCAAGCGCGATGTTCAGCCGGTGGCGCAGGTAAACAGGAATGTCGTATCATCGCTCGGTGCCTCGTCAGGCAGAAGTTTCAACACCTCGGTCGGATCATCCGGAGTTGTCAATAAAAACACAATCGCCGCAGTAGTAGCGAATAACCAGAGTGTAACCGACGGCGAGAGTGTAAAGTTACGGACTACTGAACCGATGTGGGTAGGCTCACGGCTGATACCGCGTAATACGGTAATCGTCGGCTCTGCAAGAGTGCAGGGCGAGAGGCTGGAAATAGAAATATCCTCAATCGAGTGCGACGGCTCTATCTACGATGTGGAATTGCAGGTTTACGACTCCGACGGCCAGGAAGGTATCAACATTCCCAATTCTATGGAGAGTGACGCTCTGCACGAAATCGGTGCCAACATGGGCAGTACGATGGGTAGCTCCATCAACATCTCTACCAATACCGGAGCGCAGATTGCCTCCGATGTGGGGCGAGGACTGATAAACGGTGTCAGCCAGTATCTCAACAAGAAGCTGCGAACCGTGAAAGTCCACCTCAAAGCCGGCTACCGTGTGATGCTTCACCAACCGGAAGATATATGATTTTTTTTCATTCTTAATCCACAATCAAATGAATTTCAAACTGTTTTTTATTTCTCTCGTTGCCATTATTAGCATGGCAACCCCCGCCTTCGCAAAAGGCAAAAAGACAGCCAATAGTACCGATAACAACGTGTCGCCTGACACTGAACAGGTAACTGAACACGATCTCAATGTGTACGGCTCCAATTACACCGACGGCGACAAGTTCAGCGGTCTTACCCGAAAAGTCGGCTTTGACCGGATGATACCGCCTCACGCACTGGAAGTTTGCTATGAGAAGACTACGCACATCATTTTCCCCTCGGAGGTGGTTTATGTGGACCTCGGCAACGAAAACCTCGTCGCCGGACTTGCCGACGGAGCGAAGAACGTGCTGCGTGTCAAATCCGCCTTCAAGTCCTTCAAGCAGGAAACAAACCTGTCGGTTATTACCGAAGACGGTAGCTATTATACATTTAACGTGAAATTTGCCAAGGAACCGCTGTTGCTCAGTATCGAAATGTCTGACTTTCTCCACGACGGTGAAGCGGTGAACCGTCCTAACAATGCGCAGGAAATCTATCTTGAACGCCTCGGCAGTGAAAGTCCTATGCTTGTCAAGCTGATTATGAAATCTATCCACAAGCAGAACAAGCGCGAAATCAAGCATATCGGCTCCAAGCGTTTCGGGGTGCAGTTCCTTCTGAAATCTATCTATGCCAACAATGGGCTGCTGTATTTCCACACTGAGCTGAAGAACACCTCCAACATTCCTTTCGATGTCGATTTTGTATCGTTCAAGATTGTGGACAAAAAGGTTATCAAGCGTACCGCCATGCAGGAACAGGTATTGGAACCTCTGCGTGCCCAGAACTATGTCGTGGTCGTCCCTGCAAAATCCTCGGAGAGAACGGTGTTCGCATTAGAGAAATTCACAATTCCCGACGATAAGCAGCTTGTGATCGAGGTGGCCGAGAAGGACGGCGGTCGGCACCAGTCCTTCGTGGTGGAGAACGAGGATATTGTTAGAGCCAATGTTATTGACGAATTAAGCATACAGTAATTTATGAGAAAAGCGATGATGATAATCGCTGCCATGCTTGCCCTCTGCGGAGGGCAGGCAATGGCCCAGCGATGCCTCCCCGAAATGTCTGCTGTGGAAATAAAGGCTGATATGGCAGACGGTTTCTATACCGGCAACTCCCGCGACTGCGGCTATTCATTCGGTGTGTATTACTCGGTATTCAAGGGTAGCGCGAACACATGGAGCTTCGGCGGCGAGTATCTCCAGACCTATAAGCCATACGCCGAAAAAGGTCGTATCCCCGTGGCGCAGTTCACGGCGGAGGTCGGATATAACCTTCACCTTGTCAGCGACTATTCGCAGACATTCCATCTTTATGGCGGACTGTCGGTTCTCGGCGGCTACGAAACGGTAAACTGGGGCAAGCACACCCTGTCCGACGGCTCTACGATCCACAACGGCGATGCCTTCATCTATGGCGGTGCGCTTACGCTGCAAGCGGATTTCTATCTCTCCGATAAAATTGCCCTGACAGCGAATGTGAAAGAACGGTTTGTATTCGGCAACTCAACGGGGCATTTCCATACGCAGTATGGTGTCGGTGTCAAATTCATAATCGAGTGAGCTATGGGTATCAAAGTATTCGACCTTGACATACACAATCTGCCACTCGCAGATTTTATGCGGGCTATGGGCTATGAGCCGACGGCCCGCGACGGCAACCGTCTGACATACGACAGTCCGTATTCCTCCAACGGCTCAATCGTCGTGGATACTGAAAAGAACGGCTGGTACGACAGTCAGGAGCCGGAGAAATGCTACGGCGGAATATACGACCTCGCCTACGAGATAACCGGCAGTTGCAATCGCTCGGAATTAAATCTTTTCATCGCCTCCGAGATGAAAAAGATTATGGATTTCAAATGTTACGAGGTTCTGGGTAACGGAGAGAGTGCCAATGCTGATATGATACTGGCAATGCCTGTAAAGAACAAAGATGGCAAAAGAGCCGATGCCGTGCAGGAGCATAAGCAGAAAGCGGAACTGCTCAAGCAGGAGGTGGCGAAGCCCGGACGCAAAATGCGCTTTTAGCCTATGGATATAGACGCTATCAAAGGAATCTCTCTTGTGGATTTCCTGCACCGCCTCGGCTGCGATCCGACCGGACGCGACAGCAAGGGTCTGTGGTTCTATGCGCCGTACCGCAACGAGAGAAAACCCTCTTTCCATGTCAACCCGCGCAAAAATGTATGGTTCGATTTCGGAACAGGCGAAGGCGGCGACATCTTCACGCTCGCCGGGATAATATCGGGCAAGACGGATTTCGTTGAGCAGGCACGTTATATAGCCGAAAAGATGAATATGCCTGTGGCAGAGCCTTACAAACCTGTGCCGTTTGTCGAGGAGCCGACATTTGAGAATGTGGTAATATCCCGTCTGGAGTC
>CANQQE010000090.1 GCA_947625935.1 uncultured Muribaculaceae bacterium | reverse complement strand
GATAACAGCCGGATATTCATTGACAGGTTATCCAACATGAATAATCACTACCGGGAGATACGTATCAGCTACAATCTTCTTCTTACAACACTGCGAGAGAATTTCAACGAAAAGAAAGCGATGGCTGCTCTCTATAAGATTGAGAGCATGACCATTGAATTGGTTAAACTGAACCGCGAGATTGTCGCTCTCGCCAAAGACTTTGACGAGCGATGGTTGCAAAAATCTCGTTAGGCAACTCCTTGTATGGAAGCCTTGTATATAACGGTGAGAAAATCAATAAAGAGCATGGCCGGGTTCTTGATACCAATAAAATCTACAATGACGGAAGCGGTAAAATAAACATTCACCGTGTTTTCGAGGACTTTCAGCGTTGGATGCCACAATCTACCAAAGCTGAAAAGACAATGATGCACATATCATTGAATCCTCATCCTGATGATAGGTTGAGCGAGTCTCAGTATATCCAGCTTGCGCACGAATATATGGAGAAGATGGGGTTTGCAGAAATGCCTTACCTTGTAGTGAAGCACGAGGACATCGACCGGCATCATATCCATATAGTTGCACTACGTGTCAGACCCGACGGTTCCGCGATTGACTCCAAAAACAATTACTACCGCAGCAAGGAGATAACACGTGAACTTGAAAAGAAGTATGGATTTCATACCGCCGAGCGTCAGAAAATCACACCTGATATGCCTATCAAAAAGATTGATCCTTCGGGCGACATCAAGCGACAGGTCGCCAACACGGTCAAAATGGTCGGTATGCGATATAAGTTCCAGACACTTGGCGAATACAACGCAATCCTCTCCTTATATAATATAAGGTGTGAGGAAGCCGACGGACGGGTAAACGGCAGGGAATATCATGGGCTGGTATATTTTGCCACTGATGATGAGGGCAAGACTATCGCTTCGCCTTTCAAGGCATCGCGCCTTGGTAAGTTTGCCGGACGAGAGGCAATCGAGAAGAGATATGAACGTGCCAGAGAGAAAATAGATGTCAGACCCACGAAAAGAAAAGTTGCAGCGGTCATGGCGCATTCATCCGGCAAGGACGATTTCATAGCCCGTTTGAAAGCGGAGAACATAGACCTTGTGCTTCGATACACCGATGATGGCCGGATATATGGTGCAACCTATATCGACCATAATACCCGGATAGTTCTCAACGGGTCCCGTATCGGCAAGGAGTTCTCAGCCAATGCCCTTGAAAAGTGGTTCAATAATCCTGATGAACGTCCTATGCCTATTCGACCGGAACGGCAGCCCGAAGATACAGCACGAAGCCGCACTCAGGGGCAGCCATCGGAAAGCTCCGGTAACTCTCATGGCAATTCTCATGGTAATTCTCAGACGCATGGTTCTCCAAGTCTTAGCCAGTTCGACTACAATGATTATACGCCTGACTTCGGGCTGGGCGGTCTGTTCTCGGTCGGCCCAGCTTTCGATGCACAGGAGGAGGCCTTCTACCGCGAGATGCAGCGGCGCAAGAAGAAAAAACGTCCTGGCCCCAAATTATAAACCCCGTAATCAGAACATAAATGAGTCAACAAGAAGATGATTTAAGATCGCTGGCAAAAATCATGGACTTGCTCCGTGGAGTCAGCATAATCCTTGTGATTGCCAATATCTATTGGTTCTCACAGGCGTTGGTCGAAGGATGGCGGTTTCATCCTGAAACGATGAAAGTCCTCTGCAATCTCAACGAGGCTGGCGGACTTTTCAAAAACGCATGGAACGCCAAATGGTGGGCTTTGCTCCTTCTTGCCCTTTCGTGCTTCGGCACGAAGGGTGTTAAGAACGAGAAAATAAAATGGAGCCAAATATGGATGTTCCTGAGCATCGGCGCCGTTCTGTTCTTCCTAAACTGGTGGATGGTCAGTCTCGGCTGGACGATGCTGTATATCGCAACAACAATAGCCGGTTTCGTATGCCTGCTGTTAGGCGGTGTATGGATGAGCCGCCTGTTGAAAAACAATATGATGGACGACCGCTTCAATGAGGAAAATGAATCCTTCATGCAGGAAACAAAACGTCTTGACAATGAGTATTCTGTTAATCTCCCTACGAAATTCTTCTATAAAAAGAAATGGCATCGGGGATGGATAAACGTAGTCAATCCGTTTAGAGCCACCATCGTGCTTGGCACTCCTGGCTCCGGCAAGTCCTACGCAGTGATCAATAACTTCATTAAACAGCAGATAGAGAAAGGATTTGCGGCTTATATCTATGACTTCAAGTGCCCCGACCTCACGACTATCGCCTATAACCACATGCTTGCGAATATGGACAAATACGGCAAGGTAAAGCCTCGGTTCTGCTTCATCAACTTCGATGATCCGGAACATTCTCACCGCTGTAACCCTATCCATCCCGATTTCATGACGGAGATTGCCGACGCTTACGAGTCGGCCTATACCATCATGATGAACTTGAACCGCACGTGGCTGCAAAAGCAGGGAGACTTCTTTGTGGAGTCGCCAATCGTCCTTTTCGCCGCTATCATATGGTATTTGAAGCGATTTGAGAACGGTAAATACTGCACATTCCCTCATGCGATAGAATTTCTTTGCCGGCCATACGAACAGATATTCCCGATTCTGACAAGCTATCCTGAACTGGAAAACTATCTCTCTCCGTTTATCGACGCTTGGCAGGGCAATGCGCAGGAACAGCTTCAGGGTCAGATAGCTTCCGCAAAGATTCCTCTTACACGAATGATTTCTCCGCAGTTATATTGGATTATGACCGGGGATGATTTCACTCTCGACATCAACAATCCCGAAGAACCAAAGATACTGTGTGTCGGAAATAATCCCGACCGTCAGAACATCTACGGGGCTGCACTCGGTCTTTACAATTCCCGAATCGTGAAGCTTATAAACAAGAAAGGAATGTTAAAGTCCGGCGTCATTATAGATGAGCTACCCACGATATATTTCAAGGGACTTGACAATCTCATTGCCACTGCGAGAAGCAACAAGGTTGCCGTCTGCCTCGGCTTTCAGGACTTCTCCCAGCTCAAACGCGACTACGGCGATAAGGAAGCGGCAGTAGTGATGAACACTGTCGGTAATATCTTCTCCGGTCAGGTCGTTGGCGAAACCGCCAAGACTCTTTCCGAAAGATTCGGAAAGGTGTTGCAGCAGCGCCAGTCCATGAGCATCAACCGCAACGATGTGAGCCACTCCATAAACACGCAGATGGACAGCCTGATTCCGCAGAGCAAAATCTCGACACTGACGCAGGGAATGTTTGTGGGCGCTGTCAGCGATAATATCGACCAACGCATAACCCAAAAGATTTTCCATGCTGAGATTGTTGTGGACTCTGATAAGGTCAGGGCGGAGGAAGCCCGATATGTACCCATCCCGATACTGACTGACTTTAAGGATGACACTCCCGACCGGTCAGGCATGAAAGAGGTAATCCGAAAAAACTATGAGCTTGTGAAAAAGGATGTACGGGACATAGTTGACAGGGAGTTGGAGCGCATAGCCAAAGACCCGGTGTTGCGCAAGTTGCTTCCTAAACAATTCTGACATCCGTATAAAACCCGATGCCCTATTCTTCATCACGAGGAACAGGGCATCTTTGCGTATGTGTGCATACATAAACACACTAATCGCATCGGGGAATGAATTTCAATATTTGTTTGGATATAGTGGTCGGACATCAGGCGGTCTTTTCATCATCTCTTTCTCCGAGCATGAAACTTTTGAGACCGTAAAGCAGGTATTCGATGAAGTCGGTCGGGCTGTAATCCTGATTGCGTTGGGTGAAACTCTGTATGCGGTTACGCACATACTGGGTAGATACTTTGACATTGAATGCCTTGCCGAGTCGCTTGACTATTTTGTCGAGGGAACAGTTGCCGAAGCATTTGCCCACCTTCAACGCTATGCATAGCATCGAGAATTTGGTTTTGTCCATCGACCAGTGGAGGGTGCCGTCTATCTCTGTCCCGTTTTCTTTCGGCATAAAGCCGAGAAGATTGCGATGCTCATGGAGCTTCATCAGAACATAGTCATGGGCGCGGTTGATGGCTGTAGCCAGCGACTCGTTGGCCAGAGCAAGTGCCTCGCTGCTTTTGAACTGACTCAACTCGATGTCGGCGATGATGAGCGCTTCAAGAGCATAGAAACGGTGTGGCGATGCAGGGTGGGTAACTTCGTGAACCCGGACGATGAAGTCGCGGAGATCCACATGCAGGTTTTCATCGTGAAGCCCCTTTCGGAGCTTCTTAAAGAATTCAGTTTCGGTAAGGGCGAATATGTCCATATCGTAGCTGGGGTTTAAGTGGTTCTACATAGTGTTTTTGTTTCTCGATGGATTAAACCACGACCCTTTACAAATGGATTACAGAATTAAAAGTTAAAATGGAATTAGCGTGTTTTCAGTAGGTTAAAGGCTTTGAGGCGTGTGAATTTTCAGGTATGTTAAAGCCATAGATTATGTGAACTTTGAAAGGTTGTTCAACTTTGGTAGGGTTCGGAGGTGGGGAAATAAAAAAGCGCACACCCACCACTAACTGCCCCATCTGGACTCGGGGTTAACTCAATATGGCAGATGTACGCTATGCAGTAGCATAGCATAAGCATCAGCCTATAAGTATTGAGTAAAAGAAAATTGTCCAGATTTTCAGTTAACCTATAAGCGGTCTTATGTTATGTTTATCAATCTTGAACGGTTGGCTCTCCAACCGCCTTTTATCCTAAATTCGACACAAAATTACAAATTTTCTGCGAATTAACAGGCGTTTACACTTGGGATTATTTCAATCCGTGTTGTTTTAGCTTGTAAACAAGCGTTGTACGTCCTATGCCGAGCAATTTTGCGGCTTGCGTTTTGTTGCCTTCGGTTTTCTCCAGAGCTTCGATAATTCGTTGGCGTTCTACATTAGAATCCCGAAGGCGGAGGCTGTCGGTCACTTCGGGCGACGAGCGACTTATAGGTAGGTCGGTTGCCGTGATGACACTACCTTCCACATTGCGGGCTGCTATATTTATAACGTTTTTCAGTTCGCGGATATTGCCGGGCCAGTCGTGGCGTTTCAGCGTCTTGACAGCCGAGGCATCGAGGCGTTTAGGTGGCTCATGGTGTTCTTCAGCATACTGTGCGAGATAGAACTCGGCTACCGGCTGAATGTCCTCCGATACCTTTCTGAGCGGTTTGACAGTTATGTCCATCTCCCGGAGAGTGAAGAAAAGGTTTGACCGGAAGGTTCTGTCGCTTACCTTCTCTAGCAGTTCCGGCTCTGCGGTGCAGATTACTCGGACATCAGGGTGATCTTCGCTAAGAATATGCAACACGACCGATTGCTTGTCGAAGTTGAGCAGATGCACGTTTTTGAGAATAATCGTACCTCGGGCCGCTTTCTTGAAGTAGCCTCCGATACGGTTATACATCTCGCTCTTTTCAGAGTCAGGTTTATGTTCGCCGACAAGGGCGGCTCCACCTGCCTCAATTACGATGAGAGGTTTGTCGGTACGGTTGCTCTGGCGGAATATCTCCCGTGCAATCTGTTCCTTGCCCATGCCGCTTTCACAGAAGATAATCACATTCGCCTCCGCCGAGGCAATGCGGGTGATTTCTCTTTCGATGCGTTGGAACTCCTTGCTTGGACGGTGGATCAGCTCATTGTCAGGGGATACGGAATCAATATCCTGGATGTACTTTTGCACCTTTTCCACAAGCTGTTTGTCGATAGCCGGACGCTGAATGACATCGACGGCTCCGCCATCACGCATCACCGAGAGAATATCCACGGCATTAAAATTGTCCACTATGGCAATGACAGGGAATTTGTAGCCCTCGCGCTTTTGCCAGTTGATTAACTCCTGCGCCGTGCCGCCGGTGAATTTCATCGCCGCGACAACGACAGCTCCCGGTGGTAGCTTCGCCACCTCTTCCTTTGCTGCCTCCATTTTATCGACGGTAATCGGCTCATATCCAGCCCGAGTGAGCAAGCCCGACATTAGCCGACGGTCGGATTCGGAGGCATCAACAATGAGAATCTTGTTCATTGTCAGATAAATTTAGGTTTTAAGTACATGACAAAAATTTGAAAACATCGAATTTAGGAGTATAAACCGGACGCAGGAGTATGGTCGCAATCTC
>CANQQE010000089.1 GCA_947625935.1 uncultured Muribaculaceae bacterium | reverse complement strand
TTTTTTTGCGCCGCGATCACCTCGTCCCCGTTTACAGCGAGGTAGGCATCTTTGGCGTCGATCCCCGCGTCACGCAGCCTTCCGAACTTTGCAAAGTCGTCGAAGGTCTTGAAACAGTCTCGGATATGCTTTTTGTCAAGCACGCCCGAATAGGATTTTTTAAGCTCCGCAAGATCGTTTGCGCAAAGCGCTTCGAATTTCTGCCGACGGATTTGTTCCTTCGCGGCGGCAATCTCGTTTTCTTCACGAACTTTCTTGCGGTATTCCTCGATGGAAATATCCTCTGCTTCCGCAGCGGCTCTTTCAAGCGCTTCCAGGGCGCTGCCCTCCGTCTTGATCCCGAGTGTTTCAAGCGTCTTTTTTACCTGCGTTTCGAGCGCTACCCGTTTTGCGGTCTCTGCCGCGAGCAACGCGTCTGCCTCTGTTGTTGCGGAGGAAGTTTCATCCGCTTTCTGTTCCGTCTCTTTCGGCGCATCATTTTCCGTTGCGGAATCATCGCCGCCTTCCTCGGGCTCTTCCGTGCCCTCTTCGTCCTCGTCGATAGGATCTTCCCCTTCGTCCTCGTCGCCTTCCTCGGCAGCCTCTTCGAAGAGCTTATCGACGTCCTCGTCTGAGCCGCCGTCAAGGTCAAAGCTCTCGTCGTTATCGGTATCGCCCTCGATCACTTCTTCGGGTTCGGTGAAGATCTCATCTTCCGTCTCATTTCCAGCCATTTATGAATCCTCCTTTTTTTGTCCGTCTTATTTGCCTTTTCCGTTCCTGAGATCGTTGCCCTTCGTCACATCCGCCTTGGGCTGATCTGCAACGGGTCTCGGTGCTTTGATTACGCCGCCTTGATTGGTTGCATAGGGATTGCCCTTGAAATTGCTTTTCTTGTTCATTTGGGACAGCCTCCTTTTTTGAATTTTTTATAAAAATGAGCCCTAATCCCTCGTAAAAGAAGGATTAGGGCTCAAATCTCTTGGATATTGGCACAAAATGTGTATTCAATTGATCGGTGCAGACTTATGGTCCGACTGTGATCTCGTAGGCTCTGCCGCAGAACTTGCAGACGACCGTGATCCCCTCGCACTTGCTGTTTTCCATAAAACCGACAGAGTGGATCGTCTTATGGCAATTTTTGCATTCCGCCTTGGCGATCACTGTGGTTTTTGGTATTTCTTTGAGCAAAATCGTCATTTTCGATCCTTGCCAAAACCTTATTTTCGGTGACATTCGATTTACGCCTTTGATTATAGCATATATTTTACTCGAAATTGTATCACAAAAATCCAACCGAACCGATTTTTTTGCGGATTCAAATTTTTCTTGCAAATTAAAATGAACTATGTTATACTTATTTTTGCTATGCAGTCTTAACCTATTTCGGTTTGTGGAGAAAGTCTTATGAAATACAGTGCCAGAGAAAAAGCTGCAATTTCCCTTATTGTTGTACAATTTGTCCTTACCATTGGAAGCGCTTTGAGAATGGGCGGAACTATATCGGCTCTTTCTGCTTTAATCATTTCGATCATTATTGAACTACTTCCGCATATCTCATCGGTTATTCTTCTTTACTATGAACATAAATTTCAATCCCCGGTCATCGGCAATTTCTCCTTGTTGCGAAGATGGGAATTTATTCTCTTGTGGACACAACCTGTTTTGAGCATTATCAATTTGGCAGTCGCAGGACTTATAAGTGAGATGATTTGGAGCTGGGCGGGCGGTTGCGTCTTAATTGTTATTGTAACTGTTTTGCTCTACCAAGACGGAAAACGAAATGGCGCATCATACTTCATCAAACAATGCGAGGCAATGATTGACGAAATGGAAAAAGGACTACCGCTCGGAACTCAATCCTGCAAGAAAGCTCTTGTCGAAGTACTTCAAAAACAAAATCCCGTCAATCAAATCTCGGATACAACGCAAATTTATGAAATTCTCGCCTCATCCGCTTTCTCACTTTTATCAAGTGGAGAATATCACATTGATTACGGACAAATAAATCCATTGGGAATCGGAAACGCATTGAAAGCCGTGTATTACGGCTGTTTGGATCGACTATTAAAAGACGGAAAAATTTCGCAGGCAGAATACGATACACGCCACGCGACACTAAAAATAAATATTTCCGAGGTCGGATAAAACTTTTGGCGGCTACCCCAACACGGGCAGCCGCCATCTTCTATCCGCTTATCATGATCTTTCCGTTTTTCACTGTAAAGCCGCACATTTCAGCAAGCACTGTCTTTTCGTCCCGCGCGAGCCCGCTCTTCGATATGTACTGCGCAAGCAGTTTTTGAACCTGCGCCGCGCTCATCCCACGATACTCTTTATCTTGGACCTTATAACCCAAGAAATAGAGAAGGAGCAGCCGCTCCGCGTCGGTCATGGACTGCGATCGCAAATAGGCAATCACTTTCTTTTTACGAGACCCCTGAACCGTCTTTCCATTTGTCTCGTCAGAGACGATCTCCGATGCCCCTGAAACGATGGGCGCTGCCTTTGTGATCCCGAGCGCCTTGGAAACGATCGTAAACTTATCGTCCGTTGAAACGCCGAAGATCCCGCAACGGGCTTCCTCATATCGGCTGTCAAAGATCCTTTTGATCGCCTTTGCTTGCGCCGTATCGGAAAGCGCCGAGAAAGCCTTCCCTTGGATCATTTCGCCGATCTCCCTGCTCGCTGTCTCATGCGCATTGAGGAAGATCTTCTGTTCCTTTTCGGAGAGTTTTCTCGTCTCTCCGTTCAACGTGACCGTATCGACAACAGCGTGCGGAAGAACGTCCAAATCTTTTTCATAGAGCTCCTTAACCTTCGCTCTCGCTTCGTCGGAAAGTCCGCCCGCCCCGCGCTCGTCCAGAAGCAGCGACATGATCGTCTCCGCAAGTTTTTCATCTCCCGCGTCAAGTGCTGCTTTCATATCCGCACTGTACTTCGCATTGTAGAACATAGCGTTATACCGATAGGCTGCGGAAGGCGCGAAACGCTTCATGAGCCCGCTCACAAGGTTATTGATGTTCCTGAAAGGCAAACCCGTAAGCTGTCCGATCGAATAGATAGAATCTCTCAGTGCCTTTGAGTAGTCTGCCTCGTCCGTCGCTTCTCCGCCCGCCGCTTTGGTCGCGAGATCAAAAAGCTCCTGCGAAGAGGACAAGACGTTGTTCACTGTCTCAATCGCAAAGTTATTGAACTCATAGTCATTCGCGAAATAGTTATAAATATCCCTCACGATCGGGAACATACCGATCGAAGTGCTCACAAAGTCGTTGAAAAGATCTTTGAAGAAGCCGACTTCATTTCCGTCCTTGTCCTTTCTGTCCTTGGCGTAAAGCCATTTGAAGAACTGTCCGACGAGGCAATACATGAGATTCGCGATCGTAATAGCGCCGAGCGTGCGATGAAGATGCTTGCTCGACTGCCGAAATCGATTCTGCGTTTCGGCGTCCGCCTTGCCCGACTTCACGCTTTCCCGCAAAGCACGATATTCTCCGAACGATTCCACCAAACGGGATAACTGTTTGAGCGGCACGGACGTAAACATCGTAACGCTGCGCAAAAGATCACTATCCGAGCGCATGAGTTCCGATCGTTCCGTGTTTGTATAGTTGGGCTGCGTTAAGCGAATCACATCTTCGAGGAGCACGCCCGCCTCTTTCATGTTCGCTTCCGTGCCGACCTTTGCGCCGCCGTTCCGCTCGACCTGCACTTGACATGCATTCCAAAGTTTTCCGATCGTCAGCCTGTCCGTCCATTGGATGGGTTTTGTGAGAACGTCCCCCACCTTTCCGACCTTGTCCAAAACGCCTTCGGCGCGCACAATGCCGCGCTCATAATTGCGCACGCGGGCATAGGCACAGTACTTGTCCAACGCTGTATAATCGGTTTTCATCGTCGCACCGCGCGTCATGGACGCAACGTCGAGATAGATCCCCGCCGTAGGATAGGATGTCACCTGCGAAACAATGACTTTCAAATTTGCGCCGAGCTGATACTTTGCGTAGGCGCTTCGGATTTTCTCGATAAAGGAATTGCTTGTTACCGTGCCCTGAATGTCCTTGAAGAGCTTGGTCAAATATTTGTCCGTCCCGCCCCAAACATTCTCATTTAAGATATTCGCGATCGTGACGACATTCTCCTTTGTGCCGATGTTCTTCGCATAGAGCTGGGCAAAGTTTTTGAGCGGCACGGTAAGCGAAGAATAGGTCGAAAGCTGTTTTGCATGGCGTGAAACAACGTCGTATACGCCCGTTATGAAGAGCTTATTCTTCGCACCCACCCGCACGTCCTTATTGAACGAGAAATTATAGACGTTCGCCCAATCTGCCATAAGGGAGCGTGCATCCGTGACATTCCTTGCAATTGTGCCCCTGTCGCGCTGGATCGGGAAATAGAAATCGTCGGAGGCGTTCGTATAGCCCAGGATCTCCATGTCCGCTTGGGTTTTAAGCTGCTTGCTTTTCTCATTGAAGAACGTTTCGACGGCGCGAATGAACTCTCTGTCCTCTTCCGTGAAATGACTTTCAAGCGCAGCAATATCTGCTTCCGTAACGCGCGCACTCTTTTTGACTCCGCTTTTGTCTATGTAGCCGAATCCCGCTTCATAGAGCCCCGCTTGCGCCTGTTCGCGCTTCGAAAGTTCATACAGCGATACCGCCTGTCCCAAGGTAAGATCTGCCCCCGCGACCGTGATGTAGGTCGAAGAGAGCCGATTTTTGTACTGCTTATGCTTTGCGAAAAAGTCATCGAAATCCGTCACGAGCTCGATATAGCGCAGTCCCGCCATCGTCTCTCCGTCCGTGATTGCCTTATACGCCCGCGTAAGCACGCCGTTCGGGTCGTAATTTTCAAGCGAACGAATGACAGCTCTCGGTTCACTGATCTTATTCATGACGGCATACAGCGAGTTCAAAAGCCCGCGTCCCGTGTGGTTCTTGCTTTTTTGCAGGATCTCGATCCCCTGCGTTGCGGTCTCGGTCAGGGAGACCTTCTTCCCCTCCATGATGATTTGATCGTATGTCTCATAGAGATGTTTTGCGGACTGCACGATGACTTGCGCCGCTTGAAGCTCCTCAAAGGAAAGAGGCTTTGCCGAGCCCTCGTTTTCGCGAAGAAAATCCAAGGCATCGAGGACATTTTGATCGATATAATTTCTCGCGCCCATATCTCCCGCCAAGCTGCCGTCAGTTTGGGCTTCCTTCGTGGAAGTCCCGTCGTAGAGCAGATTATTGTCCGTGTTGTAGAACTTCCCGTAGTCAAGAAGGATCTGTCTTGCACCCGTCTTTCGAAGGTCGGAGCGATATACCAACCTTCCGAGACTTTTCAACCAAGAGGTAAGTTCGGGAGCATTGAAAACATCGGCACTGACATGCTTGCGCTTGCTTGCGATTTCACGCAGATCTTTCGCCGTGTCGATGATATTGTTGGTGAGTTTATTCGCTTTTTTTGTCTCAGAAATGATTTTTTGATACTTCTCGACAATCTCTTGAATTTTGGCGGCATTTTGTTGCGAAATGCGAGCCTTTGCGGAAAGCGTCCCTTGGGTGCGGAATGAGGTCAAAATGTCCTGCTCTATGCGCTTCCTAAGTTCTCCGATCTCGTCCGCGTCCATCGTGTTCACAAGGCTTTCCTTTCTCGCAGCCTCAACGCGATCTTGCGCTTCATGATAGAGATCGAGCATTTGGAAGAACTGATCGGCGGGATTGGATGCGTCGAGGTAGATCCCATCCGCTTCCAACTCTTGCGCGATCACATCGGGAGAGATCCCGCCCTCTTTTGCGCTCCAAACCAAATTGACGGCATTCTTCCTATCAAAGCGGTACTGTATCTCATCCCTTATTCCGCTGAGATCTACGCCGTGCAGATAACGGCGAAGGACGGAAAGCGTATTCAGCGCTTCTGCCGCTTCCTCTTTCGCATAAATATCCGTAAGATAGGTGTTCTCGATTATGTAATCGGCAATATCGCGCGCCGTTTCGAGACGATGACTGCCGATCGTCTCTCCCGCTTTCGGCGAATCGTTGAATCGTTCGAAAAGCAAATCAATGACCTTCTGCTTGCCTTTGACCGTGCCGTATTTCTCATCGAATTGCAGACGGTCCGCAATGACCGAATCGATCACCTTTTCCGCGTCAGAACGCAAATAGACCTTGT
>CANQQE010000088.1 GCA_947625935.1 uncultured Muribaculaceae bacterium | reverse complement strand
TGGCAAAAGTCAAGTATTTTTTTAGAAATTTTTTCTGAAATTCAAAAATTTTTTTGTCGCATGATAAAATACCCGCTGAAAAGACGTTTTTCGGCGGGTTTTTGCTTTTTCATACCCTTGCAGGGGGTATGAAAAACCGATTTGATGAGGAAAATGAAAAATTTATGTATGGCAAAAAAGCCGTCCTGCGACAGCCTATCACAAAAAACTGATTATCGGCAGTTAAACAGCTTGCAAATGAGACGCAAACAGTTCCGCACTCGTCGCATAGCCGAAGATTTCACGCGGGTAATTGTTCACCCAACTTTCGACGGCTTGAACGCGCTCTTCGCTAATACTGCAAAGGTCTGTTCCTTTCGGAATGAGCCTCCGTATCTCGCGGTTCATGCGCTCGTTGCTTCCGCGCTCACATGAGGTGTAAGGGTGACAATAATAAACGCTTGTGCGCCTGCCACCATAGATCGAGCGTTCGAGCCCCGCAGAGTCGGAGAACTCAACGCCATTATCAACGGTTATACTCTTGAAAACTTTTCGGAAATTCTTCCCGAAACGCTTTTCAAGTTTATTGACATAGCGCACGACCGTAGCCGCCTTATGGTCGGGCATTTTGAACATGATCTCATACCGTGTAAGTCGTTCTGTAAAAGCAAGTATAGTATCTTTGGTGTATTTTCTACCGATAATGCAGTCCATTTCCCAATGCCCAAACGTATTGCGGGCGGCAATCTCGGCAGGGCGTTTTTCTATACTTGTCCCTTTCGGCGGGCGTTTCACTGTAGTTTTTTGATAGTGCCGTTGCTTCAATCTCACATCGCGCATGGTTATCCGTTCAAAAATATAGCCCGACCGGATATAGCGATAAAGCGTAGTTTTGCTTATCGAAGTACGGCATATCTTTTCCCGCTTTATTCTGCCAAGAGCCGCGCACGGGCTTAATTTTTCGTGAATGACGCGGCGTTCGATTTCCCGCACAAGCTCAAAATCGTTTCCGATTTTAAGTGGCGCACCATGCGAAGATTGATTGAGGCGATACTTATATTCCGCCATGTCTGCGCTGTAAGCCGTGACGTATTTATAATGCCGTTCGCCCCAATAATCGGTATAGCTGTAAACCTTCTGTGTACATTCACCGCGCTTGATTTCATTATACACGGTAGCAAGACAGACGCCTAAAAGCTCAGCGATCCGCTTTTTATGTAGACCCGCCTTCAAGTAGCTTTCCAACTCGCGCCTTTGCGTTATCGTTAAATCTTTTGTTCCTTTCTTTTTCATAGTCCTTACCGTCCATTTTGAATTTTATCTTGACAAAATACTTCGCAAAATATATAATAACACCAAAAGAGGTGATTGTATGGGAAAAACTTGTGCTATTTGTGGAAAGCCGAGCGGCATGTATCCGCTTTGCACCGCCTGTTTCAAATTACGTGACGCAGGAAAAATTTCAAAATGCGAAACTTGCGGGACATGGTACCGTACAAACGAAGGTTGTCCGAACTGTAAACCTGCGCCAAAGCAGACCTCCGCCCCTGTGGTCGAAGAAAACACATCTGCGCCCGATGAGCTTACTTGTATTATTTGCGGAAAACCGTCCAACGGCAAACATTTTTGCCGAGATTGCTATTATCGTTTCCGAAATAAGGAGATACTTTTGAGAGTATCAAAATGCGAACTTCCTTGCGGCGATCCACTTGATGAGTCCTACGAGGGCGTTTTTGAATGCGATGACGGTCACATAGTTAAAAGCATGGCTGAACAAGCCATCGACAATTACCTGTGCGAACACGCTATTTTCCATGGGTATGAATTGCCGCTTGATGTGGGTACCGAAAAGCCCCTTAGACCCGATTTTTGTCTAAAAAATTACCTTGAGGAAGGAAAAAATGTTTATCTCGAATATTTCGGATTAAAAGGTCAACCGAAGTACGATGAAGAAACCGCGTATAAAATCGACCTCTATCGAAAAAACCACATCACTGTAATTTGTATGTATCCCAAGACGGACTCGAAAAACCTCAACTTCTCCTTATCTCTTAAACTACAAAAAGAAAAGATAAAAGAAGGCGAAATTAACTATTTTGAGCCATAAGAGTATTACGCGACACCTTGACACTATACGAGCCGCCGCGCAGAGCGCGGCGGGTGCAAGGTGTCGCGTTTTCACCGACCGACCGCCCGCTTTCTGAAAACAAAAAGGCGGCTTTCGCGCTAAATCGCTTGCGAAAAGCCGCCTTTTTATTTTGTTTTGCGGAAACGAAAGCGAAGTAAACGCATTTTTCGTGCCTTTATTCGGTTTTCGGACAAACGCAAAAAACACCGTATGTAAGCCCATAGGTGTTAGACAGTCGATATATCGTTTTTAGCCGCCTTTATGCCGTTAAGCCGTATCGTCGCGGGGCACACAGCATGTCAAACATACTTAATTGCACGCGCTTATAGTGCATAATATCCCGTTCCCAACTGATGACGTTATCCCACAAAATATATTTTGTGCCGAAGTCCTGCATTTCCGTTACGATTTCGTCGTCGTCCAACTTGCGGTAAATTTCCGTCGGTATGCCCCGACCATAAACAATACGTTCTCCTGTCTTACCTAAGTACTTTAATAAATAGTTTAGCGTTTGTCCGTGCTTCAATTCCATTTCGTCAAGCTCCTCAAAGTCGTTTCTTCCAAATGCCTTTTGAAAAAAGTTATTTTCGTGAGTCGTTTGCATTCTGCCTTGTGCCGTGCTGTAGTCCGTCTTTTCCGCTATCGTTCCGATCATCTCGCCCTCGGGGATATATAAGAGCCCATGAAAGTGTAGCCGCCCTGTTTCGGGTGCACGTTCAAACACTCCCATATAACGCCAACCGCGCCGCGTATGCAGATTTGATAGGCATCGCCGCAACTTTTTCCGAAAACTCAATTCATCATGCTTATCGTCCGCATAAGTAAACGTTACAAAATAATTCCAACGGTTAAGATGTGCTTTTCTGCGAAAACGCTTTTTGCGGGCATATAAATTGCGCTGTTTGCGTTCGATTTTGTCAGCAATAAACCCGTCCAAGTTCTTAAATTCGGGGAAAAGCGAAAGAATGCCCGCTTTGATGTAGGACACCAACTCTTTGCCCTTTAAGTCGCCCTGCATAGCGGCGCTATATAGGCTGTCAAAGAGAATGTCGATATCTTCGCGCTCCGCTCTATGAGTAGCAGGTAGAGATCGTAAGCGATAACAGCGCGTGGCAATATAATGCCCGCCGTCATTATAAATTTTGCACATCTTCTGCCTCTCCTCGAAAAAAGGAAAGGGACAGCCCGCCCAATCATCTGGAGTCATAGCAACTGCAATACTCATTCTGTTTCCCTCACTTTTCTGTGCCGCGCTTACAAGCCCGTTTGAATATCCCGCCCGCTCGGCGGCGTTTCGCTGTTTCTCCATAGGTCGGAAGAACATCGACCCACGGAGAAACAGCGATTTAACTCAAAAGCTTTACTGTTTTTTGCTCTTGAATTATTCAAAACTTGGTGCCGCAGAGCCCTAATCACATTTTTGTCCGCTGTCCATTCGCGCTTTACACCCGTTACGATAACCGTTGAGCATGATAGCCTCATCACGCGAAAGCAACTTGTTTTTCCGCTTATGATTGATTTCAGCGCTTACTGCGGAATAATTATTTTCGGCAAATGCGCAATTATAGCCCTCAAGCCAATTACCCGAATATAACCGTTGCCGCTTGGACGCATGAGGATCATGCAGACGTTTTTTATGAAACGCTGCACGAGAAGTTACCGAATATTTCTTTGCCATTTTCTTTTCTCCTTTGCGGTCTTTCCCGCCATCTGAATTTATTTCAACCCGTTTAACAGGTCGCTAATGAAATAGCTATGTTGCACATCAAGCTCCTCGAAGGTCGCTTTCTCGGTGGCGTATTCCCGCAGGTCGTCAATGCCAACAGGCGAACGCAACGCTTTTTCTGCGAAAAAGTCGGAAAAACAATCCGTCGAAAAACGCTTGCTGTATATCTTCTTCGACATGAGATAATATTTACTTTCGTTTAACTGTCCGTCCTGCGTTCCGCTCTCCACTTGTACGCGCAAGGTGCAATAACCGAAGCGGTTATAAATGCGGGTGTAATAGTGCTGTATCTTCGCCGTTACCGTCTTTAAGACGTACATCGGCAAAGTATTGTCAGACCGCACATACCGGTATTGATAGTACAACCGCGCAAATTTGCCGAACAGCCAACCATATAACAATTCGGCAAGCGAGAAAAAAGGCATTGCAAGGCGTATTTCACCGCTTTCGCGGACATGTACTATCTCGCACAGATCGCGGGCGTCCGCGCCCCAACTTTCGGGGCGTTGCTCGTCCGTTATCACGCGCACAAAGGGGAAATTGTCTACCGTCGCAGAGTGACGCACCATTTTTAGCCAGCTATTGAAAAGGTCGTTCTTTTGGTTTGCCGTGTCGTCTTTTTTCTTCTTTTCCGAAAGTTCCAGACTGTTCCCGCGCTCTTTTCCGACCTCGGTTATCACGACAACACCAAATTCAAAGTTATTCGCATTTCTGTTGTTCTCAACGACCTTACGCCCGAGCCGCAGACTGTCAAAATCGAGAATGTGCGCATGGCGGGAATAACTTTCGATCAATCGGCTATCCCGTTTGAAAAAGTCGGCGTTCCACAGAGGGAAATTCCCGAGGTCGGCAAGAACACCGTCCACTCGAACAGAATAATTTGCTATGAGAAGTGACGACTGTATGATGTAGATAAAGTATAACTGCGCGTAAATCTCCACGATTTCCCACACATTCACCACCTTTAATTTGTCATCGTATTCAAGTCCGTAACGCTCATAGTCGTAATGAAAGAGCCGTTCGCGCGTTTGCACCTTTTGCCACCGTGACCGCTTTTTCCCGATGAATTTCCGTATTGTCGCAAGGTTGTACACTTCATGGTATTCCATAGCCCGCCGAAGCTCGTTTTCGAGGTTGCACCACGGGAAGAACGGGAATTTCAAATCGTTTTCAAGTATCTTCTCAAATGCCTTGTCCCGAAACATCACTTCCTGCGAAAGTGCCATGTCCGTGATAGCAGTCGTCTTTTTCTTGCCCATTGTGCCACAGACCATGTACACGATAGGGCGGGCGTTGATGAACCCACGGTTGCGCATTTCATAGTGATTGAGACGGGCATAAGCTATCTTCTTCCGAAGCCAATCGAAAAGCGCGAAGCCGATGATCATCCACGCCCATAGGGGAATAGAGGTCAGCGGCACAGACAGGTCAAGAAAAAGTTTGTACACCTGCCGATAGAGGTTCACGATATCGAATGAAAGAACAAAATAAAAATAGTAGGCGAAGAATTCAAGCACGATTGTAATTGCATTGAAATACAACAGCCACATGCACCCCCAACCCACAATATAGCATTTATGTGATTTCAAAAATGCCCAAAACTCCGAAAGCCATTGTTTTGCAGGTCGGTATGTATGAGAGGCAAGCCACTTAAACGCCGTAAGCGGACGGCTATCATCGTCATAATCGTTATTTTCCTTTCTCAAATACCGTAACAAAAGAGCATAAGCAAGAAGCACAAACGGCAAAATGATCAACGCTATCATGCACAGGTCATAAAGTAAAGTCGAGAGAAAGGACAAATAGCCCTTAAGATTGTCGATTGTCGTCCATATCTGCCAATACTGCGTCCAATTCGCTTGAAAGTCTAACCAACTTTCGGGGAGAAAGGTCTCAAGCGGAAGTTTTGAAAGATCGTTGACGGTGGGCACAATATCATGCGAAATACCGAAGAGTTCGCAAAAATAGTAACCCAAGGACACCCCCAAGTCTCTACAGCTCTCAATGAGCCGCACGAACGCGCCCGAAAACAAAAACACACCGCAGAGAACAAAGGCAAGCGTTATCGTCCAACAAATATAATGGCGATAGTCTATTCGCATTTTGCCGTTCCTGCTCATACTTGAAACCCCGTATAGATAAAGTAGCCGATAATGACGATAGTCAATATCCCGAGCAATACCTTTAATATCCGTTTGAGCGTTGTCATCTCCGTAACTGTCCTATTTCAAAAGTACACTTTCGTTTTTCTCTTCAAACCGCTTGACTTTTCAAGCGGATAAGCTTATAATAAGTGACAGAAAAGGTTGTTCGGTTCGCCCTCGGGCTTGAACGTTGCGGAAAAACGATGTGATCGGTC
>CANQQE010000087.1 GCA_947625935.1 uncultured Muribaculaceae bacterium | reverse complement strand
AGGTCTTGGTTCTCCCACAGTGAAGTCGGGATGTTGATAAATCTTGCTTCTTTTTTCATTTTGTAGTGGTGCTTAGGTTGTTTATTTACTTGCTGTTATGTGAATATTAAAAATCATTACGCCATCGTCGTTAAATTCTACGTTTCTGACTATCCGCGCTTTCGGGATAAAAAATAGTGACTCATTCTCTCTCACCCCGAAGCGTTTCTCCCACTTCTTCCAAATGCGTCTTGCGCGTTTCTTATTGGGATATTTGAGGTTCTTAGGTCGGTTGATGTATGGCATACTCTCAATCATTACGCTTCCCGTTGACTCGGTAGGAGTAACGCCTACACCCAACACCTTTGACAGCTCAACGGAGTCTACGTCAACATTATTGAGCCTAAAAGTTATATTGCCGTGTGTAATGGCGTTATTGACTTATGTATTTTCCTCATCTTCCTTGCACGATGTGATTGATAGGCTATCGGCTATGACATCGCCTAATAAGGTTGCATCTTCGGGCGTGTCATTCTGAGGGAATATCATTATCTGTTGTTTGCCGCTGAAAAGTCCGTCAAGCGGAGAATCTTTGTCATCCATGCTATTCCTCCTCCATTTTCTTTATCTCGGCGTCGAGAGCGGCAAGTACAATCTGTTGCACATATGGAGACAACCCAATCGCCATATCGCAATTCTCGCCCCATCTTTTTTGGCTTTCTGTTATGAGGTCTATAATCGCTTTCAGCTCGTCATACTTGCGCAACTTGTCGCGCCCTTCCAGTAGGTCTTTCAGTTTCATTTCTTTTGTTTCAATCGCTTGATGGTTTGATTCTTGAAAAACGACATTGCTACCAAATAGGATACAGCGAATATATATATCCTATCGTCAAATCCTATGCGAGATAGGAAAATATCAGCAATGCAACACAGCACACATATCAGCAGTGCATATCCAAACGCCTTAATAACCTCGCCCCATTTATCCCAAAACGTAGGTTTCAGATTAGTCGGCGGGAACACCGATTTGTAGTAGTCGCTCCTCTCCGTCCATATCGAATACCTCACCTTGCCGAGTTCGGGAGTCTCGGTTTCGTAATCGCCGGGGATAATATATCCTTCGGCGTCCAACGTCTGAGCGACGAAGTGTCTGCGGAGATAGCTATCGTCAGGGTGTGGTGTGACGTAAATCGGTCTGTCCCAATCACAACAGTTCTGTATTGCACAAATCCACTCCGCGTCGGTACGGTATCTAAGTTCCTTCGCCTCACACGAGTGCGTTACATTGATGCTTACGATTCGTAGATTTTTCATATCTTCTCAAATTTTTAGCCCGAAACAGCATTTTAGCATAAGCCGCTTGAATCGGGAGATTGGTTTGTAGACTGCGAGCGAGTAGCCCGTTGGTTCGTGTCTGAGGTAGCCGATAGGCTTCATTGGGTCAACCAAATGGCAGTTACTGAACCATTGCTTTGGCTGACCTATGTATTTTACAGATTCCGATACTATCATCTCACTCTCCTTTCTTTATCAGTTCCAGCGCGGCAGAAATGCCTGCGGATAAGGCTTGCTCATATTTCTCGAACATCCATATCTTTTCTTCCTCTGCATTGGGGTTAAAATTGCAACGGACACGGTCGCCGTCTTTCCAAACGGAGAAATACCATTCGCCTGTAAGATAGTCAGCCATGCAGTAGTATTCTGAGTCCCAATCGGGTTCAGCTATTACGATAATGCCCTTTTTCTCTCTCAGCCATTTCTGAGCGTGATAGAGTAACGGCGCAGTTACATCGCGTCCTTTCAACTCGGCATTACTGAACACAAATGCGGTAGAGCCAAAGAGCATAGGCTTGCCATCAGGTTCACACGCCCATTGCGCAATGCACAGCTCATCGAATCCGCACGCTTTCAATTTCAATGCCAACTCGTAGCTTACATAGTCCTCGTTCATAGCCATACTATTATTTGTTCTGCTAACTCAATGGGGAATTTATCTCCATTGAAGATTATATATCTGAAATTGCACTTTGGCAACGGCAGACACTTAATTGTTGCTACTTCCATCATCGTTCTTCTTGTTAAGTTCCGCAATCAGGACGTCGGCGACTTTCACGCACTTAGGATTGCCTTTTATTCTGCGGTGCAAAGAACACTCCTGCGGTCGCTGTTCAGTCGGGGTCGGTGTCATATACTCTGAGTTTTGTTTTGAGCCAATCTGAATAATTCATAAGCCCGATTGCCAATTTCTCCATCATCCAGCCTATGCCCATGAAAGGCAGGGTGATGAAGTATGGTATGCCAATCAGTGTGAAATACACGGCTCTGCGGTGTTTCTTTTCATCCTCAGTCAAGTTTAACGTGGTTGTGGTCTATTGCCCATAGAAGCAACTTGTAGAGAGCGTCTGTAATATCTTCGGAATTAAACATCTTGCACCAATATTCTCTTTCCTCAAATTCATACTTATAGGAAACATACCATTTTTCGTTAGTGGAGGATATATGCAAACAAGCTAATCTATCTACACCGTAAAACTCCATTGTTACAGTTATCTCTTTTGGCAGGAGCGAGAGCAGATCGGAGAAGGTAAAAATTCGGTTTTCCTCCACATAGAATTGACCATTGACGCAATCTCTTACAGTCTGCGTCTCCTCTCCGCTTACATAGGCATATGTGCCGTTAAAGTCCAAGCGAACCATGCTCGCCTTGTCCGCGCTTATGCCTTTGGCTATGAGCGCGGCGGACTGTTCGGGGGTTAGGGTTGTTTTCATCTTTCTCGTTTTAACCATTTTGATAATTGCTTAGGTGTGGGCCAATTTTTGACAGGCTGACCCATGATGAAGTATACGCCTTTGACTGTGTAGAACTCCCAATTGCGCTGCCAAGCCTTTCTTAGCCTATTTTTCTTCGTCATTTCTTCTCGGTGTTTGTGTTTTGAAAAAAGGGAGGCGGCAAAATTCGACGATAAAACCGCCTCCCCGGGAAAGAATCAACTTTGCTGTGACGGGATTAACTGATTCTCTGTTTCTTTCATCTTGGCGACTCTCAGTTGCAGGGCGTGGTTATAAGCCATCATCGCTCCGTACTGGATTTCAAGCAGTCCGACAACATCGGGAGGAAGCGAGAGGAACTTGTCGGACTTCATAAACTCATTCAGTTTGGCGAAGCGTTCAACCAACTCGTCTATCTCCCGATACATTCGGTCGAGCGGTGTGCCTACGCAATCGTAGGTCTGCTCGAAGATGTCAGGCTTGCAGGGGTAGATTTCACCCTTTACACCCTTGATGATGTAGTCGCCCACGCTTGCTTTCATAGTGCATTCAAGCGTTTCGATGGGGATATAAGGATTGTCCTTATCTTCATAGTTCACACGGAGGTCTTTGCCGACAAACTCGGCAATCTCGCAGATTCTTTCGGGCGTGTCAATAAATTGCACCGCCTCGATTTCAACTGATTTCTTAATGTACTTCATATCTCTGTTATTTAATGGTTCTCGGTGTTTGTGTCGGGGAGTGAGGCATTGGTATTTGCATCCAATGGGTTGGATGAATTGTTTCTGCATCAAGGTTTATAAATTCACCTTCCAAAAGTATGGCTATGTCAAAGTATGCGTCATTCTCGGCATAGTTATCTTTCATGTCGGGCATGAAGCATAGCACTACTTTATTTTCTTCCGGCAGCTCCTCCTCTACGCTGCGCCACATGGACTGCACGGCGGCGGCGTAGCCGTCAAGATAGGCTTGCTTGATGTGCATCCACTCAAAGTTGGACTCAGAGCCGTAGTTTTCTTTTACTTTTGCGTCGGCGTATTCCTGCGCCTGCTGGTCTTTATTCTTCATTTCTTTTTCTTTATTTTAAGTTGTCCGTGTTTGCGGTAGAGGTTGTTGAACTCCGCGTCACATAAAATAGTATCATATACTTGCTCATAGGTATATTCCGGCATCGCTTCCGCTATCTGAGGGATAGTCAAGTCTGCATTGATGAGATTCAGCGTCTTGTCTCTGTCAAGTGCCACTATCGCATAATCACCCTCCTTGTATGTCGGTTTGCGGTGTGCAGCCCGATAGGTCTGCTCGTTCTTCGGACTCCATGTCTTGTATTTCCAGTTCTCGCCATATTCCCACCGGAATACAAGACGATTAACCGTGTTGCGGTCGCATCCTATCACGGCGGCTATCTGCTTTGGAGTCATCTGCCACTCGACCATCTGTTTGAGTTTCTCCTTCCATTCTCCGAATTTCTGAGCCTCATCCGAATTTGTCCTGCCGATGGGTCGCCCGAGCAAAACTCCTTGCTTCATCTTCAACCGCAGCCCCTCCTTCGTCCTTTGGCGTATCATCTGACGCTCGATTTCAGCCGAAAGGCCGAATGCGAAAGCAAGCACCTTGCTCTGGATGTCGTCGCCAAGCGTGAAGCGGTCTTTGACCGTGTGGATTATACAGCCACGCTCCATGCAGAAGTGAAGTATATCCATGACCATGTAAAGGTCACGTCCGAGGCGGCTTATCTCCGAGCATATTATCACATCGTCCTTGTTGACGAGTTTCAGTAGCGGTCCGAGGTTGCGCTTGTCGGGGTCTTTACCACCGCTTACGCCCTCGTCGGTGATGTATTTGTCGATAGACCAGCCTTTGTCTTTGGCGAACTGCTCTACACCTTGTTTCTGTGAGTTCACGTCCTGCTCATCGGACGATACTCTTAAATATCCGTATATCATATCAGCCTATGAATTCCATGTTGTATCTGTCTTTAAGTAATTGCGGTGCCCAGTCGGGTGCTATTGTCTTGTAAGGATTGGCCTTGTCGGTCACATCGTCCTTGTGCTCCTGCTGATAGTCCTGCAATTCCTTGATGTATTGTTTCAGCAACGCATGAAAGCGAGGCTCCGGAACGCACATTTCACGCAGTCCGAACTTATCTTGGATATAATCCTTGTCAGCAAGGAATTTCTGATTATAGGTAAAACCCTCGTTGTTGCCGTATTCGTGAAGCACGGCCATAAGCCTTGCCGCCGTATCGGTGGAGATTGCAGGAATATCGGCTTGTCTGCTTGATTCAAGCCATTGGGCATAGACACTCTGCTGGTCTTTGGTCGGGGTCATAGTCATAAGCCTAATTTCGGTTGCGCCATAGCCACTTTTACGCGGTATATGGCAATGTTATAATATTCTTCCATCAATTCTATCCCCACGCCTTTGCGACTGGTGTTGGCGCAAGCAACCATCGTAGAGCCGCTGCCCATTGTGCAGTCAAGCACAGTGTCGCCCTCGTTGGTGTACGCTTGTATGAGGTATTGCAATAGGGCAATAGGTTTTTGCGTTGGGTGGTTGACTTTATCCTTTGAGTTTGACACAACACTTGGAATGGTTATCACATTGCCCTGCAATTTGCGGTCAGCGTCAAAAGTATGCCAATCTCTCGGAGCATATTCGGTAGCAAATGACACCTCCTGCGTAGGCTTCTTATTAGTTCTCCATTGCTTGCTATTGCCTTTCTGCGCCTGACGTACCCTGTCAGATTTCCTCTCGGTATATTGAGGATTAAAGGTATATCTGCCGTTGGCAAATACCACAATATCCTCGCTATATTTCAAGTGCCGTATCTTTGCGTTGCCTATGTTTGATGGCTTATGCTTTACCCAAGTCAGTTTCTCCTTAAAAGCCTTATAGTTGCTCGCTATAAGCGCAGAAGTAAACGGCTCAGTAGCAAACATCACAATCGCGCCTTTGCATATTCGATTTAACTCGCTCCACAACTTGTCAAAGGGAATAATCACATCCCACTTGCACGCTGTTGTACCATAGGGCAAATCGGCAATAACGCAATCCACGCTTCCATTCGCAATCGTAGGCATAACATCCAAACAGTCGCCGTGTATCAGCCGTATGTCGGATAGGTTTGTATCTTTCATCTCACTTGCCGTTTAGAAGGTCGTCGATTACGTTACCAACCACTTCACACCGCTTCTGAATAAGCATCGGTCGCGTCTGAGTGGATGAACCGCCGTGCCATCCTACGATAAATGCGCCCTGCTCAAATCTTACGACCATAGGTCTTACTCCGCTATAACCACGTTGCATCACTATGTCGCCCTCGTATATGGGTCGAGAATCCTTATCACGCAGTCCTGTAAACTGCCCGATTGTAGCTTCTTCAACTTGATAATAGTATGGGTCGTGCCCTCCGAGCGTTACGCCAATCATCGGAATGTGGTCGCCGTCGCCTAATTGGAGGTCTCCGTATATCCATTCTCCATTGTCGAGGCGTTTGCC
>CANQQE010000086.1 GCA_947625935.1 uncultured Muribaculaceae bacterium | reverse complement strand
TATTGGATGAAAATGGACAGGCACTTCTTTAACGATGCGCGCATTAAAAAAATGCGCAAGTTGTCGAAAGGAGCAGACTGTGTCATCATCTACCAAAAACTTCTTCTTTTGAGCGTCGAATACGGCGGCGTGCTTGTCTACGAAGGAATCGAGGATACGCTTGAAAAAGAGCTTGCGTTAAAGATCGGAGAAAGCGAAAAACTTACCGAGTCCACGGTTCAGTTTTTGATACAACAGGGGATGCTTGTTCCCATGAAGGGGAAAGACGACGAGTTTCTTCTTGTCCAAGCGCAAAACTTGATCGGAAGCGAGACAAAAAGCAACGTTTATAAGCGTCAAAAAAGGGACGGGAAGGTATGGTTGGAAAAATTCCAACCCAATTCCAACCAAATTCCAATAGATATAGATACAGAGAAAGATATAGATACAGATATAGATACAGAGTCAGATATTGAAGTAAGAAGGGAAGGGAAAAAAGAAGCATCTAACGCGTGCGCGGGCGCGCGGGAAGGACGGAAGAAAGAGTCGCTTCCAAGCTATGCTTCGATCATGGAAGATTGGGAAGTCGGACCAATGACGCAAGCGGCACTTTGGGAATTCATCCAATATTGTACCTTAAACGGGAAGAAGCTCACGAATGCGAAGTTGGAAAACATCATCGATCGCTTAATGGACTTTTTTTGCCCAAGCGAGTATGGGGATAAGTGCGACGAGAAGCAGAGCAATGAAGTTTTGCGAGCGATCCAAAACGGCTGGTTTGACATCGGCGTATTCAAGAGAACGCTATGACTACAAAAAAATGTACACAAACCGCTTGCGCGGATTCAGGGAAAGAATGTCCGTTATGGAGTGAATGTCCCATATTTGTTTCTGGGAAAAGCACTTCAAAGGGAAAATATTCTTCGGCGCTGCCGCGCCCAACGGAGGAAGAAGAACAAGGCGTTGTCAAGCAGTTTTGCGAACTATGCAAGATAACGCTTGTACACATCCCGAACGAAGGGAAAAGGTCTTATATCGCGGGAGCGAAGCTCAAAGCGATAGGGCTGCAAAAGGGGTTTCCCGATCTCTTTGTTCCAGAAGCCAGGAACGGATTCCACGGCTTGTTCATCGAAATGAAAAGGGACAGGACACGGAAGCCGACAAAAGAGCAAAGGGAGTGGATCTCGCTCCTCAACGAGAAAGGGTATCTTGCGGTCGTCGCATACGGAGCAGATGAAGCGATCGCGACGATACGCTCATACATGAAGATTTAAGAAAAAAGGAGAATTGGCATGAATAAGGTATTTTTGATTGGAAACTTGACGCGAGACCCTGAACTTACCGAGACGGCGAGCGGGGTGACGGTCTGCCGTTTTTCGATCGCGGTCAATCGCGGTTATACGAACAGAGACGGTGAGCGGGAGACGGACTTTTTCAACTGTACGGCGTGGCGTGGGACTGCGGAGAACATTGCAAAGTATTGCAAGAAGGGCGGAAAGGTCGCCGTAACGGGGAGTATTCAGATCCGCAACTACGAAGATAATGAAGGGAAAAATCGCACGGCTGTGGATGTTATCGTGCAGGACTGTGAGTTCCTATATTCTGGCGGAGAGAAAGGGGACGTGTCGGGTAAGAAGAGACCGCAATTAGAAGAGTACGATGATGACGGCGACAATCCGTTTTGAGGAGAAGAAGATGAGAGAGATTTTGTTTAGGGGAAAGCGGATTGACAATCTTGACAACGGCGAGTGGGTAGAGGGGAATTTATTTATTCCAGATGAAGGTCACGACGCGCCAACGGAAATTTGCATGGGAACAGATATTGTGCGGATTACATACGCTATTGACCCAGATACCATTTCCGAGTTTACGGGACTTTATGATGCGAACGGAAAGCGGATTTTTGAGGGCGATGTTGTTCTTGCAGTTTACCGTAACGGTAGAGGGAAGAAGGCAAATAAATATATCGGCGTTATTGCGTATGGTGAAATTTTAGAGGGCGACAGTAGACATACGGGCTTTCATATCACATTTAAGTGTCATGTGAGAAAATCTATCTTATGGTGGTGCGAGACCAAGAACACATATTTGAAGGTCATCGGAAACAAATGGGATAATCCCGAGCTCTTGGATGAGAGGTGATTTATGGACAAGGAAAAAGAAATCGAGGAAATGATTGAAGTATTGAAGAACAAACACTTTGAGAAAAATCTGGACGAATATATCGCGGATATTCCACGCGCTTTTTGTTCTGCGCTTGTTGAAGCGGGCTACCGCAAAGCCGATGAAGTGCGCAAGGAAATGGCGAAAGAGATTTACGAACGAGTAGACAAGTGGCTTGACGAAATAGTTCCTCACACAAGGGAAGAAACGATACTTATTTGTTTGCTCGGTTGGATAAAGACGAAATTCGGCATAGAGGTGGACGAATGAAGCTCGGAAGTCTGTTTGACGGCGCGGGAACGTGCTGTTTTGCGGCGGAGCTTTGCGGGATCATGCCCGTTTGGAGCTCGGAGATCGAAAAGTTCCCGCTTGCAGTTACGGCAAAACGCTTTCCGAATTGCAAGCAGCTTGGGGACATCACGAAAATATACGGCGCAAAGATCGAGCCCGTGGACGTAATCACATTTGGAAGCCCCTGCCAAGATCTTTCCATCGCGGGGAAGCGCGCGGGACTTGAAGGCGAACGGTCAAGCCTCTTTATGGAGGCAATACGAGTGATAAAGGAGATGCGGCATGCAACAGCAAATGAGTTTCCTCGATACATCATATGGGAAAACGTCCCGGGGGCTTTCAGCTCCAACAAAGGCGAGGATTTCCGAAAAGTGCTTGAAGAGATCGTCCGCGTCAAAGACGGCACTTCCGATGTTCCTCGACCTTCGGGCGGGAAGTGGAGATCTTGCGGGAGTATCATGGGAGATGACTTTTCCCTTGCTTGGAGAACCCTCGACGCTCAATTTTGGGGAGTCCCCCAGAGACGCAGAAGAATCTACCTTGTCGCAGATTTTAGAGGAGAACGCGCCGCCGAAATATTATTTAAGCGCGACGGCTTGCAGAGGCGTTTTGAGGAGAGCCGTCAAGCGTGGGAAAGAGCTGCCGACGCTACTCAAAATCGCGCTTTGCTTGCAGGGGAAACTGACGATTGACGAAATCCACGGAATGGGGATATTCCATGAGGGCGAACTTATGCCATACGACGGTGCGTATGTCTACGATTCCCGAGGCAACGGTGATGGTAAAGTTGTTCCGACCCTCACGGGCGACCACGAGGACAGAATAACGGACTACACGGCGGTGGTCATTGCTTTTAATCTTTTGCAAGACCCTATCCATCAAGACGGCATAACACCCTGTTTGTCGGCGGGCAACAGCAAGAACGGACAAGGAATGCTTGGTATATGTTACATAGACTACGCTGCATTCAATCAAGGCGTGAATGCAAAGTACGACTTCGGCGTGGACAAAAAGACGGCGTTCACGTTGACAGGCAAAGGTCCTGGCGCAGTGTGTTTCGCCATCGGTAATGAACAAGCCGATCAGCTCGGACTGCACGATAAGGCGGGCGCGCTCAACTGTATGTACGACGCACGAGCACTTCTTTTCGTTGGTATCAACGGCGACAAGGCGGGGACTCTCGACGCAAATTACTTCAAGGGTTGCGGAACACGGGAGGACACCGAGCGTGATATTGTCGCTTGTGCTACATTCAAAGTTCGGTGCGGTTGCGAGGGCGGAGGCAAAGGCGCATTGGTTTCCGAAGACAAGGCAATGACTTTAAGCACGGTCAACGACCAATGGCTGTTTGAGACGCGCAAGGAAGTAAATGCCATCTACGTCTACGTTCGCCGCCTCACACCGACCGAATGTGCGCGGCTTCAAGGAATGCCCGATTGGTGGTGCGCGGACGTCCCCCATGCAGACGCCCCGGAATACAAAATGTGGGGGAACGGAATGGCGCTTCCCAATATCCTCTATGTCTTAGAAGGTATTGCCAAATCATCAAAAGAAGGCTTTCATCGGTGCAAATGAAAATTTCATAAGGGAGGAGTGAGGGAACATGCCTACCATAGATGAATTGAGGACATTGCAAGCGCTACCGCTTGACATGAAGATACGCAGAACTCAACAGCGCATCCGCGAGTGGGTGAACCACTTCGGCGTGGACGGCGTTTATCTCTCATTCAGCGGCGGCAAGGACAGCACGGTCCTCGCGCATATCATCTCGGAAATGGGCTTGCCGATTCAGAAAATCTTTGCGGACACGGGCTTGGAATACCCAGAAATCAGGGCGTTTGTGAAGTCATTTGGTGACGTGATCATGGTGCGTCCGAAGATGCGCTTTGACGAAGTAATACGCAAATACGGCTATCCGATGATTGGGAAAATTGTTGCTCACAATGTTCATATTGCTCGTAATGTTCCCAATGGAAACGTCGTAAAAAATGTGTTTAATCCGAACAAAAAAGGCGCGTATGCAATGTATAAGTGGATTCCGCTTGCTTCCGTTGATTTTTTGATTTCAGAAAAGTGCTGTAACGTAATGAAAAAAGCAACAGCGTACGAGTATTCTAAAAAAAAGGGCAAAGTGGCGATTTTGGGAACAATGACGGAGGAAAGCAAGGCAAGGCAAGACGCTTGGCTTCATAGTGGTTGCAACGCTTTTGAAATTGGAAACCCGCATAGTGCGCCCATGAGCTTTTGGACGGAACAGGACGTTCTATCCTACATAAAAGCCTACAATGTGCGGATCGCAAGTGTCTACGGGGATGTTGTTTACAAGCACGAAGGAGCGGAGTATGCCGAGACGCTCTGCGACTGTGGCGGGAAGCTCTGCACAACGGGGTGCGAGAGGACGGGCTGTATCTTCTGTGGCTTCGGCGCGCATCTCGAAAAGGGCGAGGGGCGCTTCAAGCGATTGAAGCGAACCCACCCGAGACAGTACGAGTACTGCATGGAGGGCGGCGGCTATGACACCGACGGGCTGTGGAAACCGACCAAAGAAGGGTTAGGTATGCGGCATGTCTTTGAAGAAGTAAACAGGATTTACGGAGAAGATTTTATTCGGTATTAAGAAAAATCAAACAAGGAGAAAAGCAGGAATGATTTTGGACAGTGGAACGAGAAAAGAATTTGAAACGGGCGCGGTGCGCGATATCACGGAAGGGAAGGGGCGGTGCGATCTCTTGCCGCTTGACGTGATCGGCGAAACCTTTCAAGAGCCCGTACTCAGTGCGGTCGAGGATTTTATTCGAGACGGAACTACGAAATCTCTTGAATATGCGATCAAATTGTTCATTTCGAAGCGGTGGAGCGGAGACGTTTGGACGGCGATCTTGGAGCTTTCCATTCATTATGAAGAAGGCGCGAAGAAGTATGCGGAAAGGAATTGGGAAAACGGGATGCCGATTCATTGTTTTATCGACAGCGGGGTGAGACACTATCTCAAAGTACTTCGCGGGGATACGGATGAGACGCATGACAGGGCATTTTTATGGAATATGTTCGGCGCGCTATGGACGTTGAAGCGCTTCCCCGAGCTCAATGATCTTCCTTGCGTGAGTCTTTCTTCGAGGGAAAACGACAAGGAGGAAGGAACATGAAAGTGGTTTTGACTTCGATTCAGCCGTACTACGTTTTCCTCATCATCGCTCGCGCTATGGGGTGGAAGGTCGAGCAGGGAAAGACGGTGGAAATCCGTAAGAACTTCCCGCAAGCAGGAGATTGGAACAAGAAGTCTCTCATCTATTGCAGTCAGAATAGGCGGTCGTTCAAGCGAATCCCTGCGAAATATCAGCCACTCATGGCGAGGATTCTCGGCAAAATCGTCGGCGAGTTTTTCTGCGATGAGATTTTTACCCTCTTCCCGTGGGGCGCAAGGCTTGGCGTGACAGACAAAACCGATACCTTAGTAGATCCGAAGAGATTCTGCAAAATGGTATGCTTGACGGAAAAGGAGGTCTGCGACTACATCGGCATTGAACTCGGAGAAGGATACGGTTGGCACATCTCCGACCTCAAAATCTACGACAAGCCGAAAGCTCTTTCCGAATTTTTCAAGCCGTGCCCTTTCCCCTCCGAAGATTGCGATTTAATGTGTCCATACGCCATCGGAGAATATCACGGCGACGGAATAAGCGGCGATTGTGAATTTGTTGGTTGTGATAACAAAATCATCCGCCCGCCGCAGTCATGGATGTATGTGGAGGAAGTATGAAAACGAGAGAAAACGAACTGCATGAGCCAAACGCAATAACGGAGTATATCATAAGGATGACAGATTATACCATAAGGGACACATGGCATGTCAGAATTGAATGCGAGAAATGCAAGCAGTATCTTTCTGATTTTGAGCATAACGACAAAGCAATTGCACT
>CANQQE010000085.1 GCA_947625935.1 uncultured Muribaculaceae bacterium | reverse complement strand
TAGGTCACCTCGGGGGTGGTGGTCTTCTTGAAGGTGGCGGTGACGGTGACGTCGGCGGCGGGCATCTCGAAGGTGTAGGTGCCGTCCTCGTTGGCGGTCACTTCCACGGTGTAGGTATCCTCGCCCACGGTGTAGGTGTACTCGACCTTATCCACCTCGTAGCCCTTGTCGGGGGTGACGGTGAGGGTGACGGTGTCGCCCTCCACGGCGTAGGTCTTGTCGGTCTCCACCTTGCCGTTCTCAGCCTTCTCCACGGCGACGGTGTAGGTCTTCTCGAAGGTGGCGGTGACGGTGACGTCGCCGGCGGGCATGGTGAAGGTGTAGGTGCCGTCAGTCTCAGTCACGTCCACGGTGTAGGTGTCCTCACCCACGGTGTAGGTGACCTCGACCTTATCCAGCTCGTAGCCCTTGTCGGGGGTGACGGTGAGGGTGACGGTGCCGCCCTCCACGGCCTCCTCCACGTCGGCGGTCACCTGGCCGTTCTCGGCGGCCTCCACGGTGACGGCGTACTTCACCGCCTTGAAGGTGGCGGTGACGGTCACGTCGGCGGCGGGCATGGTGAAGGTGTACACGCCGTCAGTCTCGGTCACTTCCACCGTCTTCGTGTCCTCGCCCACGGTGTAGGTGTACTCGATCTTCTCCAGTTCATAGCCCTTGTCGGGGGTGACGGTGAGGGTGACGGTATCGCCCTCCAGGAAGTAGACGGAGTCGCCCTCCTGGAAAGTCGCGGTGTTCTCAGCCACGGCCACGGTGCCGTTCTCGGACTCTTCCACGGTGACCTGGTAGATGGTCTCCATCTCCTCCGGGGTCAGGGGCAAATCGTTGACCGTGGCGGTCTCGGCGTCGGCCGCGGGCTTGACCTCGGTATCATTCAGCTTGCCGCCGATGGTGTACTCGCCGGTGACCACGCCGTTCTCCTCAACGTCGTCGCCCAGCTGGGTGTCGTTCAGGAAGGATGTGGCATAGCGCGGAGAGGGGCCCTCGCAGGTGTCGGTGTAGGTCTTGCCGTTGGGGGCGGTGAGGGTGATCTCCACCTTCTCGTCCGCCTTCAGCGCCCGGTTGAAGCACCAGTAGAAGGTGGCGTCGGTCCACTGGGCGGCGGTGGCGTTGTACTGGATGCCGCGCGCGGAGGTGAAGATGCCCTCCTGGAGCACATCGGCCGCGTCAATATCCTCAACGTAGCCAAAGTCGATGATGGCCAGGGGCACTTCCGCAGTGGTGTTAACCACGCCGGTGGCGGGATCGACGGCGTGTTCGTCGCCCACGTACTGGTAGACGGAGAGGTCAGGCTTCTTCTCGTCGCCCTCGCCCTTGGTGAAGGTGCCGCCCGTCACGAACTCGGTGGCCTGGAGGCCGGCGTTGTCCACGCTCACGGCCTCGTTCACGCCCTCGAACGTGCCGCCTTTCAGGTCAAAGTCCAGGGTAGCGCCCGCCCCGTCCGCGGGGGTGTGCTGGTAGAGCGCGGTGCCGCCGGAGATGGTGCCGCCCTCAACGGTCAGTTCAACCGACCCCGCATTGCTGTAAGGGGCCACGCCGATACCGGCGTTGGAGGTCACACAACCGCCAACATTGGGGGTGGTGCCGGTCGCCGCCTTATCGGTGCCGCCGGTGATGGTGCCGCCCTCCACCGTCAGCTTGCCGCCGCGAACCTCGATGCCGGTTCTGGTGCCCTTGATCTCGGCCTCGCCGCTGATGGTGACGACGCCGCCCTTGCCGGGCAGGTACATCGCCGTGCCGCCCGTGCTCTCGATGGTGCCGCCGGAGATGGTGATGGTCTGCTTGTCCTCATAACCAGGCTTGCTGTTGGAGCTGCCGTTGGTATAAATCGCACCCTGCTCGGTCTTGATGGTGCCACCCGTGACCGTCAGTTTATTGCTCCCAGCGCAGGACACCATAATGCCCGCGACCGCCTTAATGGTCGCGCCTTTTCCGACGACGATCTCACTGGGGGCTTCCTTTGTGCCATTCTGAGAGAAGATCGCGGCCGAACTCACACCCTTGCTATTCTCCTCAGAGGCGGTCTGCTCGATCTCGCCGCCGCTGATCGTCACCTTGGCGCTGGTATCCGCGGCGATCAGCGCGTTCTTGCCGGTGATCGTGCCGCCGGTCACGTTCAGCTGGCTGCCCGCGCCCGTGGCGGCCATGGCAACCTTTTCGTCCGGGCCCAGCTCCGATGTAAATTCGCCGCCCGCGATCGTCACGGTGGCGCCGCTCGTGGCCCTGACGTTGCGCTTGCTCAGGTCGAACTTGCCGCCCTCGATGGTGACCTTGGCGTTCGCGCCGCTGGCGCTGATCAAGGTGGCCGTGGCGTCGGTGGAGCTGGTGACCCCGCCGGTGGTGCCCTTGATGGTAAGGTCGCCTTCGGTAACAGTAACAGCGGCCACATCTGCCTCGCTGTCGCTTTTACGTGTAATGGTGAACCCGCCCAGGTCGATCGTCAGTGCACCGGCCTTGTTGATCGTGATGGCCTCTTCGATCTCAACGCTCTTCTTCAACTCAATCGTGTCGCCGTCACGGGCGGCTTCAAGAGCTTTCTCCAGCGTCTCATAGTACACACCGTTCAACGTGGCCTCGGCATTGGCTGCGTCTTTGTACTCGATCTTCTCCTCTTCGGTATACTCATAACCGGCGGCCAGGAATTTGCTGACACCGTCCTTGTCCGCATTATTTTCAGTGCCGGTGGTGAACGTACCGCCGGAGATGCTGAAGGGGTTTTCGGCAGCGGGAACCTTGCCCTCCTCGCTAGCCTCTACCTTTGTCCCGCTCTTGCACGCGGCCAGGGTCTGGCCACCCTCGGCGGTGGCCTTCACGGTCGCGTCGCCGCTGACGGTGACGTGCTTCTGGTCGTCCTTCTGGTTGGGATAGCCCGCGTTGTCCACGGTGATGCCCGCCGCGGGAACCGTATAGCGCTGGCCGTCTCCGCCTGTGGCGTCGCCAATCGTCACATCGCCCGTGCCGGTGGCCTCAATGGTGCCGCCCTGCACGTCCAGGTCGCCGCCGCGAACCACGATGCCGGCCTGGCCGGAAATCTCGGCGTCGCCGCTGACGTTCATATTGCCGGCGGGCAGGTACGCACCGGCAATCCCACCGGTGACGGTGCCGCCGGTGACGTCGATGGTAGTCTCGTCGTCCGTGTCAGAACCGTTGGTGCCGACGCCGGCCGTCGTGCCGGTCACCTTGCCGCCGGAAACGGTCAACTTACCGCCGCCAAACGCAATAGCGCCGTAGCGGCCCTCAACGTCTGCGTTTTCCTTGATTTCCACGGTGGCTCCGTTGTAAACACACACGCCGGATTCAGTTCCCTCGCTATCGCCAATAGCGCCGCCGGAAATATTGACGTCAGCTTTGTCTCCGTAAGCGGCAACAGCGTACTGACCGCTAACTTTAGTCTCGTCCCCCGAGATCGTTACGGTCGTTTTGTCGCCCTCATAACCTTCCGACGTGGCAACAAGGATACCGTTGCCGCTGTAATCCGCACCACCAGTGCTTGCGGCCTCAGCGGAAATTTCGCCGCCGGTAACGTTCACGGTGCTGCCGTCCCACACTGCAATGCCCGTGGGCTTTCCCGTGATCGTGCCGCCTTCTACGTTTACGGTCGATCCTCCTGACACATAAACCGGGCAGCATTCATCAGTAGCACCAGATCCCGTGAGAGTTCCGCTGTGGATCGTAACGTCTGAACCGTCGATAACGTTCAGCGCGCGAACGCCTTTGATGGTCGCGTCGGTAATTTCTACGCTCTTGGAATGGCCATCTCCTTGATTCATTCCGATTGCTATACCGACAACTGCCTTTGTCCCATCTTGCTTCATTACTTCAACTCGGTTGCTCGTGTTCTCGATCGTGAGCGTACCGTTCACTTTCAGGGAACTATCTCCGTACAGATCAATGGTGGAATACATACCGTTTGTGGTGATCTTGCCGGAACCGGTGATAGTCAACGCACCATCACAAACTATGATTTCATTGTTGGCGTCAATTCCACCGCCCAAAGTCAGAGTGTATGTTCCGACGTCTAATGTAACATCGGTGCCACCCCATAAAATATCACTGGTGACCGTGATGTCTTGCTTCAGTCTTACGGTATTGCCATCGACTTCAACCTTATCGCTTGAGCCACCCGCCGTATAGCTTGCGTCAAATACCTTCGCAAGCTCTTCAACAGTTTTCATTGTGGGCGGGACAGCCATCAGCATTATTCCAGGTTCAGTCTGCATAACTGTCTTGCTTTTAGCTGCTGCGATGGCCGCCACATCCTCCGTCGCAATCGACGGATCGGTGGGGCCAAGCGCCTCGGTCGGCTCCGGCCCGTTGGCCGCGAACGCCGCTGTGGGCAGCAACGTCACGACCAGGAGCAGCGCGACCACCAGACTGATGGCGCGCTTCGCGCGTTGTTTTGTCATGAAAATCCTTCCTTTCTGTCCTTTCCTGAATTTGCTTGGGTCGGTCTGAAACGAGTGTTCCGCGGTGGTTCTCTCCTGAACTCCTCCCTTCCGCTGCATCACGTCATGGAAATCGTACTACAAAAAAACGATAAAACCACACATGAGAAAGTGTGCCATGAAGTTGGAGTCCTGTCAATGACAGTTTCCCCCAAATCAGGAGAGCGCTTCCTTAGGATTATTGGTGAAAATCAATAGGCGGGCACGGCCCCCGCCGTTTTTCCTCCTCTCTTTCGTATTTTTTTCCGCAAAAAAAGCGCACGGCAGGAAGCCATGCGCCGAAAAACGCCGGTCTCCATGCCGCCAAGCAATCCAATTCTATGAGGCAAACAAGCCGCAAAAAATCAGCGGAGACTGCGTTTTTACCAAATAAAAACGCAGCTCGTCTCCCTCATAGAGTCTATTCGATTGCTTGGCGAAGGTATTTTACCACAGAGCCGGTGAAAAGGAAACCTCTTTTTTATGAAAAAACGGAAAAAATGACGGGGAGAGGGCGGGAAATTTTGGGCAAAAGAGAAGGCCGGGAGCGGAAATTCCACTCCCGGCCCACCGGGGCAACCACATCTTGAACGGCGCCGCAAAAGGGGGTCATTCCCCGCCCGCGCCCAGGCGCCCGATGGCCTGGGCCACGAGGCCCTCCCGCCGGGCGGGGTCGACGTCCAGCCCCTCCAAAATGTACGGCACGCTCTCGGGGATGCCCAGCATCTCCCCCAGGGCCTTGACGTACTCATAGCCCAGGTGCCGCTCCCCGTAAAACCCGCCGCAGGTGGAAAAATAGAGCAGCCGCTTCGCCCGGCAGTAGCCGTGGCAGCGCCCCTGGGCGTCGTAGCCGAAGGTGAGGCCGCCGACCATGATCTGCTCCAGGTAGACCTTCAGCAGCGCCGGAAAGGCCAGGTCCCAGTACGGCGCGGCGATCAGCACCTCGTCCGCGGCCTGGAACTGCCGGGCAAGGGCAAACGCCTCGTGGTCAAAGGCCCCCGCGGCGATCAGCGCGTCCCGCGCTTGCAGCGCCGCGCCGTCCAAGGGCTTCAGATCCAGCTCGTCCAGCCGGACGACCTGGACATCCTGGGCGTCCACGGCGCGGAGATAGGCCTCGTAGTACGCCCGGGTGGCGGAGTCCTTCCCCCGCAGGCAACAGTCGATCACCAGCAACATCGTCCATCCCTCTCTTTTCCCGCCGCCGGGCGGCGCGTTTTGGTGGGGCTTGTCGTGCTATACCTCCCCCTGACTTTACCACATCTGCCCGCCCCTGGCAAGTCCAAACAGAGAAAGGAGCGGCCCCGAAAGGGCCGCTCGAGACTGTCAAAGAAGCGGCAGGGCCGCTTCTTTGACATTTTTTACGGCCCGCTGCAGCGCACTCCCCGGCCGCCGCGAGGGCGGCCGACTCGCACGTTTGCGGGCCGAGATGTATTTTTTCCGACGTACACGCCGCCGGAAAAAATTTCTTATGAGTCTTTCGCGCCCTGCGGCGCGAAACTCTGCGAGGCTTTTTGACAAGCTGAAAAAGGAGCGGCCCCGAAGGGCCGCTCCTTTGTTGCGGTAGTTTACTGCTTGGGCAGGGCGATGAAGCGCACCAGCATGGTGGCGATCTCCGCCCGGCTGGCGTCGCCCTTGGGCGCCAGTTCCGTGCCGTTGCGGCCGGTGATGATCCCGGCGCCCACGGCCCAGGCCATGGCCTCCTGGGCGAAGGAGGAGACGTCCTTGGCGTCCTTGTAGATGCTCATGTCCGCCGCCTCGGCCATCTTGATATTCGTCAGCTTGGCGTAGCGGTAGAGCATCACGGCCAGCTGCTCCCGGGTGACGTTGTCGTTGGGACCGAAGGTGGTGGCGTTGTAGCCGGTGACCACGCCGCTCTCATTGGCCCACTGCACCGCGTCGGCATACCAGCTGCCGCTCTGTAGATCCTTAAAGGCGCTGGTCTTGTCCGCCTTCTTGGAGCCGTTCAGGCGGAACAGGATGGTGGCCACCATGGCGCGGGAGGTGGT
>CANQQE010000084.1 GCA_947625935.1 uncultured Muribaculaceae bacterium | reverse complement strand
TTTAATAACTTTTTTGAGATTTTCTGTTTTGACGTTTTCGTGGGTGTCAACAAAAAATGTCAACAAATTTATTTTTTCTGCTCGTCCTGGTCTTGCGCTCCCATTTTTGGAAAGTGGACATTTTGTCCGGTCTGCTCCGGCTGGGGGAGGGGAGTACCCGCCGGGGGGTTATGGCAATATCTGGAAATTATGTTGACCTGTCTGGGTAACAAAAAATTCTGAAAAGCATTAAAAGGATTTCAAAGGGCGGGGCCACCGTTCTGGTGATCCCCGCCCTTCGTCAACGCTAACGTTTTTTTAGCTCCACGATCAACCGCCCCGCTTCCAAGCGCTCCTTCGCGGTGGACTTCGCGTCCGTCAAAATGAAGTTCAAGCCTCGGATGCTCTCGGCAAGTTCCTCGGCAGCTCTCCGCTGGGCCTCTTGCAAGGCAACTCTTGTCGACGCCGCCTTTTCGTGCGCTGCGTCCATCTGCTCACCTCCTTTCATAATAGGGCTTATTTTGGCTTTTTAGAGGGGGTTTGCCATGGGAGTATAGGTACACTACCAAGGGGGTAAAAGCCGTTTTTGGGCGCTTACTGCCCTATTCCTGTGTGAGTTCTACGACTTCACCAAACCCCTCCGGCATTTGCTCCGGCTCCGGGGCGTCAATAAGCGTGACATTTTCAAGCTGGACTGCGTTTTTGATATTTTGCCACTGCCGCAAATGAGTGCTGGGGAAGTTCACCGTGTCCCCTTGATGGAGACTGTCAAGGCGCTTTCCGGGGTTCGCCGCCGTCACATCGGACAGCTCCACGCCAAACTGCTCGCAAGCTGTCCGCAGGTCAAACCCGTGCTCGGTCACCGTGACCTGCGACCACTTGCCGCCGGTGCTGGCTTTGGTGCTGGCCCTGGTGGTCTTGGTCGCCCTGGTGTTCTTCCCCCCATCGGTGGTTGTGGCGGCGGTTCGTATGTCGGCGCTGGTGAGGGTGGAGCTGTCCAGCGCACGGAAAAATTCGGTGTCCAACCCGCCGCCGGGTCTCGTCCAAAACAGTCTCTCCCGGTAGGTCATATCTTCCAGGCGCTTGTCCAGCTCGTCAATGTGGCTCCGTGCGTATTCCTCTGCCTCTGACATCTGCCGCTCAAATTCGCCAGGGTCAGCGCCGACAAATCCGGGAAGCGTCAGTCCTGCGCGGGCACAAATGCTCCGCAACGCTCGGAGGGATACCGCATTTCCATTCAGTGTCTTTATGGTACTAATGACCTCGGCGGCGCTCAAATCGGTTCCCCTGATTTCAATGGCTTGCAAGAGGCGCAGCATTTCATCGGTGGGCGGCTGATTTGCCTTGTCCCATGCCTTTCTCTTGGACTTCAAAACCTCTTGTAAATCGGACTCCACCTTGGCAACGGCAAGCTCGCGGGCCGTCTCATACTCGGCGTTGATCTCATTCTCAATGGACGCGAGCCGTGCGCCCTTGTAGTTCTCCCGCGCCTCTGCAAGTTTTCCGTCTCTCATATCTCGGAGGACTTCAAGGGCGCTCCGCACCATCGCGGCCCTTCCATGCCACCCGGTCAGCGTCCGGCTCTGGTCAACGTCCCGGCTTGTGTCAACGCGGTTCAAAATCGCTGAAAATTCCGACAAAGTTGTATTCATCTTCATCTTTTTCAAAAATCCTCCTCAAATTCAATCGTCTGGGATATCGCTATACTTTGCCGCAAGCTCTGCGGCGGCCTCCGGGGCCAGTTCGTCAAATGGGTTTTGGGTGTTGCCCTGGGTCACCACGATTTCATTCTTCTCCTGATAGCCATAACCGGCTTTTAACAGGAAAATTGATGTTATTGTGTTGATATTGTTCCTTAAACTGCTCGTTTCAAGCATTTCTGCGAATGCGTCCCGGCAAAGGGCAAACCACCTCGCCGTCTCCTTCGGGCTGTTCCTGGCCAACACATCATAGACGGCTTGTCTACTCAAACCAAGGCTTCTCGCAAGTCCGCTGATGCTCGGCAAGGTGCTGGCCTCCGCACAAGCTCGTATGTACCGCGCTGTAACGTCCTTCACCTTGTCCACGTCCGTCAGGCTTATCGGTTCCATATTGCCCGCCGCCTCCAACTCGTCCGCTGTTTGCGTCACTAGGTCTGTGATCTGGCCGTCCACGAAAAGAGACGACTCCGCTTTATATAATCTGTTCGTTTTCCGCTCCTGCTCGGCTTCCACCATCTGTGGAAACGTCTGCGGTGGTCGTTTCGCTGGCATGAAAGATAGCCTCCTCTCTAGTTCAATACTCCGTGCCCGCTTTACACGCAAAAAGGATTTTCACTCCGCCAAAAGCAAACGGCGGGCGTTTTCAGCCTTGCGCTTGGCGTTTTCGGCCCTTCTGTTTGGCCCCGCAATCTTGATACGGATGGAGCACGCCTCTAGTACCCGTTCATAGATACGCGTCAGCGCCAGACTTTCCGGCGCTTTGAGTTCGCCGGGGGAAAGGTTTGTGGTGATGATCAGTGGCCGTCCAGATTGCACCCTTGCATCGACCACCGCGAACAGCCGCTCGCAAACAAAATCGGATTGACGTTGCGCCCCCAGGTCGTCCAGCACCAGGCAGGGCACGGACTGAACCGCCGCTAAAATCGGTTCGCGGGCGCCCCAATCGTCCATCGAAAATATGAGGCGGGAAATGCTCGCCATCTGTGCGGCCACGCCCCGCTCCCGGAGTTCCCTTGTGACCGTCCACGCCGCGTAGGTCTTGCCGCTCCCCGGCGGGCCGTACAGGAGTAGCCCTTGCCCGCCGTCCCTCATCTCCGGCCACCGCTCAACGAAGCGGCGGCAAACTATGCTGTGTTTGCCGTCCTGGTCGGCGTCATCCTCGAAGCGTGGCCCTCCGTCAAAGTTCGGGTCGTGCAAGACGTTGCGCCTCACCGCCGCCATGACCCGCTCCGTTTGCCTGGTCTGCTCTTCTTTCGCCTGGGCGTTTTCGTCACACCGGCACAGGCAAGGGACTAACCGCGTGCCAAGCCGGAACTGCCGGGCCTTTCCGCAAGTGCCGCACATAAGCACGCCATTCTCCATGTAGTCCCCAGGGCGTGGGGCAAACCAGGCGTTGGCGGCCCGGATTATCGGCTCCAAAAAATTCTCTCCGTCCATTTTTGACACCTCCTCAAATCAAAACTCAAACCCTTCATCGCTGGAGTAGTCCGGCAAGGCCGTCTTTTTTGCGGTCTTGTCCAGGCCGTTCCCTTCCCAGACTCTCACGGCTGCCCGCCAGTCCGACATTTTGCTTCGCCCTACGCGCCAACCGTTAGAGGCGTAGTGGTCCATAAATTTCTGCGGGTCAACGTTGTTCCCTCGTTCACGGCAATAAGCGGTGACATCTTCCAGAGTTGGAGGGGAAAAGCGGGCGCGTGGCGGCTTGTCCGCCCCCTTTATCTCCTTCTCACATTCTTCCTCCTTCTTCTTCTCACATTCCTTCTCACATTCCTTCTCACGGTTTCCGCCAGGTTCCTCATGGGTTTCCATCAGGTTTTCGTCGGGTTCGTCTTGGGTTTCTGCCGGGTTTTCGTCGGGTTTTTTGGGTGGTCTGCCGCCCTTCTTCCCGTTCCCAGTCGAAGCGGCGTAGTGCCGCATGGAGGCGTCAAGGTTTGGCCTCAGCAGAGAGAAGTATCCGCTCAAGATCGGTGACAGTCCCTCCGGCTCTTTGCCCTCGAAGACGTAGTCCATAATTCCGTCATACAACGCTAGCCGCATATCGTCCGGGAGGGGCCGCAGGGCTTGGTGATACGAAGGTAACATCGTAAAACCCTTCACCCCCTACCATCCTCCTCCGGCTCCGGCCCCACGGCCCGGCGGCTCTCCTCGTCCAATTGCTCCGACAGGAGCGGGACGTTCACCAGGAAGCGGCGGCCCGCCCAAACGCCGGGGCAACGCCCTCGATGGACTAACTCACGGATATGATTTTCCGTCAACAGTCCCCCCGCCGCGGTTTCTCTAATTGTCTGGAATTTTTTGCCATTCATTCTTTTCAACCCTCTTTCTTTTTAATTTCCTGCGATGCTTTCCCATCGCCTTTACAAATCGATTGTATCATAGTATAATGTATCTGTCGATAAACAATAATTAGACAAATACGCAAAGGGGATTGAAAAAATGTATAATGAAAGATACAAAGAGGATATCCATAAACGCATCAAGGAGAGGAGACAAGCGCTGACCATGACCCAAGGGGAATTAGCGGAAAAAATCAATGGCGGGATAGGTGGCGCTCATACGCAAATCAGCTCCTGGGAAAATCAAGGAAAAATTCCAGGGACCGACTCGCTAATCAAACTTTGCGATGCTTTGGACTGTGACATTGATTTTCTCCTGGGTGTTCAGGATGAACCGCGAAAGGCGACGTGCGACGTGATGGAGCAAACAGGACTGTCCTCGGAGGCGGTTGAGTTTCTGATGAAGTTAAAGCGCAGGTCGGAGGATGAAAAAGGGAAAGGGCTTTTCGCTCAAAGTACCCGTAAATTAGAGGTGTTGAGTTACATCTTGCAAAACAACAGCTTGGATGGGGTTGATTTACTCTCCACGCTGTATGATTTTCTGCTTGGTAGCTACGATCAAATCATAATCGACGAAAAGAAGGAAGACGGCCACATTGACGCCGTCCGCTCCAACACGGTATTTCTAAAGGACAGCACAACGGGAAGGATTGAAAGTGTCATTCCGCTTAGAGACTTGGAGTCCGTTTTTTTGCTAAATGTGCAAAGGTATCTTTCTGCCTTGCGGAATAAGGCCAACCGCAGACGCAAGCCTAGTGTGACGGTGGACTTAGGAGAGGATTAAAAGCTGTTCTCATACTAAAAAAGGCAAGGGCGCTGTTTTACAGCGCCCTTGCCTTTTTCTTTTCTTCTTCTACAACAGCTCGCAAGTGGGCCAAGTAGTCATTCTGCGCATCGGCGGGAAGAGATTTGAACAGCTTGAACATTTCCGCAATTTCTTCTTCTCTTGTCATTTTTATCCCTCCCTTCCTACAATAAGGTTTTCGATCCCCTCCACGGTTCGCCGCTGGGCTTCCTCAGTCAAGCCGGAATAAAATTTCAGCGTCGTTGAAGGGTCACGGTGGCCTAGAAGTTCCTGGATTTCTCTAAGGTTGGCTCCGGCTTCCAAGGCCAACGACGCGGCGGAGTGCCGCAAGTCGTGCGGTGAAACGTCCGGCAAGCCGTAACGCTTTACCAGCTTCGCTAAAACCCTTGTCGGCGTTGTCGGGTAAATCGGCGTTCCTGGGTTTTCTGGTCTGCAAAAGATAAACGCACTGGGCAAGAGCTTCGCCCCAAGTCGTGTTTCATGCTCCCGCTTTAACTCCACCAGCAGGCCGTAGAGGCGTGGGGACAAGGGGACGGTTCGGCTCTCGCCGGTCTTGGTGTTGCCGATGTTGATTTTGTCCGGGGCCTCCTTGTCAATCGTGACGTTCCTGGAGACGTTCAACGTCATTTTATCTTTATCAATGTCGGCAAATTTTAAGGCAAGGGCCTCACCACGGCGCAGGCCGGTTGTGATAAGAAGATTAAAATACGCCCTCCAGAAAAGCGGCTCACCCTCCAGGCAACGCAAGAATTTCCTGGCCGCGTCCGGCTCCAGAAAGTCAACCTTCTTCTTGTCCCGGTGTGGCTTCTCCTTCTGGCTTAGGTCTTGGCATGGGTCAGACTGGATATAATGGAAGCGGCGGGCATATTCCAGGACGTTGCGAAGCGTGGCAAAATGGTGCTGGACGTTTGCGGGCTTGAGCGGTTCTCCACGCCTGGTCTTGGCCTCGCTGTTCAGATATTTAATGTATCTCTTGACGGCCTCGGCGTCGATCTGGTTCAATCGCTTCTTTGGGCCAAAGTAGGCGATAATATCATTTGACATATACTTGAAAAAAGAAACGGTGCTTGGCGTGTGCCGTCCGTCCATGACGTGATCTGGCCACCAGTGTTCCGATATGAAGCGGGCGAGTGTGATTTTGTCCTTGCCCTCTTTGCTGTGTGTGCGCTCATACTCTGCCTTTTGTTGCCGCTCCCATTCGTCCGCCAGGCGCTGGACTTCCTTCCTCTCCTTGGCCGGGGTCAGTCCTTCAGGGCGGGGGATGGTGCAAGTTCTCCACACCTGCTTATACTGCTCGTTGCGTCCAACGCAAGTCCTCACACGGTAGCCTGTGACCTCTCCTTGTTTGCTCTTTTTTGCCTCTATGGTAGCCATTGAAAACCCCCCTTTTTTGTGTCAACAAAAGTGTCAACAAATCGAGTGTCAACAAAAGTGTCAACAAAGTTAAAAAATCTAATTTCAAATTATGCTACCATAATACACCATATTCAAGGGAAAATCAAGAACTATTTTACGGTATTTTATGATACCAAACGTAAAAAACTTAGTTCGGGACCAAGAGGCCGCGGGTTCAAGTCCCGCCACTCCGACCATGCGGAGTGTCCTTATAGGATTTGAGTATCC
>CANQQE010000083.1 GCA_947625935.1 uncultured Muribaculaceae bacterium | reverse complement strand
GTGGTGACTTTATTCTAACAAACTCAATCGCCTTTTTCTAGCTATTCGGTCTCACATCTATTGTAACGCTACAAAAAAAATTTTGCCAATGTTTACTTCATTATTGCAATTTGTTGTTTTTATTTGTATAATATTGGCAAGGAAAATGGGGAGGGTAGAAAGGAGGCTAGCTATGACAAGACCTAGTATGTTGATGATTCCTAAGGTTTCTGTGCCTATTGACTCTGCACGTGACTACGCTTGCGGTTCCTATAATGGCAACAAGAATTTCTCCTGTCAGCCTTATGGCAGCATGGGCAACATCGATGTTCCTAAGAAGGACAATAGTGGTTGGGTAATCGGTCTGGTGACTACCATTGTTGGTAGTGTTATCAGTGGCATTATTGCTACCTAATCTACATGGCTTTGCACTTTAGCAATTCTTAAATATTAACCCTCCCTATTTTCCGCATAAAGCGTACAAAACATGTATTAAAATTCAGCCGACAGAAAGATAAGATTTATATTTTTGCTGCATACCTTAATCGGAAATCGGAATGCATCTTTGGAAGTGATTAAAGTGTTTTGTTATCAGTATGCTGTAACGGCGTGATCTTTATTCCCTGATAGATGTTTTACATTATTCCAGCGTTTCCGGCAGTGCGTAGCAAGAACACCTTGTTGTCAAGACGTTATTATATTAGTGATCGTATAAGGGCTTTATAAAGAATTATGATCGTCAATTCGTTTTATCCGATGGTGATTTTGCGAGTAAAATCGGCTATCTGGACACAATTCTGTTTTGTTCTTAATTAAACATAAGTTATATGTTTTGGAGTTGTTATCATGGGTAGCTATTTTGCACAAACTAAGTTTATATTCCGTCGTTACATCCAAAAGTATAGCGGAAAGATATTGCTCATTTGGGCTTTGGTCTTTGCCGCTGTCTTGTTGGGCTTTTTAGAAAATGTTTTAAATCAGTATTTGTTTGATGAGATCATTCTTTATGAAGGATATGATCAGCTGCCATCATTCATATTAGTCTTTATTGGGATTAATGCCGTGTGCCTTTGTCTAGCGTATATTGTAGGCAAGCAAAACCTATGTATTTCTCAATTGTGTTCGATGGACATGAGAATGGATCTTATGGATAATATCCATAGAGCAAATATGTCAGAAGTGAATGACCGCAAATCTTCAGAGATAATGGTTCGAATGATGGAAGATGTAACCATTGTTTGCGGTTTTTTGAATAATTATATTATTGCAAACAGTACAACACTGATTACAATACTCATCATGTGGATATATATGTTGTATTATTCACCCATAATTGCTTGGTTGGTGTTGGGTTTATCAATAGTTCAGATTGTAGTGACGATGCTCTTCTCGAAAAGACTTCGAAATAATCAGGAAACGATCCGAGATGTTACACAGTTACATATGGATCAGCTTGAAAATAATATCTACAACCTGTCACTGATTAAGAGTTATATGTTAGGTAGCAAGATGTTAAAAAATTATCAAGACATACTTACTGCAATTCGAAATATAAGCGTAAAAAATTATAACGATGAATATCTGCTATCATTGGCTTCTACTATCATTGATGCAGTCAGTGATATCGTAATTATTTGCCTGGGCGTTTATGGAATTGTAAATGGGACTTTGAGTATTGGTGTGTTTGTTGTGATTATGAGTCTAAGCTCTTCCGTAAAGTCGCTGCTTATAACCCTGGCAAATTCCAATACAACTCTTCAACAATATTTTGTGTCCTTAGGCAGAATTATGGATATCGTAAATATTAAAACTGAAATTTGCGGCAATGTGGACTCACAGCTGTGTTCTTATCAAAAATCTTGCGAGGGACACACAAAAACACAGGTTATTGATGAAATTGAGTTTAAAGATATTTCTTTTTCCTATATTGAGGATCAAAATGTATTGGAAAACATCAATTTTAAGCTTATAAAAAACGTTATTAATGTATTAGAAGGAGAGAGCGGCTGCGGAAAGAGTACAATTATTTCTCTTTTACTGGGCTTGTATCGACCGACCTCCGGTGATATTTTGATAGGCGGTCAGACCTTGGATTCACTTGATCCCGTTTGCAAGCAGATAGCAGTTTGTTTCCAAACCGATTTCTTTGTTTCAGGAAGCGTCTACGAAAATTTGAAGATGGTAAATCCCTTAAAAACAGATGAAGAAATCAAGTCTATCCTCAAATTAGTTAAAGCTGAGGAATTCCTCGACAAGGTCGAGGATGGATGGAACTGCAATATTGGAACACTGTCAAAAAAATTCTCTGGTGGAGAAATGAAGCGTATTTCATTGGCTAGAACGCTCATGCGAGATGCTGATGTCTATATTTTTGACGAATCATTCTCATGTATTGATACAGAAAGCCGAAATAGAATTTTTGCAAATATTGTTCAATATCTCTCCGATAAAATCGTGGTCGTAATTACACATAATGGTGATCTGTTGAATGGATATGCCGTTAACAGAGTCAAGATTCATACGAATTCTGCGAAACGCGGAGACTAAAAGATAAGGTATAATAAATTGCGCAAATAGAAAAGAGGGAAAAAATAGACACGGCTTGCCGGTCTCTGGTAGAATGAAGTTGCATCACACCATTCTGAAAGGAGACGACAAACCATGTCCAACAACATTGTACAATTCAACGAGGAAATAATTAAGGGTCAAATCAGGGAATTGGTTCGGGGAAGTGTAGAAGAAACGCTGAACGAACTTCTGGAGGTCGAAGCTGAGAAGCTAACACAGGCGGCGCGGTATGAGCGCAGCGAGGCACGGCAGGGCTACCGCAGCGGTCACTATGATCGAAATCTCACCACAACATCCGGGGATGTGACGCTCCATGTACCCCGCCTCAAGGGGATCTCCTTTGAAACAGCCATCATAGAACGGTATCGCCGCCGGGAGAGCAGCGTAGAGGAGGCCCTCATCGAGATGTACCTGGCGGGTGTGTCAGTGCGTCGGGTGGAAGATATCACAGAGGCCCTGTGGGGCAGCAAGGTATCCCCGTCCACGATCAGTGAGTTGAACAAGAAAGCCTATGTCAACATCGAAGCCTGGCGGAACCGCGCTCTGCAAGGCGGCAAGTATCCTTATGTGTATGTGGGCGGAATCTATCTCAAGCGAAACTGGGGAGGAGAATACGAAAATGTGGCTGTTTTGGTAGCTATCGCTGTCAATGAGGACGGTTATCGTGAGATTTTGGGAGCTGCCGAGGGGATGAAAGAGGACAAGGAGAGTTGGGTCGGCTTCTTCCGGTGGCTCCGGGGCCGAGGTCTTGAAGGTGTCAAACTCATCGTCGGAGACAAGTGTCTGGGAATGCTGGAGGCCGTAGGAGAGGTATTTCCGGAGGCCAAGTACCAGCGCTGTATCGTACATTTCTACCGGAATGTGTTATCGGCAGTCCCCAAATCCAAGGTCAAGGACGTTGCCCGGATGCTCAAGGCGATCCATGCGCAGGAGAACAAGAAGGCCGCCCGGGAAAAGGCACGAGCAGTCGTTGCGGAGCTGAAATCCATGAGGCTCCCGGAGGCTGCCAAGAAAGTGGAGGCTGGTATTGAGGAAACCCTGACTTACTGCGATTTTCCCTCGGAACACTGGACGAAGATTCGAACCAACAATGTGATGGAACGGCTCAATCGGGAGATCCGCCGCCGCACCAGAGTGGTAGGCGCATTTCCTGACGGAAATTCTGCCTTGATGTTGGTCTGTGCCCGGTTACGGCATGTAGCCGGAACCCAGTGGGGCAGTAAGAAGTACATGAATATGGAGCATTTGGAGGCCATGGAGCGTGACCTGACGGCCGGCTGATAGCATTCCGGTCACAAAGCGTCAAGGGCAAGACAAGCGGCTAACGCCGCCCTTGACCCTTTGCGCCCTGAATGCAATGAAGTAACCAAGGGGCGGTCACCCGCCCCCTGTAATAGATTCCTACCAGATCCCAAAATTATTTTGCGCATAATACTTGACACTATTGACTAAAAAACAGTCCTTGTATCATGGATTATGACCAGTAGTTGTTGAATTGGTTTGTTTTTGAAAATTGTTCCGGTTGCTGCGAAAATTTGATTTTACTTGTTTATTAACGGAAATATCACTATCAGAGCTATTAGAGGTGGGTTATGAAGATTGTTTTAGATAATATTTATAAAAGCTATAAAAAAGGCGCTCAAGAAATACCTGTATTGAAGGGCTTTTCCAAAGTGCTGAATAGCAATATGATGTATCTGGTAAAAGGACCGTCGGGAGCGGGAAAAACAACGCTTCTGAGTATCGTGGGATTATTGGATTCTCCGACAAGTGGGCAGGTTTTCATTGATGATGATCGGGTCGATCACTTGAAAGAACGGGATTTGTGCACAATTCGCCGGGAGCGATTTGGCTTTGTATTTCAAGATTATGGTTTGCTGGAAAATCTGACTGTTTACGAGAATATAAGCCTTGCCTGCCAAGAGCTGCCCAATATGGATGAATGTATACAACAAATTGAAGACATATTGACAAAGCTAAATCTTGGCCATCGTATACATCACAAGGTGTCAGAATTGTCCGGTGGTGAGAAACAGCGTACTTCATTTGCCAGGGCAATGATCAAAAACCCGGATATTTTGATTTGCGATGAACCATTATCCAATATAGACGAAAACAATGCCAAAAATGTTGCTCAGATACTGCTTGAAGCAAAGAAGGACAGAATCATCATCGTATCTTGCCACACCAGGGACTTAGATACATTGTGTGATGAGCAGATCGTGCTTGGCTAAAAATGATACTAAAATGATTTATGGGAGGTATAAAGTGAGATATAAATTATTTTCAAGAGAGTTATTTGGAGGAACAAACAAGCTGGTGCTATTTTGCATTGTTTCAGTGCTTGTGTATATTATAGTTGCTTTTCAGCTACTTCTCAGCACTTCCTCCAAAAGTGAATTTGGGCCAGATGTCATTTTCTACGGCCAGCCTTCTGAGGCATGGGTATCATTTGAAAAATATGCTGATCTTTCGAACGATACTGTAAAAAAAGTGTCAGACAAGATGGATGGTACCGCGTCTGTTTATGGCTTGGTTGAAAGAAATATTATTACGGTACAACGTGAAAACTCCTTGGAGAATATAACATATACAATGTATGGCGGTACACAGGACTTTATCAAGTTACAGTTAGAGACGTATCTCCAGGAAGGAAGACTTCCGGCTGATGGAGCAAACGAGGTTTTGGTTGGTGGTTATTTTGCGAAAGCTTTTGAACTGCAGATCGGAGATACTGTATCTGTAAAAACCGTTAATCTAACCAATCTTGGACAAATCGATATTTCTTTCGATTTATCCGGTAAGAATTCTTCTGATAAGTATACTGTTGTGGGAATTATAGGGAACACAGGCGGATACTTTGAGTATTCTGCAATAGTTCCCCTTGAAACCCAATCTGATGTTGGTATTAACTCTGTATGGATCTACTTCACGGGGGAGACCGCATCGGAACAGTACGTTTCTGAATTCGTTAATGATAAAACAAGCTTCTTTGCCAACAGTGGTATATCGGTGACAGCGGAGCCTTTCCAAAACAAAAATACAGGTATCCTGTCAACAGTTTTGAGTAGCGGATATATTTTCTTTATCGTCATCGTATTAAGTTACCTCATGATATCCTATATTTTCAAAGGTGTATCGCGAAAACTGGGCGTACTGAAGGCAATCGGCGTCAGTGGATTGTATATTTTTAAGTGCTATTTTATAGGGGTTATGTTGATACAGGTAGTATCTTATCTACTCTCTATGCTTTTGCTTGTAATAACTTGTCGATATTTGAACAATATGATTTCTGATGCGTATGGCTATGTTGTCTCAATTTATAGTATAAACATTGAAATGGTCGTATTTTTAGGACTTATGTTTTTAATAATGGTAGGTTCTTTTGGAATCTGCCTGTACTCGAAAATCAATTATACGAAGCCTAAAGAAGCAATGAATATGAAAGGATAAGGTATATTACATGAAAAAGGCAATAAGCATTCTACTATCCATGATAGTCATGAGCACCTTTTGTCTGTCTGCCTGTCAGGGCAATTACCCTGTAGATGAAAAAGTGTGTTTTTTTGACAATGCGACCTTTAGTGATTTCACAGATATAAAAGAAGAGTTTTTTGTTATCACCGAGCCAACAGATGTGCATTTCATCATGCGCGGTCAAATTTCTGAAGGACAGATCTATGTAAAGGTATATTGTGAAGAAACAGGCGAGGTTATTTTTGAAACATCGAGTCTGCAATATGATAAGGTGTTTGACAAAAAGTTAAGCGCAGGTAAGTACTGTTATGTTTTAGAAATCAAAGACTGCAAAAACGGCGAAATATACCATAAGGCAGAGAAGTGATTAAGATCATTTTGTAATGTAAGACTAACTATTAGAAGTCAAGAGGAAAAATGAAAAAATGTAAAGAGGGGAAGGTGGATCGCAAGACGGCAAAAAGGGTATAGGAGAACAGGCACCCGTGAGGGCGCCGAAAGCAAAGGATGAG
>CANQQE010000082.1 GCA_947625935.1 uncultured Muribaculaceae bacterium | reverse complement strand
TCAAAGTCGCCGCTCTCGCTGTACGCGTTGACGAAGTTGATGGTGGAGGCCACATTGTCGGTGTTGTTTTCCGTTGAAGTGTCCGAGTGTTCTGCGCTGCCGTCAAGGCCGGTGACGGCGAGCTTCAGCGTGCCGTCGCCGTTGTCCGTGGCGGTGACTTCGATGGTGATCGCCTCACGGATTTCCAGTTTTCCATTGGTATGCTCATTTATCGCCTCGGAGAGGGTAAACTGGTAAGTCCCCGGGGCGTTGAAGGTGACCGCGTCGAAGCTGCCGGTGTTGTCGTTCTTTCCGGCGGCCTTTTCGATGGTGAGTTTTGAATCTCTGGCCAGCGGATCATAGGTATTCCCCATCGCTTTTCCCGGCCATTCCGTGCAGGTCAGGGTGAAGTCAAACGTCTCATCGTCTCCCCAGTCGCGCCCCTCGACATACTTGTGGATGGTGGGCGTCCAGGTGCCCTGGGTCTTGTACTCGTTGTTGAACACCAGGGTGTGGTTGCCGGAGTGGGCCTCCTTCTTGACGATAAAGGTGACGCTATACCTGTGAAGAAGAGTTTGGAAGCCGATTTGTCTATCCGCCGAAGTTAACGGGTGCTCGCCCGCAACTATCTCGTACTGCTCACCATTAAGCTCGACATAATACTTCCCATCCGCTTTTTTCTCTACTTCCCGGATGATATGGTCGCTGTTGATGTAGTACTGGAGGTATTTTACCTCCCCCTCGTCCCCCGAGGAGACAAAGATGTCTTCCGGGTTGGTCCATTTTTCAAAGGTATCCACGACCTGCTGATCCGTCTCGCAGGTGGCGTATCTCTCCGTGACCTCATCGCCAACGGTCTTGCTCACCACCAGGTCCATCTCTTCAATGACGCCGTTGGCGTCCGAGTCGGCGGCGCCGCTCACGGTGTCCTTCAGGGTGAAGCGCATGGAGTAGGAGACGGGGTCATAGGTGATGCCCCGCATCTCCTCCGGGACCTCCTCCTTGACGGTCAGGTTATAGACCACGTCCTCCGTGCGGGACTCCACCGGGTAGAAGTCGCTTGCGTTCTCTGTTTCTACCAACGCCTCAGCACTCACATGAAAATAGCTTCCGGCTTCAGTCAGGCCATGCCTTGTGGCGTCCTCCGCGGAAAAAGTAGCCACAAAGTTGCTGTCAGCGGTCTGCTCCGGGACGGCCGTGCCGGCTTCATAGTGCTCGCCGTCGATGTCGGCCGCTTTCGAGAAGACCCACTTCACCGGGAACACGATGTCCTGGAAGTCCAGCTCCTCAAACTCGAAGCGGTGCTCCCACTTCTTGGTTTCGTTATTCTGATGGGTCTGGTCAGTCTCCTGTTTGTTGTTTGCGTTCACCACGTTTGTCTGGTTGAATTGGAGCTTTTTTTGGGCGGGGGAACTCTCCGGGTCCCGCCGCAGGCCGCCGATGTGGATGTTGCCGTTGGCCAGGGCGTTCTGCGTCGCCTCGTCGTCGCCGGTGATGGAGACGGTGAAGTGGTCCGTGTCGAGCCAGTTCTCAGTCGACGTACCGCTGTTGACAGGCAGGCCGGTCTTGTCGTCCAGCCGCCCGGAAAAGTCCACCTGGATGGCGTAGCTGGTGGTCTGGACGGCGGGCTGGACGTGGTACGTATTGGTAAACGTGGGGGCCACGCCGGCGTAGTACATGCGGCTGCCGTAGTTTTCCGGGTAGGTGGCTGTGCCTGTTGTGCCCGCGTTGAGTTCCTGATAGTAGATGGACTGCACCTCGGCGTGGAGGTAGGAGTTTTCAAGGGTGGCTGTCGTGCTGCTTTCCACGTTCGGATCCAGCACCCGCGTCACCACCACCGTGATGGTATAGACCCGGTAGGTGTAGTCCGTGGTCCCCGTCTCGGAGGGGTGATTTTCGCTGACGGTGAAGGTGTAGGTGCCCGCGGCGGGGAAGTTATGCGGCTCCGACTTCTGCGCGTCGGTATCCACACCACTGTCGTTCGTGGACGTGTTCATCAGGGCGTCAGCAGGGTGCTCTGTCAGCGGATTGCCGTCGGCGCCGTACTCAATAGTCCCGTTGACGATAAGGCCCACCGACTGCTTGGTGTCGGGCAGGGAGACCTTCACGTCCTGCATCCCGTGGACGGAGACGGTGTCCTCGGCGGTGGCGCTGGTGTTGTTGATGGTGAGGTCCTTGCTGTCGTCAAAGGAGGCAAGGAACGTCTTCAGCGCGGCGTCCAAAGTGTTTCCACCGTCCGCGTCAAAAAGGGTATACTCCGACATGGGGATCCGCACCGCGGAGGAGCCGGAGATCACATAGTTGCCGCCGCTGGACGTCAGTTCTGTCCCGGCGGTGGTATCCAGGGGTTTCCCCGCGGAATCCCGGAAGGCGATGTCGAAGGTGAAGGCGTCGCTGTCGTTCCAGGCGCGGCCCTCGATCTGCTTGCGGATGGCCATGTCGCCGCTGGCGGGGATGTTGGCGATGTGCGCCTCGGCGCGGTCGTCCGCCCCAAAGTAGAGGTTCTGAAGCTGCCAGGTGTCCCAGGCGTCGGCTTCCATGCCCTCGGGCTGTTCCTCGTAGTAGTGGTCTTCCTTTTCCTTGCACGATGCCGGGTGGACGATGTACAGCACCTCCCGGGCGCGGTAGCCGGCGGGCGGGTACATCTCGCGGATAACGTAGTGTTTGTCCGGGTCCAGACCGGCGAAGGTCATGCGCCCGTTGTCCCGGGTGCTGCCGCTGTCCACCTGCAACGCGGCAAGGTCGGCGGTCTTGCCCCCGTCGATCAGGCCCTTCACCTGCTCCAAGGTGATATCCTCGCCGCCGCCTCTATTGGTATACAGGCGGAAGGTGGCGCCGGAGAGATAGTTATGGTCCCCCTCGGAGCCGGTGTACTTCAGAACTTCAATGACGCCGGGTTCGTTGGAGTTGGTGATGGTGACGGTGGTCTCGGCGGTGCCCACGTTCCGATCCAGTACGGCGGTGAAGGGGGCCTTTTCAGCTTTCGTCCACTCCGCCCCGTCGGGGTCGAGGGAGGTTTTGCTGCCGTAATCCAGCGCCGCGACCTCGTCTGCCGTCAGCGTGCGGGAGTACGCCTCGCCCACAAAGCTCTTGTAGGTGAGGTCGGAGGCCGTGTCGTCCAGGTCGAAGGTGTGCTTGTAGAGCGTGCCGCCGCCGTCCGAGCCGTCGGGGATCAGGTAGTACTCGGCGGAGATGAAATACTCGACCGGGTGGCTGCTGATGGTGTCGGGCAGATAGTTCCAGATATTCTCCCAGCTCATGATGGAGGACAGGGAGCGCTCCTCATAGACCTCAGTCCTCTTGTTGGTCTTATCGTAATAGCTCAGCTCATAGACCACGTTATCCGGGGCCTTGGTCCCCGTCCCGGTGACATTCCAGGACTTGATGGCCCGCAGGGACTGCACCGGCGTGTAGTGATACCCCACGTCGATGGCGGTAGCGGTGTGGTTTTCGTAGTTGGCGCGGTTCTCTTCCGGGTCGACCATGTCCGCCCCGGTGCCCAATGTAAAGACCTGAACCTCGGTGCCCTTTTCTTTCGAATCATAGGCGTAAAGGGCATAGTTGCCGTATGGATAGGAAGAACTAGCGCCCAACACTGCAGCAATTTGATTTTTCGACGTCAGCTCCCAGTTGGGATAGGTCTTTTTGACCTCGTAGATAAACTTCGTGCCCTTCTCCGCGTCATAGAGCAGGTTTTCAAAGATGACGTGTCCGGTCAGATCCGTGGCGGCAGGCCCAACGAGTTCATACACGGTGTCTGTTCCGGGCAGAGCGCCAGCATACGGCGCGATTTTCCATGTGCCGTGGCCGCCGGTGACGGTGTAATAGGTCTTGCCGCTCTCCCGCGTGCTATCGGCGGTCTGGCGGTAGAGGTTCACCGTCACGCCGCTGAGGGGCACGTCCATGTCGGTCTGTTTGGCGTTGTATTTGCCGTCGAAGCCACTGGTTTTACCGCCGTCGTTGTCGTAGAACACCAGACCGGTGATATTGGCCGCCGCCTGCCCGTCGGAGAGCCCCTGAATGGTGATGTTTCCAAAGGAGTCCCCCTCCGCGGTGACAGGCTGGCCGGGGATAAAGGTCCAGAAGTTCTGGATGCTATAGTCGGAGACAGTATTTCCACCAGCAGTACCGGCGTTGGCGACCGGGTTGACTGAGCTGTCCAGCCATGTGATCATCTTTTGCTGCTCAGGACTGATACTGGTCACCAGACTGCCGCCCTGATAGTAGGTGATGGGGTTGCTGGTGTGGCTGTGGTCGCCAACGCGGAGGCCGGCGCCTTTCCGATAGTCATCCATGTACGCCTTGTATTCTGATGCGCTTGGGGTGGAAATGTCCTTCCAAAGGAAGAACAGATTTTTATTATCCGCATCGTATGCTTTTTTGTTGCTACCATTCCATGTGCTGTCCGCCCAACTGGTGTTGCTGCTGGTTTTCGCGTTCTTCATAGTGACGATATCGCCCTCGGAGGTGCCGGTGCGCGCCACCTTTTCCCCGTAGTAGATGGCGGAGTTGTCATAGTAGATGACGCTCTTGGTGGCGGTGTAGATGTTGGAGGTGGCGCCGTCTGTCTCGTTGTCCTTGTCCAGCCGTGTGCCGTCCTTGCTGTATACAGGGCTCACCCGGGTAAAGGTAAAGCCTCCTGTCGTATCTTCCACGTCCATGATGGGGAAGTGGATCTCCCCGGCCTTAGTGGTGACGGTCCAGGAGATGTCCTTCGGGTCATAGGTGCCCGGGGGGATGATCACGCCGTTTCCATCCCGGCCATCCCAGAAGAGGCGGTTGGTGGCGTAGGGGGTGACCACGCCGGAGATCTCCACCGGGGCGTAGGTGAAGCCGGGGCCCCCATCCGCCGGAGTATCAACATTCTCAAATTCGATGCGGAGGGTGGCGGTGGTGGCGTTCTCCACGTCGAACTGGAACCAGCCGCCCTGGCCCTCGTAGGTGCCGGGGATATATTCTTTCCCGTCCCAGACCTGAGACACAAACTTCAGGTTGGTGGCCGGGTCCGGGGTCACGGCCTTGTTGAACAGGTGACCCTCCAGGTCCTGGTCAGGCATCTCAAAGAAGATCTTGTAGCTCTTGGTCAGCTCCGAGTCCGGGGTGCCGGGGTAGGTGTAGGTGACGCCGAATTCATCGTACGTATTCCCGTTGTCCACGTCTTTGACCGACTTGTAGAGGATGTTGCCTGTGGCGCGGTCCAGCAGGCCCTGGTTGTTGGCGAAGAAGTTGTAGGTGTAGGGGTGGGCATTCTTGAAGTCCCACCGATAGATGTAGTTGTCCGAGGTGAGGACGTAGTACGTCTCGTTCACGCTGCCGTTTTCCTGAAAGTCCAGGTAGTCGGCGTAGACCCGACCGGTCTCCTTGTAGCCCTGCTCGTTGAACACGCTGATATCCCAGGCGTCCACCATGCCGCCATACGTTGTCACATCGCCGATTACGCCTTTGCTGGTAAACGCGGCGTTTTTCAGCGGCCTGTTACCGCCAAAGCCGTCACCGTCGTAGGAGTGGAACTCGAAGGTATACACGCCGGTCTCATGGACGGGGTAGGTGAGGGGGGTGTAGGTGTACTCTGTTTCACCAACCTTTCCGTTGTTTCCGCTGACGCTCTCCATGGTTTTGGCCAACACCTCTGTCTGGTAGTTGGGGATGTGGCCCTTGCCGTCCTCGACCACATCATAGAGGATGCGGTTGCCGTCCAGGTCGATGAGGACGATGTCCACCGTAGCGCCCGCGCCCAGTTGCTGCGTCACCTTTGTTTGGTCCGTGGGAGATTTGCTCAACAGCCCCGTTCCGGCGATATCCAGCAGGGAGTTGGCCTCGCTGGAGCCGAAGGTGATGGTCTCCCCCTCAAAGGCGAAGACGTGGATGTAGTTCTTGTGCTCGATCCCGCCAAATGTGCTGTTGCTCATTGCCCAGCACATATACGTCCGGGCGGAGTTGTCTCTCCACGCCAGCTCATCTTGGTCAAACTTATCGCTATATCCCGCTTTGCGGGTCTCTTGTTCTTTCACATAGTCCTTCGCGTCCGCGGCCTTGGCCTGGGGCAGGGCGAACTGCACCAGCCCCAGCGTCATCACCAGGGCCAACAGGCCCGCCAGCGCCCGGCGCCCGGCGTTGGTGCGCCCCGCGATCCGGCGGCCGTTTCGCATCCAGTTTACAATTCTCATGGCGATCTACCCCCAAGAGACAGTTTTCCTGTTTTTACACGGGTGGCGAGCGTTCATTTTGTCCGTGGGGGGATCCCACGGACAAAGCTGGGCCGGCCCAGCTCCATCGGCCTTTCGCCGCACGCCGATAAATCCCACTTTCACACGTATATGTACATGATATCGCATCCGCGCCAGCGGTGTGCTATCATGTGCCATTCTATACGGCTATTATATCATGTTCACCCGAGAACAGGTCAAGTGGAGCGGTAGAAAAAATTCGACAAATTTCCCCCGCTCCACCAGATATTTTTTGCAACCTTTGAGGTAAGCCCCACCCCGGCCGGCGGGGTGGGGCTTTTTTGACCGTTTTACGCCAGGAAGAAGAGGTAGGCGCAGTACGCCACATAGCTGCCCAGGA
>CANQQE010000081.1 GCA_947625935.1 uncultured Muribaculaceae bacterium | reverse complement strand
TCATAAACAAACTGCACTCCAAAAGTTTTTTGTCTAACTTTTGGGGTGCAGTTCACTTTGGTTGTTAGACAGCCTCTCTCTTTTGGTCGATTGAGAATATGTGATTTCGGTTTCAGACAGCATCGGGGAACCCGACGCTTCACTGACCGCAGCGGGGGGAGCCGTGTCGGATATCATATCGTAATCTCATGACTGACACGGTGCTATCGGTCACGGCGTAGTGTTTCGTGGCTCTTAGCCCGGGCAACCAGGCGATAACGCCGTCGATGATCACAACGGGCTGTTGCCGGCGTCTGCCGACGGGCATTTTGGCATCGGTGAAGATGTCGCTCACGAGACGCGTGCCGCACATACCGTAAGGCGCCATGCGGTCGCCTTCGCGCCACGGGCGCAATTCCCAAAGGTGCTCTCCGCCCAAGGCGTCGGCATCGAGCAAGAGGGTGAGCTTGTCGCATTTGAGGGTGGGGAGAGCCGTCCGGGGGATGATTTCGACCGTTATCCCCGGAATCTCAGACGGGTGGGCGTAGGCCCCCGCTATAGGCAGTCTGTCAGTCGTTTCGGGATTGAGTTTGCCGCGCTCGAGGATGTATGTGAGGCTTTTTCCGCTGAAGGTCAACCCGGTTTTACCTGAGGAGGCAATGATGTCGTTGACAGTGGAGGCGTTGAAACCCTCGGTTGATAAAATTTCATAAAGAATTTCGGCCGGATGTGCCTCGGATTCCATAATACGCTGCAAGTCAATGATGTTATGGCTATCGACATAATGTTTGCGGCGTGAATCGACCGTTTCTTCAAGCAGGGCGGCCTGCCGACGCAAGTTGTTGATAGCGTGGGCTATGGAGTCGGAAGCGCCGGGAAATAGCTCGTTGAGCAACGGAATCACACGGTTGCGCAGACGGTTTCGTTTGTATTCATCGCAGGCGTTGGTGGAGTCGGTGACGTAAGAAAGCCTTTCGCCGTTAAGATATTCAACTATCTGACAGCGTGTTATCTCCAACAGCGGGCGTATTATCAGCCCATTTCTCGGTTTCATCGCGGCGAGACCTTTCACCCCTGAGCCGCGAAGCAGGTTGAGAAAAAATGTCTCAATCTGGTCATCACGGTGATGTGCCACGGCAATGGCCTGAAGGTCAAGGGTATCAGCCATTTTTTCAAACCATCGGTAGCGTAGCTCCCGACAAGCCATCTCGACAGATTCGCCGGTAGCTTCACGGCGCGCGGCCACATCCATTTGCGCCACTTCGAGATGTACCCCCATTTTGGAAGTCAACTCCCTGACGTGCAACTCGTCACGGTCGCTTTCATCGCCCCGCAGGTGGAAGTTGCAGTGGAGGGCTACGCAGTGGTATTCCAGGGCCGTCAGAATAGACAGCAACGCGACTGAATCAGCTCCGCCGCTGAGTGCCACACCGACCCTGCGCCGGCGGTCGAGACCTCCGGCGGCATCAATCCCTTTGCGGGTGAGTGCCAGCATATTGTCACTGAGTGGGTTCATTGATTTTGATAGAATTGGGGAAGTCGATGCGGAAGGTTGTGCCGCGTCCGGGTTCAGACGCGAGAACGTATATCCGTCCAGAGTGGTATTGCTCTATGATGCGTTTGGCAAGCGTCAGGCCCAGGCCCCAGCCTCGTTTCTTGGTTGTGTAGCCGGGATTGAATATCGTCTTGAAGTTTTTGCGTGAGATTCCTTTGCCGGTGTCTTTGACCTGGACGTAGGGGCAGCCCGACTGAGTCAGCCCGGTGGTGATGTCGATCGCCCCTGAGCCTTCCATCGCGTCGACGGCGTTCTTAATCAGATTCTCCATCACCCATTCAAAAAGCGGGGCCGATACCATGACTGTCAGCGGGCCGGGATGGAGGTCGATGGTGAGCCTGATGCGCGACGAGATTCGAGATCTCATATAGGATGAAGCCCGCTCCACAACCGTGTTGAGGTTTTCGGGCTGCATCTGTGGTTGTGACCCTATCTTGGAAAAACGCGAGGCTATGGTGTCGAGACGCTTCACATCTTTGTTCATCTCCGCGACGGTGTCGCGGTCGACCCCGAGCGATTCCAACAGTTCCATCCACGCCATGAGCGATGATATGGGTGTCCCGAGCTGATGAGCTGTCTCTTTCGACAGTCCTACCCAGACTTTGTTTTGTTCCGCTTTTTTAGTCGACAGCACGGCAAAATAGACCACGGCGATAAACGCCAGCATGACCAGAATCTGTATGTAGGGATAATAGCTGAGACGCTTGAGCAGCTTGGAGTCTTCGTAATAGAGGTATTGGTTGTTTTCGGGTGCTATTATTATCTGTATCACGTTGCCAGTGCCGCGGAGGTCGGCGAGCTTGTCGTTGAGAAATTTCTCGTTGACGGGGGAGATGTAGTAGGGTCGTAAGGAGTCGGCCGGCTCCGGGAGGTCAAAGTTGCGGTGAAGCAGTATGTTTCCGGCCTCGTCGGTCAGAAGCACGGGGATAGTGTGGTTGCGTTCGATTATGCTCAAGAGGAAATCGACGTTTACGCTGGCGGCTTCGTCGCTTTCAGAAGCCGATTGCCCCACGTTGACAATCTCTTTTGTGGCGTCGGCCCAAATCTGCATTCTCTCTCGCTCCTGGGCGGCGAGATCGGCCACAAGGGAGTTGGATACATAGAGGAATATCCCCACCACTATGATGGAGACAATCAGGAACAGGGCAGTTCCGTAGCGGCGTATGTCATAGATGTTAGCCATTGACTTTTCTGTAGACCGGGGTTTCCTCTGAATAGTAGTCGTTGTAGATGAACCGGGCCACGGCATCGGAACTGTTGCGCCCGATGACGAGGCTTGCCGCTCGTTTAACTTCGGGGATAGCGTTTTCAACGGCGACGGCAACGTCGGCTATCTCCATCATAGGCAGGTCGTTGGTGCTGTCGCCAAACACCATGATACGCTTCGCGCCGGCTCGGCGGGCAAGCTGCTTGATAGCACTCGCCTTTGAGACGTTAGCCCCGAACACTTCAATGACCGCCACGTCGGGATTGAAGATGTCGAGATAGGCATAGACGGCACAGTCGACGAGGTTTCTGAGCCTTTCGGCCAACGGATAGACGCGCTCGGCTTTTCCCATGGCGAAGTAAAGCACCGTTGACGGCACCGATGCCGCACACTCTATGGCGGGGTCATCGATATGGAATTTTTTCAGCTCCAAGTTGGATCGTTCGCGCATGAATTCCTCGGCCGGTTTCACCATGGGGCCGTTGTGATAGACGTGCAGGACGCCGTCGGCCCGCAGTGTGTAGATGAACGGATGCACGTCGGCTTGGCGGAACTCGGCCAAGACAGCGGCGGCGTCGGCATCTTCGAGAAACAGAGGGTAACGGTAACGACGCCGCCCCCGGTCCCACATGGCGGCTCCCGTCAGCACAATGGCGGGGAGTGTTGTGTGGGTGTCTCGCAGCAATTCCTCGACTGTGGCCGGTGTGCGGGCTGTTGCGACGGTTATCATCGCTCCGTCGCAGACTAAGTCTGTGATAATTTGAGCCGAACGCTCGCTTACCCGGCTGTCAGTGTCAAGCAGAGTACCGTCAAGGTCAGTAACGTAAAGTGTGTCGGTTTGCATCGTGACGCAAAGATAATAAATTCCCTTTTCACCCGCACTACATTCCATAAGATTCGGTGACTTATGGGAAGAACCACGGTATCGGGGATTATAAGCCGTCCGAGCGTCAAGGATGCCATTACAACAAATGCGATTTTTTGTCGAGGGCAATGTGACGGATTTAACGCAAGGGGGAATTAGGGGTGCAGATTGGTCGATAAGTCGGCGAGTTTTATTAAATTTGCAGAATCTTCTGAGGGGGAGGGCAAAACGCGGCCGCTGAGGGAAATCGCCATGAGGCGTATGCCGGCCCGCCGCCCGGAGATATCAACCGGTCAAAAAGCATCATCACAAAATAAAAACAAACCATATTTTTAACAATGAAATCATTGAAACTCGCAGTCGCCGCCTTAATCGCCATGGGCATGGGCGCGACAGCTCAAGCAGAGCATCTGAAAAGCCTCAATCCGGCTTACTTCGATGAGACAACCCCTGCGGGGACTGACTTCTACAAGCACGTCAACAAGGGGTGGCAGGAAGCGCACCCGCTCACTCCCGAGCATTCGCGCTATGGCCAGTTCAACATACTGAACGATTCAAGCGAGGTGCGGGTGAAAAACATCGTGCTCAATCTCGGTTCGACCAACCCTGAGCCCGGCACAGTGGCCTTCAAGGTGTCGACAATATACAATCAGGCAATGGACTCGGACCGCCGCAACGCTGAGGGCGCGCAACCTATCTTCGCCGACCTCAAAAAAATCGAGACCACGCCCCACGAAGGAATGGAGGATCTGTTTTTGTGGATTCACGCCAACTACGCCAACCCGTTTTTCAACGCCGGCCCGATGGAGGACTTGGCGAACAGCAACGTCTATGCTATGTATGTAAGCGGCGGCGGCATCGGTCTGGGTGACCGCGATTATTATCTGAAGACAGACAAAGAGAACACCAAGGTGCGCGAAGCCTACAAGAAGCTGATCGTCGCCCAGATGCGCAATGCCGGTTACTCTAAGAAAGATGCCAACCGCATCATGAAGAACGTGATGAAAATCGAGACCGCATTGGCCGACTCGACATGGACCCGCGAGGAATCGCGCAATATCCCGGCGATGTATAACCCGCGGACGTTCGCGCAACTCAAGGAGATGTATCCCAATATCAACTGGGACCGTTTCTTTATCGAGACTATGGGAATCGCGTCGCCCGAGCAGGTAATCGTCACCGAAATCAATACTGTGGCGCAAGCCAACAATCTGATGGGCAAGCTCACCGACCGAGAGATCAAAGATTACTATCTGTGGAAGTATGTGGCTCAGGCGGCAGGCAAACTCAGCGACGATTTCAGCGACGCGGCGTTTGAGTTCAACAAGGTGGTCAGCGGTGTGGAGCAGCAGCGTCCCCGCTGGAAACGCGCGCTCGGGGCAACCGAGGGTGTCATGGGTGAAGCTATAGGGCAGCTCTATGTGGAGAAATATTTCCCCGCATCGTCAAAAGAGTATATGCTCAACTTAGTGGAGAATCTTCGCAAGGCACTCGGCAAGCATATCATCAACCTTACATGGATGAGCGACGACACGAAACTCAACGCTCTCAACAAACTGAGCGCATTCACCGTGAAAATCGGCTATCCCGACAAGTGGAAAGATTACAGCACGATGACCATCGACCCCAAACTCTCATATTACGAGAATATGCACAACGCAGCGATGTGGCACCAGAAGGAGGAGTACGCCAAATGGGGCAAGCCTGTAGACAAGACCGAGTGGGGAATGACTCCGCAGACCATCAACGCATACTACAACCCTTTGGCCAATGAAATCGTGTTCCCGGCAGGTATTCTTCAAGCTCCTTTCTTCGACCCCGAGGCATCGGACGCTGAGAACTACGGCGCAATCGGTGTAGTCATCGGTCATGAGATGACCCACGGATTTGACGACCAGGGGCGCAACTTTGACGCGCAGGGCAACATGGTCAATTGGTGGACTCCTGAGGACACCGAGGCGTTTGAGAAGCTGACAAAGGGTCTGATAGCACAGTTTGACGCAGTGGAAGTGCTGCCGGGCCTCAACGCCAACGGCCAGTACACTCTCGGCGAGAACATAGCCGACCAGGGTGGTCTTCGCGTGGCTCGCACAGCATTCCTCGACTCACAAAAGAAGAAGGGTGTCGACATCAATTCAGAGGAGGCCAAAATCGACGGTCTCACCCCGATGCAGGCGTTCTACATGAACTATGCCAACGTGTGGGCTCAGAATATCCGTCCCGAAGAGATGCGCTCACTCACCACAGGCGATGTGCATTCGCTCGGCGAAAACCGCGTCAATGTAACCCTGCGCAATATCACACCGTTCTTCGAGGCTTTCAGCATCACCGAGGGTCAGCCTCTCTATCTCGCTCCTGACAAACAGGTAGTGATCTGGTAATCATGACGATGAAACTAAAAAATCTGCTTTTACTGCTGCTTGTCGTCGCCACCATGGCGGGATTCACGTCGTGTGACGATGACGAGGACAACCCCTACACATCGCCGTTGGTGGGGATGTGGCAGCTTGACGACCCTTATGCCTATGACCGTTTCGTGTTTTATGACAACGGCACGGGATACTATGAGGGTCTTAACGAGTTTGGCCAGTGGGATTCATGGGACATAAACTGGGAGTCGCGCAGCGGCTCTCGGCTGTCGGTCTATTTCCTCCAGTCGGGGGACTGGTGGGAGTACTACTACCGCTTCCGCGACGGCTATTTAGTGCTGACTTATGTCGATACCGGCGAGGAGCTATGGTACCGCCGCGCATACTGACACCGTTAAAATAAAGCGACAATAAATAGAATCAGCCATTTAGAGAATACTAAGTGGCTGATTTTTTTGATGGACTCGCTGATGTCGGTCTGTGAATGATGGGCCGGGGGGGATTGAGAAACGCGGAATTAATCAATCTTTCAGATTGGAACGGGGGTTGGAATACTTTCCGGGCATTGCCTGACGGCAATACCCGGCTATACATGAATGAATCCCTGCCGGGATTCACGGACGGGACGGCGAGGCTGTCTAACAACCAAAGTTAGGCAGTCTCTATTTTATAGACAAAATCTGAAGATTCAGGCTGCATTTGCC
>CANQQE010000080.1 GCA_947625935.1 uncultured Muribaculaceae bacterium | reverse complement strand
CGTCCTTGTACCGCGCCCCGGTTTTCCTGACGCGCTTCTGCATCCGTTTCAGACGGCTGTTCACCAGGCACCCGGTCATCTGCTCCAACTCGGCGTACATGAATCCCTTTGTCTTGGCGACGCTCAAATGGTTTACTTCGCAAAGTTCCTTGATGGCACTGTCCACATCGGACTTCCAGTGGTCCTCTGCCGGCCGGGAGAACACCTTTATCGCCGTATCGACCTTATCCGCCAGCGCGTGAGTCTGCGTCTCGAAGCGGTCCAGCCGCCTCTCCATGTCCACCAGCACTTGCGCCTGTGCCGCCAGCAACTCGGCGGGCGTCCTCGGCGCTATCTGATACGAGCCGGTCCGCCTGATGGACGGCAGGACTTCGTGTGTCACCCAACGCTTGAAGTCTTTTGCCTCCGGCTTGTCGGAACGGAGAATCACGTTGTAAAGACCCGGCTCGTTTACCACAGTCATGTTCTGTTTCCCGCCAGGGGTCCCCACCACACAGGTACCCTTTTCATCATCATCTAACCTTGCGGCCACGTTGTCAGGTTTTACAATCCCAAGAACGCCGCACACGTCTTTCAGGACCCACCACATCTCCCCGTCCATTTCTACGGTTCGGAGCGTGGTGTCGTTGTAGGTGAAGATTTGCAGTTCGTTCACGAAGCGGCCCTCCTGATCTCCGGCTTCATGCAGAGAAATATCTTCATCTTCATGTCGCCGGAAGCCGCAACGCTGTCCACCACGAAATCCGCGAACGCTTCATACATAAAGCAATCCTCCGGGTCAAACTCGACCGGGCCGTTGCAGGTCACGATCTCGTACTCTGTCCCGTCGCATATCGCGCCACAGTTGAGCAGTTCGCTTACGGTCATCTTCTCTTTCATTTAAAAACCTCCTGTTTTTCTTGATTTTCACGCTCCAGGAGGCTATAATCAGATTTAGCCTCACCTCGCGTGTGGTGATTTGGGTTTCGGGGCTTCTTGTCAGGGAGAGCCGGAACCCTCTTTATTTGCCAATTTCTTCATCAATTTTTCTGTTGAGCCATTCTGCCTTCGTCTCGTTCCGTTCCTTCAAGGTCTGTTCAAACTTTTCCATCTTCAACCTGTCAACCTCGACGGTGAAGGACTTGTACTTGGCTCTACGCTCTTTGAAGTATTTGGCCCTACTTTCAGGGGACAACCTATCACCTCCCTGTTACGGGCAACATATTATCATGTTACGGGCAACAAGTCAAGCCTTTTTTGCAAAAAATTTTCTCCGGCCATGATCGGTCGGAGAATTTTGACTTTATACGCCTTGTATGGTATAATGTGGACAATGCGGAAACCCACTGTTCCCTGTATGGGTAACGGTAAAAAGACGGTGCCTGACATCCCGCGTCGGCGGAATGGAGGCGTGTATGCAGCCCTCGCGGGAAATTCTTTCCGAAGGGGGTGAGTACATAGACACTATCTTGGCCGTGCTTGGCTTCGTCGGTGCCATTGGTGCCGTCGCCAGCATCGTGTCTCTCGTGCTTTATCTGCACGACAGAAAAGAGAAGTGAGCCGTCTGCCACGAACAAACGGCTCACGGGTTGTTGGGGTTGCTAGCCCCGGCGGCTCACATAGCTAATTGTACTGCGGCACCGTTTCGGGTTTCCGCAGGTTTATTATAAGCCCGCGCTCCGCGAATTGTCAAGTTCCATTCGTTTCGGTGTGTTCGATTTCACTTTGCTATGTTTATCTTCTCGTTCCTTCTTTTTGCAAGTTCAGTATGTAATCGGAAATTCTTTGCCTTGCTTATACCATTCTCTATCCTCACGTCCTCTACTGACGATCCGGCTGGGTAGTATTGGTCTGGGAAGGCCCATCCATACACAATGAATTTTCCCTGTGAACAGAGCGCGTCAACAAAATTCAGCCCAATTCCCTCGCAGACCTGGCTCATGTGCTGTAACGTCTCCAGATCGGTTTCGCTCGGGCTTAACAAATTCCATGTTCTTTCCTGTGTATGCGGGTGATTGTGCATATGAATCAGAGTGTTGCAGTTTGACGTTTCGGCCAAGGCAGCCAAAACCGCCATGCTCCCCTTGAAGTAGCAACTCTCGTTGTCGTCACCCTTGTTGGCCCAAACATACTTACACTCTTTCTCGTCAGCTATGCACCAAACAGACCATTCGTGCCTCTTGTACCGTAGCATCTCTGTCAACAGGGACAGCGTTTCGCCAAGCGGAATGGACACTCTATCCCATCTTCCCTCTTTGTTGAGCGACGACCTATAATCAGGATTCACACGAACAACATTATGTGTGAACGAGTACGTCCTATTGATGGCAGCTACACGTCTCGCCGACGAAAGGCGCTCCATCTCGTCCTCTGTAAGCGGCCTGCGGTGCGTTATCCAGAACACAAATTTATAAATGACGTAGCACCCGCCAACTAGCACGACGACCACAGCAAGAGCAGGAACGATTGTTTTCAGCAACCACCAAGCCAGAGAGATTACCAGAATAGCCGCAATAAGGTTAGCCATTTTCTTCACTCCTGGCTTGATTATACTCGAATCACTTAAAATAGGCAATCCCCCTCCATCAAACGGAGAGGGATTATTTTATGCTATTGAGCCAGTCGCCCTATACCATTGTGTCCTGCTCACGCCAAGCCTCTTGCAAGCGTGCGCGACAGTCTCTCCATCCTCCAAGATGTAGTCGATCTCTTTCCGGGGCCTCCCTGTCGGCCTGCCCGTCTTGGAGGATATTTTTTTGCCGTCAACGATTGGCATGGCTGCAATTCCTTCTCGTTGCCTATCAAGTATCTTCCGTCTTTCCTGCTCTGCCATTGTTGCAAGAACTTCGAGAATGATGTTGTTCACCATGTCACGGACCCACTCTTGTCCCTGGAAGTCAATCAAAGTGGTAGGAAGTTCCAGCACACGCAGAATGACACCAGCAGATGAAAGGCGTTTGAACTCTTCCTTGATGTCCTCTTTGTTCCGCCCAAGCCTGTCTAGTTCCTTGATTATCAGCTCGTCACCAGGAAGTAGTACAGAATTGAGCCGCTTATATTCTTTCCTTTCCAGATTCTTTCCGCTCTGCTTGTCGGAGAAGATGTTTTCTGTCTTTAGTTCCGGCGCGTATTTCAGAATCGCGTCAATCTGACGTGCTAGGTTCTGCTCCTTTGTCGATACCCTTATGTACGCGTACTTCACTCCGTTTCCTCCCCTCTATAACAATTTGTCCTTTCGGCCTAGCCCCCGGCCCGCGCTTCGGCTGAATGGTTATCTCATATTCGATGCCGTCCAACTCGCATATCTGATAGAGCGTGTCCACGGTGATATTTCCACGCTTAAGCATCTGGCTAATCGCGTTTTGCCGGACACCCAGCTTTTCGGCCAGCCATGTCTTTTTCTTGTTGTTCTGTTCCAGCAAAGCCTTAATCGCGTCTGTTTGTGTCATGTCGTACACCTCACTTATGAGTGCATTATAACGCATGAGTGAAGTATTGTCAACACCCTTTTTGTGCTTTTTTTGATTTTTCGGTGCTGAAAAGGCTCACTGCCCCGCCAGGCCCTGGCCCTGGTCCCCCGCCGGTATCGCCCGGACCACGCCCGCGCCGTCACAAAAGTTACACCATTTGTTGCGCCTCTGGAAACGCTAAAAAATATCACTAAAAAGTGAAAATAATGCTTGACAATATCACTTAAGAGTGATACAATACAATCAGAAAGAGAAAACACCACCACACCACACAGGCAAGGCCGGAAAGGATTGCACTAATGACTACCTACCAGATTATAAACAACGAGATCGGAACGAGATGGGACATCATCAAGCAGGGCGAGGATACATACACAGCCAGGTATTACGAGATGTGCGCCGGAGAGTGGCGTTACATCCTGGAGGAAACAGGCTACACGAAAGAATCCCTTGAATGGGACTTTGACATTAAAGTAGCGTAACACGTCAAGTCGTTGCGGCGACTATAAAGAGTCCATTAAGCCGCAAGCGTCCCGGCCTTGTGCCGGGGGTTGGAATACAGCCCGGACAACGGGAGGAAGAGCGGAGCAAACCGGCAAAGCATAGAATCACCAGCACAGGCAGCCGGACAGCCTGACAAGGGAAAACCGGGAGATCGTGGAGCTGCCGAAGAAAACATAACCCACGGGCAAGGCCAGCCAGACAGGGCCGACAGCGAGCGCCGCAACAGTGAGAGCGGGACCACGTTTCAAGGAGAACTTATCATGGAAACCGAAAAGACATTCTATTTCGTTGAAACCAAAAACGAACGCGGCGTACCATCATATTATGGCAAGGGCATGAACCGTCTGCCAATAGGGTATGAAGATAACATCGCCTGGTACATAAAAGAATATGGATTTGACACCGAGCAAGACGCCAAGAAATTAATGCCACGAATCAAGCGTACCAACATTCGGTTGCATTGTCCGCCGATAGCAAGCATGGGCATAGCAAAAACAACGCTTATATTCCAGGAGGCCGCCCATGTCTGACAAATGGTACACGCCCGCCGGGAAGAGCTATGACCTGTACAAGAACATGCTGGAACAACATCATCTTTTGATCGCTGGCGCTTGCGGAAGCGGCAAAAGTGTTGTTATCAACGCTCTTATTTACCACGCCATGCGCAAGGCACCCCAGGACGCGCCCGGCTGCTGTCAGCTCATTCTCTGCGACCCCAAGCGCGTTGAACTTGTAAGATACAAGAATCTTCCCCACGTTCTGCGATTTGCAAACAGCCTTGAAACGATAGCCGAGGCGCTGGCCCATGCTCACAATATCATGATGGCCCGTTACGCCGACATGGAAAAACGCGGCCTTGTGGAGTATGACCGGGGCGACCTGTACGTTATCGTAGACGAGTTCGCCGATCTCATTCTTCATAACAGCGACCGGGAAGCCAACAGGATCAGAACACAAGTAGAAAACATGATTCAGAGCCTTGCCCAGATGGGCCGCGCCGCTCATGTGCATCTGATACTTGCGACCCAGGCCCCCAACAGAAAGACCATCAAGCCAAACATTGTTCTGAACATGACCGCCCGCCTCGCGCTCAGGTGCGAATCGCCCATTGAAAGCAAGCAGATCATCAACCAGCCCGGAGCCGAGCTTCTGCCTGATCCCCGCGTCGAACACCGAGCCCACGGCCTTTACAAAACCGGCTTCACCGTGGAGGAGTGGAATCTTCCCATGACCCCGCCGGAGGACATCGCGGAGCGGATCGCCTGGTGGACAAAGCAAGTCGAGCCCGCGCCAACATTCGGCTTTCTGCGGAGACTATTCAAGGCGAGTTGACCCGTTTATTGGACACTGGACAAGATACGATCTAACATGATATGATATTGACGCCGGGAAAGACCGGAGAAGGAGCGTATTACAATGAAGGTTATCCGTTTCGACAATGATTTTTCCGTCACCCGCAACGAGTACACCACCGACGAGACCGACATCCGCAAGGTGGCCGCAGAGTTTGGCCGCGCCGAGGACACGTTGGAGCTTTACACGGACGACGGCGATCTTGTGGCCGTTGCGACGTGGCCGCAGGGCAGCAAAGTCTATAAGTACTGCTACGGCAAAAACCTCGATCCTAATCCGTGCTATCGCGTGTTCATTTACTGATAGCGCCACCATCAAAAAGACCGCCTCGGTTCGTTCCGGGGCGGTTCTCTTTATGCGGTTTGCCTTTCTCGCGCCATATTCTCCGTTCTGCGGGCCGTTTGTTCCCGCCGTGTGTTTACACGTCTTGACGCTAAAACGTCGCCACGGGCCGTTCTGCGCGTTCTGGCGGCGTTCTGCGGCGTAGATAGTCAATCCGTTGCGGGCAGTTCTGCCTTCAATGCATCCATAAAATCAATCAAGTCCTTTTCCGAAACGGTCCCGTTTCTGTTCACCTTACAACCGCAATCCCTGAGCGCCGAGATCGCGTTTTCAAGGGTTGCCTTCCCATCAGCGCAAAATGCATACTTTCCACGAAACGTCGTGACATAGCTGAATTGCCAAAACATATCGGCCAAAGCGTACACAGCGTTTCGGAGAGCTACCGTGTTATCCGTTGCCATCAAAGCACCACCTTCCGGGCCTGTTCTGCCCGTTTCGTCGAGACGGCGGAGCGCCGCGCTGCGTCTTATCATCAGCCTCCGGGAGTGATTGACGGGCATATATCACCGGCACTTAACTTCTCGCGCTTCAACGCCCGCTTGGCGCTCGTTCTGCCTACCTGTATTTTACCACATTCTGTTATGCTTTTCAAGGGCAAAAACAGAGCTTATTATTAAATTAAGGTATAATAAGACGCTTCGCTTGGAATAACGTAGTAAGTATAACCACGAAACGAAATGACACGTTGACAGATTCGCTTCGGTGTGGTACTATGCGGACAGTCAAAAAAGAATCATCTTTGCAGGGCGAGATCGCATGACGCGGTTTTGCCCTGATTTCTTTGTCCGGCCAAGAGATAGCCCCGGAAAGTTTGACGCTCTCCGGGGCCGTTCTGTCAGTCCTTGTTGTTATTTGGCAGTTCAGGTTTTTCTAGCCACGCCCAATGTGTTACCTCCCAGTTATCCGTATCAAGGTAATCCGTCCAGAGCGCCCATCCTGATGGTGGATATATTGGTTCATTCAAAGAAACCCGCCAACGGTTAACTTCTCCGAATATGCCGCCGTCGCTCCTGTCATAATAGGCCGCGAAAAATTGTGCGTGTCCGTCCTTCTTGTTCTTTGCGCGGATAATGCACCACTCCGACCTTCCCATATAAACTTCGTCAGACAGCGGGAGATTCCCTTCTGAAGGATAATCAATCCACTCCATCAGTTCTGCCCGCCTCCCTTCTTTCCAGCCCTCACCACAGCAACGATGACGGCCAGGACCACCACGGCCACTTCGCTGATGAGTGTTGCGAGAACGCCCGCAACGAATCGGTCAAT
>CANQQE010000079.1 GCA_947625935.1 uncultured Muribaculaceae bacterium | reverse complement strand
TATGATCGATAGTACAGAACAGAATTGAAAATTATCCAAGGAAGATTAACTTGGTGTGTTGACTTTGGCCTTGCAGATGAGTTACCTCGTGAATTGTGGGATCATAATGATAGAATGCGGATGAAGCGACAAAAGGAATTGGAAAAATATTACAAGGACGAACCGCAATGAAAGCATATTATAAACCATCTATTATAGGAAAAAGAGACACAGAGACGGAGAGAAGGTTTCAAACATTTAGAACAGATATTAGGTTTATTCTCAAAACCATCCCGAAACTTATTGCGGAAAATGAGAAATTGTACTTGATATTTCCCCTATTAAGTGCAGAAGATTTTTAGTCGATCCAAGATCGACTTTTTGTTACTTTTAAACAGGATGTTGTATGGTTAGAGATTTACGATGGAAATAAACGGAAGGCCACGAGTCTCCGATCGGTTAATTGACAAAAATTGGTATTGGAAGAAACTGGCTAATTGACAGAATTTTCCAGTTCCAGAAAATGGTAAAGTACCATGGAAAAGATTGGAATTACCAAGGACTTCCAATCCCAAAACCTGGTAATTCCATTTCCTGGGACTGGAAATTTATGGAAGAACCTCCAGAATTTGGAAATACCAGGAAATGGAAGGACTTCCAAAAATTGGGACTGGAAAAAATTGGAGGGCCTGGAAATTTCTGGAGGCACTTCCAAAATTTGGAAGTTCCAAAAAATGGTAACGGCGGCCCGGCGCAGGGCGTTCCGGCCGTTCTTCAGACAAAAATTACGGTACTGGGTTTTTTAACGCAAATTGCCAGTTCAATCCAGAAGCTCCATATCCTGGAAATTCGTCAGGTTGCACAAAAATTCGGTGAAAATTTTGTTGATTTTTTCCTTCGTCAAATTGCACAAACTTTGCTCAGACCCGCTTGACAAAATGGCTTTTAGCCTTTATAATGGCCGTAGGCCATCGGCCAACAGGGAAAACCCCTGAAACACAAATTGAAAGGTTGTTTGAACAATGAACTACTCCATCGAAACCTACAAGAACCGCTTTGAGCTTTCCGTTTTCGGCCTCGACGAATACGAGGAGAAGGAAGGCACCCTCCAGGATATGGTAGAAGATTTCCAGATTGCGGAAATCGACGTGAACGGCTGCGTCATCGTCCGTGAGATCCCGGAGGTTTTCGAGGAGGCTCGCTACTATTTCTCGAAGATCCGGCTGTCTGACGGTACAATCCGGAAATATGACTACCGGTATGGTCGTCAGTTCCGCTTCCCGGAGGATATCTAATATCTTCCAATTCCGGCCCACTTCAGTGGGCCGTTTCCTTTTGCTTCCATTTGGAAGATTCTTCCAGATTTGGTAGATTCTGGAAATGGAAAATTCTAGAAATTTTCCAATCTCTGGAAATGGAAAATTCTAACAAATGGAAGAATCTAGCAATTCCAATTTATGGAATATTTTCCATAAATTGGAATTTTCCATTATATGGAAGTATTTCCAAAATTTGGGATTTCCAATTACCTCCATTTCCATAAAATGGAAGCTCTTCCAAAAATTTCCATAACCTCCAAAATTTGGAAGTTCTACCAAATACTGGAGGTACTTCCAAAATCTGGAAATACCAGGAAATCCCAAAATTGGAAAAATTTTCCAGTCCCAGCGGGCCAGCGCGGGTCGCTAGCCCGTATTTCTGGTAAATTCAGCCTGTACCAGTTATTTATCGACTTTTGTCTATTCAATATAGTAAGTACCACATCCCGATACCATAGGGAGACGATTTTCGGCAACTCAAAATTTTTGTGCAATTTGACGAAAAAATTTCTCTTGACAGCTCCGGAGGACTGTGGTAGAATGGTAGCAGTTCCGAAGGGAACAAACACTGAATGGAGGTTCTTACCAATGACCAACACCACCTACAACAATCTGTCCGCTATCCTCTCCGACATCAGCTACAAGCTGGACATGGAATTCCTCGGCCGCGAGACCTACTGCTACACCAATGACGAATCCGGCTGCGTTGCCAGCTTCGTCAAGGTGGCATTCAAGTGCTGCCCAATCATGGAGGAGCCCGCTGTTGAGATCAACGGATACCTGTTCGATATCGACAGCTACGAATGGGAGCACCAATTGGAGGCCGCTTGCAACTCCGGCTATCAGACCAAGGTGGTCTTCTGGTACTGGAAGTGATTGGGGCTAAGCCCCAATCCTTCCAATCCAGGAACTGGAAGCTAAAAGGCTAACTTTTAAAAGCCGCTACATAAGCTTCCAGTTCCTGGGATTTCCAGGAACCGGAGGGGCTGGAAGGTACCGCCGCGACGGACCGCGGCGGGGCTCGCGGACCGTATTTTCGGATAATTCAGGCTGTACCAATTTATTACCGCGTTTTATTTATTCAATACAGTTACATTATAATCCCAATTCCCGTTGGAAATTTCTTCCATTTTTGGAAGCGGTTTCCAGTGGGAATTCGTTTTGTGCAGAGTGCCCAAATGGGAAGCTGAAACTTTGTGCAAAATGACGATTGACAGACGGTAGGACGGTGTGCTACAATGGGTGCACCGAACGGGACATAAGCCCGACGGAATTCTGAATGGAGGTTATTTCCATGAACGACTACAACACCTACGTCAACGGTCACAAGGTCCGCAATAGCGAGGAGGCCGCGGCCTACCTCCTCGGATTGCACGACGCCGCCGACGGCCCGGACACCGTAATGGTTGAGGCCATCTACTTAAACGGCGAAGTTAAGAACGTTATCAAGGTAACGTTCTTCCACAACCGGATCCGTCAGGGTTTCTTCCTTGACGAGGTCGACCGCGGCCCGGACTACGGGCGGTTCTACCTGGACACGGATATCAAGTTTGTCCTCCGGCGACTGCTGAGCGGTTTCCGGAACGGCTACATCAACCTGCCCCGGTAAGTTCCAAAATCTGGAGGCCCCGCTCAGGGGCCTCCGTTTCCAGCAAATAGGAGGCTAAAACAAGAGGAAATGAAAGTAGCAATATAAGCTTACAGAATTTGGAAGCTAAAACAAGAGAAAGAGAAAGTAGTACATTAGGTTTCCAAAATATGGAAGTACTGGAAAAATGCGGCAGCCGGCTCGTGGCGGGCCCACGCGCCGAGTTTTCAGATAATTTTGGGTTGTACCGTTTATTTATCGATTCTATACTATTCAATACAGTTCAATTCTATCCCGATATGCGCCGAAATTTTTGTGCAATTTGACGAAAAGAAAAGTGTTGACAGCCGGGGCGAGGCATGATATCATGGGTTCACCGAAAGGGGTTCCACCCAATCGGATATCTGAATGGAGGTTTTTAGAATGAAACTGTGTACTATTGAGACCGATAAAGGGGAAGTCCTGTATAAGGACATTCCGGCTGACGTTGCGGCCGATTTCCTCGCGGGTCTGTACAACGGGCAGGCCGGGATCGATGGCGACGGCTGCTATGTGGCCGTCATGGACGACACCGACGTCATCAATTTCATTGAAGTATCGTCATTCAGCTACAGGCACGACGGTATGGCCGACGCCTTCATCATTGATAGCGACGGCTATGATGAATCCGTTATCGTCAAGCCCACATTCGGGCTTATGTATTGTGTGCTGACGATGACGGCGGAAAACGATATGACCGTCTCGTTATAATCGTCCGCAAAGGAGGGCCCGCAAGGGCCCTCCAAGGAAAAACATAGAGGTTTACAAATGAAACAACAATCCTTGATCGTAAATGGGGTTAAGGTCCACGATATCGATGAGGCTGTTAGCATTCTTGAAGACTTGCGGGATCACTCCGACGTAATTCAGACCACGATGGTCTCCATCAATAAGTTTGGATATCAGCGAACCGTGCGAGTTGCGTTCTTGGCAAAAGCACCAAAGGTCGGCACTCGCTGGAATAAAGAGGTCTATACTGATCTCAAAAAGGCACTGATTAAGGTGCTTAAATTAGAGGGCTGGGGAGTACTTGACATTCCCAGGTCGTGATAAAAACAAGGAGGGCCCGCAAGGGCCCTCCACCTAGTAAAAAAATTTATTTGAAAAAATTAAAAAAAAATAATATAATAAATATAGAAAAAAGGAAAGGAAGCAGATGCAGTCCATAAGAGTTCGTCATGTTTGGGCGGGACGTGGCGGCTCCACGACCCGTATTTTCGATAAAATTGGGCCGTACTGGTTATTTATCGACTTTCACTTGTTCAATATGGTACTACTATATTCCCGATAGCGCCGTTTGAATTGATATATAGTAAGTGACGGCGTTTAGACAGATTGCACAAATGAAGGCGGGAATCTTTGTGCAAAATGACGGAGAAAAAAGTGTTGACAGCGGAAACCCGGCGTGGTACAATGGGCACACCGACACGGGAAGCCGGTTGGAATTCTGAATGGGGGTTACACCTACTATGAAGACTTTGTACAAGACCCACGTGCAAATCATGGACCGTCGCTGGGGCGACGAAATCAATGAGGTTCGCTCTGTGGAGTCGGTTCTGAATGAGCTGGCCCACATTGGGGCCTATGAGCCCGGCATCAACTACACGTTCCGGTTCCGTAACGCGAACAATACCATCACCGTTGTGTTCAACGCCGATATCGACCTCGAGTGGGGCGTTATCATGCGTGGCAAGCAGTTCTTTGATAGCGTCATTGACGCTGTACAGTTCAAGAAGATGCTGGCCAATTATTTCGACCGTAACAGCGGCGACCACTACACCTTCTATATCCCGGCAAGCTTGCCGCATGTTTGCGACCGCTACCGCCGCTAATTCCAACTGAATATGGGGCCCAGTAAAACGGGCCCCGCTAATAAGAAAGGAAGTTAAAAAATGGTTACTGAAATTGTTATCGGTCACACCGAATACCCCTGCAACACTCCCCGCTCCACAGTCCGCAAGATGATCCAGCTTCTGGATCAGCACTATACCGGTACCGTTACCCTCAATACGAGCGAATACGACGAGGGTACCGACGAATTCGTTCCCGTTAGCAAGGTCTTCGTAACCTTCGGAAACTGGCCCCGTCAGAGCTACTCCATCAACGACCGCAAGCCCGTTCGTTTCCGCTCCGCCGCTACGGCGGATGTCATCCGGAAATGCATCGACGCCGAGGGCGAAAGCCGTCTGTACCTGTAAAAACCAAATAGGGGCCCGCAAGGGCCCTGCTATAGAAAAGAAAGGAGATAAAAACAATGATCAAGATTCCCGTCGGAGAAACCGTTATGTTCGAGGATGTCAAGTGCATTCGCACTAACGAGGATACCGTTCTCGTGGTCAAGAATGGCCGCTACTTCGAGATCAAGGTCAATCCCTTCAGTTTCCGCGAGCTGAAGGTCTAATCCCAAATATAGGGAGGTTCCGCAAGGGCGACGGCCCGGGGCGGAGCTTCCCGGCCGTATCTCGGGTAAAACTGACGAGTACTACTTTCTATATGCTTTTTATATGTTCAATCTGATACCACTATAGCCCGAAAATGGGCTTGTCAAATCTGCACAAAAAATTCCCTCGAACTTTGTGCAAAATGCCGACTTGACTTTCAGAACCGGGAGGCGTAAGATGGACACGTCAGCAGGACAAACCCGCTGAACAATGAATGGAGGTTCTACTACTATGAACATTAACCTGAATCTGGATAACCTCAGCGCTGGGGAGAAAGTTCTCCTTTCCGTCCACTCCAACCTCGGTTTCTGCCTCAATGAGGATATGGGATTCGTTGAGTACCTCACGGAGGCGGAATCCCCCGTGGAGATGTTCACGGCTCACGATATTGACGAGGAGATCTGGCAGGGATATGCCATCCGGCCCCTCTCTGGCAAGACCCGCCGGAATCGCCGGACGCACACAATCCTCGTCAATATCGACGAGGAGTACGCCCCCGATGAGGGATGGCGGGACCTCAATCCGGAGGCCATCCCCGAGGCTATGCCCTTGAGCCTCCCCAAAATCGCCCCTTACGGACGGTACCGCATCACCTTCCGCATCGAAGATTTCCGGAAGGTTGAATGGGAATTGGGCAAACTTATGTGGTTCGGAGCCTTGGGCGACGTTATCGTCGTCGAGGCCTAAACCAAAACCAAGACCCGAGGGAGGGCCGAAAGGCCCTCCCATCCAGAAAGGAAGTTAAAATATGGAAATCTTTCTGGATATGGATGGGACAATTGCCGATCTTTACCATGTACCGGGCTGGTTGGAAAAGATTCTGGCAGAAAATCCCATACCATACGCCACCGCAGATCCTCTTCCCCTTGTTTCGGAATTGGTTCGCCTTCGGTTTAATAACCTAGGCATTATAACGTGGGGGAGCAAAGGATCGACCGAGGAATTTCTCGTTAAGACTAAGATAGCAAAAATCAAGTGGTTAGAAGAGAATTTCCTCCGGGTTAATAAAGTTCATTGCGTCCACTATGGCACACCTAAATTTTTGTTTGCGGAACCCGGTGACATTCTCATTGACGATGAGGAAGCCAACCGGAAAGCATGGCAGGACCACATTGGCCCTGCCTATACGCCTGAAGAATTCACCGAAATCCTCCGGGGTCTTTAATGGCCCCGGAACAAGAGAAAGGAAGTAGTATAATGAAAGATCTCCTGAATCAGTTAGAGAAGGAGCTTATAACCCGCAAGCTGGAAATCATGCGGGAAGAGGCCCGTCTGACCCGACAGCTCCGCAAGATCGAAGAGCTCAAAGAGAAGGGCATCCCGCATGCGGAAATCGTCAACCTCGTGCGCCAGGTCAAGTAAGACCTGGCGGACCGCGGCGAGGCTCGCGGACCGTATTTCGGGATAATTTTGGGTTCCAGGTTTATTTACCAGATTTTTCCGCTCAATCCCGCGTCGAGTTTTTCCCATTTCGGAATATGGAAGTAATAAATACGAAAACGTTGCGGATTTTACCTAAAACAGCCGGAATTCAGAACTTTTTCTAGCCTTTTGTGAATGTTGCACAGAAAACAGCCGAAAAATCCGGGAATCTTTGTGCAACTTGCCATCTTGCTTTTCGGAGGGCGGTGTGGTAGACTGTCCACAGACAGCGGGACATGAT
>CANQQE010000078.1 GCA_947625935.1 uncultured Muribaculaceae bacterium | reverse complement strand
CTTTTCATAAACAAACTGCACTCCAAAAGTTTTTTGTCTAACTTTTGGGGTGCAGTTCACTTGTTAGACAGTCTCTTTGTTCTACAATGTTAAGATTTTTTCAAAATGTTGACATCTGTTCGTCATATGCAGTCGGGGAGTGGCGTTGTTCAGGCAGTAGGGATGACGGGTTGGGCGGCTTCATCGGCGCAGAGGACCACAAGCAGGTTGCCAACCATCTGTGCCTTGCGGTCGTTGTCGAGCTGTACCACACCACCTTTTTCAAGATGGTCGAGGGCCATTTTGACTGTTGTGACAGCCCCTTCGACAATTTTCTCACGAGCTGAAATAATTGCGGCCGCCTGTTGGCGACGAAGCATCACGGCTGCAATCTCGGGGGCGTAGGCGAGGTAGTTTATGCGCGCTTCCACGACCTGAATGCCTGCCATTGAAAGGCGGTCGTTGATTTTTTTTTCAAGCAGTTCGTTGATTTCGGCACCGCCTGAGCGGAGGGTCAGTTCGTTGGCGCCTCCGTCGTTGTCGTAGGCGTAGAGTCCGGCGACCTCGCGTAGAGCCGCATTGCCTTGAATTTCGACGAAGCTGCGATAGACTCTCATGCCCGCTCCTGAACCGTCAAGGTCGAACACCGCTTTATATGTGTCGCTGAGTTTCCAGACAAGAACCATTCCAATGAGAATAGGGTTGCCTTCTTTGTCGTTGACTTTAATAGGCTCGATGTCGAGGTTGTCGATGCGGAGTGAGAGCTTTTTTTTGCTCATGAAGGGGTTTAGCCAGTAGTATCCGGCTTGGGCGAACGTGCCTTTGTATTTTCCGAAGAATGTCAGTACGACGGCTTGGTTTGGCTCAAGCATTATGAAGCCGCTAAACATCCAAATGGCAACAATCGCAAGAATCGCGGCGAATACGAGGCCTACGGGTGTCTTGGTGAAAATCAGCATCGCCGCTGCTCCAAGAAGCACGAGCACGAGGACAATAGTCAAAAATCCGTTGAAAATAACCCCGTTGTAGGGGTGCTCGTTGTTCCAACTTTTTCCTTTTAATGATTCAGTTTCCATACCACGTATGTTTCTATTTTGTTGTTGGCACTAAAGTTAGTCAAAAATCATGACGCAACAAAATAATCGCGGGCTACGGTATTGGATTGACCGTGGCCCGCAATCGTTTTTCAGTCATATCGCTAAACAGCGGTGATTATTTTCCCTGATTGTCAACTTCGGGGGCAATGAGTTTGTAGCCTTTGCCGTGGATGTTGATAATCTCGATAGAGGGGTCGTCTTTGAGGTGTTTACGGAGTTTTGTGATGTAAACATCCATTGAGCGGGCGTTAAAGTAGTTGTCGTCAATCCAGATTGTCTTGAGGGCGAAGTTGCGTTCGAGAATCTCGTTGACATGAGCGCAGAGCAGGCTGAGAAGTTCAGACTCTTTGGTGGTGAGTTTAGTCACCTTGTCATCGACCATGAGCACCTGTTTCTGGGTGTCGAATGTGAATTTGCCGATTTTGTACATGGTGATTTCCTTGCCTTTTTTGCCTTTTACGCGGCGAAGAATGGCTTCAATGCGGAATACAAGTTCCTCCATCGAGAATGGTTTGGTGATATAGTCGTCGGCGCCGAGCTTGAACCCTTCAAGGATGTCTTCCTTCATAGATTTAGCGGTCAGGAATATGATGGGAACCTCAGAGTTCACGGTGCGGATTTCCTGGGCGAGCGCGAACCCGTCTTTTTTGGGCATCATCACGTCAAGGACGCAGATGTCGTATTTTCCTTTGAGGAATGCTTTGTATCCAGCTTCTCCGTCGGAGAAAAGATCGGCGTTAAAACCTTTGGCCTGGAGATATTCCCGCAGCAACATGCCAAGATTCTCATCATCTTCGCACAACAGAATACGCATACGTTCTTCCATAATTGTTCAGTTTTTAATTAGAGGTAATATAATTATAAATTTTGTTCCGATATTTAGTTCGCTTTCCACGCGGATTTCGCCATTCAGTTCTCGGACCATCTTGTGGACATATGCGAGTCCAAGGCCGAATCCTTTTACATCGTGGCGGTTTCCGGTAGATACGCGGTAGAATTTGTCGAATATTTTTTTCAGATTTTCTTTTTTAATGCCAATGCCGTTGTCGGCCACTGTTATTTCGAGCTTTTCGCCTGGAATGTCGCGTGTCGTTACCACGAGGGACAGTGGTGTGTCTTCTTTGCGATATTTCACGGCGTTGTCGAGTAGGTTGAAGATGACATTCGTGAAGTGCATCTCGTCGACGTTGACAATGGAGTCTTCGGCATCGAGGTTGGCCGCGATGCTTCCGCCGTATCGCTCGACTTTCAGCTTAAACGTGTGTATTATGTTGGCTATGGCTGCGTTTGCGTCGACTTCCGTGAGCCTCAATGTGGCTTTTTGCCGATCGAACATAGACATCTGGAGCACTTTCTCGACCTGGAATCTCAGCCGTTTTGTCTCGTCGTTAATCACCGTGGAGATGTGTTGCATCATGGCCGGCGATTTTCTTACCGAATCGTCGTTCAACATCTGTGCGGCAAGAGATATTGATGAAATCGGTGTCTTAAACTCATGAGTCATGTTGTTGATAAAGTCATTTTTCATCTCAGTCAGTTTTTTCTGCCTGAACGCTATGATGATAGTGAACAGGAAGATAATCAGAAGAATGAGAGTGAACGCAAATGACGGAATCATGAATTTGATTGATGAGAAAATGTAGTTTTTCTTATTCGGGAAATATACTTTCAGGAAAATCTTTTTATTGGAAGGGTCGTTGTGGAAAAGCGTCTGAATGAACATATTGCTTTCGTCGTTTGCCGCAGGGATGAATCCGGGGGTGCGATAGAGCGCGAGGTTGTTGCGGTTTACCACCGCAAATTCAAACGGGAGATCAAGTCCGTTGTTAGCCAGCTCCTGCTTCAGGTAGGTGCGTAGCGTTGTCGAATCGGCTCTCTCCTCGACTGGCCTGTTGCTGGCCTGGCTCAAAATGTTGAGAATAACTTCGTCAATGAGACCTTTTTGGTATAGATATTGTCCTTTAATGACTTCTTGCATGGAGCGTGATTGCCCGAGCACGTTGCTTTGATCACTTTGAATGGCTGTGATTTTATCAACATCTCCTTTAATTGTCAGGTCGGCTTTCACGCCGCTTGAGGATGTGAACGAGTAATTCACGCCGCTGAGATGCGGAGTGCCGCCATCGGCGTATTGCGCATAGATTGATGAAGCCTCAATCTGAGCCACGTCTTCCTCGAGGAAGTGCTTTGTCTCATCTTGCTGCAGCATTGTAGCCACAGTATAGAGGCTACGGCGCACGCCTTCGGCGAACTGGTCGTCGCGCATCTTAATCATGTTCTTCATATACATGATCTGAACGAACAACAGCCCCATGAAAGTGAGTGCCATCAATATAGTGAGTAACCAGATAGTCGATTTTTTCATAACTTATCACCAATCGAATATGGCGTTGAAATGTCTCCGCCGAGCATCAGTTAATTAAGTTTTATTATGTTAACAATTAAAAGAGATAATTGTTTGTGATGATTTGTCAATTATAACATCACATTTAACATTGAGCGTCAAAATTAACATAAAAGTGTGAAAATGCAAAATTTGCGGCAAAATTTTTGCCGCAAATTTATGGTGTTATTTTTTTTGTGTGCTGTGCAGCTTATTCCTCGGCAGGGTGTTTGGCTACCATCGGCAGGGTGTGGTGAAGGGCGAGATATCCGAGTATTCCGGCGAGAAGCGAGCCCACAACAATGCCGAGTTTGGCATGGTCGAGCAGATATGCTCCCTCGGCACCGGCTTGACCGAAAGATAGATTAGCAATGAACAGCGAGACGGTGAATCCAATGCCGCCAAGAAGTGAAACCGCGGCAAGCATACGCCAGTTGGTGTATTCCGGCATCGGAGCGAGATGGAGTTTTATAGTAAGCCATGAAAAAGTGAATATGCCGATAAATTTACCGATAACAAGTCCGCATATTACGGCGAGGCTTATCCCTTCAAAGATGGTAGCCGGGTTGAGGTCGAGCAGGAATATTCCGGCGTTGGCGAATGCGAACAGTGGAATTATAAGGTAGTTTACAATCGGGTGAAGGGAGTCTTCAAGTTCCTGAAGTGGGGAAATAACTTTGTCGGATGCCGATTCTATCTGTTTTAGCCAGTCCATCTGCTCGTGTGTCAGAATCGTGCGTCGATTAAGCATTTCATCGTCTTCGGCATTGAAGTGGGCTATAGAGCGTCGTATGGTCTTGATGTATTTTTTTGGAGCGAAAACCGGTGTTGAGGGTATGCAGAACGCTACGAGCACTCCGGCGATTGTCGGGTGGACTCCTGAGTTCAGGAAAAGGAACCAAACGATTCCGCCAATACCGAGATAGAAGATTTTGCTTTTTATGTGCATCCGCGCTCCCAGCATCAAAACACCCAGCAATGCGGCAGCATATAGAAGAAGCATCAATTCAATGTGGGTAGAGTAGAAGGCAGCGATAACTATTATTCCTCCTATGTCGTCGACAACGGCCAGTGTAGTCAGGAAAATCTTGAGGGATATCGGCACTCGTCGACCGAGCATTGCGAGCACTCCGAGAGAGAATGCGATGTCGGTTGCCATAGGAATGGCGGCTCCACCTTGAAAGTCAGTTCCATAGCTAAACAAAATAAATATCAACACCGGGACAGCCATCCCGCCGATAGCTGCCACGATGGGGAGCAGGGCTTGCTTGAAAGACGCTAATTCGCCCACAAGCACCTCGCGTTTTATCTCCAGCCCTATTGTAAAGAAGAAAATAGCCATCAGAGCGTCGTTGATGAACTGCAGTGCTGTCATTGGTTGCCCTGAATGGCTGAATACGTTGAAATCTCCGATCTGGAGTCTCATTTCCTGACTCCAAAAGTCGAAATAGATGTTGTCAAGTCCCGGTATATTGGCAATCGCAAGGGCGAGAACCGTTGCAGCAATCAGTACGTTACCGCCCGAGGCATGGCGGCGTAGGGCTTGCTTTGCCGCGAAAAAGACCTGATGGGTGATTGAGGCCGATTGATTATCAGTTGAAACGTCGTTTTTCATCTTGTTCCTATCTTTATATCATTGAAAAGTGATGTTAGGGGATTTTATAATGTAACAAATGACCTCCGTGATAGTTTGATTCACGGAGGTCGTATGTTTAATCAGGGTTTTAGTCGAGTTTCAGAACGGCGAGGAAGGCTTTCTGGGGGACTTCGACCGATCCAATCTGTTTCATTCTCTTTTTACCTTTTTTCTGCTTCTCAAGCAGTTTGCGCTTTCGCGAGATGTCGCCGCCATAACATTTTGCGGTGACGTCTTTTCTAACAGCCTTGATGGTCTCGCGGGCAATGATTTTAGCACCAATCGCAGCTTGAATCGCTATATCAAATTGCTGTCGCGGGATAAGTTCTTTGAGCTTCTCGCACATTTTGCGCCCGAATGCCACCGAGTTGTCGACATGGGTCAAGGTAGACAGGGCGTCGACGCTCTCACCATTGAGCAGAATGTCGAGTTTGACGAGTTTGGATTCCCGGAAATCATGGAGGTGATAGTCGAAAGAGGCATAGCCTTTTGATATGCTTTTCAACTTATCGTAGAAGTCAATCACAATTTCACCAAGAGGCATATCGAATATCATCTCCATGCGGTTGCCGGAGATGTATTCCTGTTTCACAAGCTCACCGCGCTTGCTGAGGCATAGTGTCATTATTGGCCCGATATAGTCGGCTGCGGTGATAACAGAAGCCCTGATATATGGCTCCTCTATGTGGTCAATCAGTGTTGGCTCCGGGAGGCCTGAAGGATTGTGTACTTCGGTCATAACGCCCTTTTTGTCGTAGACGCGGTAAGATACGTTAGGCACCGTAGTTATGACATCCATGTCAAATTCGCGTCCGAGGCGTTCCTGAATGATTTCCATATGCAACAGGCCGAGGAATCCGCATCGGAATCCAAACCCAAGCGCGGCTGAGGACTCGGGCTGGAATGTCAGCGAGGCGTCGTTGAGCTGCAGCTTTTCGAGCGAAGAGCGAAGATTTTCAAAGTCCTCGGTCTCGATGGGGTAGACACCTGCAAACACCATGGGTTTAACTTCCTCAAATCCATCGATGGCTTTGTCGCACGGACGGTCGACATGGGTTATGGTGTCGCCAACTTTTACCTCTCGCGAAGTCTTAATACCAGAAATTATGTATCCAACATTTCCGGCAGAAAGTTCTTCCCGAGGCGCCATGTCGAGTTTCAGAACTCCGATTTCGTCGGCATGATATTCTTTGCCGGTCGCTACGAATTTTACAAAATCGTTCTTGCGGATTGTGCCGTTTTCGATTTTGAAGTATGCAATAATTCCTCGGAACGGGTTGAAAACAGAGTCGAAAATCAGAGCCTGTAGAGGCGCATCGGGGTCGCCTTTGGGGGCCGGAATTCTGTCGATAATCGCTTTGAGAATTTCGGGGATGCCTGCTCCTGTTTTGCCGCTTGCGCGGATTATCTCGTCGCGTGAGCAACCAAGCAGATCTATAATCTGGTCTTCGACTTCCTCGGGTTTGGCACTATCGAGATCTATCTTGTTTATGACCGGGATGATTTCAAGGTCGTTGTCGATGGCCATGTAGAGGTTTGATATGGTCTGAGCCTGAATGCCCTGAGAGGCATCGACAATGAGCAACGCACCCTCGCATGCCGCAATCGACCTTGACACTTCATATGAGAAATCGACGTGTCCCGGGGTGTCGATGAGGTTGAGGGTGTAGCGTTCGCCATCGAGAATGTAGTCCATCTGTATGGCGTGGCTCTTTATGGTTATGCCTCTCTCTCGCTCAAGGTCCATGTCGTCGAGCACCTGGGCCTGTAGGTCTTTTCCAGAGACGGTGTCGGTGTATTCAAGCAGACGGTCGGCTAAAGTGCTTTTGCCGTGATCGATGTGGGCGATTATACAGAAATTCCTAATATTTTTCACTTGCCAGTTGTTGTAAAAACTTATTTCTAATGGTTCAGCCCACAAAATTACTAATTCTCCGCGATATAAAACGGGAAAAACGGGGATAAAATTAAATGCAAGCAAATAAACGGATTAGCAAAAG
>CANQQE010000077.1 GCA_947625935.1 uncultured Muribaculaceae bacterium | reverse complement strand
CATAGCGTCGAGGGTCTCGAGATTGCCGAACGAGAGGAGGAACATCTTGAAGTTCTTCACTGCCACCTCGTTGTCCGTCTGGTTCTCCACCGTATGCAGTGCGTCTTGGAACTCATCCGCTGCCAGCTCCAGACCGCCGGCGAGATACGATACTGCGTTGAGCTTGTCCATTATCGTGCGACACGGGCGGAGCGCCCGCCTCGTCACTGTGCTCTTGCCCATGAACGATTCCTTATACGTCCTCATCACCATCTGCCGTATCTCGCTCATGGCCTGCGACCCAAGCCCCTGTATCTTTGTCTTCAGTTTAGCCCCTGCCACCGTCGGGAGGTCAATCGTGAACGCCGTGTAGTCGAAGTGAAAGCGACTGCCGATAGCTGCCTCGGACGGGAGGGCTTTGGCTATCATCGCCCGCCACTCTGGATAGTCGTCCATCCACATCTCCGCATGACTGCGGTAGTTAGCGACAAACACCTGAATAGCCTTGCCGAAGTCAGCCTTTATCCGCTTCAGCTCGTCCACCACACTGTCAACCACCGTCGACCCCACAAGCCACCCGCCGAGGAAGCGAACGCCGCTCATATCCAACGCGTTTATCGCCTGCGCCCTGAGTGCTCCGAATATCTTCAACGTGTCGCCGTTGATAAGCCGCTTGCTCCCGAGAGTTGCGAGCGCTTCGGGCGGCAGAGCTGCTGTGTCCACATCAGGCAGGTCGTCCAGCCTCAGCTTCGCCCTACCCGTCCAGATAGTCACATCAAGCTGGATGATTGTCTTGTCGCCCAGCACCTTGCTCATGTCCGTACTGTAATCCCTAGTGTCAGCCATTGTTCACCTCCGTCGTCTCACTATCGCTCGACATATCACCACCAAAACATCTCTGACAGAACCCCATCAGCGCCGCCCGCGTAACGGGCGTCGCCCTGTTGAGCAGCGCCCGCTCCAAGCTGTACCGCACAACGTTCACTTTCCTATCCCTAAGCGGCATGAAGAACTGGAACAACGTCGCCCAGCGCACCATCGCTCTTGTGGATAGCGTGAGGTCGAGCGACACGTCAGCGTCCTTCCCCTCGCCCTGTCCATCGAACACCTTACGCACCAGACACGCCATCATCTCCATCTTCTCCAGTATGTCATCCGGAACCTGCGGAGCCACCTTCTTCATCAAGGCCTTCTCCTTTGTCGGCGGCAGATACCCCGCCTTTACAAAGATGAACCTGTCAGCAAACGCCATGTTCTGCCGCAGTACTCCCTGATATAACCCCGACTCGTCCCCCGTCCCATTGCTGTTCGCAGTGCATACAAACCGGAACATGGGATGCCTCCGGATTATCTCTCCGCCGTTCTCTGGGATGAGCAGAGGTGCGCCGTCCAAGACTGTGTTCAACCCCGCCGCTACCGCAGGGTCGAGTAAGTCCACCTCATTGATGAGCAACACCCCGCCGCGCTTCATCGCCATGCTAAGCGGGCCGTACTCATAACACATGTTCCCATCCCGCACGACGTGGTGACCGATGAGGTCTCCCATCTCCAGCCGTGCGTGTGCCGTCACCTCGAACAGCTCGTACTTGAGCAGGGCGGAGTACTGCCGAACGGCCGACGACTTGCCGCATCCTGTTGCGCCGAACACATACAGCCCCTCCGTCGGAGGTAAGCAGAACCAGCCGCGCACATCCACGTCCCACGCCTGCCCAATATAGCTCGGGTTCACCTCCGGAGTGTAGTCCGTCACCTCCGTCCAGCCCTGCACAGGCCTCCCCGACTTGCGTCCGTTGAACGTCATCCCTGCGTCAAGCGTCACCACACTGCGAGTTTCCACGTTACTGTTCTTCATGATAGTTCTCCTATTTTGTGGATGTTTATGGTTGTTCAGTAATTCTCTTCACGGTCTCCGCCCAATCTGAGGAGCTGAGCACACCCTATCACTCTCCCCTCTGCGTCCCGCACCAGTGAGTGCGGAGCCACAAGGTCATCCCTGCCATACACAAACGAGTCCAACATCCCCGATACAACATACATCACCCCCTCTCTCGGAGCTGGAAGGCCATCGACCGTCGGCATAAGCGACCCGACCTTCGTCGGCACCACCACACCCCGCACCTTTACCGGAGCCGCCTGCGTGTACGACGACCGAACTCGCGCTACTATCCCCGATGGTTTCAACACTATCGCCGGCTCCGTGTTCGGATGGATAAGCTGGCAGTTATACCCCACGTCCTCCCCATAATAAATGTTGATGGTATGCGGTGTCAGATTGATAAGCTGTACTTCCCTCGCCATGATAATCCTCGCTTTCCGCCTATGGGCGGGAGATGGTTGATGGTTGCCGAGCGAAGATGTGGAGTCTCCGCTCAGGTGTGGATTGTGACTTATCAATAGATGATAAGCTCGCCGTTCTTATCCGTACACGAGACAACAAACGGACGCTCCTGCCTCGGGTCACAATGATAGATAGGCACTGACCGCTCTTCCTCCTCTGGTGCGCGGAGCGGGCGGCGCGCTCCTCGCACATCATCCGGATTCACCATGCCGAACACCTCCACCACCGGCTCGCATGGCTTCCAATACCCGCTCAGCCTCGGGAGTACCGACGGATAGTTCGCTTGGTCGTGCTCGTAGACCTTTAGTATGTCACTCATACACAGGTTGCACAGGTACGCGCCGCGCTGCGTCGCCCAGTTGGATTGGAGTACATACGGAGGCATGTCCGTATAATCCCCCGGCACGAGCGGAGCAAACCCCATGCTCCACTCATACGCTCCAACATATATGTGCTCGTACCCCTTGCCCAGCTTCTGGCTCACGATAAGATATAACCTGTGCGCACCACGGCCACGCGCTACGTCACTCAGGGATACCGTCGGATAATGGATGAAGTCCGATTGCTGGACGGTGTCGAGTAACGCCTGCTCCTCATCTGTCAGATTCTGGATGGTTGCCGCACACTCCCTTATCGTATCCTCCTCCGGCTCCACCTCGGCAAACAACGGGTCTGCATCCGGAAGATGGGAGACACGCCACTCGGTGAGAGCCTTGAAGATGAAGTCCTTCGTCAAGAGACGCCCGGCGAGCGGGCCGAGCTGCTCCCATATGCTCTTCTTCCTCGTCGGCTTCCGGATGTACAGGAGCCTGAACAAGTCCTCATAATCCCCCAGCTTGAACCCCGATGTCTGCTCACGATGCTTCATCGTATCCGACGCCACACTGTCCGCTACCGGCGTCAGCTTTACTCCGGACTTTCCCCAGTCCCACGTCTCCCCCATCAAGTGCTGGTCAGCCCAGCCCTGCGCTATGTCGAGCGCGAGACTTTTATCACACCACGGCAACCACGTTCCCAGCCGCATGGGATAGTTCATGGATGCAACGTGAAGGTTCACGCCGTTGCTGGTTCCCGTCCAGTCCATCGCCGTGATAACATAACACGGCTGGTCAATCCAACTTGAACTCGTCATGATACCCTCCAGTTTACAAGTTTCGTTATTCAGTGAAGATGTAGGGGTGCGTGCCCTGAACTATCTGCCGTGTGTGGAGCTTCCATTCACGGCCGTCGTTGAAATACTCCTTGTCGATAAGGTAGCAGTCCACAACCGGCGACAATCCTGTCCGCATGACAATGGCCTCGTCGGATACCGGATAATACTGGCTCCAGCACGAGAGATACTGCTTCCCCCTGACCGTATAGAACGGGAACGGGGAGAGTTTGTTCACTCTGTCCTTTGTCGTTAGGGTACTCCACCCGCAGAGAGAGTATGCCACGCTGTCATCTGCGAAGTGCACGACTAACGGAGCTGAATAATACAGGTATAGGGAATCAACAGGCTTCTCCCTGAAAACATGGGCGAGCAAACCGGAATAACCCGGCAGCGCGGAGCGGAGAGGGCGGGGCCGAGCGAAATACATGATGTGGTCATTTCTCAAATGCCAATCGCGACGATTGCCGACACCTCCGAACATGCGAGACTGGACTTGTTCGATTACTCTTGGACATGCCATTTCTGGAACCTCCATTTGTGTGCGTGTTGCACACGGTTAACGGTTACGCGTGCTCCGCGCACGCGGAGCGCGCTGCGCGGGTTGCGCGAGCGCGTATATTATTAATATACGTAGTATATTAATATATACGCGGTCTGGCTGGTGTTAGGGAATTTGCTACGGAATGGTTGGAAGTGTAGCAAATTACAAAGTAAAGGAAAGTTAGCGAGTAACGGAAAGAATTTGAATAGGTGTAGTGGAAAGTGTGGGTAATTCTGGGGGCCAAAAAGTTAAGCGGGCGGAGCGGGCGGAGCGCTTTCCCAAAACGCTTGTGAAAAATGGTGCTTACTTTGCTTTACTTTCCGTACCCGCATTTTTGGGAAAGGACTTGGGAACGAAAAATGGGACGAACATTTTTCCATACTTACCCATACTTATCACACCAAAAATGACCCCTTTCCCATTTTCCCAAAAATTTTGAAACGGAAACGGAAAAATTGAAGAGCAAAAAGTTTAAAACCGGAAAATTTTTGCGGGAAAATGGGAAACTGGGAAAGCAATCAATGATTGAAAAAATTTCATACGCGCAACCGCGCGCAGCCCTACCTAACTATCATGATAAATAAGTACGGCTAACGCGTGCGGCCCCGCCTATCCCGTGGATAGGTGAGAGAAAGAAAGGAAAAATTCAGCCGAAAAATTAGCAAAAAAGAATAAAAAGAAAAGAAAATTAAAATAATAATAATTTATTTATTTATTTTTTTCTTTTTTCTTTTTCTTTCCGTCCAGATTTTGCCGTACTTTGCTAACTGTGTTTTATTTACCGCGTTAGCATTTTCCTATGACTATCCATAATTTGCCGAACTTTGCTAGGTTTCTTTTTTATACTGTCGCCCTAATGAAAGTCATTTTCAATTATCGTTGTCGTATTTGCATATTTGTGCAAGTATCTGGGAAAGGCCTGCAAAAATATTATTTATCTATACTTGAACATACTTTCGACAATGGTTTACTTATCTATACATTAGAACTTTATTTCCGTTGCCGTACCTTGCTTTATTTATTCACGGCTAACGGGTGAATATGCTTTTATCGCGCCGGCTAACGGGTGAACGTCGTAAATTTTTTGCGCGCAAAAAACAGCCCTCAATCATAGTTGAACGCTGTTTTTTGAGGGCAAAAAAGAGAGGCCTTGCGGCCTCCCTTTATTAGCCCTTCCTCCATGCCAGATTGAAGGCGAGGCGGCGCGCGGCGCGGGCGTCAAGCCATACCTCATGCTTGCCATCGCGGAGTCTGTACACGCGGCCAGTATCCGGCGTGGTATCGTAAAGCCACGCCCAGTCGATAGCACCGGCTTCAGCGCAAGTAGTCCAGCGGCCGGCGGCGTAGTATCCTATCTGCATAGTGTGCCTCCATAGGCCGCGGGGTTGGGCCCCGCGGCTAGTTTACAATTTATCGCCTCACCTCTATCTGCAAGCCTTCGGGCAGACAGTGTACAGTAGCATCCAGCGGGCGGTTGAGCTTTACCAGATATCCGCCCGCCTCCATCTGGTAAAGGTCTATCTCTGGCACGAGCGCCGTGGTGGAGCGTATGACGCGCTCCAGGCTCTTAGTGACCCCCTCCGCCAAGTCAGCGTCGGGGAATATCCAGATGAGGCTGACCACTACGTCTCCGTCCTCTATGGCGCGGGTGATGTAGCGGTACGCGCTGAAGACGTGTGGCTTGAAGTACGGGTCTGTCCCATGAGGCACCAATTCAAACGTTCCGATAAGTTTAGCCATTGCTTTGCTCCTATGGGTTAAAGGGTTGCATGATATCCAAGATAGGCAGGAGCGCGGGTTGAAGTTTACAGTTTTTGTGTTGGGGTTACGCGGCGGCCTTGCTGTTAGCCTTGCCGCTGGACTTGCCGGCCTTGCCGGCCTTGCTGGACTTGCCGCTGGACTCGCCGCTGGACTTGGCCGCGGCCTCCGCCTGTTTAGCGGCGGCGTCAGCGGCGCGGCGGGTTACTTTGTCGGCTTGCTCTAGCTGCGCGAGCAGGCCGGCGCAGGTGTCATCAAGCGCGGGCTTGCGCTTCAGGAGGGCCTTGAGGTCGCGCCAAGTGAAGACCTCTACCGTCTTGGGAGCGGCCTTCACCTTCACGCTCAGGAAGTCCACGCCGTCAAGCGCGGCGTGGAAGAAGTCTCTCTGCGTGTCCCAGTCCTCTAGGCTCCGCTCTATGGTGAGTGGCTCCCAGAAGAGCTCGTCCTTGCCGCCACGCCGAATGAAGAGCCCGGCGCGGTCGGACACGAAGTCGTACTTCGCGTCCTTCTCCGCCGGCAAGCTCCACATGCCGGCGCACCCCTCAAAAGCCCGCGCGAAAGCGGACTGAAAGGGCGTGTCGGCCAGCTCCGCGTACGCGCGGCAAGCGCGGCTCGTCGACTTGCTGTGGAGTAAGTCTCGCGCCGCGGCGCATACCACGGCGGAGAAGGCGGAGCGGTATGCCGACGCTTGAGCCTTGAGCCGAATGAGGGCTCGCGCAAAGCCCTCATCAGTATCGTCCTGCCTGATGGTATACCGTATTATAGCCATGTTGCCTCCAGATACGCTCCCGCCTATCTTGGATACCATGCAAGGGGCCGTACTCTACCATGTACGGCCCCCCTTGCATGGGGGGTTATATTGTGTCGACGTCAAGGTCAGGCTATCCGCTGTATCGTCTAGTCTGTCGCCTTGCGGCCTCCCTGCTCGCGCTACGATAGCGCGTCCTGTGTCCCTGCTATCCGGTACGGGCCAGGACTTGGCTTCCACACGTGTCTTCCCCGGCCCTATCTTGTCCGGAGGTACTCCGCGCTTCTGCCAGGCCCCGACAGCGGGAGGCCACCGCTGGTGCTCCAAGTGAGCGCGTCATCGCGGCAAGGCGCGCTTGCTAGGCGCGCGGCCTCCCCCGCCCATTGGGGGGGGGTCAGGGGGCTATGCCAAAGAACCGTCGGAGATGCAATCCCCAACACAAGGCCAGTATACAGGTATGGTAAAGTATGTCAAGCCGTTATAGAGTACACTTGTGGAGCGGCTCCAGCTGGCAAGCCCCAGCGGGCAGGCCCCAGCGGGCAGGCGCGCCCCGCCCCGCCCCGCCCCGCCCCGCCCCGCCCCGCCCCGCCCCGCCCCGCC
>CANQQE010000076.1 GCA_947625935.1 uncultured Muribaculaceae bacterium | reverse complement strand
CAGCTCAAAAGCCTCGGAGGGCGATTCAATCCGCGTCTATCATGTGGCGCGGGATGGGTATTCCCGAAGGGCAAGCGTGCACAAGTTGCCGCGCTGTTCGACGGCGGGAGCGTAACAGTAACCGCGAGCCGAAAAAAAGAGAAAGAGCCAGACATCTTCCTCTCCAAAGATGAAGTCAGACAGATATTCATCAGCGAGGGCGACGAGGGGTCTTATCTTGACTACATGTGCAAGACCTACGGCCTCGGCGTGAGACTATCCAGCGGATATGTAGTCATGGCTGAAAATAGACCGCTTGAAACTCGCTTCTGTTTCGGTCATGGATTCTGCGGTATTACAACGCAAGAGGACGAGGACAGAGCCTATGAAGCGCAGCATAACGCGGACACGAATCCCGATTATTTCAGGGAAGAGAATCTGCGAGAACTGCGCGGCATGGTGCAAGCCTTGAAAGAAGGCAAGCGTGAGCGCAAATGGGGATATAAGGACGATTGCGAGCATGTATATCTCCAGAAGTGCTACATCGGCGATTCCGTTCGCCGCTCGCTGTACTTCTCGCCGTACACGTTGGATGACCTTAAATCCGGGCGCATACGTCCGGACTACATGACAAATGAAAGCATCCAAAATCTCACGGAGATAAGCGACGACGACAAGGCGCTGGTCACAAGGTTGTATGAAAAGGCTCTTGCAGACCGCACAAGGCGCGTGGAGACGTACCTCAAGAAGTACGGATTGAGCAAGCTGACGACATGGACTTACCTCTCTGACTGACAGACGGGTGGCGCATCCGCGCCGCTCACGAATTAACCAAAAACTTACGATTATGAAACAAAAACTTATCTTTGGGGCTAAATGCCTTGCGACCGTGATTATGGCTTATGTCATCATTGAATTGCTTATAGCGTTCATGTGGTACTGTGATTCAATCGGCGTGAGGATGTGAGCCATGAGTGAAGCGAGCGTATTTATCGGCGGAGATACGGTGTATTTCCCCGAATTTGACAATGAGAGCTTGATATGGGATATGTACCCGAAGTGTTGAATGAGGTGAGCCAAACGGCTCGCCACTATGTTGAACCAATTAAACTTATGTGTTATGATAATAGACAAACAGACAATTGAGTATTTTAAAGCTAAAGGAATCGTAGTCAAGTATTATCCTGATGCAACCTTTGATGACTTTAAAAATCGTGTATACGATGAATCCGTCAAATACTACTTTGACTACTACAAAGACCATGTAAGAGGCGCGAATCCGAATTGCAACGTATTGTTTGAAACATACGATGAACTAAGCGAGAAATCAAAAATACACGCGGACATTAATGTGTTAAAACATGGCCAGGGATTAGGCAGCTACGATAAAGATGTGCTGTACGTGCAGTACGACCACAACGGCAACCACCGCACAATCTGTAAAAAGATAAGCGTCAAGTCAAAAGAGATAACCGTTGAGTATGTCGAAAAGCTGATAGCAAAAGACATTAAGGCGTACAATGGCCATTACGGAAAGTTTGCAGACGCAATGAATCGAGTCCTTGAATCCGCAGGGTACGGCAAAAGTGGATTTTGTGTCTACCCCACGACTTACGGCATTGGTGTTTTCGTGTCCTATAATTGGAACGCCGAAAAAAACATTGCAGATGTTGAAAAAATCCTCAAAGCGAACAATGTTGAATATTACAACGAATACAGCGACAAGATGTGGGTGTACCGCTTTAAAATCTCAAAGAAGCAAGCAAACATTGAATTAGCCGCCGCTTGCTGAAACGAGGGGTTACGCCCCTCACACCAAACCAAAAAAACTGTAAGATTATGACATTTGAAGACTTCAAGAAACTGCGTTCGGAAATAACGCTCGGTTCATGCTACATCAGCGACTACAACAACACGTTAGGATATACGCCCGAAAGCGTATACGACCTGTTTGAATTGTACGACAACCAACTCGACCAACCCGAAACAGGCATAACGTTGTTCGACTTCTGGGAGAACACGGAGATAGACAACTACATCGTAGAGGTTGATGCCGACTACATCGCCGACAAGTATCGCAAAGGGTATCATGTAGAAAAGACGGAACACGTCAATCCGTGCTTCCCCGACGAGACAATAGAATGTTTCAAGGTGTGGCACAAGGACACGCCCGAAGACTATGCAATCGTAGCCGAGCAGATAGACGGCGACACCATCGTGTTTGAATACAGCAACGGTGAACTCAACTCGCAAGAAGAACTGAGTTACGAATGGTGGGACGTTGACGAAGACCTCGCATATAAGATTGCAAGGTGCTACATCTGAAACAAGCGAGGCACAGCCTCGCCCCAACGAAGTTTAACCCCTAAAATTTATGATGATATGTTTATTGTATGTCTCGCCATTGCTATGATTGTCAATCTGTTTCACGATTTAACCAACGGTCGCATGGACGATTGATTTGAGGGGTGCAGACCCCTCGCTTAACCAATAAAAACAAAAGATTATGAAAGCAATTATAACCTACAAGAAAGGCGGCAACGAAGGCGGATTATTAGCCTTTGAGAATGGAACCTTTGAAGCGTTCACCGTCTGCGAGTGCCGCAAATTCAAAACCGAGATAGGCGCGGTTAAATGGCTCAACTCTAAAGGCTATTTTTCGGTCTAACCATCCATCCTGGCGAGGGAGAACCGAAGCGGAGCGACACCGAGGCGTCGCCTCGGACAAACTTTTTTCTAAAAATTTTCGCCAAACTCTTGCACAATCCAAATTAAGGTGCTAACTTTGCGTCAACATCAAGCTATGTGGCAATCGCTTGGAGCACACAGTTATACAAAAATGACTCTACTCCCGACTTGACAGAAGGGATTATGATAAGAGTTACTGCTTTGGAGATTGCCACTTTAGCCAGAGCAGTAATTCTTTTTTTTAATGTTCAGCGAATACAGCAGATATAGCAACTACATAAACGTTCCATGCCGATTGTTGAAGCGATACCGCAACGACAAAAGGATGTGGGACTTGCTTGTGTTCGCTGTATGCTTGAAGCTGAATAATACGTCGAGCGGTATGTATATTCGCACTCCCCGTGACGTTATGAGGGTGTGCCATTGCTCATACCGAAAGGCAGAGAGGTTGATAAAACAATCCACCTCTTGCGAAGAATTGTTCCGATACAACTCAAAGACCCAATTCCTGACCGCAAAGTCATTCAAAATTGGATGCGATTGGTTTTGGGGAAAGAGCAACAAAAGGATGTATGATGATAGTGTCGTCATAGCTGACAAGGAATCGGACGGTTCTATATCCCACCATAAAATCTCCTTGCGGTTGCGTGACGACATGATGCGCAAAGCGATAATGAATAATCGTCCTCGGATGAGTTGCTACTGTCAACCTAATTCTCGTCCAGAGGCGAAGAAGCCATTAACGCAGAAGTATCTCGGCAATATAGCCGGTTGCCACCGCTCAACCGTTTCACGACATCTTAGGAAACAAGAGAAGGTAAAAGCAATCTCTATAACGTCCTTTGATAAGATTCCTGTCTATGATATTGAACATGGAGAGGTAATAAACGATATTCCTAATAGAAGACCTTTCATATCGGGGCGCATGGCTTATATCCGTGATGCTAACGAATATGAGATTCTTGACGAAAACATTTATTGCCGATTCAAACATATTATATACAATCATCCCCAACGATTAACTATAAACAGACATGATTATAGGTTTGCTCAATATGATTATTAGTAGTATGCACCGCTTTGCACCTACACTATCTATTGATTCAGTCAGTAAGGGGAAGTAGCATTTAAGAAAGAATATTAACAAGTTAATATTCCAAAGAATTAACGCCAATGGAAGTTCGCAGATGTTTATATCCCACGGCACAAGACGGTTGTTATGGTCACGACACGACCACATCCCGCCGCTTGGTTGACAGAACGCGCAAGGTTCTTCACTGACCGTTGCAAAGTCTACGAGCTTGACGGATATGAGAGCGAGGATTATCTGTTGAAACTAATAGATAAACTAAAATGAAAACAATCGAAGTCAATCAAGATGAGCTGGCGAAATACAACAGGCATAAATACAGTTTTGAGGAAATCGTATCTATGTATAAGAATAAAGGTCATCAAGCACGATTAAGGGAAATCCACTCGTGAGGCTCACCTCGCACAAATTCTTAAAAACTTATTATTATGGCTACATTTGCGTATCTCAGGTATTCAACAGACTCCCAAGACGAGAAGTCGCAGTTGAATATCATTCACGATTACCTTTCCAACAAAGGTATGCACATTGACAGAACATTCACCGACGAGGGTATTGGCGGTGGAATGGTTTACACTAAACGAAACCTCTTTGACTTGTGTAAGGAAATCAAACACGGCGATACAATCGTCATCAGCGAAATCTCACGTCTTACCCGTCGTGGTATCGGCGAGTTAAGTTCAATCATTGAGCAGCACTTCAAGCCGAACAACCTCCGGCTTATCATCTGCAATGTAGGACTTGACATTGACTGCACCGACATAAACCCGATGATAGAGTTGCAGCTTGCAATGATGGCCACGTTTGCAAAGATTGAGAAGCAACTAATCGTTGACCGCACAAAGTCAAAATTGGAAGCGATTAAAAAAGAAATCGCCACCACCGGGCAGCACGTTGCAAAGTCTGGCCGCGTAATAACCAAGCTCGGCAGACAAGATGACGGCGCGGGCACCGCATGGGACAAAGCCTTGACAAACTCCATCGAAACCCGCAAGCGCAAGGCAGAGGCAAACGAGAACAACATCAAGTTCGCAAAGTGGCTCGCCGTCTATGAAAGCCGTAACGGAGCGGTTGACCGTAAGACGGATTTAGAACCATTGGTGTCGGAAGTCAACGACCTCGGTTTGAAAACATCGTCGGGCATGAGCTTCAACAAGGCATCGTTAAGGGCGATGATTTACCGGACACATGAAAGAAGCTTGCAAAAATTAATCGTATAATATTTGCAAGAATGAATAATAATTGCTAACTTTGTATCAACATTTAAAACCACTACAAATGGAAACAACAACCACTACAACCAAGACATGCTCGAAATGCGGGCAGGAACTTCCCTTAACCAGCTTCTACCCCAAAAAAAGAGCCAAGGACGGCTTGCAATATTGGTGCAAGGAATGTCAGGGTAAGAGGTCCAAGGAGTATTACAAGGCCAAAACTATCACCCCCCCCCATTCTGAGTTGTCGAATCCCGAACTCGCAAGCCTACAGCCGCGTGAAATCATCGCACAAATTAAGACTTTAATCAAGGAGCTTCGCGCCCGTGGCTACAACTACGAGGGCAAATTAACATACCTACAAGAAATCAAACTGTAATTTATATGGAAAATCTTATCATCACGGAAACATCCAAAAACATCGCATCCACTATCAAAAGCGAGATGCAGAAACAGCACATTACACCCACCAAACTTGATAAAATGTTGGAGGGCAAATGCAATATGTACACTATCCGCAGAATACGCCAAGGACACAGCGGTGCAATGCTTCGCTCATACGAGGACATTATATCCGCTTTGGGACTTCGTTTTGCGATTGTGCCTAAGAAACATAAGGATGTTATTGATTAGGGAGGACTGAGCCATGAAGAAGATAATGTTCAATGATGCCTACGCCCTCGGCAGTCGGGAGAAGGACGCTGACACCGTGATTCAAGGATGGGTGGCTATTGACGATGCATACGGACAATGCTTTCTCCATACGGAAAAGCCTATCCAGAAATCCCAACCTATTGCAGACACGGGAGATTATGACACCGTGTGGGATAGCAAGGGCAAAACTTATCTCCTTGATACAGGGCTATTTCCCGACATGGATAGCGAATCAGACCCCGAACCCGTAGAAATCATCATCAAAAGGAAGAAGAATGGATAAAACAACACAAGACCTTGTTTGGTCAGTCCTTCCGAAAGAATTCAAGAAAAAAATAAAGGAAGGATATAAACAATTAAAGAGCCTTGACAAAGAGTCAGAGTTTTGGGTACTGGAAGACCTTTTCGGTCAGATTAATCTCATTTCTGACGTGGAGGAAGAGGAAATGCTTATAGTATCGAGAAAAGAAGTGATGCGAAATTTCAATGAAAAAGTCGCATTGAAAAATCATCATCAATCCTCTACTCATGATAGAGATATGGCTACTGGCTGGTGTAATGCCCTGCGCTTCCTTTTCGGCTCCAAATGCCTTCCGGATGAAGAAAAATCACAACCTAAATTTCACAAAGGAGATAGGGTTAAGGTGATAACAGATTGTTGGAAAGACGAAGTTTATACAGTAACTGATGTTAAGGAGATTTATCCACAATTCTCCTATATGTTAAGTTGCTCACCTACTGCATGGTTCACTGAATCTACGCTTGAGCCATATACAGAAGAGCCTCAGCCAGCCGAGCCGAAGTTTATGTGCGGAGATAAGGCGGTTCTAAAAGGTTATGTTTGCACCATAATAGGCATAGTGTTTGGCCCGCAAGGCAAACTTGTCGGATATAAAATTGAATCTTCGCAAATCCACGGTAATATGACTGTCCCCGAATCCTACCTCGAACCCTATACAGAGCCGAGTAATGAAGAATCAGCCGTTCTTCGTGCTGATTCCGTAAAAGAATCACGAATCGCGGACGAAGAATCGCATTTACGCAATTTATCGCAAGAAATCGCAATTTGCGACAAATCGTTCGATAACATCCTCAAAGACAGCCCCTCAAAAGAGCGCAGGCTAAATATCGCCAAAGACTTTGTATCTGTTCTTTTGGGACGGCTGAACTACGACCCATTTGTGGCTCAGATTAATTGCTGTTGTTCGAATGGAGAGGCTGTTAACCCATATATCAATATAGCAAGAATAGCGTTGAGCGCAGCCGACGCACTCATAGCAGAGACATAGAAAGGAGGCTCAAATGCCTAAACTAACCAACAAATGCGCTATCTGCGGCAAGCCTATTCTGAAAAGTATGACGATATGCGCTAAATGCTCCTTTGACAAAGAAGCACGTCAGCGCGAGATTGACAGCCAAATGGAGGTCTATAACGTCCGTCTGCAATCGGCTTTTCTTTGGGAAAAGCGCAGATACGAGATAGCGAAAGACTGCTATTGCCGAATGATTGATGAAACTCGCCCTGACTTAACTCTTAATCAGCTTGCAAAGCAAGCAGTTGAGCAAGCCGACATATTGATTAAAGCATTAAAAGAATATAACCAATGAA
>CANQQE010000075.1 GCA_947625935.1 uncultured Muribaculaceae bacterium | reverse complement strand
TTTTGTTAAAAAAACAAATGTTTAAACAACTTAATTATCTGTTATACAGCATATTATGTATTATTCAGTAAACCCTAGTTATCCTGAACTTTATATTATTGCCGCTAGCCTTAAAGTATATGAAGGGTATGAATGCAAGGCAATTAAACAACAAGATGTCAATGATAACCCAATAAATATCTTGCATGAGCTTTAGTGCGAAACGAATTCTTGATTAAGAGATTATTGTCAAATATCACCTAAATCGACTTAATCTTGGAATATATATATATTGGTGACAATAATCTAAGAATTCTATATAATGAGTATATGCATTTATCTCCTCTATCAGCAGCTAATAACATATTGTACAATATTGTTTGATCAAATGCATATAATATACCAAACTTCTCTCTACAAAGCGCACGTCTTCTAATGTCAAAGAAAAATTTTATTGAGTCTTTTTGATATCTAGATAATCTATTTGTATGCTTGATACTCCCTAATGAATCAGGCCTGACTAAATATTTATAAACAATTTTGTCTAAGAATTCTATGTTGTAACCATGGCTATAAACCTTGAACAAGAATGGGTCTTCCTCACAAAATTGATATCTTTCATCGTAACCACCTATTTTATCATAAAGTTTTCTACTATAGAACAGGCCTGGACTCGTAATTAATAGTGATTTTAAGTTTTCTCTTTTTTGATTAATCCCTCTTTTTAATTTTGGATATATATAATGATTATACAATTTGTCATAATATTCTGTAATACTCTCTTCATCTCCAACTATGAGAGATCTGCCAAATACGATATCACATCTTACATTGTTAATATATTCAACGTAATCTTTAATTGTATTAGGCAAAAATTGATCATCTCCAGAAAGCGTCTTAATCCAATCTCCCTTACTTGCCATGATGCCTCGATTAAGGTTGCCAGCTACTCCAGTATTTTGCGCAGCCTCAATTAATTGGATTCTTTTGATTTTGTTACGATTGTTGTTTATCCATTCTTTACAGATTTCAACTGTATTATCGGTTGAACAATCATCAGAAATGATTAATTCTATATTATCGTAGGTTTGACCTTCGATTGATTTTAATCCTTCAAGAATATATCTTTCAGAATTATATGTAATCACAACAACTGAAACAAGTGGCTTCATAAGAGTCGTTATTTTCTTTGATTGATTTTTGATAAAACTATTACTTTTATCTCAGTTAACTCTTTGATTCGGAAAAGCCAACTCAATATTGTGTATGAGAGAAAACCAGTGAGAATTCCGACAATCAGCTGAGTCAATTCGTTATCTATTTTGAATGTGACAAGCCATGTGAATAATGCCATTAAACCTGTGCAAAGCATAATGCGCCAAAAAATTCGGAACTGTGCTTTGACTCCGAAATTGAAAAGTTTTCCGGGAAGATAGGCGTTGATGAAGTAGCATATGAATGTGTTGATGAAGCTGCCTATTACCATTGCCTCAACTCCTATGGGTATTGTTATTGCCATTGTGGCGATTGTCAGAGGTATCTTGGAGAAGTCGAGCTTCATGAAGAGGTCGCTCCTTCCTATGGCGTTCAGGATATTCATATTCAGACTACTGATTGGAGTGAACATCCTTGCGAAACAAAGCCATTGCAACAATACGACAGCGGGCAGCCATTTGTCGGTGAGCAAGACGGAAATGAATGGTTTGGCTACAACAGCCAGACCTGTCATAATCGGGAATATGAAGAACGCCGTCATTCCAAGCATCCTTGAATATACAGACACCATTTGCTCCCGATTATCCTGCAGTGAGCTGAGCACTGGAAAGGTGACGGCGTTAATCACCTCGTTGGTAGTCAGGGCTACCATGTCTGATGTCTGGACGGCTCGGGTATAGTATCCTAATTCCTCTGAGCGGTATATTCGACCGATTGCCACAGAATTAATTTCCCTTATAATAGTCGAGACCAGCCCCGTTGCAAGGAGCTTACTGCCGAAGTTCCAGAGATTTTTAAATGATTCCTTAGAAAAAGGTGCCGTCGGATGCCATTTGCCGAATAACCAAAAGACGCATGATGAGGTGAATATAGAACTCATTTGCTGTCCGACGAGTGCCCATACTCCATATCCGGCATACGCCATCCAGATTCCTACCCCTCCGGATACTGTCACACTGCAAATATTAACAACAGCTATTGTCTTGAAGTCGAGTTTTGCAAGAAGGTTGGCCCGCTGAACTGTAGCGAAAGCGGCAATAACAATGTTGAGACCTAAGATCCGCAGAATTGGCACCAGTATAGGTACCGAATAGAAATTAGCTATTGCCGGAGCAGAAAAGAAAAGAACGATATAACAGATTACAGAAATCGCGACATTGAAATAAAAGGCTGTCGCCATATCCTCGGCAGACCTGTCCTTCCGCTGCACAAGCGCCTGACTCATACCGCTGTCGATGAAGATATTGGCTATCACAATGAAAACCAATATCATGCCGATAACGCCATAATCGGCAGGAGACAGGATTCTCGCGATAACAATACTGACAATAAAAGCAACAGCCTTAACGCCGGCTTTGTCGACAGCGCTCCATAAAACGCCTCTGAGTGCCTTACTGCGCAATTCCCCCATTATACCTTAGTTGGGCAAAGGCTTGAAATCAGGTCATCCATTATATTCTCGGAAGCCAATTTGCCGTTTGGTGGATATAATTCTTGCCTTACGAATGAAATTCTATCCTCTTTAAGCGGATCATCTCCAGTTATAACCTGTTGGATGAAATTTTCTATATCATCTTCATTGTTGCCGATATAATAGTGTTTCAAACATTCAATTGCAAGGTCATTGTATTTCTCTCTGTCAGCTATGCCATTCTCAAGGAACATCCCTGGCTTTTCGGTAAATAGATATTCTCCGATGAATGAGCCTGAATCATGGATTATGGCATCAGAGGTATTGAATAGATCTTCATATTCGCCATCCGCAACGAAGCCATTGCTGAGAGAATCCCAACGATTATAATATTCATGCGTTTTTTCTTCTCCCCATTCTATTTTCAGCCGATTCTTAAGAAGAGGATGCGGCTTGAATGCGATCTGTATGTCGTTTTTATACTTATGCGCCAAATCCAGCATCGTCTGATAATATCTGAGGAACGTGGAATAATTCACAAATGCATAACCAGTTATCGTATGATGTGGAGCCCATATAATGCGTTTGACATGACGGTCCTTTATCGGCCAAACATCATTAACGTTCTCTGGATGTCGAATGAAATTGTCAATACCAGGATATCCGCTAACAATTACGTTGCTGCCTTTTACCCTTGAATATCTTTTGGCAATTGATTTCCTGTATTCCGTATCAACATACTTTCTCCATAGCACATTATGGAAGAGACTATCGAAGGTGATTGAATAACTCTTACTTTCAGGGAATCCATAAGTAGTGAAAAGAGTTAGTATATCAGGGAATTGAGTTATGTAATATCTATCGTCAATTAATCCTTGATATGGATTTGTATAGAATATCAAATCTGGGGCAAGTTCCTTGCGTACATCCACATAAGTATCTGTTGCTTCATCATACGAACGGATTACATTATATCCTTTCTGTTTAAACATTGAATAACATTTTTCCATGTTATTCAACATATTCTCTCGTCCATAGTTGACTATTGGACAAACAAGGATGACAGCATTGAATCGTTTGTCCTGCACCATGAGCTGGTAAAGCCTGTCATATTTCCATACTGAATCCATCAAGGCAAAGAATACCACATTAAAAGGCTCCCCTTTGCTCCGTACCTTATCCAAGGCTTTAGAATGCATTAATGGGGCTTCCTTGATCAAAGGTACTTCTCTCTTCCGTTGCTTATATGTAACAATATGAGAATAGAGCCTTCTTAGAGGCTCTATTAGTGGTGCTGGAATTATCTTCTTTGCAAATTTGGTCAGCTTTCCCATGCGTTGATGAGTTGGATTACTACATTGACTTCTTCATCTGTCATGACAGGTGAGATGGGCAGGGACAGTTCCTCTGCATGAATCTGCTCGGAGATAGGGAACGACCATCCATTCCAGTCTTTGTAGCACTCCTGCTTGTGTGGCGCTATTGGATAATGGATGATTGTCTGGACGCCGTTATCTGCAAGATATTTCAGAAGCTCGTTTCTCTTATTAGTGCGAATCGGGAAGATATGGAAGACATGTGCATCACGGTCTGTCACTTTGGGTGTGATGACAGCAGGATTGGTGATGCCTTTGATATACATCTCGGCAATCTGTTTCCTCCTCTCGTTGTCTGCATCAAGATATTTGAGCTTGACGTCGAGCACCGCTGCCTGTATCTCGTCCAGACGAGAGTTGCGGCCAAGATATTTGAAGACATATTTCTTAGTGCTTCCGTAATTGGCGAGGGCACGGATAGTCTTAGCCAATTCGTCGTCATCGGTTGTCACGCCTCCGGCATCGCCGAGGGCCCCAAGGTTCTTGCCGGGGTAAAAGCTGTGTGCGGCTGCATTTCCGAGGGAGCCTGTGCGTCTGCCCTTGAACTTGCAGCCATGTGCCTGGGCATTGTCCTCGATGAGCAACAGATTGTATCTCTTGCAAAGGTCGCCTATCTTGTCGGTATAGGCACATTGGCCATAGAGGTGCACGATGAGGATTGCCTTTGTACGTGGTGTAATTGCTGCCTCAATTTTTTCCGGGTCTATCTCGTATGTGTTGATGTCTGGTTCGACAAGTACCGGAACCAGTCCATTCTCTGAGAGTGGCAGAATAGAGGCGATGAATGTATTTGCAGGAACTATGACCTCGTCGCCGGGTTTCAGTCTGCCCATCTCGATGTAGGCTCGGAATATCCAGTTGATTGCATCGAGGCCATTAGCAACTCCGATTGCGTGCTTCGTACCGATATACTCTGCATAATCCTTCTCGAACTGTTCGTTCTCTTTCCCTTGCAGATACCAGCCTGAGTTTACCACCCGGCTTACTGCCTCGTTTATCTCCTTGCCGTGACTTTCCGTCACCTTCTGAAGATCAAGAAACTTTATCATTGTTTATTGAACCTTTCTAATGAATCTTGCCGGATTGCCGGCCCATATCTCATTATCTGGAATATCTCGAGTCACGACACTTCCGGCTCCAACCATGGCGTTCTCTCCAATGGAAACGCCGGGAAGAACCGTTGAATTGGCTCCAACGCTGCATCCTTTTTTGAGATGAATCCCTTTCTTTATCCAGTCCGGATTCTTTGACCGTGGATATCTGTCGTTGGTGAATGTGGCATTAGGTCCGATGAAGACATTGTCTTCAACAGTTATGCCGTCCCAAAGCTGCACACCGGATTTCACTGTTACACTGTTGCCAACGTTGACCTCATTCTCTATGATTACATTGGCACATATATTGCAGTTGTTGCCAATGACTGCATCAGGAAACACTACGCAGAATTGCCAGATATTGGTGCCGTCACCTATATTTTTTGATTTGACGTCTGAAAGGGGATGGATCATCGTTTCAATTCAATAAAGTCATTGTAATCGCGAATGTAGTCGGACTCGTCATAGCCTTCCGAAGCGAGCACCATGCACACGGCTCCGGATGAGAAATCATCGAGTGTACGCCAGATGCCGGGCACAACCAGGAGACCTTGATAGGGCCGATTAAGCAAGAATGTACGTTTCACTGAGCCGTCATCGAGCGTGACGGTGAAACTGCCGGATGCGGCAACTATCAGCTGATGAAGATCCTTATGGGCATGACCGCCTCGACTCTCACCTCCTGGCACATCATAGAGATAATATGTGCGTTTCACATTGAAAGGTACAGTAACGCTATTCTCGATGACTGTAAGATTTCCTTTGCGGTCGCTATGATGGCGGCTAAGCTCTATCATTGTACAGTCAAATACCTTGGTGTCTATCATGCCTTTACCTCCACTTTGAATTCATTGAAATCCCTGATATAGTCATCCTCATTATAGGGCGTTGAGGCTAAGATGAGGGCGAAAGAATTGGTAGAGAAGTTCTTCATCTCGCGCCACATTCCTTTTGGGACGTATAAGCCGTAGTAGGAGCGATTAAGAGGAAATGTCCATTCCTGTTTGCCGTCATTGAGCACGACATCGAAAGCACCGGAGAGTGCTATGATGAATTCCTCATTCTCGCGGTAGGCATGGCCTCCGCGATCCTCGCCTCCTGGCACGTCATAAATCCAGTATGAGCGCTCAATCTTGAACGGCACCTGCTTGAACTGCTCGGCAAAAGAGAGATTTCCTCTCTTGTCGAGAAATTTCGGGAGCTGGATAATTTGAGGTTTGTCAGAGGCCTTAATCATTTCTGCGCTTGTATGTCAAGTTTTACTAATGAATCTCTCTTGAGATATTTGCCCATAACGCCGGCTATTGCTTTTGAGATGGACATCGGCACGTTGCTTATTCCTCTTTTGTCGATAATCTTTAGGAAGGTCACTATCTCATTGCGAATTCCCTCACCATCCAACTGATAGAAATACCTTTGATTAGAATCCGAATTTTCGTATCTAATTTCAAAATAGTCTGTTTTCCACCAGGGCGCAGGAACATAGATATATCCTTTGGTGCCAGATATGATAAGCTCGCCTTCGCTCTTAACTCCTTTACCTACTTTAGCGGATGCAACTGATGATGGGTATTCGAGTGATATCTTTGTAAACTCATCGTAAGCGTGTTTCTCATTGCCAATACGCGAGATCATTCTCAAATATGAATAATTTTCACCTAACAGCTGGAATATTGGAAGAAGGGCTGTAGGACCCCATGAAGTAATACTGCTCCACGCAGATTCAAGCTGCGTCTCATCTGAGTAATCTATTTCCCGAAGACTTGTGCAGACTGAGTCTACAGATACTATGTCACCAATCCTTCCACCTTTTGCCAGAAGAATCATTCTGGAATATGCAGTGGAATATGCAGTTTTGATAGCATCAACTAACACAATGTCTTTGCTGAACGCAAGGTCGAATAGTTCTGTTGCTTCGTAAGCCATTCACTTTACGTGAGGTTCTGTTTCAGTCGGTTACGAGCCGACTGAAATTCATTTTTAGGTTTTTGTGTGATTTTTATTCTTGGAGTCACGCTGCGGTGATATTTTCCACGGCGTTGGGGAGAGTTATGGCATTGGGGAGCATACCTTGATAGTCGGTGTCACCGTTCTGGATTCTCCTCAGTACTGTCTCTATGTAGAGTCCGAAGTCGAGACCGTTCATCTTGCAGCTCTCCACCAGAGAATACATGAAAGCGGTATGTCTGGCG
>CANQQE010000074.1 GCA_947625935.1 uncultured Muribaculaceae bacterium | reverse complement strand
AAATCAGTCGCCTGAAATATATCCATATCTCAGCACCCTAAAATGAGAGGGTGCGCCGTAAACCTTTATTACGACACGCCCTCTTGATTTTTATGATGTCGTTATTTGAAATTTTTCCAAAGGTGAGATAACGATGGGTCAGATTTAATTCGTACAATCTCACGCTCGATGATGTCTCTTACGCTTTGGCGCACATCTTCATAGTTCTTTTGAATGGCGATCTGCTGTCTGATTTTTTCATCACCTGAGTCTCCAAAATCAGTAAGCTGGGGTATTTCGACATATTTGCTAACCTCAGCTTCGACAGTCTTTGCGTCCACAACTATCTCGGCATGAAAAATCTTCTGATCTATACGCTGGTCAAAATTGTCGCTGACTGCGCCGACAAACATACCCTGAGTCAGAGTTGAAATCTTGCTTGCCGGTATAAGTGAATCCATCTGGGTATTGATGGAGTGACTTACATCCTGCCTGTTGATGCTCATTGACTGACGCTGTTGAAGAACTTTCCCGAAACGTTCTGATAACGTCTTTGCAGTCTCTCCAACCACTTGGCCGGAGAAAATGTTCCCTACGGTATTCATTACTACCGCCGCTTCCTTGTCGCCATAATCTCGTTTCAGCTGCGAGAAGTCCTGAAAACCGAGGCAGACTGCAACCTTATTGCTTCGAGCCGTGGCTATGAGATTGTCGAGGCCCTTGAAGTATATCGTGGGCAGCTCGTCTATTATTACACCCGACTTCAACATACCTTTCTTGTTTATCAGCTTCACGATTCTGGAATTGTAAAGTCCGAGTGCGGCCCCATATATGTTCTGTCGGTCGGGATTGTTACCGACACACAGTATCTTCGGCTCCTTCGGGTTGTTGATGTCGAGAGTGAAATCATCCCCGGTCATTATCCAATAAAGCTGTGGGGAAATCATACGAGATAGCGGAATCTTTGCCGACGCTATCTGCCCGGCCAACTGCTCCGCAGCTCCACCTTGCCAAGCATCCATAAAGGGCGAAAGATAATTTTCCAACTGCGGGATACTTGTTAGAATCGGAAATATCTGTTCATAAGGACGGCATAGAAACTCTATTGCATGAGGGAAAGTGCAATATTTCCCTTTCTCAAAGCATCTTAAATACCATATAATGGCTGCTAATAGGACGATGGGGGATTCCACGAAGAAGTCACCTTGTTTTTGAATCCAGGACCTGTTCAAATTCATCATTATTGTATAGGCTGATTCATAGGCATCCGCAATGTCAGTCATGAAGTCGGGATGAATCGGATTACATCGGTTGGAATGTTCCGGATCATCAAAGTTTATCACATAGAAAGTAGGTTGAATCTTACCATACCCTTCATAGTGATTTTCAAGGTGATTGTACGCAATCGTCGATAAATCAGGATATTTGTAGTCGTAAATATAGAGCCCAAAGCCCTTCTCTATCTGCTGTTTAATGAAGTTATTGACCACAGCGTAGGATTTGCCGGAGCCGGGAGTACCAAGCACGATGGTGGCTCGAAACGGATTGACAACATTTATCCAGCCCTTATGCCATTTCTTCTTGTAGAAGAATTTGGTAGGAAGATTTACCGAATATTCATTGTCAAGACGTTTCGTTTCCTGCATGAAGGATTCATTTTCCTCATTGAAGCGGTCGTCCATCATATTGTTCTTCAGCAGGCGGCTCATCCATACACCGCCTAACAACAGGCACACGAAACCGGCTATCGTTGTGGCGATATACAGCATAGTCCAGCCGAGACTGACCATCCACCAGTTCAGGAAGAAAAGGACAGCGCCGATGCTCAGGAACATCCATATCTGACTCCATTTTATTTTCTCGTTCTTCACACCCTTCGTGCCGAAGCACGAAAGGGCGAGAAGCAGCAGAGACCACCATTTGGCGTTCCATGCGTTTTTGAAAAGTCCGCCAGCCTCGTTGAGATTGCCGAGGACTTTCATTGTCTCAGGATGAAACCGCCATCCTTCGACCAATGCCTGTGAAAACCAATAGATATTGGCAACCACAAGTATTATGCTGACACCACGGAGCAAATCCATGATTTTTGCCAGCGATCTTAAATCATCTTCTTGTTGACTCATTGAAATGTGTGTTTTAGAATTTATAATTTGGGACCGCGGCGCTTCTTCTTTTTACGCCGCTGCATCTCGCGGTAGAAGGCTTCCTCCTGCGCATCGTAAGCGGGGCCGACTGAGAACAGACCGCCCAGACCGTCGAACATCGAAGTGTCGTCATATCCGTGAGACTGGCTTTGTGCGGACGAGGGCTGCGAAGTGTGACCCTGCCGATTGAATTGACTCCCGGATGTTGTGCCACTGGATTGGCTATTCCTGTCGCGAGACTGATGCTGGCTGTTGTCAGGAGTCGTACTATTATCTTTAGTGTTACCTTGCGTCTGGATAATCGGTTTATCTTCCGGATTATTGAACCAATTTTCGAGAGCATTGGCGGAGAACTCCTTCCCAAGACGGGATCCATTGAGAACTGTGCGGGTATTATGGTCGATATAGGTTGCACCATATATCCTGCCATCTTCGGTGTTTCGAAGCACAAAGTCTATATTCTCCGCTTTCAGACGGGCGATGAAATCATCTTTGCCGGTTGACTGCGCCATGACCGCTGCGACTTTCCTTTTCGTGGGTCTGACATCAATCTTCTCTTTGGCACGTTCATATCTATGTTCGATAGCTTCTCGTCCGGCAAACTTACCAAGGCGCGATGCCTTGAACGGCGAAGCGATAGTCTTGCCCTCATCATCAGTGGCAAAATATACTAGGCCATGATATTCCCTGCCGTTTACCCGACCGTCGGCTTCCTCACACCTTATATTATATAAGGAGAGGATTGCGTTGTATTCGCCAAGTGTTTGGAACTTGTAGCGCATACCCACCATCTTGACTGTGTTGGCGACCTGTCGCTTGATGTCGCCATTGGGGTCAATCTTTTTGATAGGCATATCAGGTGTGATTTTCTGACGCTCGGCGGTATGAAGTCCATACTTCTTTTCAAGTTCACGTGTTATCTCCTTGCTGCGGTAGTAATTGTTTTTGGAGTCAATCGCGGAACCGTCGGGTCTGACACGTAGTGCAACTATATGGATATGATGCCGGTCGATGTCCTCGTGCTTCACTACAAGGTAAGGCATTTCAGCAAACCCCATCTTCTCCATGTACTCATGGGCAATCTGAATATACTGTGCCTCACTGAGCCGGTCGTCGGGATGCGGGTTGAGGGATATGTGCATCATAGTTTTCTCTGCCTTAGTTGCCTGAGGCATCCATAGCTTGAAATCCTCGAAAACCCTCTGAATGTTTATAGTCCCGGTGCCGTCATTGTAGAGCTTGTTGGTATCAAGTACCCTGCCATGCTCCTTGTTGATCTTTTCCCCATTATATACCAAACTACCGTATAGGGAGTTGCCTAAGGAGATTTTCGCAACCATCGCTCGTCGAAATCCTTTGCGAGAGCGACAATCTCGCGGTTCAGTTTCACAAGTTCTATGGTCATCTTCTCTATCTTATAGAGTGCTGCCATCGCTTTCTTTTCGTTGAAATTCTCCCTGAGGGTAGTAAGCATAAGATTGTAGCTTATGCGGATCTCACGGTAGTGGTTGTTCATGTTCGATAGACGGTCGATGAAAATCCTGCTGTTGTCATCGACAACATGAACCTTGAAAGGCTTTCCGAATATCTGCATCTTGATGAAGGCAGAGAGGGATTCTATGCCTGACTGCTCCTGCATTGAGAGCAATCTGGATTTTTCCGAGGCGGTGAAGTTCACCGAACATCGGAAGGCGGTGGAAGGGTCGGCCTTTTTATGCCGCCCTCCACGGTAACTGTTTTGATTCATAAAAACGGGATTTGGTGGTTAAATGGATATGGTGCCGGATAGCACCGAAGAAAATCTTATGGCGATTACGACTTTGGAGTAATCGCAAAAGCTCCATGCAATGGCAAGGGGTTTATGCTGCAAAATGAGATTCATGCAGCGTAAACCATACCTTGCAAAGTACGTTTGTACTTCAGTCTATAATAGAAAATGTATAGACGGTAATCTTTGGTTAGGATGCCATGTATAATCGTCGTTACTGATAGTGGGACAACGAAAAACAATCTGATGCCTCCTTAACCTTGATGGAACAATTGATGATACTCAGGTCTTGCCTGCGAATCTTATATATTCCCAAACAAATGAATGCAGGTGTTTGGTTCTGGCAAATGTATGGAGTTGTATTATGTTGAGTTTTAGTTGTTTCAGAATGCTTTCCAAATGGTTGTAGCTCCAATATGAATGGTGGTATGTATGATTGTTCATCTGAATGTTCATAGCTGCGAACATACATATATTCATCCCTTCAAACAGGCATTCGCATGAACAAATGTCCGTTCATAGGTACATTCAGATATATGAGTGTCTATATGAATAAATGAATGAATGTTCATCCGCACATTCATTCGTGTGTTCATCCATGTGTATGTGTGTATGTATGACATAGCAATCATGCAATCACCGGCTTGACGAATTGACGATATTTGGCTTCATTTGTTCAAGTTTGCATTAAAGTTGCTCTGTGTTGATTGCATCAGAAAAAGTCATAATCTTTTTGTATGAACGTGTCGTTTAACTTTCAAACCAGCGAACGATACCACTCCAGCCGATTCTAAAATCAAGTGGAGTGACGATACAGACAAACATGTCTATATTCATTCACTGGTATATTCATTCATGCAGTTGAATGTTCAAACACACACTCATACGTCCGTATGTATGTGTGTATGTATAACACTGCAAGCTTGATTGCGAGACAAGAAAATGATTTTGTAGACTAAATTGTTCAACTTTGTATTAAATGTGTTTCAGGTTGATTACATGGCAAAAAGTCAAAATCTTTTATGGCGCAAGCATCGTTTAACTTGCAGAAAGGCGATTCTAACCGCTGGGTAGAACAGATGACGGCAGACATATCAGACAGCCAAGTGTAGGTGTAAAAACAGGCTGATGATTATTGCCAGATTAATATGATTCTATCCTTTCAATTAAGCCTGCCGATTCTGAAAAAGCCGGTCAGAACATATAACAGGCATCGTTGACCCCGGACACGGTTATCAAGCCGGGCAACTATGAGGAATGTCCTCACTAATCTTCCCATTTTCTAATCATTTATTTCAAAACTATGAGCGAACCCGTTTTCGTCGCTTTCGCCACCCAGAAAGGTGGCGCGGGCAAATCGACACTCACTGCGCTCGTTGCTAGCTATCTGCACTATGTGCAGAATGTGGAGGTTGTTGCGGTAGACTGCGACAGTACCCAGCATACGCTGGACGTCTACCGCAAACATGACCTGCTGGTCACGGAGGAGAATCCGACGCTTCGACGAACGATGCACCGATTCTACTCAGAGTTCAAAAAAGAGCCGTATGAAATTCTTCTGACATCACCGTCCGATGCGGTTGCCGTGGCTGAAAGATACTGTAATGAAAGAGTCTTTCTTGGCGAAGAAGAACCCAAAGTAGTATTCTTCGACATTACCGGAACAATGAATGTGCCGGAGATTGTCAAGCTGATTGCATCAATGGACTACATCTTCGTCCCAATCACTACCGAGACCGGTGACATGGCAAGTTCAATAGCGTTTGCAAGCAACGTCTATAACGGCATGGTTGCTACTTGCGATACTTGTATCAAAGAAATCCATCTGGTATGGAACAAGGTAAATACCCGCGAGAAGTCCAACATCTGCAATGTAATTGACAAGTATATCTCAACGCTGGGCATTTCATCGCTTAATACCGTCCTTGTCAAAAGCACCCGGTTTGAGAAAGACGGCAAGGAGATGGGCGGCAACGGAATATTCCGGTCGACTATGCTGCCTCCCGACAAAAAATTCCTTCCCGGTTCTAATCTGGAGGAACTTGTAAGCGAGATCCGTTCAATCATAAAGGTATAGGGTTATGGCTACCAAAAGAAAAGAATATGACGGAGCGGACGGTTTCATCGAAAGGATGCGAAAAAATGCCGTGCCGTCTTACCATACGGCAGCCGATACTCCTTCAGTCTCACCTGAAGTCCGAATTGTAGAAGCCTCACCGCCTCCTGAGCAGTCTGCAACAACCAAACAATCAGTTGAAAGTCCAAGCAACCTTTCTGAATCCAAGCAGGATGACATCCGAGATAATGATGCTCCGAATGTTCTTTTGCCCGATTTCAGTTTTACTGACACTTTCGCCGGATTGAATATGACAGAACTTGAACGCAGTTATGTCAATACATTCATAACCCAGGGCCGTTTCAGACGTGTCAACAGTGGAGGTCGTCAGGTGATGATTCGTGAAAAGTATCGAGAGATCATCCAGACCGTATGTACTCTGTTGAGTAAGGAATGCAACATGGCGATATATATCGACAATGTTCTTACGGAGCATTTCAAGAAATACTATCCAACTATCGTGGGGATATACCGTAAATGTCCCTCTAAACTTTAACAAGAAGATATGACACATTCTAAATTTTGTGACCTGCGCACATGCAATAAGGTCAATGGGGAACTTCCGTCCTTTACCCCGGACAAAGAGAAGGCGAAAGAGTATGTATCAAACTATCTCGTACCCGGGAATGTAGGTGCCCGCAAAGGCATCTTTGTGCCGAGGGAACTGGTTAATAAAATCGCCAAGCTCGTGGCTCTCTATGATGTTGAGGGTCTTACCATCGGTGCTTATGTTACCAATATACTGATTGACCATCTCGCTCAGAACCGAGATCCCATCAACGAACTTTCCTCAATGGGGGGCAATCAGGTTGCATTATGAGCAAGTCCGACAGCTACAGAACTCAGTTCATCGAGGAGTGCAAGAATGTCCGGGTCGGTAATGAGGCCAAAATTGCGTATCTCTCCGATAAGGCTCATCGCAAATTGAGAATGGTGGTATGCGCCATTCATGAACCCGGTGTAACTATGTCATCATACCTTGATGTGGTACTCATGAAGCATTTCAAGGATTATCAGAATGATATTTCCGCTATGCTGGATGATATTCTCAACTCAACAAATATCGAAGAGAATACGCAATGAACAGCATAACTGCAATCATTCTTGTAGGTCTGGTACTCATCACAAATATTACTCTTGTCCTTTTGATAACCAAGGGTGATTCATCCAAGAATTCGCCACCGACAAATAAAGATGGGGCCGAGGACAAATCAAAAGTCGAACATGAGGTAAGGACTACCGAAACCACTGTCAAGGTAACATCCCATGCAGGTAAGGGTAAATTGGACCCGAATGACCTTGATGAATATTTTGAGCAGATGGCGCAAAAGGCTATGAAAAAAGTATATGGCATAGCCCTCGAACAGTTCATCGGAGATGTAAAGACGAGCCAAGTGGAATTCGGAGATCAAGAAAATTCGGAAAGCAATGACACTACTGCGGATTCATCGCTTTCATCTGAAACGGCTTCATATACATCATCTGCAAGAATGACAAAGGAACAGGAGGCGAAGGCATTCAATGACGTTCGCTACTCGGACATTGAAGATGAACCTGTGTCGGCTCCTTCAGCCTCTGGTGCCTCAATTGATGAGATTGAAGAATCCGTCGAGACAACAATGAACCCTGCGGCCACACCGGAGGCTAAATCAAGAGCCGGAAGAATTCTCGCTAAATTTGAAAATACCAACCTTATGGATATTTTTAAGAATGATGAGAGCATATATAAGAATGTTATGCTCTGTGTCAAAGAAAGTATTCGTATGGAGACTTCTGAGGAAGTTGAGCGACCACAAATCAGGCGTCGCAGGAACTTCTCCGTGCCGGACAATTTTGACGATTTTGATCCATGGGATTTAATTCGTAAAAAATAATCGGCAAACCACTAAAATCCACGTCCGAAAGGGCAAAAATTCCCAACCCCAATTTATCAACCCGAAGTGTGGGCTGCTCCCGTCCGTGGAGCGGTCGGGGCTGTCCATGCTTCAAAAAACTGAAACAAAGACATGAAAATGACTATCAAGAATCTCAACAAAACTATCTGTAAACTCGTCGGAAGCCGTGGCTTCCAGTTCGCCATGCTTTTCGTCATGGCACTCGCAACAGGCATCCGCGCCTATGCCGCCGGTAACGGCCTCAGCGGTATCAACGAGGCGACTTCTATGGTAACCAGCTACTTTGACCCCGGCACGAAGCTCATCTACGCTATCGGCGCCGTGGTGGGTCTCATCGGCGGCATCAAGGTCTATTCCAAGTGGTCGTCGGGCGATCCCGACACCAGCAAGACCGCCGCTTCATGGTTCGGAGCGTGTATCTTTTTGATTGTGGCTGCCACAATCCTCCGCTCGTTCTTCCTCTAATTCGACAACATGGCCGAATATGCTATCAACAAAGGCATAGGACGGTCGGTGGAGTACAAGGGACTGAAGGCGCAGTATCTGTTCAT
>CANQQE010000073.1 GCA_947625935.1 uncultured Muribaculaceae bacterium | reverse complement strand
TTTGCCGTCTCGCGATCCACCTTCCCATCTTCTCTTTTTTTATTTTCCCTCTTGACTTCTAATAGTTAGTCTTCCGTTTCGGTTTTGCAGTTCTCCCTCCAGCAGTCCCACGCAGAGCGGTTTACGAAAAAGCAAAGAAAACGCCGCTCCATGAAAGGAGTTGGTAAACACCGCGCTTGCTCCGGAAATCAGCCCAAGCCATTCCGCCGGGCCAATGCCGCTCCATGGTTCAAAGCCGAAGCGCGGCATGAACGCGGCGGTCACCACTCTGAGTGCCATGTTCCGTTCCTTTGCCCAGCTTTCCGCCGCGTCCGCGAATTCTTTGTTATATTGAAGCAGGAAAAGCAGGGCGTAGGGCCGCTCCCGTGGGGGTACCGCTATTCTCTCCCAGTCTTCCCGTGTCAAAAGGAGGGTCGGGTCCGGACAGACAAGCGCGTCACGGTTAGTAAGCTCTTTAATAAGCGCCCGACCCCTTTCCTCCCGCACGGAAAGTCCCGCAAACCCGGCGAGTTGCTTCGCGCACCATGGTTTCATTTTTTCAGGAATTTGCATCCCGCCAAAGCTTGCCGCGTAGGAATACCGCTTATTGGCAGACGCGAAAGGGAGAAAATACCGTTCGTCCACTGCCGAAATACTAAAATTCCAAATTTGGTCGCTTCCCGCAAGAAAGCGATCATACATCGCATTCACCCGCGCGTATTCATCTTTGGAAAACGGCCGCGAAAGATGTAAATAGTCCTCCCTGAACGAACAGAATATTTGCGCTCGTTTTTTGCTTTCATCCAAAAGGTGCCGAATCATCGGATTGGAAGGATTCTTCCCTACCTTTGCTGGATCTTTCCGAAAGGTTACCAACTCGCTCTCCGCGCCAAGCCGTTCCAGCACTGTCTGCAAGGCGTAAGCTTGTAGGACGGCGCCGTAGCTGTCAGCTTCGTGAAATGTGAGAATTCCGATTCTCATTATTTTGTCTCCCTTATTGTTTTCGCGGCGCTGCAAAGTATTTTCCGCTTTTGATCTTCGTATATCTTTTTATTTACATCACGATAGTATTGTTGATCACATACGCAGTGAGGAAGGATTTCTTCCCGTAACCGGTAAAAATTCGCTGCCCGGTCCATCTGCTGTGTAAAGCCGCGCTTTTGACTACTATGCCCGGTACCGCGCACGTCATAATAAAAGAGCGCCTCAGGGATAAATCCGCACACTGTCCGGCTTGCTGGCGGCAGCAGCATTTGCAGATTCTGCCCTTCTGGCGATAGCGGAATATGTCTGTCAGGATAGCAATCAAAAAAGAGAGACGCCCTCACCATGTAGCAGCCCGCGCAGCAATAAGTCGTTTCCCGGAAAGCAGCGTCAAATAGATCCTGTGTTGCCCGATCCCCCGGCAAGGACAAACGTCTGGATTTTACATTTTCTCCCCAGTCAGTCAAAACGCCGTCGCTACGAACAAGTCCGATTTCGGGATTCGATTCGAGATACAATGCCTTTTTCTCGATACTATCTGGAGTCAAACGGTCATCGGCGTCACACCAAGCGATATAGTCGCCCGTCACATCCTGTAAACCGAAATTCATTGCCGCGGCCTGCCCCGCATGGGCTTGCCGTAAAACGCGGACCTCTATCCCAGCGCGTTCCAGATCTGTTTTCTTCCGCTGTAAATATTCACCCGATCCGTCTGTCGATCCGTCATCTACCGCAATAAACTGTAACGGCCGCCAGGTTTGTTTTTCTACGCAGTCCAAATAGGTACGCAGCCACGGCATCGCGTTATATACGGGCGTAATGAGCGATACAAGTGGGTTCATTTTCCTCTCATCCTTTGCCGTAAAATTGCCGCGTAATTCCGCATTTCCAGCTTCGCGTCAAGCCGGCCAGTATTTGTCAGATGGATTCGCCGTTTGAGCGTCACGGCGTCAATGGATTGTACCGGGAGTTTCGCGTCTCTCAGCTTCATTTGCCACGCAACGGTTTCACCGCTTTTCAAAGATTCGTCAAACAGGCCAATCCGGCTGAACACTTCGCGCCGCGCAAGCGCGCAGCCTGGCAATATGCCCCCGTAGGGTAGCTTTCGGCAGGGAAGCCCATTCCTTTGTTTTTCGCTCAATTCCGGGGAAACAAAATCTTGCGCTTTGCTGAACACAACGGCAAGCGCCGGATTCATTTCAAACGGTTTCCGCAAAGCCGACACCGCGCCAGGAGCAAGGATGTCGTCCGCGTCAAGAAACAGGATCCGCGCACCGGAAGAAGCCTGAAGCCCCGCGTTGCGCGCTTTCGCCGCGCCCGCATGTGACTGAGTGAGCACGATATCTCCCAGCGTCTGAGCCAGATGGAGTGTTTCGTCGTTGGAACCGTCATCCACTATGATGATCTCCATTTCACCCACCCAATTCTGGGACCGAAGAGACGAAACAGCAGCTGATAAATACTTTTCTCCGTTGTAAACGGGTATGATTACCGACAGTTTATTCGCGTTTTCCTTCATCGTTTATTTCCTAATTTCATTCTCCCTTTCGCTGCCAGGAAAGGGCTTGCGATTTTGACTTCTTTCTGGCACTACTTCGGCTGAAGCTGAAGTTTGCAACTCGTTCCCTATTTTAACGCTTCTGAAGCTTTTCAGACAGATAATCTTTGTTTTTCTCGACTACTGCCTTGGCGGAACGGATCACTTTGGCCATTCTCACCGCCTCCGGTGACGGCTCAATTCCACGCCGCTTCATCAGAACCAGCGCCTCACCGTAATGCTGACTTTCTTTATGCGCAAGCACGTCCGCGATATAGCGGTCTTTATTCCGGTAAAACTCGTCCACATCGAATACATCCGCAAACCTTTCCAGGGTGCCAAGCCCATATAGGGCCGCCATCGTACGCACACATTTTCCGCACTTTCCGCAGTTCTTTTCCAGTGAAGACTTAATACACGGATGCAAATATCTCTGAGCCGGCGGGTACGCTGACAATTCTTTCAACTTTTGCGCCCGCGAGTACGCGCCGTAAGCGGAATAAAAGGTGGTGCAATCCGTGCGAAAATGGTCAAGCAGCATAAACTCAAAATAGGAGCAGTTGTTCACGTCAAAGGCAAAACGAGAAAACTCGTAGGTTGCTGAGCTGTAATAGACGCCAAACAGCTTTTGCAAAGCCAAAATCACCGCGGCCTGGCGGTAAGCCACCACAGCCAAAAAGGGTTCCGAAACCAGATCCTGAATATTGGAACCGATCCCGATCACAGACAGCCCCATCTCTTTCGCGACTCCCTGCTCCGCCTTTTGCACCAGCTTCTGGAGCAGCCCGGCATTGTCACCGCTCTCCAGCGCGCCGTTGTTGGCAATCATGAGGTGTGTCAGCCGATGGCTGGGTTCCTCCGCGTGAATCGTGCGCATCAGGGTATACATACTGTCCACGCCGCCGGTCCAGCCGGTCGCGACCGCGCCATCGCATAGAAGCTTTTCGTCTGTTGGCTCCGCGTGTAGGGATATTTTGTGATATCCGGGAAGATTCGCGGCAAGAATGGGAATCAGATAATGCCGTAGTTGATAGAGCAGTCTGCGGGAAACAGGGGCTTCGCAGACGATATCCGCGCCGTTTTTCATAGCGGTGGTAAGAAGCGCTACAACAAAAGCATCCGCCCGATCGTCAACAAGGTAGTTCCCGTATTTTTCATCTACATAGAAATACAACGTTTCTGCCCTGCCGTCAATTTGAATCGGCGCGCAAAGACGGAATTCCGTGTTCTCATGCGTAATATATGGTTTCCCGATGGATATCACCGTAAGCTCACCTCTCGTTTCTCATTAGAAACCGCCTAAATTGTTTTTCGTAAACGTAAGCGGTGGAAGGAATCGCGATTGCTCGCTTTTGAAGCAGGAGAATCGTTTCGTCATACAAATGATTCCCTCTGTTTGCCAGCACAAAGCCGATTCGCGCCGCGATATTGTGGTGATATGCCTTCACGTCGATCACCTGGTTATATAAGTCCAAAGCGCAGAGCGCATATAAGGTTGTCAAATCACGCGCGCACTTTTTACAGTGCCCACAGTTTTTCTCACCGGCATATCCGTAGACGCAAGGGTGGAGCCATCGATAGGAAACCGGCCACTGGGACAGGGCGTTCAGCTTTTCCCAACGCTTTACCTCCGTCCCCGCATTATAAAAGGTCAAACTTTCCGTCCCCGCGCAGAAAACGGTCAGTGGATCAAAGCTTGCGGCATTATGCAGGTCAATGTGGAAGTTTCCCGCGTCGTGCCCGGAGGAAAGCAGATAGGTAGAAAAAAGCCCTTGCAATGCCAGCGCGCAGGACAAATTACGGAACGAGTACACATCCAAAAAGCGTTCCGGTAGTACCTCCACAAAATTCGTATCGACAAATACGGTTTTCAATCCGGTTTCATTCCCGAATTGGGCCGCCTTGCCACATGCTGTGGCAAAGCCGTCGCGATAATGGGTTCCCTCAAACACGCCGGAGTTGAAAACGGCGATATGGGTCAGCGGGCATTCGCTGTCTGTGCCATGACAATAAATCGTAAAGAGCGAATCCACCCCGCCAGAAAAGCCCGTGCCAACCGCGTCCTGATTCGGATGCGGTTGATTTGTTGTGGGCGCTGTAACGCGTATCGACTGATACCAATCCCCCACCGAAGCAAGCGCCGGAATCAAATCATTACAAAGCTGGTAGTGCAGTCGCTCGCTCACCGGATCTTCGCAAATGATCTCATGCCCGCCATGCATGGCGGCAGGCAGAAGCGCAAGAAGAAATGGGTCGGCCCGACCTACGGTAAGGCAATCCGCTTGTGCTTCCGGAACAGAAAACCACAAAACTATTGTGCGCAGATTCGTTGAGATCGACGCCGTTAAGCGAGCAGTTCCATCCTTTCGTGTAATTGCGCTTCTTCCAATTTTTAACATCCTCGCTTCCTCCGCATCGCGCCACGAATCGCGTCGGCATAAATGCTCAGACGGTCTTTTCTATCATGGTCATTGATCGCATATGTAATTTGGCGATCATGAATTCTTACCAAATATAGCCGTTCCCGCAAACAATGTTTAACCGAAACACCTCCAGCCGCGATTCGCGCGATCCACTCTGTATCCTCTCCGCAGGCATAGGCTTCATTAAATTGGCCATTTCGTTGGAACAAATCACGACGCATAAGCGCCGAAGGAAGACATGTACAATAATTTTTCCCGTACGCATCCACCAATCGCCTCTGATACGCCGTCATTTCCGGGTATTCAATATTGGAAAAGCTCTCTGGAAAGCAAAATACAATAGAGCAATCCGGATGATCCAAGATGTATTGCACCTGCTTTTCCAGTTTTTTCGGCGCATATAAATCGTCGGAATCCAGCCATGCAATCAGTTCACCCTTAGCCTCAGCTAACGCCCGATTCCGAGCCCGCGGAATCCCGGCATGATCTTGATACACATACCGCGCGCTGGGATAACGTTTCACTAGTTCCGAAGTATGATCCGTGGAACCGTCATCCACAACGACAATCTCAAAGTCCCGATACGTCTGCGCCAAGACGCTTTCGATGGCCTCTCCAAGATATTCTGCTCGGTTATAAGTTGGAATCAGTACGGAGACGCGCATAGAACCTGTTATTCCTCTTCTTTCTCATCCTCTTTGAAAATAGGCCAGCCTTGTTCTACATCCACATCATGGATAGGATCCGCCAAAAGAAGATCCTGCACTTCGGCAAACTCATCCAGCGTCAGTTCAAAGTCTTCTACTGCACACTGATCAATAGGTTCGCTGCCGCCCGGAACAGTTTCCCCCGTGACAAGAATCTCCGCATCGATTAACTTATCAACAAATGCCGCCAGTCTATCATGGATATCCGCAGGGCAACTATCTAAATTCTTTACCGCTTTCTCAATCTCGTCAGGAGCATTCCCCTTGACCAGCCTTTCCAAAACAACGCTGCCCAAAGCGTTTGTCCCATAGTACATTCCGGTCACGATGTTAATCACCACGGCCTGCCCATCAGCGACATCAAAGAACATTTTTTCCTCATTCAGCTTGTACATGTTTAAAGCTCCTTTGCTATAAATGCGTGGAGAAATTCCGCGTTTTTTTGAAAATCACGGCACTGCAAAAATTCATATGCCGGCAATCCCGTAAGCCGATCAATGATCGCGCGCATCAGTTTCGGATCACGAATTCCCAGCATCTGCGAAACAGATGAATATGCAATTCGCGTAATGGCCCTTTCAGAAGAAAAAGGACGCATTTCCGGCTTGTCCGTCTGTGCAATGGCAGGAACAACGATGGCACGGATCGGCAATTCGGAAGCCAATTCATATTTTGCCGCGCTCATCGCCCATTTATTTTTGCGATACTGCCATAGCAGCGGCATATTGGGACGCAGCGCATCGATCATATCCTGACTTAGGCACACTACAGAAAACAGCGAAAAGGCTTTCATCTCCCCCGCCGCGGACAAAAATATATAATCATCCCCAACGAAATCCATCCCCGCAAGCAGGCAGGAAACGGATAAAGTGGATTTTCCCGCCCCGCCACGGCCGGCAATAAGAATTCCCCTTCCCTCCGCGCCAACTACCGCGCCGTGCAGCATCAACAGATCTTCACTTTTCCCCCATTGAAAGAATAGCGGTGGATCTGAATGCGCGGCAATCACTTGATGCGTTTTACACTCTGAATGATGGCAGCTGTAAAAAGTATAACGGTCCAAATCAGCGCCAATAAAACCTGCGCCAGCGGAGCACCAGAGACATCTATTGCCTTCCTCTATTTTCCACCGCGCGTTTATATGCTCTGAGGGAAGATACTGGGTGCAATCGTCAATCCAAAATTTAAAAACCGCTTGCGGCGTTTTAAAATCCGAGAGAATTTTGTGTTGAAATTCCATCGATGCTTTCTCAGCCTGAATTCTTGTTGAAAATCGCATTTCAACTACACGCCCGCATAATTCAATTTGAAATGACGGCCACTCCCCGGGGAATTTTTTATCCAGACGACGCTCTACAGCGGAGAAAAACGCGCTTAGAGGAACCTGACCTTCCTTCATCATGCCGTTCCTCCCTTCGGTTTTCCCCCAAGCAAGCACAGTCTCGCGCCATATTTGCGAAAAAGTCCCATTATGCTCTCGACTTTGTGAACTCCTAAAAGGTACTGTAAAAAACTGCGATATGGTCTTTCCAACCGTTCAAAACGATAACCCGCGTACTGACGTTTCAGCACGCGACATATCCGCAACGGCGTTAACGGGCCTTGAGGTTCATAATGATAGCGTTTTTGTTCTGTGCAGATATTCTGGTAAATGTTTTCTCTTTTGATCCATCTTTCATAGGATGGTGTAGAAGGCAAAACTTTTTCAACGTCTTCAACTGTAATAATATCCGAAAACGTATCCGCAAAGATCAGCAGCATACGGCGAGTACTGTTCTCTACATTGAACTGTTTCGCGCGAATAGCGATCCTAGCTAAATCTAATTTGGTTCCGGAAGTTTCGAGAAGCTTGTAACAATCGTACAGCCAGTTGATCCTGCGATCAGGAAATGTATCTGTTGAAATATCCCTTGAACGATTATCAAGCTGGTGAATAAACATATCCTCCGGACAAGGGACAAGAACCTCTTGCCCGTAAAAATCAAATTTTATAGCTTTTTCCCATATATCCGTGTCCTTCTCTCCATGATGCTTAAAAATCCAGCGATGCACCTCTATAACTCGATAATCACCAATGATCTGCCCATGATGCGGAGAGGTAAGGTCTTTACAGATCTCTCCGTCCTTTTGGAGAAGACTCATCGCGCGGCTATATTCTGATTCCGGCACGGCGATATCATAGTCACTCATCCTGCGTGGAGCACCTACATCATAGTAGAATCTCATAGCCAATCCCTTAATCAGCATTACCGGGACATGCGCTTGAAGCAGAGTATGGATCTTCTCTATTAACCACGGAGTACGAATCGTGTTATAAACCTGCGCGTGACGATGTATCCCTTGCAAGCGAGGTACAATTTCTTTAGGAAACAGGTCCCATCCCTGCATATACCCCACACGGGACAACATCAGAAGGTAATTCTGACTTGCCTTTTCAAAATCAATTCCTTCCATTAAGAGCCCCATTTTGTCCTTCGTCAATGGGTCCCCCAAAAGCAAAGACAATAAACATTTTTCACGGAGCGTTAGCGCCTCTTTATTTTGAAGTTGATCGGCATCCGTCCGTGCGCTATTTTTAAATAACATTGTGCTTTCATTTACCTCCCTATAGCGAGCGCGTAAATTCATATCTACGCTTTGGGAAAAAATTCAGTGAATACCTGCGCGCCTTTAGGAAGTCCTATAAATCAAGCTCCCCTAACCTCAGAGTGGAGGACTAAACGATAGCAGAAATCATCAATTTAATTTTACACCATACACCCTAAAATTACAATATATTTTCTGCGTAAATTCACAAGCATTTTTTAGGGGCTTCCAGCTCCGCAAGCGCGCTCGAGGGGCCGATACCCCGCCGGCGGTCGAATCTAAACGTTCGGTCCCTTTCATTCCACTAAAAACGAGGTATACGAACAGTGCGTGTTCGTATACCTCGTAAGTGGTGGACGATAACGGA
>CANQQE010000072.1 GCA_947625935.1 uncultured Muribaculaceae bacterium | reverse complement strand
GACGGCTACGAGATCTGCCGGAAGACCTACAACCTCGACGTGTTCGCTCGCAAGATCTGATCATTTCATCAAGGCTGTGCTATCGGCCATACGGGCAGAAAGGAATGACTGACATGTATCTCAACAAAACCCTGATGCAGCTCCTGGAGGCCTATGAGTTCGAAATGGGCCGTATCGATCCCAAGGACCGCGAGACCACCAAGCGCAAGATCCGGCAGGAGCTCATGCGTCGCTTCAACAGCGCACTGGCTGGCCTTGAAGACGGAGACACCGCTCAGTGTGCGTACAACACCATCGTCCGCTGAGATCCACACATACAGCTGAGCTACCGGCTTGACGGGCAGAAAGGAAGATTGTCATGACAAGCATCTACAACCCCGGCTGGATCCCCACCGACGCCGAACCCTACGACGACCTCTACCGCGAAATGGAGCGCCACGAGCTGGCCGATGATACCGGATGGTTCCTCGATGAGCTCCGCAGCGCCACCGATTCCTCCATCCAGATCCGCTTCATGGAGTTCGTCTCCAACCTGGAGCTGGACAAGCTGGGCAATGTCCTCACCGATGAGGAGATTGAGATCCTGGAGATGGAAACCGGCAGCCTCCCCACCTACTGGTACGAGGCTGAGGATACCCTGGCTCTGGCTCAGGAACGGCTGAAGGTCTTTGAGGCCGATCTGGACGGCCTCGACCGCGAACCCGGCAGCGAATACGACGTCTACCAGATCCTCCTCAAGATCGTTTCCGTTCTCGAGTGGGCCATCAGCATGGAACAACTGTACGGCATCATCTGAGCCATCCACCACATCATGAGAAGCTGCGCTATCGGCTGGACGGGCAGAAAGGAATGACCATGAACTACGTCATCAAAAAGGGAACCGTCACCATCAAGGAGTTCGACAACCTGGACGGCATGCTGCGCTACTGGCGCACTATGGGCCCGATGGACCGTTTTTCCTCCAAGCTCTACAACTACGCCGACGGCCTTGTGGCAGAAGGCTGGAAGTACAACTCCTATGAGCGCTACGCGTGGCGCCACATCCGCGGCACGTGGAAGCAGGAACGCGGTGCCCGCACGGTCACGGTCCGCTGGGCCACTGAAGCGGAGATGCGTACCCGCACCGCCGATCCGGCTAACGGCATCGTGGACATCATCCTCGTGCCGTGCGGTGGCCAGACCCTGGAGATGCTCCGCTGGGAGCAGCACTAAGCACAAAACCGCCCATCTGTCAATTTAACAAATATGGGCCGAAAACCAGCCAATCCTGTTTAACTGTCAAAGGAGATGCAACCATGAACAACACCATTCCCACCAACCTCTTGGGCCTCATGTCCACCTACTACCACGCCGACGCTGCCGGCAAGCGCGGTGCCTGCCTGGAGGTCTACGCCAGAGTCAAAGCCGCTTTCGACCTCCTGGATGAGGCAAGGAAGCACGATGACCCCGATGCCATCTACGACGCCATCAACATCCTCCAGTACGGAGAGTAATAAGACGAACCCCCAAGGCCTGGCTGGCCTTGGGGGTTTTCGTTTGTGGTGGCGCGGATCGGCGCGTGGTCAATCGGCTTTGCGGCTAAGCTCCTGCCTCACCAGCCGGTTGATCAGCGCGTTGACTGACATTCCCATCGACTGCGCGTGTTGCTTCAGAACCGCTTTCTGCCCTTTCGGGAGAAGCACGGAAAGGCGGTCGTAGTTCCGCGCTATGCATTCGTTCACTGCCTTCGAGTAGTCCATCCTGTACCTCCCGTCAAAGTGTACAAATCAGAGGGTCAAACTTTGTGCAAAATCCCATCTTGCATTATGAGCATAAATATGGTATTCTATCATTGTCAGGAGGGGAAAGGAACCCCGAATGAGAGCTCACCCCGGCCGGTACCCGGGGTGAGCAAAGGGCGGGAGGTGAAAACATGAAGCGCATCAACGGAATCTGGTACTTCAAGGGACGCTCCTACAGGAGCTTCCACGAAGCTCTCCAAGCCGCCTGGATGTCCAGGTAACCAACCCCAGCAAAGAGGCGGGAATCACTTCCCGCCTCTTATATTACCACACGGCCGCCACGAGTGCAAGCCGCAACAGAAGTTTTTCTCTGCCATGCCTCGGGCAAAAGAGGACCCCAACCCGGAGGCTGGGGTCCCTAGCTTTGGTGATGGCGTCGGAAGCCTACACACTCAGGCTGTGTCTTGATCGTCTGGGCTGGCCGTCAGCTTACGCGCTACCGCCTCAATGAGCTCCCACTCCTTCGGCGACAGCTCGGCGAGCATGGACACAAGGCGCTTCCGGAAACTGTCCTCACTTTCCGCCAGAAGGTCCTCGAAGAACGTCTCCAGTTCCTTCTTCCGGGTTGCGAGCATCTGCCCCTGACCGGTCTTCAGCCATTCGGCGGAAGCGCCGAACTCCCGGTTCATGAGCTCCAGAAGAGCGTCATTTGGTTCGTTTCGGCCGACTTCGTAATTTGCGATCGACCCACGGGTCACCTTCAGTCTGGCAGCGAAGGCCTCCTGAGTCAGCCCAAAGTGCTTCCGGAGCTGCTTCAGACGGTCCCCGACTTGCTTACTCATCAGTTCACCTCCTCCTGTGAGCCATTATAGCCTCCTCGGAGCCGCCTGTCAACGGAAAATGCAACATTCTCACATGACCACCCCGAAAATTCCGTCACATTCTCACAAAATGGGGGTTGACAGCCCTCTAGGCAGGTGCTAGAATGTAACAAGCTCACAAGAGCTGCGCCACAAAAGCACAAAAGACGACCGACCGACTGGAGGGGGTGAGAACGTGTCGGAATATGAGAAGGACACCGGCAGGCGCCTGGCCGAGGCCATCAAGGAGCTTCCTCCCGAGCGGCAGGACTTCTTCTTGGGCTACGTCAGAGCGATCTGCGACATGGCGAAGCCGGACGATGGCGCTGAGGCTCCACCCGACGGTAAGGACTGATGGACAAGGAGGCATGCCATGAAGCAACTGACCATCTGCACGCTCGGCGGAGTCGAGCAGCCCACGTGCACTTCGCTGGACGTGGCCGATTCGTTTGAGAAGCGGCACAAGGACGTACTCCGGGCGATCAACACCCTGCCACTGAGCGAGGATTTCCGCCGGCGCAATTATGCGCCCGCTACCTACTTAGACCGCCAGGGCAAGCCGCGACCCATGTTCGTCATGACACAGGACGGCTTCAGCATGGCCGTCATGGGGTTTTCCGGAGAAAAGGCGACAGCATTCAAGGAGGCCTACATCACCGCCTTCAGGACTACGTGGAACGAGCTCGAAGCCATGCGTGAAGCTGAGCGCCAGCGCCAGGCAGCCAGGCGGATCGGCATCGCCTCCCGCCGAACCCTGACCGACGAGATCCGGGACAGCGGCGAGAACGAGCGGATGCACGGCCACGGCTACTCGACCTTCTCCAGGATGGTCCACCGGATCGCTCTGGGCGAAGGGTTGAACGACACGAGGCGACGTCTTGGCCTGGGGCGGAAGGACAACGTCCGGGACCACCTGACGGAGCCGGAGCTGAAGCGGCTGGATGCCGTCGAGAAGGCGGCAGCTGGCCTCCTGGCCTTCGGTCTCCCCTACGACCGGATCAAGGTGATCCTTGAAGGGAACGCTCTGCCTCCGGCAGAGGCATCCTGACCACGAAAGGAGGTGACACCAATGGTGGACACGAAACTGAAGGAAGCGGTTGACGCTGGCCTTGACGGCATGATCAGCAAGCTCCGCTCCCTGGAGGCAGACCCTGGCACCTACTCCACGAGCGACTGCCTCGTCATGGCCCAGGTGCTGCATCGGCTTGTGAAGATGCGGCTCGACATTCCCGGGCTGCAGAGCCCGGGCCTGACGGCAAAAGAAAAGGATGCCCTCGACCTGTGCGAGAGCATCCTCCTGGAGAGGGTCAAGGCATGGAACCCCGAGGACAATGAACCCGGCTACTTCGACTCAATCGACTCTGCGACGATGGCGCTGCAGCGGGTCATCTACATCAGGGGTCTGGGCGCCACTCCTCAAGACAGGTAGGGGCACAAAAGCAATGGCCGCCAGCTGCAACTGACGGCCAAGGGCAGGGTTTCACCGAATTTGTGGGGTTCATCCGCTCATTGCTGGGCGGTAGGGCGACAGTTCACCTCCTCGCTGGGGACGATCTCGGGCATCACCTTCCGGGTATCGGCCTCGATGGCCGCCAGTTCGTCGTTGAAGCGGGCGGCCAGGGCCAGGTCAGCGCTGATGGTGGAGGCGGAGGTGGCGTTGATGAGTTCGTTCATGCGCATCCAATCTGTTACCTTGCCAGACGGCACGGACCGGTCATTTCTGCCGGTCTCTCATGGTCACCCATGAGTTCGGACCTTGCCTTCACCCACAGGGGAACAGACCCTGTGGGGCTCCACGTCAGGTCTCTACACCAGTTTTGCTGGCTCGGCGTTGCCTGCAACAACTATTGTAGCGATTTGCCGCGGTTTGTCAAGGAGGAACCTATGAATTACTATCCGGAGTTCGAGCGGCAACTGAAGGAACGCAACATCACCAGGCGCCGAGTCAGTGAGTTCCTGGGGCTCTCCCCCTACGGGCTGTACAAAAAGCTCGCAGGGGAAGCTCCCCTCTCTCTGGCGGAGGCCATCAGGGTCAGGGATGAGTTCTTCCCTGACAAATCAATCGAGGACTTATTCCGCACCAACTGACGTCTGCAGCGGGGCAGGCAAGGCGCGGCAGGTCCTGGCGGGTCATGGCGCGTCTGGTCCAGGCGCGGCAGGTCAAGGCAGGCAGGGCAATCCCGCAATTCATTATAAGGAGGCGGTATCAGTGGCTATTGGGTTTTCTCCGGCCATCTGTTAGGGCACCTGGCGCGGATCGCCAGATACACATTAAAGGAGGAGTCACAGGATGAAATTCGATTTGTACGCCAATCAGACGTGCATGGACGTCTGCGGCATGACCCACCCCTGCGGCAACACCTATTGCAGCTGCAACCCGCAGTATGTGAAACCGGAGGAGCGGATCGAAAGCGAGGACGTCGCCTTCCGGAGGAGGATGGGTGCGGCTCTGGTGAGAGCCAAGTACATCGCAGACCACATGAAGGCCGGGACGTACCGGAGGAGGGTGTGAGATGCCAACAAAGCCCAGCGATAAACTTCTGAAGCTGTTGCTGGAAAACCCTGATATGCCTCCCAGAGAGTTTGCAAAGGTATACGGGTATTCCAACACGTCAGTGTGGAACGCCAGGAACTACCTGCGCAAGACCGGGCACGATATTCCAAAGCTGTTTGGCCCTGGCGAGCGGAAAGGGGTCAGAGGGGCTGTTCTTGCTAACCCCTGCGCATCCGCCCAGGAGATCGCAGACATGACCGGGTGCTGCCTCGACCACGCGAAGTACGTAATCCGGTCCGTTAAGCGCGAAACCTTTTCCCTTGAGGCCAAGCTGGCAGCCGACGAAGCCAAGCCAAAAGAACCGGAAGCACCGCCTTCCGTCAGAGTATTCCGGTCCATGATGGACGGGTTCATCAGGCAGATCCAGATGTTCATGCAAACAAACGAGATTGACAGTAAGGAGGCGCTCGGCCTCCTGGAGGAAACCCACGAGAAGATGAAGGAGGAAATCAGAAATGATACGTAAGGGCGTCATGCCCGTGGATACGTCTGTGATGGACGTCTACCGGTCCGCCATCTACCCTGGCGGCTACCAGGATGGGTATCAGCGCGGCCTGATGCCCAGGTGGGTGGAGGAAATCGCGGCCACCTTCAACGAGGACTGCGTGAAGCAGGTTGTCCTCTCCCACCGTGACGGTAAGTTCTGGATCGTGGACGGGCAGCACACCGTGGCGGCTCTCAAGATGCGCAACGGTGGCCTGGATCTCCCGGTGGAGTGCCTGGTCTACGATGGCTTCACTGTTCAGGACGAAGCCAGGCTGTTCATGATCCTGAACGACCGTAAGTACTCGAAACCGGTGAGCGCTCTGGCGAAGGCCTCCGCCAGGTATGGGAGCCTCAATGATCCCGAGCTTACAAAGATGATTGACGCGGCCAAGCGCGCTGGCGTCACCGTTGTGTTCACGACTGGCGCAAGCAAAAGCGGAACCTCCGCTGCACTGGTAGCCCTCGACAGTGCCTGGAAGAAACTCGGCGGCGAGCCTCTCTTCGGAGAGATGCTGAACAACCTGGTCGCCGCTTGGGGAGGGGACTACAATACCCTTACAGGACCTTTCATCGCAGGCATGACCGAGTTCGTCTGCCGCTTCCAGCAGAAGTACGATAAGGCCAGGCTCTCCAAGATGTTGAGGGAAGTGCCTCCGTCGGACATCAAGAGGGATGCCAAGGCCAACGGAGGCGGGAACGGTGTGAAGTACGCGAAGGTTTTCGTCAAGCTCTACAACAAGCGCCTCCGCTTCGACAGGCAGTTGAGCTTTGACTGAAATAGGGCGTCCCCCAGTCAGCGCGACCTGACTGGGGGACGAAGGAGTGAGATTATGAAAACTGAAAAGAGAAAGGAGGCCGTGGGTTCTGGCCCGGGTTTCATTCTACCACCAGAACCCGGAAAAAGCAAGATGAACATTTCGGAAGAAATCCGCCTTAAGCGGAAGTCCCTCCGAGAGATGTACGGAGGCCTTATGAGTGGCACCCAGCTGAAACATGAGCTGGGCTGCTGCTGGGAGACAGCCGCCAGGTGGGGCAAGGAAAACAATGTGGGGATCCGCGTAGGAACCCGCATCAAGTACGACACCGACGAAGTGGCCCGCGTTCTGATCACACAGCGCGGGTTTGTGTAAGGAGGAACCATGAACCGTTTACAGAAAGCCGCCCAGCGGCCGGATCTCCTGATCCTGACGATCATCCTGGGCATCGTGTTCGGCATCGTAGCCGACGGAGCAGCTGCCCGGCAGGAAGTCGTGGACCGCATCATCAACGAACAGAACCAGATCACGGAGGCCAACCATCAGGCTGGCGTCAGCGAGCCCGCTACCCTTCTCCCCCAGCCGCTCAGCGAGAAGCCGGTTGCCACTTCCATCATCGACGACTACAACCCCAACGTTCCCCTGGCTCCGGAGGAACAGCATTCCCTCCTGGGAGCCTGCCGGGAGTTCCGGATCAGCCCGGATATCGCTCTGGGCCTCATTGAACGGGAAACCGATTTCCGCAACATCAGCGGAGACCACGGCCAGAGCCAGGGCTACATGCAGATCCAGCGTCAATGGTGGCACCACCTGATGAATGACATCGGCGCCACTGACCTGATGGTTCCGGAGGACAACTTCCGGACAGGGTGCGCCATCCTTCGGACCCTGATTGACAAGTACCACGGCGACGTCCAGGCGGCTCTGACCGCCTACAACGTCGGGTACGATAACGGCAGCCGGTCCTATGCGACCGCTGTCCTGACCAACTCAGACCATTGGAGGTAATCATGGACGAAATCCAAACCATCGCCAGGCTGGAACAACTGCCCGTCATCGTGGAGAACATGCAGGCGGTCCGCCTTCAGATCCTGGATGCCGTCAAGGAATGTAAAGACATGGCGGACACAGCGGAGTCCATCGTGGACATCCGCGCAAAGCGGGCCCAGCTCTCCCGGTGGTTCCGGGAGGCTGAGACCGTGCGGAAGGAAATCAAAGGCCAGGTCATGGCTCCCTATGAGCAATTCGAGGAGGCCTACAAGGAATGCATCGCCGACCCGATCGGCGAAGCGGACACCTACATGAAGACCCGCATCGGAGAGATGGAGGGAGTCATCAAGGCGGACTGCGAGGCCAGACTCCGGTCCTACTTTGATGAACTGAAGGTTGCCAACCACGTGGACTGGCTGGAGTTCGATAAGGTGCCTGACTTCCGGATTGATCTGGTCTCCGCCAGAGCCAAGACCCCCACGAAGCTGATGAAGCAACTGAAGGCCTATGTGGAAGGGGTTGCCGCCGATGTGACCTCCATCGCCCAGCTGGACAACGCTGCCGAAGTCATGGCCGAGTACCGCAACGGCCACAGCCTGGCCGAGGCCATCACCATCTGCAAGGAACGCGAATGGAAGGTAGTCCAGGCAGCTGGCTCCCTGGATGCCCGGAAGCCCATCGTGGAAGCAGAAGACCGCACCGCTGAGGTCGTGGACGCTCTCCTGGCTCCCGTCCAGGAGCAGGAACCGGAAGAGCTGATCGAGATCACCTTTACCGTCACGGACACCAAAGCCCGCCTCATCGCTCTCCGCGAGTGGATGAAGGCCAACGGGTACCAGTACCAGTAAGGAGGAGAACATGGAAAGCTACGAAATCGCCGAGTTCCAGAAGCCGAAGGAACCTGCCAAGTCGGTTGGCTCCGACATCGCCACCTCCCGCGAGGCCAACGAGGTCATGATGGCCATGTACGCGGCCAAGAATGCCCCCAGAGATCCCCTGACCGTCTACGACCGCATCATGACCGACTGCGGACGCTACAACCTGGCCGAGAAGGCCATCTATTCCTATCCGCGCGGAGGGACCACCGTCACCGGTCCCTCCATCAACCTGGCGCGGGTCCTCATCCGCCACTGGGGCAACTCCCGCTCCGGGTTCACCGTTCTCGACCAGACCGCCACGGAGTCAACCGTGGAGGCGTACTGCTGGGACCTGGAGACCAACTACAAGGCCTCCAAGATCTTCACCGT
>CANQQE010000071.1 GCA_947625935.1 uncultured Muribaculaceae bacterium | reverse complement strand
ACTCCTTTGCTTTCGTTAAGCCTTAAATAACATAAACTTATAGAAAGTGTCAACTCCTAATTATAACAGAGCCTTTTCGAAAAAATAACATGCCTGCGCTCTCGACATCCGTGTTGTGACCGGAAATGTGTTCATTCCTATAATGGGGAAATCTATACCGTCATATGAAAACAAAGCAAGGTGACATCTTATAACTATCTAAATTTTCAGATAAATAAAAATTAATGAAAAACAAGGAAAACTATTATCGTCAGCTTCCCAAACTGAAGGTTGCGGGTTCGAATCCCGTTGCCCGCTCCACATACTCTTTCAAGGGGTTACAGGTGATGTGCCTATAACCCCTTTTCTTTTTCCAACCGTATTTCCAACCTATAGAGGAAAAATCTAGGGGCTGTCCTAGCTCTTTTTTCTTAGCTAGGACAGCCCCAAAGTCTATCCAGGTCTTGGCAAAACACCAAAAAAGCCAACGCCCTGTTCCTCTTATGGAGCAGAGCGGGGTTGAAGGATTGAGGGACTTGCGGGTATATCTGAATTTTGATAGTATTTTGATACCAGCAAAGGAGCAGATATGCCCGCAATCAGACCAAGTTCCGACCTTCGGAATAAATATTCCGATATTTCAACCTATTGCCACGATACCCAGGCACCTGTTTTTATCACGAAAAACGGTGTGGGCGACCTCGCAGTCATGAGTATTGAGACGTATGAACGTTTGGTGAGTATCCATGCTCTCCGCGCAGAAATCGACCAGGGTTTGCAGGACATGAAGGCCGGAAGAACGCTCTCGGCTGAAGATGCGTTCTCCGAGCTGGAACAGGAAAACTGATGGATACGTTTTCTATCGTTCTGACGGAAAAAGTCTTTGCCGACTTGAGAGAACTCTCGCGGTACATTCGCTTGCATCTGGCTGGAGCAGAAACTTCACGCAGACAGCAGACACGGATTAAACAGGCGGTGTTTGACCTTGCACAATTTCCCGAGCGATATGCTCTGGTGCCTGATGGCTGCTTACGGGAGCAAGGCGTTCGTTTTTTTCCTGTTGATAATTATCTTGTGTTCTATGTCGTCAATACTTCTGACCACAAGGTATATATCCTCAGAATCCTTTACTCTCGCAGAGACTGGCAGCTACTGCTGTCCAGCACAGCTTCTGTTCTTTGAAATCCTGAGTCACACACTCACACAGAGGGTTCTTTCAGCTCCCCGGCCAGACTTTCCTTGTTCAGAATGCGTCTGCCGGCTGTTTCCATAGCCCTGAACCTCTGACTCCCCGCTTCAATCCAGCCACCCTGCGTGCCAGGGGTATGTGCGTACCATTCCTTGCTCGCACTTTTTCAGACAGCTGCCGCAGCCTATGCACTTTTTCCCCTCCAGCCTATTTCCGGCTCTCTTTTCTGCGATTCGGGATTGGAACACCAGATGCAACAAGGAACTCCGGCAAGGCAAGGGGACTATTCTTCAGAGTGCCCTGCGCTGCCCTGAACCAAAAGCGTACCAGAATGTCAACTCGCCCCGCGCAAGAACAACTCAGAAATTCAACTCAGAAATTCAACTCAGAAATTCAGCAAGGACACCGGAACAGGTGCGTAAAAAGCGCCGTTCAGCAAGACGGATGCGCTGCGGCTTTCCAGCGCTGGTACGCGCTCAGAAGTTCAGTCTCGTGACGCGGCAGGATCACGTCCTGCGCGTGTTCCCGCTTCACGGCCTCACGCCCCATGCGGCGCATGGCGTCCAGCTCCTGCCCGCCGTTCAGGGCGGTATGCAGAAGGCAAAGCTGCTCTTCCGCGCCTTCCGGCCATGCCAGCATGGTCCTGCCGGGGAGAAGCGCCGCTCCCGCCGCGGCTGAAGGGCGTGCCAGAAGCAGCGTCTCGCAGCTCAGCGCTTCCAGAAGATCGCGTGTGCGGCTGACAGGTGCCGGGATGATACGCACCGTGGACGCGGCCAGCATATCCCGGTATTCCGTCCGGTTCAGCATGGTCCGCAGATGCACTCTGCCCGGCCAGGAGCGGAGAAGCTCTGCAAACATTTCAAGCCGCGGGCCGACCTCGCCCCAGCGGTTCAGCAGGATATGGCAGTCCTGCCGTTCCTTGAGAAGGCGCGAAAGCACAGCAGGCAGGGGATCCGTCTCGGGCAGGCCCTTGAGGTCAATGGAAACGAGTTCCATCTTCCGGGAAAAGCATACGCCGTCACAAGAGAAAGCTCCCGCACTCTCCGGCCGGAAGAAATCAACATCGGCAAACGGCGGTATCACGCCGGCAGAAGGCCGGAGAAATTCCGGCAGGCAGCGGGCATCGCCGGAAAGGACAAAGGCGGCATGGCCATGCAGGAGCGCCATGCCCTGAGCCAGAAAGGCAAGGGAGCGTTTCTCGTCAGCCCGCCCCTCTTCCGCAGTCCTGTCCAGCTCCAGATAGGCCGCGCGAAACGAAGCGGGAAATGCGTCCTGCACAAAAAAGCTCTCGCCGCAGCCGCCGCTGAACAGCACCATGTCCGGCGCAAAGCCGGATTTTCCAAGCGACAGGAACGCGCGCTGCGCCTCCCGCCCCACATTGACGAGCCATGTCCATTGGCGGACGAGTTCCTCCCTGCCCTTTGCCATGCGGTCATGCGCAGCCTTGAGCAAAATGCGGCGAACCCCTTTCATGGAGAAATCGCGCCGTCCGTAGCTGGAGGCGAAAAAGACGGTGTTTTCCGGCCGCGAGGCAAGGTATCCGGCCAGAGCCTCGAACTGCCCGGGAAAACTGTTGTTGATGAAAAGGATGCGCATAAAACTCCCCGGGAGGTCGAAACTGATGCCGGAACCAGCGCCGGAACAGGCAGGCTGGGAAGCCATGCCTCTGTTCCGCTCAAATCGTCAGAAAGTCAAGGGCGTTCCGAACAGCAGTGCACCGTTCAGAACGCCGGCTGCGCCCTGCCGCCAGGCGAAAGGAGCGGAGTCAAACGCTCCTCTGTGGACAAAGCCGCTTTGACGGCAGGGCGGATGTCACCGTGTGGGCAGGATCGGGCCTTTCTCTCTCAGTAAAGCCCCACACCGCCTTTCCGGTGACCCCGGATTCGGTCAGTCCCTGCGGACTGTTTCCTGGTTGAAGATTTCATCCCCCCATTCAGAAGGGACATTCCGGGCGGCGCGGGAACGCCGCCCGGGAGTTTGCAGGATGCTGCGCCGTTGGGTTATGCCATACCGTTCTGCAACAGGAAGACGTTCGAATTTTCCTGCTGAACCATATCGGAGGACACCTCAACAGACAGCCCCAGCGTATCATTCGTGGCGAAGTGTTTATTTCCTGGATCAAACTTCCAGTCATCGCCAAAGGTCAGCTTGTCGTCTTCCACGTAGATACCGGCTTTCTCCAAGTCGCTCATGCTGGTCAGGTCTTCAAAGTTGAAGTTGCTGCCGTCAGTACTCTTCAGGAAAACTTCCACCCCCTCGACATGCGGCATACCATTTTCGCCATTGCTGCCCTTCAACTTATCCAACGTTGTAACGTTGGAATTGTCGGCATCAGCACCACCCAGCAGCACATCGATGCCACCGCCGCCGAACACAGCGTAGTCGCTCGCATCGTACACGAAGAGGTCGTTGCCGGAACCGCCGTCGAGGGAATCTCTACCAAGGCCGCCGTTCAGATAGTCATTACCCGAACCGCCGAAGAGGGAATCATTACCTGAACCGCCGAAGAGTATGTCGGCTCCATCGCCACCGTCGAGGTAGTCGTCTCCGGAACCGCCGAAGAGTATGTCGTCTCCATCGCCGCCGAAGAGCTTGTCATTACCCGCACCGCCGATAAGCAGGTCATCGCCGTTGCCGCCGAAGAGCAGATCGTCGCCGTCATTGGTCTTGTCTTCAACCGTTTCCAATGTGTCGGCAATGTCTTCGAGTCTGTTCATTTCCATGCCGGAAGCAGCGCCTTGGCCCCAGTTGCCATCACTAAGCGGCTTGTTCTGCTCTCCGTTCAGGCTCTCGACAAGATCCTCAACTTTTTCATTGTTAAGCAGTCCGGCCAGCTCGCCCAGCGTTCCGTAGTTCTCTCCATCAAAGGATCCATCACCGAACAGGATGTCGTTGCCGCCCTGCCCGTACACGATGTCATCACCGCTGCCGCCGAACAGGACGTCGCCCTTGTCATACGCAAACTTCTGTGTGTTGCCATTTTTGTCCTTGTAGGTATAGCTGTCGTAGGAGCGGTCGAGCCACTCAGGATGCTCGCTGATGAACTGAGCGGCCAGCACGGCGTTCCAACCTGCGGCACTGGCTGGCCACTCTCCCGACAGTTCATGTTGCTGCACCAGCTCTGCAAGTTTTTCATAGATGTCACCGATGGCATCGCCGAAGATCACGTCGTCTCCATCGCCGCCGACCACCACATCCGCGGTGGGGATGAAGTCGATGATGGACTCAGTGATCGACTTCAGCGCAGCATCCAGGTCGCCGTCGTCCGGCACGATGATGGCGTTTCCGTTGCTGTCGTACTTGTCCAGCGTATCCTTGCTGATGCCGCCGCCAACACCCACGGCGTGAACTTCCACGCCCGCATCTTTCAGGGCTTGCAAATCTTTCAGACCTTTCCATTCGGGATGCGGTATGCTCTCTCCATCCTTCCATTCTGAAGAATTCGGGGAACCATCCGTCAGGAAATAAACATGGTTTTCAACGCTGCCGCCATGTAGCGGTGGTTCCTTATCAGCAATCTCACCCTTAAACCATTCGAGTACATCCTGGAAGCCCTCATTGTAGTGCGTGCCACTAGCGTTTTTATAGCCTTTCTCCAAAAAGGAGAGCAGACCATCTGGATTCTCTAACAGCTCACTTCTCAGTTGATCAAGCGTACCTGTCCAGAGTATTTCTCCATCACTGTTGAACTGCCCAACATAGAGGTGGATGTCTCCCGGATACTCGGAAAGCTGTTCAAGCAGATGCTGGATGGCATCCTTAAGAATATCCGTCCGGTCGCGCCAGTGTCCACTATCTGATTCCGTGATGCCATTTTCGGTATCCTCAATCTGGACAGTGACATCACCGGAATGATCACGGTTATTCTCGGATGGCTTCCATTTCCAGCTTTCGAACTGTCCGTCACCGTCATTATCCAGAAGTGTCAGACTATCTCCGTCATTACTGTTGAACTTAAGTTCCTTACCACTGTTGTGAGGATCTTCATCCCAGTAATACTCCTTGCCATCAACCGTGACCTTAAGACTGCCTTGAGATTTCTCAGTACCAAGACGATCCGTGAACAATCCTTTCTTAGCATTAGCGTCATTCAACGTATGGTCGTTGACAGTCCAATGATGCTCGAATGTTCCTTGGGCTTTGGGTTCCATAGATGAGGACGCATCCAGCACGATACCGATATTGTAATCGTGTATCTCTTTGTGGACTTCTGGGTCGCCTTCCGAGTTCGATGTGACGATATCGTGGACACCCGAGCCTTTCACCGGATGTTCGAGCGTACCACCCTCGCCGTCCACACGGTTGAATGCATCGAAAGTGACCTCTGCATCGTCCCGCAGACCGTGCTCGTCTTCCACCGTATAGGAGAATTTCGGGTGCGACTTGGGGAGATGGTCGGGCTTCGGCGTAAGTGTGACCGTGCCATTCTGGTAGTCCACATCGATGTCCCAATCATCATCAACTGACTTATCCCATGTGATGGACCTGTCAACAATATGCAACGTGCCATCGCTCTCGCGGTCGGTGTCATTTTCAAGCAGCTGGTCAAACGTGACCGTGTAGCCGTTATAACCAACGTTGACGTCGTCCAGCAAGCCTTTATCATCCGCTGTCCAGTAGGCGTTGAGTGTGCCGCCATAAGTCAGATTGCCGTTCACGGCCAGACCGCCGCTCACTCTGATATCGCCGTCCTCCACTTCAACGTTACCATCTACATAAAGGAAGCCTTCGAATTTGAGGTCATGATCACGGCCCTTCAGTTTGAGATCGCAATCAAAGACGGCGGTCAGTCCCTTTTCAGCATGTCCGTCAAACGTGCCATCGAACATTTCCAAATCATCGTCCAGCACCAGTTCACGGTTCTCGCCGGAAGAGGAAAAGACGTGCAGAATCTTGCCTGAGGCTCGGGCGTCTCGTGCCGCCGCTTCCAGCGCATCGAGCAGTTCGCTCGGATCGACACTGTCGAGATCGAAGTCCAGCACGTTGCGGCTGTGTTCGTTGAACACCTGATCCTTCGTCAGAGGCTTGTCATCGGCTCCCCTGAAAAACTGACCGAAGAATTCATCCGAAGATTCCACCTTGTCAACAATCTTGGGCTGAGCCGTATAGCCCCCGTTACCCAAATGATCTTTTTCATAGAAACTAGCGAAGTTCTCATACTCAGTCGCTTCCATCAAGTTATGGTTGCGGCCTTTGCCCCAGAATCCCCCCTCATTGTTATCGCTATGCGTATCGACATCACCGGGACTCCAGTACACGTTATCCGTGCCATCGGAAAACCCTCCAACGTCGTGACCGTTGTCATTCTTCACAGTACAGTTGAACGTTAGGTCTCCCGAGGTCTCCCTCTCGTTTGGGGTAAAATTGAACTCATAGCTGCCCTTGCCGTTGTTATCAGTCTGATCGTATTTCAGGGTCAGCTTGCCCTGGGGAAGATCGAACGTCCACTCTTCTGTTTCCGTGTTATACTCCCCTTCCACGTTATCCACCCAGATTTTCCAATTTTGGTGGGACTCAACCCTCCTTTGCTCATTGAAGACATGCCCCGACAAGCGCCCACCGGACTGCGTATCGACCACCTTGCCATTGACATGCACCAGCGTGTCGCCGGTCTGGACATGGACATGGAAATCGGTATGGGCGTCCGTATCCATATTGAAATGGTCATTGTCAGCCCGCGGAGGATACAAGTTGCCTTGTGCGGTCGCCGTATCGCCATCACCGTCCGTCACCGTGACGGTGAAGTGGATGGCATGGTCTTCGTCTTTCAGCTCCTCACCTTTATCATTGACGTGTGAGAAGCGCTCGACGTCCCTAGCGGGCAGCGTGACGCTGAATTCGCCAGTTTTGGGATCGAAGGTGATGTTGGGCGCGTCAGAAGAACCGCCGTCGGTTGTTTCTTTCCACGTCCACTCACCCGGTTTTTCAGGATCGGGTTCTCCGTGGAACGTCCGCCCATCGATCACGATATCGACACTCTGCGCACCGTCGGCACCGAAGTTCAGACCGTCCACCTTGCCCGTGAGCGTGACGTTGCCCGTGTGGTCGTTGGGATTCTCAACCTTTACTTCGTTCTCCGTATCGTCGTATACCGCGGCCTGATCCTTATCCGGCAAGAACTTGGAATCCGTGTCAAACTGAAGCTCTCCCGCCACCGGCACATCATCGTGGACTTCTACGGTCAGATCGCCCTCATCCGTCGCTTTATCGCTGTCCTCAACAACGATGTGAATGTTGCCAGACAGTGTCGCATCCGTAGCGTCTCCATCCGGACCGTGAGTCCGTGCCGGATGTTCCTCGTCCAAAGCGTAACTGTACTTCACACCTTCGCTTATGTTGCCTGTAGCATCAAATGTGACTGTCACTCCGTTGACCGTCAGACTGTCGTGGCTGCCGCTCCTCAGGGTATAGCTGCCGTCTTCCTTAACATCCAGCGTGACCGTGTTGCCTTCCTCGTCAGTCAGTGTGATCGTGCCCTTCTCGCCGTGCAGGTCTGCCTTGAAGCTGCCTTCGCCCTTCTGACCATGCCAGTGATCAGTCCCATGTTCCTGCTGATGACCTTCGTCCACCACGATATTGTTCTCACCAGCAGCCTCAGCGCCTGTTTCAGGCGTGGGGTCTTCCGGGGTAAGACTAGGATCGAAGTTCTCCTTTACATTGAGCGTGACATCCACGCTGTCCAGATCCTTATCCGTCGCGTGAACCGTGAGTTCCTTCGCATCAAAGCTCTTGTTCGGTTCGGCCGGCGTGTACTCGTAGTTGTACGTCCCCTCGGTTTCACCTTTCGTAATGGTCAGTTTGTTTCCGGCTTCATCCGTGTATGTATACGAGCCATCGGCTGCCTGTTCGAGTTCTTTGTCGCCTATGCTGAACGGATGCTCAGCAGGACCGTCCGCTCCGAAGTCCACACTGAACGTCCCCGACAGTGTGCTGTCGCTCGTGTCGTTTGTCTCAGGCGTTTGTTCGGACTGAGGTGTTCCTGCCTCCGGCACATCGTCGTGGACTTCCACATGCAGTTTGCCTTTTGCTTCCGCTTCGCCGTCATTAACGGTGATATCGATGTCGCCAGACAGGGTCGTGTCATTTTCCAAATGATCCTGACGAGCATCCATCTGGTACTTGTAGTGAACCGTCCACGAATCGTCTTCTTCGTTATAGTCCATGCCCGTGATGGTCACATCCACGCCTTGTACGTTCAGGTGGCCTCGGGTTCCTTCAGGAACTTCAGGAACATGAGCGCTACTGCCTTCTACAGTCAGCGTGACCGTGTGGCCATTGCCGTCCTTCAGCGTAACAGTGCCGTCTTCGCCGTGCAGTTCCACTCGGAAGCTGCCCGTATGATGAGTGTCATCGCCCATCTTGGCGTGACCTGTATGCCCATCAGCATCAGCAACATTATCGGTAGCACCTTCAGGCTGAGTGCCTTCGTCCACCACGATCGAACCCACTGTCATACCAGGTTTATACGGTTCGGGGTCCTTGCCAGGTTCAGGATCCGGCGTGATGCCAGGATTGAAGTCCTCCTTCAACTTGAGCGTGACATCCACGCTGTCCAGATCCTTATCCGTCGCGTGAACCGTGAGTTCCTTCGCATCAAAGCTCTTGTT
>CANQQE010000070.1 GCA_947625935.1 uncultured Muribaculaceae bacterium | reverse complement strand
AATTTTGCCATTTTTGAGAAAGGATTCCAACCGTAATTTTCCTCAAAATCAAGCCCTGTGCGCATATCAAGAAGATGTTCTATAGTGAGCCGCTTAAACAATGGGTCTGCTTCATTAAGCTCCGGGATATATTCGGTGATGGGAGCCGAAATGGAAATATAACCCTCATCAACAGCTACGCCACACAGCAACGATGTGATAGCCTTTGAAATAGAAAAAATGTTAGATTGGGATAGCGGTGAAAAATTACCATAGTATTGTTCAAGCAATATGGTGTCATTGCGTACAATAAGCAAAGCCCCATTTCCACGAACTCGCGAAAAATATTCACCAATTGTTTCGCTGTTAAAACGACCGCCGGAAAATTTTGAATCCTCAAAATAACGGTCATGTTTATCTGATGAAATTAAGACTTGTGTAATTGTATCATTGGTTGTAATAGTATCAACGGCGAAATTTAGATATGTGTCGGCCGATGGCGCACCACATTTAATTGATTTGAACGCGGTACAACTTGAAAAAGCAAGTAATGCGGCTATGTATAATATATAGGATAACTTATGCATATGCAAAGGTATGCGAAAATCGGCGAGATACGGGGTATAATCAGAGGAAAATTTCGAGGCCGTTAATGCGACAAATACAGACGTACCGGATTTTTCAGATCTGGCCGGAGGCCAGAAGCTTGAAGTTTTGGGTGCCGGAGTATCTTGCGGCGGAATATTTCGGAATCTAATATGCCCGACAAAATCTAATCGTTCTCAATAATAAAATGGGACTGCCCAGTCCCGGCAGGGCGAGTCTGTGATAATCCGGCGACGCAGGAAGTCGGTTTATCACAGTCTCGACACGTGGACTGCTGAAACAAGCGGCAAGTGGCCGTGCGGTCGTAAAAGTCCTTATCCGGCAACGGCGATAAAGAACACGGAGGAACGGCAATAAGTCTCAGAGGTGGCATCATCGAAGCCGTTGCCAATCCTCGGAGGCGTTGCCGGTTCTCGGTGTTCCGCAGTTGCCCGTAGGCGCATTGCGGTCGGAAGGTGTCAGTGGCTCGTCCACCGTCACCTTCCGACGGCATCACGCCGCAAACACGGCAGTCCGCTCAACCTCTTGCCGCCCACCTTGACGGATTATCTAAACTTTTTATGCTCTTGTATGGTTTACAGGTGAGAAATATTTTGTAACTTTGTCAACTAAAAAGATTATCCAATATGACTAAAGACTCAGACAACATATTCGGGCGTCGGCTCAATCAAGCGCGCCTTATCAAAGGGCTTACGATGGATGAACTTGGAAAACAGGTTCAGCCCGCTGTATCCCGTCAGGCCATAAACAAGTACGAGAAAGGACAGACCATGCCTGACAGCCGGATGCTGATAGCCTTCAGCATGGCGTTGGGAGTGAAACCGGATTATTTCTTCCGTCCGTTTACCGTTGCCGTTGACAGGATAATGTTCAACAAGAAGGCCGGAGTATCTGAACGTACAGTCTCATCAATACGCGAAAAAGTCAGGGAGGAATTGGAAAGATACCTCGAAATCGAGGAATTATGCGGAATCAGAACTGATTTCACCCTTGAAAAAAGAGAAGTGGAGAATGCTGACGATGTGAGGAGATATGCCGGTGAGGTGCGATCTAAACTCGGACTTGGACTTGACGGTATTTCAAACGTGATAGAGGTATTTGAAGATAACGGCATAAAGATTATCGAGATCTCTGAAAACAAGTCGTTTGGAGGTCTAAGCGGTTATGCCAACGACAGCATACCTGTGATTGTCGTAAACAGGAATCTGCCTTCGGAGGAGAAGCGTTTTACGCTGCTCCATGAACTCGGACATCTTATTATCGGGCTTCCCGCAGGATGCGATGTAAAAGAGATTGAACGCCTCTGCAATGTGTTTGCCTCGGAAATGCTGGTGCCGTCATCGGTGCTGAAAGGGCGCCTCGGCAATACGCGCCATGACATATCATTGGCTGAATTAAGCGATATTCAGAAACAGTATGGCGCTTCGATAGATACCATTATGTTGTCCCTGAAAGAACTCGGAGTGATAACCGGAAGAAGATATGAGGGATACCTTAAAAAGAAAAAGCTCTTCCCGGATTTCAACGCGATAGTCGAGAAATCGCTTTTTATCTCGGAGACGTCAGGCCGATTTGTGAGGATGGTATATCGCGCGGTTGCCGATGAGATTATCTCGCTGTCGAAGGCGGCATCGCTTCTCAACACCTCTGTTGACAGAGTGAGATCACAACTCCAGCTTGTATAAACGATGAAGATATTAGTCAACGATACAAATATCTTCATTGACCTCCATTCGGTAGGTCTATTGGAAGAAATGTGCAGGCTGCCATACGAAATTCACACTGTGGATTTAGTGGTGGCGGAAATTGCAGATGCCGACCAGCGAAGAATTTTTGATGAACTTGTTGCCCGAGGGGAAATATCCGTCGATGGATTCACTGCTGATGAATTGATTGAAATTGTTGAGGAACACTCGTCAGTTTCCGGCAATCTCTCCATACCCGATTGCTCGGTATGCTATTTCGCAAGAAAACATAACGTACCAATGTTGACGGGCGACCGACGGCTTAGACGCTATGCCGAAGAACAGTCAATCGAGGTGCATGGCATCCTCTTTATATTCGATGAATTGGTCAGGCATGACATCATATCGACATCAATGGCAGCAGACCGACTTGAAGAATTATTCGCCATCAACGCCCGACTCCCGAAGGCTGAAATCAGGGAGCGCATCAACCGTTGGAGAAATGTCTGAAAACGGATACATCGTTTTTAACAACCGGTCATAAAATTTTCTAAAATGAACCCTCGGACTTGAATATCAGCGGAAAAAGCATTAACTTTGCAATACCCTTAGAATCCCTTTGGGTCACGCGGCGAGCGGCTGCGTGAGGATATAGAAATTTAGGTTGCAAATTCGCTACACACGAATGCTAACCAATTGCAACTCGTTGATATATGTACATTTGGAGCATAAGGAACAAGTCCCTCCATCTCCACTGTTAGTTCTTTGCCGAGGCAAAGCGCCTGCGGCAATTACCGAACCAAATCGGAAAAATCGAGACTTATCGGCCTTTGGCCGTTTTGTTCGCAAATAAACCTCGGACTATCAAGTAGTTCCGAGGTTTTATTATGTCTAATCCTATCGGATTGAGGACTGATATAAGACTTAGATACGACCTCTCCAGACATAGTTCAGGCACTAACAAGGCACTAAGATTTCAAATATCGTTTTAGTGCCTAAATAGTGCCTAAAACGCCTCTAATACACTTATTGCCAAATAGTTCCAGCGGCTTACTTCATCTGCGTAGTAAAGAACTCGGCAATCTGGTCGAATGGTATCTTTTCAAGATTATCATAAAGGTCACAGTGGTTGGCGTCGGCAACGATCAGAAGCTGCTTGTTGTCACCGCGCAGTTTCTTGAAAGCGTCTTCGCCGAAATATCGGGAGTGGGCATTTTCACCATGAACCACCATCACTGCGTTGCGTATCTCTCCGGCCCGGTCAAGCAGTGTGAAATTGATGAACGGCAATGCGGAAGAAACATTCCACCCGTCTGTGGAGTTGCCTGAGCGCACATGATAGCCTCGCGGCGTCTTGTAATAGGCATAGTATTCCTTTACGAACTGCGGAGCATCATCCGGCAGCGGATCCACCACGCCGCCCGTGCGCCGATAAGAGCCGGTGCGGTAATCTTCCGTCCGTTGGGCGTTCATGGCTTCCTTTGCTTTGTACCGGGCATCGGCATTGTCGTCGGCATCATTGTATCCGTTGGCAGTCACGCGGCACATGTCGTACATCGTTGAGGCTACCGTGGCTTTTATTCTTGTGTCATTGGCTGCGGCACTGATGGCGAAACCTCCGAAGCCGCAGATGCCGAGTATGCCTATGCGGTCGGCATCCAGATCAGGCTGACCCGAAAGGAAATCAACGGCAGCCGAGAAGTCCTCGGTGTTGATGTCGGGCGAGGCTACGCGGCGAGGCATACCTCCGCTCTCACCGGTAAAAGAGGGGTCGAAGGCTATAGTCAGAAATCCGCGCTCTGCAAGCTGTTGGGCATACAGACCGCTCGACTGTTCTTTAACTGCTCCGAACGGGCCGCTTATGGCGATTGCCGGCAGTTTTCCTTCGGCATTTTTAGGTTTATACATGTCTGCGGCAAGAGTCACGCCATAGCGGTTGACAAATGTCACCTTATGGTGGTCGACTTTCTCGCTTTTGGGGAATGTCTTGTCCCAGTCCTGCGTCAGTTGCAGTTGCTCAATGGTCGCAAGGGACTTGTCGGTGTTTGGATTGTTCATATTTTGAGCATTATTGTTTTGAGCGTATGAGTTGAAGATTATCGCACTAATCATCACTAAGGTATATATCCGTCTGTTCATTTTGATTCAAGTTTATTGTATTCCTCGTCATTGACAGGACCGAGCCATTCCGTTTCGGTCTTTTCGCCCGGTACTTCAAAGGCGAGGTGAGCGAACCATGAGTCCCTTGTAGCTCCGTGCCAGTGCTTCACGTTGGCGGGGATGTGGACTACGGTACCGGGGAGTATCTCCACTGCGGGTTTGCCTTCCTCCTGATACCATCCCCGTCCGGCTACTCCTACAAGCATCTGCCCTCCACCTTTATCAGCTTTGTGTATATGCCAGTTGTTGCGGCAACCCGGCTCGAAAGTGACGTTGAAGAACGGTATCTGTCCGGTGGATATCGGTGCGAGATAGCTATTGCCGGTGAAATACCTGGCGTATGCCGTGTTCGGTTCGCCTATAGGGAAAATCATCGTGCGGGCAAATGCAGCTTTGGCGTCCTCCCCCTTGATGTCGTCGTTCCACACCTCTTTGGCGAGGTTGAACGCCGCCCACGCCTTCGGCCAACCTGCGTAAAAGGCTATGTGGGTTATGATTTCGGCTATCTCGGTGCGTGTTATGCCGTTTTGCTTCGCCGTCGCGAGGTGATATTTGAGCGAATTGTCGGTGATGTCCTGAGAGATGAGCGATGTAATTGTCACGAGGCTGCGGTCGCGCAGCGAAAGGAGGTCGTTGCGGCTCCACACCTCGCCGAAAAGGATGTCGTCGTTGAGGTGGGCGAACTCCGGGGCAAAGTCGCCAAGCTGCTGGCGACCCGCCGTCTGAACTATTTTCTGTTGTGCCATAATCGGAATGAATGTCATTATACTAAAAACTGTCGCTGTGATTATGCGGTGCGTATTTAAGAGTTGAAGTCTTTCCATGTTGTTGAAGATGTTTTTACAAGTGCAAAATTACATATAGTCAAGCCGGCGTGCTTACCACTATTATGGCGAAGCCTACCATTATTCATGATGACGATATAAGTTAGGGTTTTAATGGTTAAATTTGCGGCATGAAAGATATAGAAATCATTAGATTAGACTCCATTGACGCCTATAATCGCATATACGGGCTTACGACGTATCACCCGCTCGTGACGGTCATTGACCTGAAGAAAGCGACAAAGCGCAAAGACAGGCTGAGAATGGACTATGGCGTTTATGCCTTGTATCTTAAAAATGGGATCAACTGCACGTTGAAATACGGGCGTGAATATTACGATTATCAAGAAGGCACAGTGGTATGCTTTTCACCGGGTCAGGTGATTGATGTCGACAGCACCGGAGAGCCGCTTGCTCCGGATGTGATCGGGCTGATGTTTCATCCAGACCTGATATACGGTACACCGCTTGCTGACAAAATCAGCACGTTCGGTTATTTCCGCTATTCTCAGAAAGAGGCGTTGCATCTGTCGGAGAAAGAGAGGGCCATATTCACTGATTGTCTCGACAAAATCAGAGAGGAGGTCGAACATCCTGTCGACACGCATTCCGCAGCCCTCATATCGGCGAATATACAGGTACTGCTTGAGTATCTTAGCCGATTCTACGACCGGCAGTTTATAACCCGTCATTGTGTCAACTCATCTGTGGTGGCCAATTTTGAAAAGGAGTTGGCTGAGATATATTCCGAGGGGAAAGTGCTGACAGAGATTCCAAAGGTGTCGTATTTTGCAGAGAAAGCTAATCTTTCATACGGATATTTCGGTGATCTTATAAAACGGGAAACGGGAAGCACTCCACAGGAAATCATATCATTGAGGCTCATAGCCGAAGCGAAACGCCGCCTCGCCGCCACAGACCATGACATAAGTGTCATAGCCTACGATCTCGGTTTTCAGTATCCGCAGCATTTCACACGGCTCTTCAAGCGGGTAACGGGCAAAAGTCCGAGCTCATTCAGAAACGAATTCTATACCAATAATTGAACAGATATGACATTTCAAGAATATAACGCCTATATAGCGGAGCACGGGATAGTAGAAAACGACTCTGAGATGCACAGATTCATGCACCGTGCCTCACAGGATGCCATACGCATCACAATGGAAATCAACGGCCGTTATCACACGCCCGACGAATTGAGAATATTATTGTCGGAACTCACCGGTTCTGAAATTGACAGCTCGGTAGGGCTTTTTCCTCCCATATATACCGATTACGGAAAGAATCTTCATATCGGCAGGAATGTGTTTATCAACATGGGCTGCAAATTTCAGGATCAGGGAGGAATTTTTATCGGCAACGGTTCACTGATAGGCCACAACTGCGTCATGGCAACGATAAATCACGACCCCGACCCGGCGCGGCGCGGTTCAATGACATTCAAGCCAATACATATCGGCAATGATGTATGGATTGGAGCTAATGTAACCATAACGCCGGGTGTGACCATAGGCGACGGCGCGATAATAGCCGCAGGTGCGGTAGTTACAAAAGATGTGGAGCCGCACACTATCGTCGGTGGCGTCCCCGCAAAACTCATCAAGAGAATCTAATTACCGAATTTACCCTTTGCGCAGACGCTTAAAACAACGTTGCCGGAAGTAGCTTTAATAGCCGATACGACTGTTTCTTACCGTTGTTTAGCACTCCTCTAAAATGTAGTTTAGGGTATGACATATCTCTCTATTTTTGTTAATTTTGCGTCGTAAAATTAGGTGATTATCAGAGCTGAAGCAACAACTTACCAGAAGGTTTGGCCCTTACCGAAAAGTTTGTTTCGCTCGTTATCAGACTGTTTTGCATGACCGTATATGGCAAAAAAAATTAGACACGAATATTGCAAGGCCGCACCGATGCTCGAATGGCTCGGCAATAAGTGAGCGTTGGTCGTTCTCATGAAGATTTCCGGGAACGAGCCGGTGCGCTTCAACGAGCTATACCGCGACATCCCGTTCGTATCGGAGAAAGTGTTGTCGCAGGTTCTCCGCCAGTTGGCCGTCGACGGCATAATCCGTCGTGAACTGTTCCCCGACGTCCCTCCACGGACGGAATACTCGGTTACCGATCTGGGCAGGACGCTTTTGCCTTCTCATCAAACGGGGCCAAGACAACTTTGACACCATAATGTCAAACCGCCAAAAACTATTAATAAAATATGAGTAACGAAATTCTATATCTACCCTGCCCGGTTATGCGGCGCACGACAAATAGACAGTTTATTTTACAGTGACATTCTCATAAAATCATTAACAGTATGAACGATAACATCAAATATACCCCTGATAATATCACCACCCTCGGACAGGACGAAGTGTTTGTCTTTGGCAGCAACCTCGCCGGGCTTCACTGCGGCGGCGCGGCAAGAGTGGCGTTGCAAAAATTCGGTGCCAAGATGGGTCAGGGAGTAGGGATGCAAGGCCAATCTTACGCCATCCCGACAATGCAAGGCGGTGTCGACACCATAAAGCCCTACGTCGACCAATTCATAGACCTTGCAACCGAATGGGATCAAACCACATTCTACGTCACCCGCATAGGCTGCGGAATCGCCGGATTCACCGACGAGCAAATCGCACCCCTGTTCGACAGAGCCTACGACCTATACAACGTCAGGCTTCCCGAATCATTCGCAAGAATAATCGAACGCAATCGGAAGAACGTCGCCAACCATTCGTGACAGACACAAGACGTAAGCTAATCTCACATTAAAATAAAAAAACACCCTGACCAATGAAAAAGAAAGTTCTGATACTATCAGGCAGCCCGCGCCACGGGGGCAACTCCGACACCCTATGCGACCAATTCATGAAAGGCGCTCTTGAAGCGGGAAATGAAGTTGAGAAATATTTTGTGGCTGACCATAATATAGGCTACTGCTCGGCCTGCTACTATTGCCAGTCGCATGATGGACAATGCTGCAAGAATGACGACATGGCCACACTGATGCCAAAGCTGCTCGAAGCCGACGTTCTTGTTCTCGCGTCACCCGTCTACATGTACTCCGTGTCAGCTCAACTGAAAACGGTATTTGATCGCGCTGTAGCCAAATACGAGACCATATGCGACAAAGAGATGTACTACATAATGACTGCCGCCGAAGACGAGCCCCACACAATGGACACCACCCTCGCCTGCCTGAGAGGATGGGCCGATTGCATCCCGGGCTCTCGGGAAATGGGCGTAGTTTACGGAAAAGGGGTATATCATAAAGGCGAAGTCCAGTCGACACCGGCCTACAATGAAGCCTACGAAATGGGGAAAACAGTATGACCCCTATACATCGCCACCTTACCCGCTACAATTATTTGAGACCCCTATAATGCTAAAGGTTAGAAAATTATCGTTTTGCAATTGCTGCATCGCATAAAATATCGAACTGAAAATTTGCACAGTTCAAATAAACCGCTTAACTTTGCACTCGGAAAAACGAAATAGTTATTCCATCAGGAGAGATGGCAGAGTGGTCGATTGCGGCGGTCTTGAAAACCGTTGAGGGTCACACCTCCGGGGGTTCGAATCCCTCTCTCTCCGCAAAAACCAAGATAAACGCCTGTAAATCAAAGATTTATGGGCGTTTGTGGTAAAAAGGTCGGACAGAAGTCAGACAAGGTTAAATTAACATAAGTGTCACCATTTACATTCTTCATTCCAAAGAATGTAAAAAAAATGTGCGCAGCACGAAAAAATTTTGGGTCAGCGGATTTTCCCGGTGGGCGGGGATGATGTCAAGAGTACAGTGTTACCAGTCTAAACATGAAGAATTTGA
>CANQQE010000069.1 GCA_947625935.1 uncultured Muribaculaceae bacterium | reverse complement strand
GGACTTCATATCGTTTCCGATCCCGGCTTGTCCGACGGCCATATTTCTTACAGCCGCTCCATCGTAAAGGATGGGCTGATGTACCGGGTCATGTGCTATACCAGGGACAACACAGAGGAAACACATTTTTTGGACGTCCTGGTGAATGTGTACGATCTGGACGCGGACGCCTTTGTCTCCAGCAAGCTGGTGAAGGAATACCTCAAAGAGGCGTCGGATTTTGGCTTGGTCAGCGGTTCTACCTCCGCGCCCATGTGCGCGAGAAACGGAAAAGTCTACGCATTTGTCGAAGACGGGGACGCCATTGTGGTCTCCGACGCGGAAAACATCGAAATATACGCCATGCCCTTTGTGTTCCAGGACGCTTACAGCATTTGGACGCCCGACCCTCCCGGCGAGCCCCGAGACAGCTTTTTCGGCTCCCTTGTGAGCGTTCAATCGGATGGCAACGTCTATGTTTTGAATGTGTACCAGGACCGAAAGGTGGTCATCTCCCGGCTGACCGAGCAGGGCTTTGAAACGGCGTATGAATTGCAGCTGCCAAAGGATCTTCCGGACTATTTGATGATCAGAAGTTTTCTCCTTGTGGATCCGACCGGCACATCCGATATCACCGCAAGCGGGGATGAAGGGAATGTCCAGTATCTCACAGATGAAAATGATAACCCAGAACAATTACGAAGCTTTATGAATGATGGCGGCATTGTCGTTGCTGTTCATAATGGAGAAGAAAAGAAGATTTCTGAAGAACAACTTGGTTTTCCTTTTTCAGTGGAAAGCAATCTAAACAGCAGCAATGCCCACGGCGATTTGGGAAAAGATATCGCAACGCTGTATTATAACTACGGAAATGGTCGCGATGGGATCTATATTATCAATGTGGGGACCAACGACAATCCGCTGCAAGATCAGCTAATTGACGACGCGATTTCCGCCATCCGAGCGCGTCAGGAATCCGATCCAAACGATGGATCAATATCCGCCGCGCCAATTGGAAGGATTGATATCGCGACAATACGAGAACCCAAAGGAAAGCTGAACGCGTGTTATGAAGTGTTTACCGTACAAGACTTCAGCGGCCGTGATTATTATATTGTAAAAGCGGCTTTCAGTGGGATACCCGGCTGTATTTTGAGCGGCGCCAAATATGATTCAAAGTATCAAGGCAAGGGAATGTATGCAACAATCGGAACTTCAACGAGCAGTGTCACAATCGACGCGTACGGTCCACATAGAACAATAGATACTAAAAGTTATATTGTTGATGTGGGTGGCGCTTTGCCTACAGACGGTGGCTTTTGGAGCTGGACGCGCGATATTGTCGATACCGATATTGAAGCGTCTTGCTCCACCAATACCGCCGCTTGGGATATTACGCTCCGTGATTCCGCACGGAAGAACTCTTTTGCTTTTGAATCCGCGGTAACGTTCGATTGCCCAAGCAATAAAGAAACGGTTTGTGTGTCCGTATATGCTTCCTATGATTTGGATTCTTGGGACACACTGCTTGAAGCCATTGAATTGAGCCGGACGATTCAGTGCGACACACCCGCGGTTGAACAGTGATATTTTATTTGTTGATATAAAAGAGTTTATTTTTGGATGATTGCCTGTACGACTAGCGGCGGTGGATACACCGAAGCCCTTTCCTATTTGGAGGGCCTAGCGGATGAGATCTCCCTTTCAAGCGTCCTGACCGCGATCAATCCCATTCTGGAGGAATTATGGGGTCCACCTGGACAAGGCCGCGAAGGGCGATCTGATCCTGCCGTTTGAGCCGCGGCAGAGCCGGTTTGGCGGCGGCACATGGCGGCATCTGGCCCGATATTCCTTGTTTTTGACCTTCCCGCCGGCCTTGAGAAATACAGGAATCCCAGTCTCACAACAAGGATCCAAGTTTAGTAAGCCAAGCCCCCGCCCAGAACAGGCCGTGCATATTGCGTGAAACACAAAGAGTCCTTCCTCTGGCAGATAAAGCCAGAGGAAGGACTTTTTTTGTTTTTGGGTTTTTCGCCAGCTCCAGTCAGCAGATGCTAAAAAGGTATGACCGCTGTCTATGCTTTTTGATCGGCGGAAAAGCGATTGCGCTCCAACCCGGTCATGAAGTTTTCTTCAAAGCAGCGTTGGGCCATCGTCAATCAAGTGGACAAGTCCCGTCCGAAAAAAGGATTTAACGTGGAAAAGCCGCCAAAAAAGGCGGCTTTTCTGTTATTCTTTAATCCGAGTGACGTTTTCCCTATATTGGCCTGGGCGGCGGGGCCGAAAAATGCCAACCAAAAAAGGTAATCTGCACGGCCTTATTTGGTCGCAGAGTTTGCCCCTCTGCGACTCGCAATTTTAGACAAAGAGTTTGCAGAGTTTTCTTCTTAGGTTTTCATTATACAGCATCAAATTGCCAATTTCAATACCTGACCGTAAAATTTTTGAAAAACCTCTCTTTCAGTTCTTCCCATGATCCCAGGATGAGCTGATAGGAAACACGCTTTTGACGCTCGGGTAGGCAGCAGTGAAAACAATTCGCAGTCAAAAGCGCAGTCGGGTGGCTCTCCCGGCGCCGGAGACTGGAATCAATACAAAAAAGCAAAGGAGGTACACGTTCATGGCAAGAAAAGGCGAAAACATTTTCAGGCGGAAGGACGGGCGCTGGGAGGCTCGATATATCAAGAGCTATGAGCTTTCCGGCAAAATCCGGTACGGGTTCTGCTACGGCAAGACCTACAAGGAGGCGAAGGACAAAGTGGCGCGATGCAAAGCCGCCTTACTCGCGGGGGCGCCGATTCCTGTGGCGAATAACCGCCACAGGTTTGCGTATTTCTGCGAGGAGTGGCTGCGGCTGGAGAATGGAAAAGTGAAAGAATCGACATATATAAAATATGATACGATTCTGAATAATCACATCCTGCCCAAGCTGGGCGGCTGCTTCCCACAGGGGATCACTTCTCAGCTGGTGGAGGGGTTCAAACGGGAGCTGCTGGAGGAGGGCCTTTCGGCTAAAACCGTCCGGGATATCCTCACGGTGCTGCATACGATCCTGAAATATACCGCCGCGCGGTTCCCCGGACCATTCCCCACGGTGGAGATCACCTATCCCAAAGAGCCCAAAAAAGAAGCCCGCGTCCTCGACATCGATGAACAGCGGCGTTTGATCGCGTATCTGCAAAGGGATATGGACGCGTGCAAATTCGGGATCCTCCTGGCGCTGCTCACCGGTCTGCGGCTCGGGGAACTGTGCGCCCTGCGGTGGGAGCATGTCTCGCTGCGAAACAAAACAATCCACGTGGACGCCACCATGCAGCGGCTGCGGGACTATGAATGCACGGGAAACAAAAAAACGAAGATCATAATCGGTTCGCCCAAGAGCGATACCTCGATCCGGACGATCCCATTGACGGAAAGGGCGGTCAGGCTCTGTAGGCAATTCGACCCGCACCGCCCGGCCGCCTTTCTTTTGACCGGCACAGAGCGGTTTATGGAGCCCCGGCAGGTGCAGAAGCGGCTCGCCAAATATACGAAGGAATGCGGTCTGGAGGGGGTCCATTTTCATACCATCCGCCACACCTTTGCCACCCGCTGCGTGGAGGCGGGCGTTGAGATCAAGAGCCTGAGCGAGATCCTGGGCCACGCCAATACTACCATTACCCTTGACCGGTATGTGCATTCCTCCATGGACATGAAGCGGACAAATATGGAGAAGCTGGCAAAAGTGGGACTGTGAACTATCGCAGTCAAACTTTTTAGTCAGACGATGAAAACAGCGGCGGCGCGTTTTCGCGAAATACCGCGCCAGGCGAAGGAAAAGCCCGCCAAGGCGGGAGAAAATCCACACCGATCATAGAGGGGCAAACTCTGCGACTCGATTTGGCTGTATGCGGTTTAAGGGCGGTTCCCGCGTTTCCTTTCGACAGATGAAAAAGCGTTTGTCGGGCATTATATTCCAGCAGAGTTACAAGACAAATGGAGAAAAATGTTTATGAGTTCGCGGGGCACGCGGTGGAAATCCGCTCCCTGCACCCGCAGATCCACACCATGTGCGCCAAGTATCGAACGGACCGCCTCCCGGAGCTGGTCCTGTCCGTCAGCCAGGGGGACATCGACCGGGAACGCAGGCAATTCGAGGAAAAGAAGGCCCCCGGAGACGCCCAGGGCCCGGGCTACAGCGACGAATACTTAGAGACGCTGGCTGTCTACCGGAAGCTGGCGGAGAGCCTGATCGAACGGGGTATTTTACTGTTCCACGGTTCCGCCGTGGCAGTGGACGGCGCGTGTTATCTCTTCGCCGCCAGAAGCGGCACGGGAAAATCTACCCACGCCCGGCTATGGCGGGAGCTGCTGGGCGACCGGGTCGTGATGGTGAACGACGACAAGCCGCTTCTATCGATTTCCGGGACCGGCGCCACCGTATGGGGCACCCCCTGGGACGGGAAGCACCACCTGAGCAGCAACATCTCCGTTCCCTTGCGGGCCATCTGCTTTTTGGAGCGGGGGGCGGAGAACCGTATCCAAGCCATCTCGGCAAGAGAGGGGTGGCCCGGGCTCTGGCGGCAGTGCTACCGGCCGGCGGAGCCGGAAAAATTGCGGCGAACGGTGGCTTTGTTAGACACCCTTTCAAAAAACACCCGGCTTTACCGGCTGCGCTGCACGCCGGACATCCAGGCGGCCCGTGTGGCTTATGAGGCCATGAGCAAAGGAGCATTTTAAATGAAACTGAAAGAAACATTTATCACCTATACCGCCGCCGGGGAGCATACCATGGTGGCGACGGAGGGTTTTTCCGGCGTGGTTCGGAGCAATAAAACCGCCGCGTTTATCATTGAAGCGCTGAAAAAGCCCACGACACTAGAAAAAATCGTGGACGCCATGGCGGAAAAGTACGACGCCCCCCGGGAGGTCCTGGAAAAAGACGTGGCGGAGGTACTGGCCCAGCTGCGCTCCATCGGGGCGGTCGAGGATTGAGCGTTCCCTTTGAGGACGTGCTGGCCCGGGACGGGAAGCTGGTATATACCGGTGTAGGAGCAAGCATGCTGCCCATGCTCCGCCAGCGCCGGGATTTACTGATCATCCAGCGGCCCCGCGGCCCGCTTCAAAAGTATGATGTTCCGCTTTATAAGCGCGATTCGGGGAAATACGTACTCCACCGGGTGCTGCAAGTGCGGGAGGACGGATACGTTCTGTGCGGCGACAATCAGTGGCGGCGGGAGTACGGCGTCACCGACCGGCAGATCATCGGCGTGCTGACCGCCTTTGTGCGGGACGGAAAAGAAATCTCGGTGGCAGACCCGCGCTATCGGCTGTATGTGCATCTGTGGTGCGATCTGTTCTGGCTGCGGGCAGTTGTTCTGTGGTGCCTTGCCCTGCCCAGCCGGATCCAAAGAAAACTCAAAAGGCTCCACAATAAAACGCCTGAATCGGACGAGCGTGTTTTCCCGTCCGCGCAGGATATAGTTCCAAGCATTGAATCCGAAAGGAGGGAAAACCAATGAAAGAAAAGTATGAAGCTCCCGTGATGGAGATTGTCTTCATCAACAAGGAGGATATCATTTTCGCCAGCGGCGGTGGGGACATGCAAGCGGAACATTAACTACATCAGCAGTTATGGTGTTTTGCGCAAGAGGAGAAATTTCCCCCTCTTGCGCAAAACGCAGTTTAAAGCTAGTTTAAAATAAACCAACTGAGGGAGAAAACAACATGCGGCAGATCGTTTCGCCGGTCAGTTCGACACAAAAGATACTCGGACAGCCAAAACAAGATGCCGACGTTTCCTATCGGCTGACTACGCACTGTATGCGGATCGAGCAGCCGGAGGGGGTTCTGCTGTATCATACCCTGACGGGGGAGCTGCTCCTGCTGGAAAAGGAAGAAGCGAAACAGCTTGAAAAGCTGTCCAGCGCTGTTCCCGCGGCTCTGACAGGCTTGATCTCCCGCCGGTTTTTGGTGCCCCAGGAAACAGACGAAATGGCCTTGGCCGATTTGGTGCGAGGCGTCGCCGAGCGGTTTCTGAGAAATGATCGTATTTTGACAAAATACGAGATCTTCACGACTATGGCCTGCAACGCCCGGTGTTTTTACTGCTTTGAGGCGGGGTGGGAAAAGAGCACCATGTCGGAGCAGACAGCTTTGGACACAGCAAAGTATATCATGGCCCACCGAGGAGGCAAATCGGTCCGCCTGGACTGGTTCGGGGGAGAACCGCTGGTGAACATGCGTGCCATTGATGTCATCACCAACTACTTGAGACGGCAGGGTGTGAAGTTTTATTCCCGGATGACAAGCAATGGGTTTCTTTTCGACGAATCGTTGGTACAACGAGCAAAAGCTGATTGGAATCTGCAGAAAGTGCATATCTCCTTGGATGGCACGGAGGAAATCTATAACCGCCGCAAGGCATATGTCAGCCCGGAGGGCAGCCCCTATCAGCGGGTGCTTAAGAATATTGGTTTGCTGCTGGATGCGGGCGTTTCTGTCAGGGTTCGTCTGAACATGGGCGAGGGCAACGAGCAAGACCTATACGCATTGATGGACGAACTGGCTGAGCGATTTTTGGGAAAGGCCGGCTTCGGCGTTTATCTGGTGGCGCTTCGTGAAAATGCGGGGAACGATCCCCACAGCTATACGGAGGTAGAGCGCCGTGACTACACGCAAAAGCTTCGGTCCCTGTGGGACTATGCAGAGAGTAAGGGCATTGCGGCACGGGATCCGCTTATGTATGGTTTCGTGACACATTCCTGTATAGCCTGTAGTGACAGTTCTACTACAGTTACGCCGGAAGGATGGTTGGGTCGGTGTGAGTGCTGTAGGGGTGGAGATGTCTGGGGGAACGTCTGCTCTGACGAGAGGGACGAAACTGTGCTCCGGCAGTGGCGGGAGCGCAAACCGGCGGAAAAGATATGCAAAACATGTGCTGTCTATCCACAGTGTATCCGACTGAAAAAGTGCCCCGCCTGGCCGGAGGACTGCTCTCCCATTGAGCAAGCACGCCGAGAGAACACGGTCCACCGCGCTGTTCTGGGTGTCTATGAGGACTGGAAGGCCGCCGGTCAGAATTGACCGGCGGTACAGCATATAAGGAGGAAATGACATGCGGCAAATCGTTCCGCCGGTCAGTTTGACGCAAAAGATACTAGGACAGACAAAATCGGACGCGGGGTCTTCGTACCGGCTGACCACGCACTGCGTGGGAATCGAGCAGCCGGAAGGGGTCCTGCTGTATCATACCTTGACGGGGGAACTGCTCCTGCTGGAAAAGGAAGAAGCGGAGCAGCTTCAAAATCTGTCCGGCCCCGTCCCCCCGGCGCTGGCGGCGCTTGTCCCCCGCCGGTTTCTAGTGTCCCAGGAGGCGGATGAAATGGCCCTGACAGACCAGACGCGGACGATCGCCCGGATGTTCGCACAAAGAGACCGGTCAATTACGGAATATCTGATCTTCACCACCACGGCCTGCAACGCACGGTGCTTCTACTGCTTTGAGGCGGGTATGCCAAAAGCTGTCATGTCCGAGGAAACCGCCCGAGCGGCGGGGGCATACATCGCGGAGCACTGCGGCGGCAAGCCGGTCCAGCTGGTCTGGTTCGGAGGCGAGCCGCTGGTGAATGTGAAGGCCATTGACGTCATCTCCGGCATTCTGCGGCAGCGGGGCGTGGAATTCCGCTCCCGGATGGACAGCAACGGATACCTCTTCGATGCCTCCTTGGCGGCCCGGGCCAGGACCGACTGGGGGCTGGAGCAGGTGCAGATCACCGTGGATGGCACGGAGGAGGTCTACAACCGGCGCAAGGCATTTGTCAACCCGGAGGGCAGCCCCTATCAGCGGGTTCTTCACAATATCGGCCTACTTCTGGACGGCGGTGTGCAGGTCACGGTCCGCATGAATATGGACGAGGACAACGAGCCGGATCTGTACGCCCTGGTGGACGATCTGACGGCGCGGTTCGCCGGGAGGCCCGGCTTCAGCATCGCGCTGCGCGTCATTATAGAAGACAAGGGCACCCGGCCCTACAGCTATACCGACGAGGAGCGGCACTCCCTTTCGGAAAAGGCCCGGACCATGTGGGCCTATCTCGACCAAAAGGGCGTGGCGGTCAAGAGAGCCCTGTCACAGGAGCTTGTAGTCTTTTCCTGCTGGTCGGACAAAATGAACGCCGCCACCATCACGCCGGATGGCCGCCTGGGGCGGTGCGAGTCCCATGTCGACCAGGGGCTCTGGGGCAGCGTGTTCTCCGAGGAGCGGGACGAGGAAATGCTCCAGGCCTGGCGGGCACAGCGTCCCCCGGAAGAGGGTTGTCGGACCTGCGCCCTCTACCCCCGCTGCATTCGGCTGAAAAATTGCGTGACCCGCACAAAGCAGTGCTCCCCGATTGAGCGGGCGGAGATGCGGATCAAGCTGGAGCAGGCGATCTTGGGCTCCTACAACGAATGGAAGACGGGCGATTCTGCCCGGACGGGTACGGCATGAACACAGAAAACACAGGACTCATTTTATGCCGGCTTCTGGCGGCATGGATCCACCACACGGCCTTGGACGCGGCGGAAATACCGGATTATGAGACGCTTTTTCAGACCGCAAGCAAGCATCTGCTCTCCGCCGCCGCGTGCGCGGCGCTGGAGCAGACCGGCCTGATGGACGCCTGCCCGCCCGAGACCGCGGAACGCTTCCGGCAGGCCAAGGCAAAATCCATCCGCAAGACCCTTCTCATGGACGCGGAGCGGGAAAAGGTCCTGGCGGCGATGGAGGCCCGGGGCATCTGGTACGCGCCGCTAAAAGGCGCTATCATCAACGCCGTCTATCCCCAGTATGGCACCCGGCAGTTCGCGGACAATGACATTCTTTTTGACGCGGTGCGCTGGCGGGATGTGCGGAACCTGATGGAGAATCGGGGTTACAATGCCAAAGAGGTAGGGAAAAACATTCATGACTGCTATTGCAAACAGCCCATTTTTAACTTCGAGATGCATCGAAAGCTGTTCCGAGCAGACGGCCTGCAAGATCATCTGTCTGTCTGGACCGCCTACTACGAGGACGTCAAGGAGTGGCTGATCAAAGACGAGGGCAACCAATACGGCTATCATTTCAGCGACGAGGATTTTTACATTTATTTCCTCGCCCACGCCTACAAGCACTACAGAGGGAGAGGTACCGGGCTGCGCACGCTGCTGGATCTGTACCTGTACCGGCGGGCCAAACCGGATCTGGACACGGCGTATATCGCGGGGGAGGTCCAAAAGCTGGGCCTGGCGGATTTTGAGGCTGCCTGCCTCCGTCTGGCGGAGAAGGTTTTCAGCCCCGGGGCAAGTCCCGCGCTGACCGAGGGGGAGCGGAAGATGCTGCGCTTGGTGGAGAACGGCGGCGTGTACGGCAGCTCCGCGCAGCGTATTCGATCCGACCTGCGCAGATATCAGGGAGACGATCTAAAGGTAACGGCCCGGACAAAGGTAAAATACCTGTTCCGGCGGATCTTCCCCACGTGGAAATGGTATCGGGCCAACGCCCCCTTCGTTTATCAGCACCGGTGGGCCGTACCGTTTTTCTGGGTATACAGATTGTGCCGCGGCGTGTTCGGCAACGGGCGGA
>CANQQE010000068.1 GCA_947625935.1 uncultured Muribaculaceae bacterium | reverse complement strand
AACTGATATTCGTTACACTTGGCGAAAAGAAAGGTAGTGAGTATCACTTACTATTTGATGATTTTTGTAATTTAATTTCACAATAAGCGTCTTTTCGCCCCATATACTCGCTCCATAATTTTGTGGCACTACAACCCACAAGATTATGGAGCTGTTTATTTTTAGTTCAGTAGAAATCCGTCCCAAAGCCACGAATAGCGGTGGCCTTCGCTGGCATCTGGTGATATATTTCATAAGGCTGTTATTGTTTTTCAGTGCCAATATGCTGTCATTCGTTTTCACCGACAAGGAGTCTTAGCTCCAGATTACGCGATATTATCAACTCAGGAAGTCTTGCTTGCTCGTAATTGAAAACGTGCGGAGCAGGGCTATTCTTTTGCCTTTTGGCTGAAAAATCTCCAGACACAAAATGGTATTTGCCTCCGCAGGCTGTGGCGAATACTTCATTTTGCACTCGTATTTTTCAACCAAAGGGCGAACAGCCCTTCTTTGTCTCCGTACGACGGTCTTTCAACGAGCAAGCAAAACTTCGATAGTTGATAGACGCATAAAAAAATGTCGCACGATGAAAACGAACAACAACATATCAATTAGACGAGGCAAAGCATCCATCTCCAGTCTCAACCGCATAAAAAGGGTTCTCCTTTGGGTGGTGGGGATAATAGGTGCAATACTCGGATTGGTGTTATGGGCATTTCTCCGACCGATATTCCGAGGTATCGGCTGGGTAATATCAATCATCAGCGCACTTGTGATAATCTATTGGATATTAACTTTCTAAAGACATACGACTATGAAATCATCTGAGAATTTTATCGAGGCTATCCGTCAGTATCTTGACAGCCGTGCAGCGAGCGATAATCTGTTTGCTATCCGCTATGCCTCGCCGTCCAAATCCGTAGCCGAGTGCTGCCAGTACATACTCAACGAAGTCAAGCGTCAAGGAGTGGCAGTTATGACGAATGATGAGGTCTATTCTCTTGCCACGCACTATTGGGATGGAGACTGCACCGCAGAAGAAATCGGCAAACCCATCAACTGCAAGGTGGTAATCTCCAAAGACCAACTGACCGAGGAAGACAAAGCTGAACTCAAGGAGCAGGCTATGGAGCAGTTCAAGCAGGAACAACTCCGAGAACTCCGCAGTCAGTCAAAGCCGAAGTCTCAGCCTAAGCCGACTTCCACCGCTCCCAAAGCCGGAGCAGAGATAGACACCGCTCCAAACTTATTCGATAATCTCTAAACCACCAAGACTATGAAACCCCGCAATCTCAAAGAAAAGCATATAGTGGAACTGAACGGGCGACTTCGCCCGCTCACCACTCCCCAAATGAATTGGGCACTCAATTCAACCATAAACCATTACGGCTATCGGCTGAAATCCGGAATGTGTACCTGTATGAAATGCGGACACGAGTGGTTGGAGACCCGTGACGGAATGTGTCTTTGCCCCGAATGTGGCACTCGGATTGAAATCAAGGACACCAAAGAGCGAGTAATCCGTGACAAGTCCTATTTCAACGTAATCACCACTATGGAGAACTATCAGGTAGTGAGAATGTTCCTGATGATAGTGGAAATGCGCAAGGGAATGAAGGCTAATCCCGCCTATCTTGAAATCGGCAGTTATTGGATTGACCCCAAGGGGAAGACTACCGTTGTAGGTTTGAAGAGAACATTGGGACAGTATATAGATTGTTTCGCCTTCGGTTCTCCATTGGAGATAAGGCGTGACAATGATGCCTTTCAGCGCATATCCGATGAATGGGTATATCCTCGCATCAAAGTAACTGACATCATCAAGCGTAACGGCTTCAAAGGGAGTTGCCACCATATCCACCCCGTGACGATGTTCCAAGAGTTACTGACCAACTCAAAGGCGGAAACGCTGATGAAAGCCAACGAGATAGAGTTGCTCAGATACCTTTGCGCACGACCTACATATAAGGCGGACATTGACACCTATTGGAACACCATCAAGGTAGCCAATCGCAATGGCTACAAGGTCAAGGACTCGCAGATGTGGATGGACTACATCAAGATGCTGGAGCGTTGCGGCAAGGATATCTTATCCCCAAAGTATATCTGCCCCACCAATCTCAAAGAGGAACACGACCGCTATATGAGGAAGGTACATATTCTTGAAGACAGAAAGAAAAGAGCTGAGGACATCCGCAAAGCCAAGGAGAGGGAGGCGAGTTTCAAGGAACAGAAAGAGAAATTCTTCGGCATCCGCATCAATGACGGAGAGATTGAGGTCAAGGTATTGGAAAGCGTAGAGGAATACCGGCAGGAAGCCGAAAGTCAGCACATCTGCCTGTTCAGCGCAGCCTACGACCAGCGTGAGGACAGCCTTATCTTCTCGGCGAGAATAGACGGCAGGATAATCGAGACCATCGAGGTTGACCTCAAAACCCTAAAGGTGGTTCAGTCAAGAGGAGTCTGCAATCAGAACACCGAATACCACGACCGAATTGTCAATCTCATCGACGCCCACACCCACCTCATCAAAGAAAGAATAACAGCATAAGATGTATCTTTGCCCAGCAAAGCGATAAATCGGTTACATAGTCAGAGCGGACGACCTCGTGATGAAGTCGCTCCGTTCATTTTGCCCAAAATTTCGGCCGCCACAGGCGGCGATGATGCGCTTCGACTTCCTTATAATCATTTTTTGCGAATAAACGGCCATAAATCACCAATATCATCGGCAATATACATTGTATCTCGTTCTATTGAATGAACTATAAGATATTTGTTTTCTGGGTCTTTCTGTTTGATATAAGCTTCCAACGTTTCGTCTTTCAACTCCATTTTATCCCAATTCTTAAACTTGATTGTATTAAAATACGGGTTATAGACATACTTACCCTTCACAGTACCAGCATAGGTATATCGCATTTCTCCGTCTTCACCTCGCGTAAGAGCTTCTTCAGTTACATTGGAAAATGTGCCATCTGTATTTATTGTCAAAATTTGTCGTGGGTCATATAAATGACCATAACCAATCCATGTGCCAATTATGTCTTCAAGTTTGTAATGGAGTCTAATGTCCCCATGACGATATTTATACCAATCGACAATATCACGAGGCCAAGGTTTTCCATCATCAGCCGGGCCCCATAATGCACGAACACTGTCTAATTGTTCATTAGAATACCATCTAACGGAGTCCGAATATATATCCCACTCTTTATATCGTTCAAATTCATTTATGTTGGCATAGTAATTACAAAAAGGTTCTTTAAGACAACTTCGTATTTCATCGAAAGGAATAAGTATAACGGGACAACCATCACAACCGGGGGTAAGATGATACTTCTCATAAGTAAAAACCAGACCTGCGCCATGAATGCCGGGATCATTTAGCGGATAATTTTTTAGCGTTATACGTTCCCTGTCTTCATCATTTGCTACACCCATATAAACGCCCATATCAGTTAATCTTTTCCATCTATTGAGAGAATCAAGGTAGGCTTCGACAGAAGTAACAGATGAGTATATTGGATAATTAGATGCCATGTGTTGAACCACATGTTCTCGTAAAACATCCAACCTTTCAAGGATAATCATATCATCCAAATCAACAGATTCTCCTGTTTTGAGATTATATGTTTGGAGGAAAGATGAATAGTTTCCATGCATGCCTCCAGTATAATAATATGAGTATTTTTTATAGGTAACATAGTCTTCATTCATGAAAACAGGATATATCTCTATATCAAGATTATATCCTCCATACTCTATAACAGAAAGAACCTCTTTATAATAGAGGTTGCTCTCCCAATCCAGAGCTTTCTTTAGTATATCTATTTGAGAAAAGCCCTTATCAGTCATTTCTTTTATTGAGAAAGGAACAATAGTATCACCCTCATTTATGAATCCCCAATTTAGCATCTCATTATGAATAAAAGAAAGCAGGTTAGCAGTTATTCCTGGATGCAGTTCTAAGAGTGTGATGTCAAAAGTCGTATATACGTTGCTACTATCTGTAGCCATACGATATTTAACTGTATGCCCGAGAACACTATCTTTTCCATAAGTATGTCGACATGAATACCATTCGTCATTAGGTTTTAGACGGGCATATACATCAATAGAATCCGATGGAGCCTTTTCAATCTTGGTTATTCCGTTGCATCCTGAGGTTATCCATGATATAAGAAAAACAAACAATATGGGTAATAGAATTAATTTTTTCATTTGCTGATGGTTTTATTAGGAAATATATCTACTATCTTTTTTAATTCAGAGAAACGATATGACAGAGTATCATTAAAATAGATTGTCAATGACATCTCACATTCTCGACCTTCTATATCCTTATTCAATATCCATTTGCGGATGAATCTATCTGCGGGAGGATTGTCGGGGGTATTGTGGTTAATCCGTCCTTCCGATAACCATTCATCTCTTGACAACTTGTTAATCGTATGTTTCCCCATCTTATTGAGAAAATCCTTTTCATAGACAGCTAATGAGTCAGCATAATTTGGCATATCCACCAATACCGCATCGTAGTACATCGCATAGGCAGAAACTACAAGAGTTGTGTCGGAATTATAAAACTCGTTGTCGTGTCCACCCATCATATTTTCACCGCGTTGATTTATACCAATTCCTTTGGGCAGTTGGACATAGTAGCCATGACGAGAATTGTAATAAGTCATATTTCCATTCCAATCAGGAGTATTAGAAGACACAACTTTAAGAACCCCATATCCTCTATCAGCATTTGAGCGGAAAGTCCAATAGCCCGGAACCGGGCATGACGGATCATAATACCAATCTTCAAAGTGTCTATGAGCTATTTCCTTTGCCTCATACATAAAGGACGGTTTTTCGCCAAACCATAGGTCAAGATACAGCTTTACCCTCGCAGGAAACTCTCGGAGCACATTCTTTATCCGATTTCGTTTGATATGAGAATGAGGCGCATTGTATCCGATAGCCTTTAATCCATATTTATCAGCCTGAGCGATAGCGCGTTCATTATGATATTTTTGCGATATGATAATTACAGAGTCAAGATTGTATGTTTCCTTTGCCTTTACGATAGATCGAAGTGTTCTCGTGCCTTCATAATCTCTGACTATGACATTAAACGGGACTCCGTGGGCAACGAGGGAATCTGACATTGCACGAGGTTCATCATAGCCGAGTGTTCTTGAATAGTCACCTCCGCTAACTATAATCCGTTTGATTTTACCAGTCTTGAATAATTCAACCGCAGTCTTTATCCTATTTTCAAAATAGAAATTCCGAGCGCCCTGAGCTGTGAACGGTGAAGTGCCAAGCAAAAGGCCATACTCATGCTCAGGCACATCTTCCAATCTATCGAAAGTGCGTCCGGACGCATTGAAGCTAACGGAAACATAGCAGCCAATCAGCAACAGAAGCACTGCTGAAAAGCCTATACCTACAATCTTCAATACTGTTTTTCTTTTGCACATAGTTATTATTTACCTTTGATAAGCAACCAATTTGTCTGATATGGTGTGCGATAATCAAATAGTATTGTGGGGTCATCACACTTCGTTGGACGATACCATCCATAATTCCACCCGGTACCCATATCAAGATACAAGGCATCACTAACGCCCAATTTTATCAGTAAATTTATAAAATCCTTCAAAGAGGTAGCTTTTTCAGGCTGAATAACAGCAAAGTTCCCATCATTCATTATACAGGCCGCACGATAAATATTTCGTGTTTTCGGTTTTATAGGAGTACCACGATACACATCCTTGCCATTCTGAATTATGAGAATTTGCTGAAACAGAACGCCATTATTCTTCTTCGCCTTTTCTATCCATTCCGGGCAACGCTCCGATGAAGAAATGGTAAAGACTGATTTATCTGCATATAGAAACCCAGTATTGGCTTTACACTTATACCCCTTATGAAATGTGCCATCAATCACATAGTCTCCACCAATATTTGTACTCTTAAAATCTTTCAACAGCTCACCAGTAAAAGCAGCTTCAACACATAGTGCTATTGTCGAGTCCTTTTCCGATGGAATCACCGAGTCGGCCATTGATATGTATGCCACCTCCGGATTCATCTGCAATTTGATGAATACGACAGAGTCTACTTGCGTCTCAGACTTTAGCAACAGCATAACAGCTTTTTGTAACGAGTCTTTATCTTGGTAATTATCAACAGAGCCATTGTTGGCACTTGACGTGCATCCCGACATTGTGAGAATTAACAAGGGTAATAATAAGTCCCTCATGCTGCAAAGTTATTCAGAAATTATTGGAAAATCAGAGAATTGGATGTCGAGGCTATCTGCTTTATGCTGCCATATTTTATTGTCGGGCTCAATACGGCACATCTCCAGTACAGCCTCAGGATAGTCCATTGTAGCGGCATGGCGCATTGCTTCAATCGCCTTGTCACGGTCGGGTTCGGTTCCGATTCCGGCTGCATAACACATGGCGAGATGCCATCCGGCACTTGGAACACCCAATTCGTAAGCCAGCGAGAGATATTTGAATGCTTCATCACCTCTGCGCTGATTCAGACATGCCGAACCACAAAAGAGGGCGGCCTGAGCATTACCCGTGTCGGCAGCTTTTGAAAGATACGAGATGGCTTGTGCTTCATCCTCAAAGTACAGTTCCATCCCCTTGATGAAATATGCCAACGGATCATGTTTGGCGAGCCCTTTATTGAGCCAATAGTCAAGCCGTTCGACGTAATCTTCATTGGTTATTACTTCGATAGTGTCGGTTGCATTTTCAATTCCGATTCGCCGATAATGTTCTTTTTCTTTCTCGGTTAATTCCCGCTCTATACAATAACGAGCATTCTCATTGTAGAACTCCATCAAGCGGTGCATTGCAGCAGTATCTCCATGCTCAGCGGAGGCCTCCCATCTGGAGATTTGTACTTCGTCATCGGTCTTATTAAGACTTGTTTGTGCATAAACGGCCACAGTCGTAATGAGCGATACTATAATCGCAGCTATTGATATTTTTCTCATAATTATTGTTGAGGTGTTAAAGTTGTATTGCCTTTCGATGGATACAGTTTGGTTGGTTTTTCGCACTTTGGAATCTGGAACTTATCAGCTGAATCCATAGAGGCTATAGCAAATATAATACCGGCGATAGCAAATGTATTTAAAACCATGAGAATTATTACAACTATCATGTATCTCTGTTAATAATCGAATTTGGTTGTATGAATTACTGAATCAAGTATCTTGGGATACATCCGGGTGACTTGGTCGGCTGATACTCCGCAAGCGTTGACGAGATAGCTGAAAGCATCAAGATGAAGTAGATAGTCTTTTGTTGTCAACTTACAGGAGCGAGTCTGATGCTCCATGACAGACGCCATAAGCCCGGCAATGAATGCCTCGTGCATTGTGGATTTTTCGCTTGCTTCATTGGCAAAAGCGAGTTGCAGTTTGCAATCTTTTACGAAGTCTTCAAGCGGTTCGCCATTAAGGGCTGCAAGCAGCTCCACATCTCCCGAAAGTAGTTCCATAGGACAAAACCGACTTGTCGCTACAATACCATCCGAATATGGGACTTCGATAGTTATAGTCTTTCCATCGCCCAGCACATGAGCATCGAAGTTGAGCTTGATTGTTTCCATATTCCTTAATACCTTTTTATTTCCTTCACATTGCCGGCTACTCCGAGGCGAACTTTAAATGCCTCGTGGCATTCCGAACAGCAGAACTGATGCCATGTGCGGCCATAGCCGAAGTTTGCGCCGAGCAGTCCGGCGGCGACACCACCTGTCGCCATGTTTAGGAGGGCTCCACCCACCACGGCTCCTGTCTTTGCAAGAACATCGCTTACTTTACCGTTGGTTGTCTTACTTGTATTGTAGCTGCCACAATAAGGGCATTTTACGAGAGTTGCCATATTGTTTGATTTTTGATGTTGTACACTATGTTATACCAAAACCGAAGAATGGTAAATGATTTTACGGATTCCTCTGAGCGATTTCTTCTTTTATCGCCAGCAAAGCCATGTAATTATGCCTGTTGGCGACGATGCGGCTCATTACATCATTAGCCCATGCCGAATCATCAGGATGTTTGTCAGGATGTGCCATTACGCTTAGCTCTTTGTATAGTCTCCGAGCCTTGACCATGCCGTCTACCACGTTTATGCTTTGGTCCGACTTGATAGTCCTGCGGAACCGGATACGGCGAAAGAATCGAGAGAATAGATTCATCGGATGAAATATTGATTGAGATTGGCGAATTTCTTTAACGCATACTCTTTACAGATTGCGGTTGTCTTGCCCTTGATTACAAGTGTGTCGAATCCCATAGCCATAAGCTGACGTACAAACTGGGGATTGTCGGTGATATACGTTGCGAGTTCGTTGATTTCCGACTCTCGGATAGCTGCATCATTCTCTATCGTAATCTTGAATCCGCTTCTCATCCAGATGGAACTCATCTCATGGGCGAACTGACTTTTTCCAGCTGAGATAGACACTTTGCAAAGTCTGTTGAACTCGCCGGTTGTGAAATATTCCTTGAAAGCTGCATTCATCTGGCTGATGATTCTGACCCGTTCAAACGAACCGTCGAGAAACGAGTTGATGAGGTTGGATATAAGTGTTCTGATTCCCATACCTTAGTCGATTTTGTCGGCAAGATACGCCTTGTTGTCAATCATAATAACATAGCCAGAGAGTGTGGTGAGCCAATCCTTTTTGATTTCGATTGATGAAGTGGAGACACAGAACATTCCGTTGCTACCAGTGCCATAGGCATAGCTGTCGAAGGTGAGGCCGGAACTTGTGATTGTCCCCATGCGGCGGAGAGAGTATCCTGCCTGGTTGATTGTCAGGCGGTCATAGCCTACGGTTACAGTGAAATTAATGGAACGCTGATTCTGTACGTCATACTTCACGCGATAGGTGGCAGCTTTGACAGCGATTGTGCTGACGAGGAGGACGAGAAGGAGAATAATCTTTTTCATTGTAGAAGTTTTTAGTGGGTTACATCATATTATCTCATGATAAGCTGAAAGGTAAATGTGAATACTTGAAAATTATTTCAAGATTTCAAGTTTCGAGATTGATTCTTTGAGACGCTCGACAACCTTCTTCATCCCGTTTTGAAGAAATAGCTCCATGTATGGATGCTCTTTCATGATGTTCTCACTAAGCTTTTTCAACGCCATTACCTTGTCGACATGTTCTCCGACACTTGCATACTGAAGCGAGAATCTGCCGGATAACGCTTTCCAGTATTCCACGCCTAACGTTATGTCGTTAGTGGCACTGAAAAGAATCATGGCATATACGAGACCGGGGAGCAGCTCTTCTCCATATATCACGAATGTCTCCTCTAACAATTTGCCGTTACTATCTCGACCGCTAAGTGTGACACGATGATGATTGTGAGCCGATGTCGACACCTGCCAGTAGTGGATGTCTTTTACAACCGGCCAGAATTCCCACTGCCCGATTTTTATGGGCAATTCCTCCCCATTTTGGAGAAGGTGGATACGGTCTTCGTTATATTGACCGTAATCCTGCCAGCAGGATAAAGTTTCTTTCTCTCCATGGAACTTCTCAAAGCGGGCATTGTCACCACATTTGAGGATGCTGCCACCAACTGTTATTTCCCGAAGGGAACCGAAGGTTGTCTCGATGCCGATGATTCTTTTATCGTTTGCCATATTCATGTTTGATGTTGTTTACATACATAAATACCGATATGGCGGGAAGGTAAATAAAAAGAGACTGTCTAACAAGTTTGGGCAGTCTCTTTTTATAGTTCTTTTTATGGTTCTTTTTATAGTTTAAGCAGGCTA
>CANQQE010000067.1 GCA_947625935.1 uncultured Muribaculaceae bacterium | reverse complement strand
GGGCGAGGCGGGAGCTTTACTCCTTTCCGCCCGCCTTGCCCGAATATATATAAGGAGGTGAGCGATATCAGGAAGCAAAACAAGCCGCAGGCAAAAGGATACAGCGAAGCCGGTGCCAGCCGCACCAGGCGTTCCATGAGGGACTTCACTCCCAGCTCCGGCAGCCCGCAGGAGGATATTGACAGCAACAACTACACCCTCCGGCAGCGCTCCCGAATGCTCTACATGGGCGCACCCGTGGCCGCTGGCGCCATCAACACCAACCGGACCAACATCGTCGGCACCGGGCTGACCCTTCAGGCAACGCCAGACAACCGGGTTCTGAAACTCTCTCCGGAAGCTCTGAAAGAATGGCAGGCAACCGTAGAGGCAGAATTTTCCCTTTGGGCGGACTCCAGATCCTGCGATGCTCTTGGAATCAACAACTTCTATGAGCTGCAGGAGATGATCCTCCGCTCCTGGCTGATGAACGGCGACGTGTTTGTTCTCATCAAACGGGGCAAGCCTACTCCCTTCAACCCATACGGCCTCCGGCTGCATGTGGTAGAAGCGGACCGGGTGTGCAACCCTGGCACCTCCTACGGTTTCATGGGGGACACCCGGATGGAGATCCCAGCCGGGCAGCCAGGCGCAGGCCACATGGTCTACGACGGCGTGGAAGTCGATCAGACGGGAGCCGTCGTGGCCTACTACGTCTGCAACTGCTACCCCTTTGAGATCTGGCCGAACCGGGACATCACCTGGACCCGCGTGGAGGCCAGAGGGAGCCGCACCGGTCTCCCGAACATCCTGCACATCATGCAGTCCGAACGTCCGGACAGTTACCGTGGCGTGCCGTACCTGGCGAAGTCCATCGAGCCGATGCTCCAGCTGAGGCGCTATACGGAATCCGAACTGATGGGTGCCCTGGTGCAGACCTTCCACACCGCGTGGGTCACAAGCAAGACCAACACGGCAGAGCTGCCATTCAACGAAACCGGAGCCGGTGACATTGAAGGCGTGGAGGATTCCATCTCGGAGGATGAGAACGAGTACGAAATGGGACCCGGCACCGTGTTCCACCTGGAACCGGATGAGGATGTCAAGTTCGGCAACCCCACACTTCCCACGGCTGGCTTTGAGAACTTTGTCAAGCAGGTCGTGAAGATTGCCGGAGCGGACTGGGAACTCCCCTATGAAATGCTCATGAAAGAGTTCACGGCCAGCTACTCGGCATCCCGTGGCGCTCTCCTGGAGGCCTGGAAGGCCTTCCGGATGCGGCGCAAGTGGTTCGCGGATGACTTCTGCAACCCGGTATACGAGCTCTTCCTGTCTGAAGCTGTCGCCACCGGAAGGATCCGGGCACCTGGTTTCTTCCAGGACCCCCTGATCCGGAAAGCCTGGTGCTCCTGCCAGTGGATCGGACCCGCGCAGGAAACCCTGGATCCCCTGAAGGAAGTTCAGGCGAACGCCCTGCAGGTGGAAAACGGGTTCAAGACCCGCACCCAGGTCACGCGGGAGACCAATGGCGGAGACTGGGAGGCCAACGTGAGGCAGCTGGAAGCGGAAAAGCAGTTGCTTGATGAAGCTGGCCTCACTCCGCAACCCGTACAGCCCGCTCCCACTGAGAGCGGAGACACACAGGAAGGAAGTGATGACGATGCCGAAAACGATCCGGAACAGCGTGTACAGCCTGGCAACGAAAGATGACTCTGCAGAGCTTACCCTCTACGGTGACATCGTGGAAACCGTTCCCACGGACTGGTGGACCGGGAAGCCGGTAGAGGGTGAATTCATTACCCTGGACACGTTTCTCCAGGACCTGGATACCGTGAAGGGGAAGAAATCCCTTGCCATCCGGCTGAACAGCTACGGCGGTGACGCTGGGGTCTCCAATACGATCCACAACCGCCTCCGGGAGCTCTCCAAAGAGGGAACCGCTCTCACCTGTACCGTGGACGGTGTGGCGATGTCTGGCGGCAGCCTGATCATGTGCGCCTGCGATACCGTCAGGGTCAACCCTTCCAGCCTGATTATGATCCACAAGTGCTGGAGTGACCTCTGGGGTTCCTACAACGCAGATGAACTGCGGGACATGGCGCGCACCCAGGACGCTTGGGACAATGCCCAGATCGAGATCTACCACCGCAAGACCGGCATCGGGAAGACCCAACTGTCGCACATGATGAGCGACACCACCTACATGACTGGCCGAGAAGCGGTCGAGAAGGGCTTCGCAGATGAACTCATTGAAGATGAGGAGCCCGTGGCGATCGCAGCCAGTGCGAACGGCAGAGTCCTGTTCGCGAAGGGAAGGACCTATCACCTTCCCGCCGGAGTATTCGCTCCGGACAGCATTCCCACAGTCACACCCGCAGCCCAGGCAGCGGATGAGGCAAATACACAGACGGCTGAAGCCGTCGAAGGAGGTAAACCAATGACCCTCGCAGAATTTCTGGCTCAGAACCCGGAAGCACAGGCTGAGATCAACAGCTCCGTGGCTGAGGCCCAGAAGGCCGAGCGGGAGCGCGTGGCAGCGATCGACAAGATTGCCCACCTGTTCCCTGCCGAGATGGTCCAGGAGGCCAAGTATGGCACCACTGCCTGCACGGCTGAGGATCTGGCCTATCGTGGAGCCATCGAGGCGGCCAACACGGGACGCAGCTTCCTGAGCAACCTGGCCGCAGACCATAAGGAGAGCGGTGTGGAGAACGTAAGCGCCACCCCTGCTCCCCAGAACGAGAGCCCTGAAGTGGATGCGGCGGCAGCTGCCCGCGCAGCCATGGAGCGCTTCAAAGCCATGAAGAAGGAGGCGCGCTGAGATGAACGATGAACTGGTAAGGAAGGTCGGAGAGAGAGGCATTGACAACCTCATTGCCCACATCTTCCCGGCTCCCCAGGCAATGCCCGTTATTGTAACGGGCGAAGGGACCCTGGAGCGCGGCACGCTCCTGGGGACCAAAGACGGTGAGAAGTACGCAATCATGAAGGAAGAGGAAGGCCTCAAGGCCAGTTGCATCCTCTGTGATGACACCCCCATCCCCACCGAAAAGCAGGAGGATGGCGTACCCGCTGCCGCCTACATCAACGGCACATTCAACAAAGATGCCGTCAAGGTCAAGGATGAATACGAGCTGACTTTCGATGATCTGGATCGGCTCCGCTCCCTCGGGATCTTCCTTGTTCCGCAGCGGCAGTAAGGAGGGACAACGATGCCTTTCAGCATTTACGACACCTACTACATGCTCGCGGCCATCGAAGACCGTGAGCCCGAGCACACGTTCTTTAAGTCCCGGTACTTTCCGACCAATCAGAACCTGGACGTTTTCGGAACCACTAAGGTCCTGATCGACTACAAGAGCGGCAAGCGGCGCATGGCTGATTTCGTCATGCCGCGCGTCGGCCCCATCTCCGTGGGCCGTGAGGGTTTCAGCACCTACGAACTGGAGCCCGCCAACATCGCCATCTCCCGTCCCCTGACTCTGGATCAGCTGACCAATCGGGGCTTTGGTGAGTCTCTGATGACCAACATGAAGCCGGAAGAGCGCGCCAATATGCTCCTGATGGAGGACCTGACCGAGCTGAGCATGCGGATCACCCGCAGGGAGGAATGGCTGTCCGTCAACACCATGCTGGAGAACGGCTGCACCATGCTCCACGTGACCGAGAACCCTGACGTCAAGCAGGAGGTCAAGGCGCAGTTCTACGACGGCGTGAACAACCCGGCAGAGTTCATTCCTGATGAGAAGTGGACCCACTCCGAGTACAAGAATGACGGCTGGGTCATCGGCAACTGGTACAAGGATATCTGCTCCATGATCCGCATGCTGACCCACCGCGGCCTGCCTGCTTCCGATATCCTGGTTTCCCCTGATGTCGGCGAGTTCATCATCGCTGACCCGTGGGTGGTTGCCATGATGGACAACCGCCGCTTCGAGCTCGGAAGCCTGAACCCCTCCGAGCTGACCACCTACGTGACCGCTCTGGGTTCCATGAACTTCGGCGGCCGTCGGATGACCATCTACATCTCCGAGGGCACCTACGAGGATGACACCGGCAAGGACACTCCCTACATGCCCGAAGGCACCGTGATCGTCACGGCTCCCGGCTGTGGCAAGGGCCTCTACGGTGCCGTAACCCAGATGGAGCGGGATGAGGAGTTCCACACCTACGTGGGCACCCGGATCCCTCAGCGCTTCGCCACCATCCAGCCTCCCCAGAAGGAACTGGTACTGCGCAGCCGTCCCCTGTACGTGCCTCGCAACCCCAGCCCCTGGAGCGTCGCCAAAAAGGTCTTTGAGCCGGACCCTTGATGACCCCTTTGCCGTCCGGCACGCAATTGTACGGCAAAGGGGTAGATGAACTGCAGTCGGGTGTCACGGCTGACAGCGATGGAGTGCTTCATGGCACCCTGCATTACGTGCAGGGGTACACGGAGTTCAACCCAAGCAAAAAGGATGAGCAGGAAGGCAACTTTGTCGCGATGCACATCCACACGCCCATTCCCGGAACGGTGACCATCCAGTCCAGCACGATGAAAGACCCCAAGGAGCTGGCAGAAGATGACCGGGATCTTGTCTGGCGGGTAGCCGACAAGAATGCAACCCTGACAGTCAAGGTTAAAGGCGAAGAGGAAACCGGAGAGACCGTTTTCAAGGCATCCGGTCTGACCTTGGAGTCTAAGGGCTGAAGAACCGGAAAGGAGAACCTATGGTACAGATGATCAGCGGAGTCTACGGCGGCAAGGATGGCCTGAAGCGTCCCAGCGATGGCCCGTTCTCCCTGACTCCTGCCAAAGAGGCACGCCTGGTAGCACGTGGCGTAGCCCGCTACGTGCTCACCGACAAAGAGGCAGCTGCTGCCGCCGAGCCCAGGCGCGCCGTCAGCGCCACGGATCCGGCTCCCGCGCCCACCCAGAATCCCGAACCCGATGACCCGCAGCCCTTCGCCGATGGGGACCTGATGGACCTCACGAAAGCGGAGCTGCTGGAAATGGCTCAGAAGCTGGGGCTGGATGCCCGCAAGTGCCGCAACAAGTCTGAGATCATTGCCCTCATCGAGAGCTTCGGTGGCGACGATGGCGGAGACGATGTGGTGGTATGAGCGCGGTCAAGGACATGTTCAAGGCGGACCTGAAGCGGGTCTTCCTGAACCTGGATGAGTTCGGGGAGTACCGCAATGTAGCCTATGACAACACCCTGTACTACCGCGTTCAGATGGTAATCCGGGACATCAAGCAGGTGGACCGGAGCCAGATGCGGGACGATTACGCTCAGGGTCTGTTCAAAGCCACGACGGTTATGCACTGCGATATCTCGGATTTAGGGGACAATCAGCCGGAAAAAGGCCAGAAAATTCAGATTTCCGACCGCAATGGCTGGATGCGTTCCTACTACATCGAACAGAGTTACGTGGAAATCGGGATGGTTCACCTGGTACTGGAGGCGATCGAGGAATGATCACCATACAGGCGATGGATCAGGGAGCCGTGGACAAAGCCGCAGCCCTTCTGCAGGGTATCAATGGGGGTCTGGAAAAGGCTCTCCGCAGTGCGGCCTCCCGTTCCACGCAGCACCTGAAAACCGCAGCCGGGCAGAAGGCCAGGGAGCGTTACGCGCTTTCCCAGAGTGCCATCAACGGCAACCGCTCTGTCAACGTGGCGTACAGCTACGGGAGCGGAGTGGAGGCCAGGGTGACCTTCAGCGGCACCCGGATCCCTCTGATGAAGTACAGCGGAGCCTCGCCGGGCCGCCCGACTTACGATACCTCCCAGACCGTCCGCGTCCTGACGGGCAGCGGCTGGAAAAAGGTACACCCAGGCGTACCGGCCAGAGGTCACGTGCTGAAAAGCACCTCCCCCAAGCTCTTTGAGCATGGATTCGTCGCCCGGTTCGGTTCCGGGCACACCGGCATCTTTGAACGGACAGGAGGCGCATCGCAGACTGGCCGGGACCAGATCTCGGAGATCATGGGTCTCTCCGTGCCGGATATGCTGGGCTCCAAAGAGGTCAGCGAGAAACTGGCAGAGGAAACCATGAACAAGTTCGAGGAACGCCTGGACCACGAAGTGACGGCAATCCTCAACGGATGGAGGTAAGCCATGACAGCACAGACGCTACTGGAAGAGCTGAAGGCGGTGACGGAGTTCGCCACCCAGGATCTGATTCTCCCCACCGCCCGGCAGGATCCCAGCGCAAGACCATACGCCCGCGAGGAACCGGACGCCAGAGCCCCAGCCGTGTACATCCCAAGAGTACCGGATGGGCGCCAGGCAAAGAAAAAGGTGCCCTACGTGCTCCACATGGTGGAGTCCTTCCATGACTGGCACGACAGTACCCATATTCCATTTGCCCAGATCGTTGTACGCTCCATCCTGACCGTATGGTCCGCCAACGAAATGGAAGGCCTTTTCTACCTTTACAACCTGTACGAAACCATCCGGGTGGACCTGCTGAAGCGGATCAACATCGGGAAGCAGTTCACCCTGGATCTGGGGAGTGAAAACGGGCTCCACTTCACCCCCTATACGGAACTGGAGCCCCCCTATTTCGCAGGGGAAATGATTTCCGTCTGGCGTGTGCCAGGCGTAGGGAGGGAAATACGGTTTGACAAGAAAATCGACCCGCGGCCGAAATGCCCAGGCGAAGGCATCCACATCGAGTACGGGATGTAAGACCTGGGTCTACATCGGGCCCAATATCATCGGGCTCATGCAGACCGGGAAAGTCTACGAGGGAGACCACGCAACCGTTCTCTCTCACCCGGACGTGGCGCGTGCCGTCCAGCGGATCCCTCTGATCCGCACCATGATTGTCCCTGTCACAACCCTGGCAGTGGACAGTCTCAACGTTAAGAAACCCGGAACCGCCATGTATGAGAATTACAGGCGGATCCTGGCAAAAACAAAGGAGGTATAAACATGGCGAATTTCGGTATCTTTGCGACCGAAAAGGCGACTTCGCTGTCAACGCCCGTCCAGGCCACCAGCGGAATCCCCTTTGCCATCGGGACAGCACCCCTTCAGGCGGCGACTGACCCGGCTAAAGTTGGCCGTCCGGTACTCTGCACCAGCTACGACGAAGCCGTTGCCAAGCTGGGCATGAGCATGGACTGGAAGCACTACACCCTCTGCGAGGTCATTTACTCTCACTTCCAGCTGTACGCGGCTCAGCCTGTCATCTTCTGCAACGTTCTGGATCCGAACACGGATAAGACCACTCTTGCAGCTGCGGAGGAAGGCCAGGAAGTGGTAGACCATAAGATTTCCGTTCCATTCGAGACCATCGCCAGCGGGCTTACCGTTACGGATGTCACCGAAACTGAGCCGGAGGAAGGCAAGAAGCTGACGCAGGACATCGACTACACGGTTGTGTATGGCACCGACGAATGCTACATCGAGCTTCTGAGCTCCAGCGAGCACTATGAGTCTGCCAAAAAGCTGAAGGTCTCCGGCAGTAAAGTCACACTGACCGAAACGGACCTGAACACGTGGAAGCCGCGCATCATCGCTGGTCTCAACCAGGTGGATGCCTGCCTGTCCAGCGTCTCCATCGTGCCTGACCTGATCATCGCTCCCGGCTTCAGCCAGGACACTGAGGTTGCTGCCGTCATGGCCGCCAAGGCTGGCAACATCTCCGGCCTGTTTAAGGGCAAGGCCATCATCGACATCTCCACGGCCAAAGAGGGCGGCGTTACGGATTACGCCAACCTGGCCGAGCAGAAGTCCAAAAACAATTTCACCAGCCCCAACGAGATCGTCTGCTGGCCCATGATCGCTCTTGGGGATAATTCCTTCCACCTGAGCACCCAACTGGCCGGTCTGATTGCTGCCACCGATACGAAGAACAGCGGTGTGCCCTACGAGGCTGCGTCCAACCTGAACCTTCAGATGGACAAGGCTGTTCTGGCGGATGGCACAGAGGTAGACCTGACCCTGGAGCAGGCGAACATCGTCCGCACCAACGGCATCGTGACCGCTCTGAACTTCGCGGATAACGGTTGGGTCTCCTGGGGCACCTACACCGGTGCCGCTCCCGGCAGCACCGACGTGAAGGACTACATCTACTCCATCGGGCGGACCATGGGATTCATCGGGAACACCGCCATCCGCACCTTCTGGAGCAAGGTGGACCGCCCGCTGACAAAGGTCCTGATCGACAACATTGTGACCAGCTTCAACATCTGGCTCTCCGGTCTCACCGGCTCCGGGCATCTCCTGGGCGCCCGTGCCGTTCTCGAGGAGGCGGAAAACCCGCTCACCGATCTCATGGCCGGTCGCATCAAGATCCACGTCTACCTCGCACCGCCTTCCCCGATGCACGAGTGCGATTTCATCGTGGAGTACGATCCCAGCATCGTCAACGATGTCATGAGTGCCATGATGGCCGCTTAATGAAAGGAGTGACACACAATGCTGCAGCCTGAATCCTATGTTGATTTTGAGGTGTACGACGCTGACGTCGGGAACCTTGTGGGCGTTGCCAGCGCAACGCCTCCCAACATCGAGTTCCTCACCCAGACCATCACCGGTGCCGGTATCGGCGGCTCCATCGAGGCGCCTATCATCGGCATGGTGAACGCCATGACCGTCACCCTCAACTTCCGCAGCGTCACGGACAGCGCCACCAAACTGGCCGCTCCCGTGAAGCACACCCTGGACCTCCGCGTAGCGGAGCAGTACTGGGAGACCGTAGCCGTCGAGAAGCAGATCCACGCGGATCGTTTCGTGATGGTGGTCGTTCCCAAGAACACCAGCGTGGGCCAGATCTCCCCTGCTACGATGGCCTCTGTCTCTGGCGAGTACGCGGTGTACCGCTATGAGGCCTACGATGACGGCACGGAGCTCTGGTGCATCGACCCCTTCAACTACATCTGCCGGATCAACGGCGTTGACTATTCCGCCGATATCCGCGCAGCCCTTGGCAAGTAACTGATTCACCGTGGAAAGGAGTAATCCATGAGCGAAATCACTCAGAAAGAGGCTGAGCTGTACGGAACCGAGGCCGAGGAAGCCGAGGGCACGTCCAGTACATACAGCCACTACTTCCAGGAGCCCTGGACCTTCGGGGGAAAAGAGTACACTGTCCTGAATTTCGATATGGGCAGCCTCACCGGGAAGGACTCCCTGGAGATCGAGAACGATCTCCTGAAACAGGGGATCCGCCTGGTTTCCCCCGAATCCTCCGCTTCCTTTGCGGATGAGCTGGCACTGCATGCCTGCCCGGAGCTGACCAAGCTGGCCCAGAAGGAGCTCCCCATTGTGGAGTTCTACGGGATCCGGGAGGCGATGCGGGAATTCCTGATGCGTCTGTGGAACAATGCCAAGACGGGTGAGGATGGAGTCTATACCGTCAAGCTCTCCGCTCCCGTTCAGATCCACGGGAAGGACGTGGAGGAGGTTACCTTCGCGCCGAACCGCCTGACCGGCAGCGATGCTCTGGCAATCACCAGGAAATCGGGAAGCGCCTTCGAAGCCACCCCGGTTGGGGAGAAGATGACCCTTCGCTTTCAGACCGAAGCAGCTGCCCGGTGCTACCTGGAGAACGGAAAGAGGGTGCGCATTCAGTCCAAAGAGCTGGAAGCGCTCCCCATCCTGGACTTCCATGCCGTCTGCGGCCGGATCCGTGGTTTTTTCGCGAACTCGGGGCTTGGACTCTTATCCTGAAGCTCCGGGAAAAGTGCCTGATCATGGCGCGGATGAATAACACGCCCGTGTCTTTCTGGCTGGACCTCCGACTGGAGGAACTGATGGAGTGGATCCAGGCACACAACCAACTTCAAAAGAAAATGGCAGAGGAGGCCAAGAGGAATCGTGGCAGGTAAGAAAGAGTTCACGATGGACTTCATT
>CANQQE010000066.1 GCA_947625935.1 uncultured Muribaculaceae bacterium | reverse complement strand
TGGCATGTCAGAATTGAATGCGAGAAATGCAAGCAGTATCTTTCTGATTTTGAGCATAACGACAAAGCAATTGCACTCAAACAAGCGTATGACCGTATAACGAACTACTGCCCGAACTGCGGCGCGAGATTAAAGGGGGTAGAGGCATGAATAAGACTAAGATCGATTGGTGCGACTGCACCGTGAATCCCGTTGTGGGCTGTCCGAACGGCTGTGAATACTGCTATGCAAGAAAGCTCAACAAGCGCTTCAAGTGGATTCCAGACTGGGACAAGCCGCAGTTTTTCCCCGAAAGGCTCAAATCGTTTTACGAGCATACTCCAAAGAGCATTTTTATCGACAGCATGAGCGACATCGGAACTTGGCGGCAGGAGTGGCTCGAACAGGTCCTCGACGCCATAATAGCGAACCCGCAGCATAAATATATCGCCTTGACAAAACGTCCAGATTTGCTTTCCAAAAAGCTCATGAAGATTCTTTCCGAAAACCGAAGGAAGGGTTTCGTCTACAACGGAAATTTGTTTTTCGGAATTTCCATAACGACGCAGGCGCAAGCGGACAGCGTGAGAGACAAGGTTGACTTTTACAGCATTGAGCCTATTTTAGAGCCGATTGTATTGCCGTGGGATTCATTCCCGAAGGCTATCATCATCGGCGCGGAGACGGGTAACCGCAAGGGCAAGGTCATTCCTCAAAAGACATGGATCGACGACCTTGTGCGGCAAGCAGACGAGCACGGGAGCGCGGTATTCATGAAGGAGAGCTTGCGCCAGCTCATGGGCGACGACTTTCGGCAGGACAAGCTCCCGTGGGACATTGAGAGGTGAGTTATGTCATACGAACGATTGACGAAGCGCGGCGGGTATTCCGAGAAATTGGATCTTTCGCAGGAGCTTGGATATAGCCACATCTATCAGCGTCTCTCCGAGCTTGAAGACAAGATCGAGAGCAAGGAATTGAAGTGGCAGCGGAAAGCGCGGTTCAAGGTGGGAGAAGAAGTTTTCTATGTCCGCTCCACGCCGACGGGAGAACACGAGATCGTTCGTGTCCCCGTCAAGAAGGTTTATATCGGCGAGACAGTCATCTCCTATGGCTTGGAGGTCGGTCGATGCGGGTGGGTCTGCATGATAAGGGACAGCAGCAAAAACCTGTGTGCGACGGCGCAGGAGGCGCAGGAGCGCCTTGCAGAAATAAAACGACGCAAGGAGGAAATCGGGAATGTCTGACGGAAAAAGAATAAAGATCGAGATGCCGAGCGAGAGAGCGGCAAAAGAGGCAGCAAAGCTGTTTGTCGAGTATGATTTTTGCACTCACGTCGGGAAAGAAAAGAAGAGCCAGAAGGATTCGAGATATTCGTTCTATCTCGAAATTTGGAAAGAGAAATAACATGTCGCCTCGCGCGGGCGATGGGAGAGATCATGGGTTATTTAGCCAGCGGCAGACCAAGGGGCAGACCGAAACAATTCAATCGATACGAGCTTCCTCACGGCGTTGTGAAGATCGTCAGCGCTCAATGCGCAGACTTTTCGCGCAGAGAAAAGGCAATCAGAGAAGGTTCTCTTCCCGACGAGATCCTTGCAGCTTACATACAGGTCAATGATGCGATCTCTAAGGCGCTCTCCGATATTGAGGAAATTTGCAGAGAAGGCTTTTTGCAGGACATCGCCGAAAACAGGGGCTACGAAAAGAGCAACCTCGGAATGATCTTTTCTTCCCGAGCCTACTATAACCGAAAGCGAAAGGCGATCTATGAGATCGCAAAACGCTTGAAGCTCATTTGAGCGTATCTTCACGCGCACGCGCGCGTATATATTATTCAGCTTTATGGGGATTGTGGGTATATATAAATAAGCCTTATATATACAAAGAGAGTGTCCATCGGATTTTTGTGATACAATTTCGAGTAAAAGTTGTGTTATAATGATTTCAGTGCCAAAGCCCTTAGAGGTTAGAGCCCTGCTTCGCGAGATGCGGAGTGGGGCTTGTTTTTATAAAATGAAGGAGAAAGAGAATGGGAGATAACGGTCAATTCAAACAGGGCAACGAAGTCGGAAAAGAGACCCGATTTCAAAAGGACAATCAAGCGTCGGCGAAGTACAAAAAGGAGTACTGCGAGCAACTTCTTACATTCTTCACCGTGCCCGAAAGGGAGATAGTGTACGAGAAGAAGTACTATAAAGACGGGACGCTTCAATGTGAGACGCCGAAATTCGTCTTGCCGCCCAAGTTTCCGACGTTTGAGCTTTTCGCAGCATCCATCGGCGTTGTTCCCAATACCTTGTTGAATTGGTGTAAACAGCACCCCCGATTTGCGGACGCTTATGCGCGCGCGAAGAACATTCAGCTCGGAATCGCAAAGGCGAACGGGGCAATGAAGTACTATGAGAGCAACTTCACGAAGTTCCTGCTCGTCAACGATCACGATATGAGTGACAAGGCGACAATTGAATCTGCTGGCGACAAGCCCTTTGAGGTCAACATTCATGTCGTTTGATATTCTTGATCTCACCGTAACGAAGAAGCAGGCAGAGTTTCTTGCAACGACGGCGACGGAAGTCCTATTCGGCGGGGCGGCGGGCGGCGGCAAGAGTTACGGTCAAGTGATCGACGCGCTCAAATACGCGCTTGAATATGCGGGCAGCAAACAAATCATCTTCCGAAAGACCTATCCCGAGCTCGAACGCTCGATCCTGCGGACGATGCTTGCCGTTTATCCGCGCGGGAGATATTCCTACAACCAACAGGCGCACACGTTTACGTTCTTCAACGGCTCAATTATCGATTGCGGATATTTACAGAGCGAAAAAGACGTTTACAGGTATCAATCGGCGGAATATGATGTGATCCGTTTCGACGAGCTTACGCATTTCACGGACTTCACCTATACCTATATGCTCTCGCGGCTGCGCGGAGCAAATGATTTTCCGAAATACATGAAGTCCTCGACCAACCCTACGGGTGCGGGGCGGGTATGGGTGAAAGAGCGGTTCATAGACATCGGAGAATGGGGCAAGGAGCACGAGATCGTCGTCGGCAGAAACCAAGACGGCACGCCGATCGTTTCAAGTCGGATATTTATTCCGAGCAAGGTATTCGATAACATTTTTCTCATGGAGAAAGATCCAGATTATCTCACTCGTCTTGAAAATCTTCCCGAGAGCGAGAAGAAGGGGCTTCGAGACGGAGATTGGGACTGTTTCGACGGGCAATATTTCAGCGAGTTCAGCCGTGAGAAGCATGTCATCGAGCCGTTTGAGATCCCGAAAGAGTGGCGGAGATACCGAGCGTTCGACTATGGGCTCGACATGCTCGCCTGCTATTGGATCGCAGTAGACAGTCTGCGAAATTGCTATGTCTATCGGGAGCTATGCGAGAGCGATCTTCCGATCTCATCCGCCGCCCAAAAGATTCTTCGCTTCACGGAGATGGGCGAGGAGATCTATCTTACACTTGCACCGCCCGACATGTGGAATCGAAGTCAGGAGACGGGTAAAAGCAAGGCGATCTTGTTCGGCGAGGCGGGGCTCAATATCACGCAGTCAAACAACGATCGAGAGGCGGGCTGGCTTGCCGTAAAAGAACTCATGAAAGAGGATGCGAACGGTGCGCCGCGCCTTCATATTTTCTCGACTTGTAAGCGGCTTATCAAAGACCTTCCCGAGCTTCAACGTGACGAAAAGAAGCCGACGGATTGCAGCCGCGAGCCGCACGAGATCACGCACAGTCCAGATGCGCTGCGCTATTTTGCGATTTATTGGACAAGACCCGCACCTGTAACTCATGACCGACGGGTCAGATACAGACCCGACGAGCTCGAAGATTATATGAATGCCCGTTCGAGCGAAGAACGCAATGCGATCATCAAAAGAAAAGGAGGTTTGCCTTTATTATGAAAATAGACAGAGAACATAAACTTCAATTCTTCCAAGACCTTTACAATGAAGCAAAAAGCCGCATGAACGACATTTTGCAGGACTTTGAGAAATGGAAGAAACAGTACAGAGGGGATTTGGAGATCGATGGAAGCAACGAGCCCGCCAAGACGGGCAGGAACATCACCTATGAGCTCATCGAAAGTCAGTTTTCGAGTTATCTCCCGACGACTGCGGTCGTTCCCGAAGTTTTTACGGAGAAGAACGAACGAAACGCAAAAAGCGTCGAACAGCTTTTGAAAAACAAGAGGAATCGGCTTCCGTTTGAAAAGATGAACGACCTCGACGAGCGGCTCTCACCCATATACGGCGGTTCGGTTTGGCTTGTTGAGTGGGATGAATCCATCAAGACGCATAATAAGCTCGGCGATGTCAAGGTGACATGCTGGGCGCCGCACCGTTTCGTGGGACAGCCGAACATCTACGAGATCGACGATATGGAATACTGCTTCATCGTCTTTGAAACGACCAAGGAGGACTTAATGCGCAAGTACGGCGTTTCCTCCGAAGAAGCAGAGGCGGCGGAGAGCGACGAGGGCGGGGAGCAGGATGAGACTGCGACCGTCGTGATCTGTTACTACAAGGACGCGGATGACAGGATCTGTCAGTACATATATTCGGGCGATGTGGAGCTTAGCGACATCGAGGACTATTATTCCCGAAAAAGATATGTGTGTACAACCTGCGGAAAGCGCAAGGGACTTTGTACTTGCGATTCTCCGAAATTTGAGCTTCAAAACGATGAGTTCGAGGAACTCGATCATGATATTCCGCTGTCGGACGGGACTTATCTCTATGCCAATTCTCCCGTCATAGAGAACGGCATGATCGTGACTGAACCCACCATGCGGCAGGCAGTCATGTCCGACGGAAGCGTTGCGATGGAGGACGTAAACGGCGTTCTGCTTCCCAAGACGATCGAAGTACAGATCCCGAAGATGGAGCGCACGCGGCTTCCGTATTATGTCCCGAAGAAGTTCCCGATCGTCATTCGGAAGAATACTTCAAGAGAGGACAGCCTCTTCGGACAGTCCGATTGCGAGTTTGTTCGTCGTGAGCAGATGGACATCAACAAGATCGAAAGCAGAGTCATGGAAAAGCTCATGCAGGCGGGTGTTTATCCCACTGCGCCCGAAGATTTTGCGGGTCAGTTCGATAATGGGCTTTATAAGAACGTCATCAAGGTCGGACAGGGAAATTACAAACTGTTCGGGCGCATCGATTTACAGGTCAGCATCCAACAGGACATCGAAGAATCGGAGAGACGCTATCAGCACGCAAAGCGGATTTTAGGGATCACGGACAGCTATCAAGGGCAATATGATGCTTCCGCGCAGAGCGGCAAGGCGAAGCAAATACAGGTCAATCAAGCGGCGGGGCGGCTGGACAGCAAACGCCGCATGAAGAACGCCGCATATGCCGAGATCGACGAGGTGATCTTTCAGTACTATCTTGCGTATGCAGACGAGCCGAGAACAGTTTCCTACACGGACGCGCAGGGAAGATTGCAGAATGCGACGTTCAACCGCTATGACTTCATCGAACGGGACGAGAATGGCACATATTACTACAACGACGATTATCTCTTTGGCAACGATTCGACAGGCGACGTAGAGCTTTCCCGAGAGACCTTGTGGCAGGAGAATTTGAAGAACTTCCAAGTCGGTTGCTACGGCGACCCGAAAGATCTCGAAACGCTTCTTATCTATTGGCAGCAACAGGAAAAATATCACTACCCAAATGCCCGAGACATGGTAGAGCGACTTCGGTCCGTGGTCGAGGAAAGGCGAAAACAGCTTGAAGCGCAGCTTCAAGAACAAAAGACTCAAATCGATGACGCCAAGACGCAGGCGCTCGCCGCTACGGAGAGAGCGCAAGCCGCAGAAGGCTATATCGCGTACTTAAACGCATTAAAAGGAGATAAGCAAGTATGAGTACCAAGAAAATCGGAATCAATCCCGTCACCGTCTTGGGTGGATATACGGGAAACCTCACGCTCCCTTCGAGCAAACAACCCGGGAATGTCGGCGTAAAAAATCTTCCCGTACCTTCCGCACCCCAATCTCCCGCATTAGGAAGTCAGTTCGGTAATGCAGGACTCGGTTTGCCGACGCTTGGCAGCGGCAATTCAAACGGAACGCTCGGCGGCGGGAACGGGACGGCAAACAGTATTCCGTCTGTCTCCGCTTGGGCGGGTAAGGGATCGCAAAAGAGCACGGGAAATGCGGGAAACGCGTTGCTTGAAGAGGGGGAAAGCAGTTTGCTCCCGAAAGGAAAGAAAAACTCCGATTTCATGAAAGAAGTGCAAGCGAGCGGCAATCTTTCTATGAATAACGGACAGTCGACAAACCAACAAGTCAACAACAGCTCGACAAACGTTCCTCAAACCCAAGGTTCAAAAGATTCTGGCAATCCCGATGATCAAAGCACTGACACGGGGAAGGAGCTGCCGCCCGCGCAAGATCCTTCGGGCGGGACGGCGTCGGATAAGGAGAGTTCTTCGGACGGGACGATTACAGAGGAAACGCCCAAAGCGGATGAAGATACAGGTACGGCGGGCGCACAGCCGATGGGCTATGAAGAGTATCTCGAAGAGCTTAGAAAGGGCTACGAGGCGCAACTCGAAGCCGCGAGGAAGCAGGCGGAGGAGACAAGACAAAGGGCTGTGATCGACGCGCAGAGCTCCTACATGCAGAATCTTGCGGGTTACGGGGCGAATGCAGAGCATTTGGCGGCAGCGGGAATGCAGGGCGGCGGATACAGCGATTATCTTAACGCACAGGCGTATGCGCAAAAGCGCGCCGATATTCAGCAGGCAAATGCGCAAGCCGCTTATGAAAATCGATCTGCGGAGGGGCAGTATCAAGATTACATCAACAGTCTGAACGAGCAACTCGCACAAAAAGCACTCGAAGATGAACGTTTGAGAGAAGAACGGCTGTACAATCAACAGCTCCTCAAAGAGCAGAGGGATTACGAGGAAAGCGTCAGAGCGGATCAGTATGCGCATGACGATCAAGTTCGCAAAGAGCAGAGGGATTACGAGGAAAGCGTCAGAGCCGCCGAAGCACAAAGGCAGCAAGAGGAGAGTCAAACGCAAAAGCGCGACAACCTTTATGCCAATCTTTGGGAACAGGTTATCGATCCCTCAACGACGCTCACGCCCGAAGCGCTCGACGCATTTGCGCGGGAGTATGGCTTGTCCGATCAACAGACGGCGAGTCTGAAAAGCCTTCTTTCCGCGACGCAGACGGCATCGCAGGCAAAGACGACCAAGGAAAGGAGTGAAAGTTTGCTTGCTTCCGCATTGAGTGACATCGAGACAAACGGGGCTTACCTTTCCGATGACTATCTTGAAAGTCTTAGAAAAATGGGGCTTTCCGATGAGGATTACGAAAAGGCGAAAGAGGTATTCCAAAGTTCGCGTTACAGGAGTTACAGAGAGCTTTTGCGCGAGGCGAACGAGATGGGTTCGTCCTTTGATACAAATGCGGTGGATGAAACGTACAAAAACGGGATGCTTACCGAGCAGCAATATAATAACCTCAAAGCCGCTTGGAATGACAGTTTGGATTTAACGAGTGAGAATGCGATTTCAATATTCTTAATCGACGGTGAGCCGATTCCGAAAGATGTTGCGACGAAAAAGCTCAATGAAATCATCGGGGAAGAGTCTTGGTTAGAAGATGATCGGTTAAAAGAAACTGTGCGTCTTGCATACCTCGTGATTTATGATCAAGCTGCCTATTGGAAGGAAGTCAATGAAAAAGCAGAAAAAGCAAAACCGAAGACCCAGGGCGGAAATGGCGGCGGAGGACGTGGTATTTAATGTCAATCTCTTTTTTCTCACAAAATGAAATATCACGCATACGCTCAGATCACCAAAAGGAAAAAGAACAAAACAAAGGCGGTTTTTTGGGTGGGCTCGGATATTTAGGCGAAAAGATTTTCGAAGGGCTTTTCGGAAGCGTCGAGGGCATTTGGGACTACACCGCAGGCGGCTTGGCAAAGCTCTTTGGAGCGGACGATTGGGCGGAAGAGCAATTTGCAAACGATTGGATCGACTACAATCACGCGGACGAGTGGTTCAATCCCTCAGACGGATGGAAAACGGCGGGGGATGTGGCGCAAGGCATCGGAAACTCTGTCCCTTCCTTGGTTGCGATCGGCGGTCTTACGCTTGCAACGGGCGGCACTGCGCTTCCGGCAATCGTTTCGAAGGCACTTATCGGCGGAGCGACTTTTCTCACGGCGGGTCTGTCTGCTGCGGGCAATGCAACGAAAGAGGCATATCGGCAGACGGGAGAGCTCGGCGGAAAAGAGTTCGGTTACGGTACGCTTTCGGGACTGACGGAAGGCACGGTCGAAACGTTTTCCGATATATTCTTGGGCGGCGTCGGCGGTCAGCTTTCAAAGGGGCTTCGCTCCCTCACGGGGGACGTCGCGGCTGCCGCAAGCCGTCAGACATTCGGAAAGATGCTTGCAAAGAGCTTTTTGAGCGAAGGGCTCGAAGAAGTCATCGGCGAGTTTGCAGATCCGTTTTGGAAGCGGGCGACATACGACCCCGATGCGAAGAACGCAACGCTTGAAGAGCTTGCCTATGCGGGCTTTGTCGGCGGCATGAGCGGGCTCATCATGTCGGCGGGCGGAGGCGCATTCTCAAACGCGCGAGTGCTCCATAACGGCTCAAAAGCCGTCACAAACGGACGTGTGAACGGGATTCTTCAAAATGCGCAGAACATTTCCTCTTACGAGGCTCAGAACAATACCGAGCTGGATAGTTTCAAGAGCGTCGATGAGACGTATTCGAAACTTCAAGAGAGCCTTTACAAGACGAACGGGGAAGTTCGGACTGTAAAACAGAAATTGTTGCTCGGACAGCTTGACATTGCAAATACTGCGGCGGTATTCGACCCGATCATTCAAAGCAGTGCAAGGAATATATACGCAAATGCGGATGTCGTGGCGCAACGCATGACGGAGCTCGGATATACCGATGACAGCGGAAATCCGATTCAAGTGACGGCTGAACAGCTTCGGGCGGGGATCGATACGGAGCACGGAGACAAGGCGTTCCGCAGATCGTTTTCCAAGGCATTGAAAACAAATTCCGCTTTGAGGACGCTTGCTGTTCTTGATGCGACGGGAAAGCTCATGATCGACGCGGGGAAGTTCAAAGAGGCGACCCTTCGCGGCGAGAGACTTGCTTCGCAAGTGGATCTCAATCGGTTTATCGAAGCGACGGAATCGGAAGAGGGCTTCAAGCAGCGTCGCGCGGTCGCGGAGAGACTTGGAATCGAAGATTGGAATAAACTTACGGCGGAGGAGCTTCGCAATAAGATCGTCGCATTTGAACAAAACGGCGGCGCGGAGCAGTACATAGCGGAGCGAGAGGAACTTCGGCGCATTCAATCCATTGCCCCTGAGGAAGGACAGGCTCTTCCCCAATCCATCAATTTGGAAGAAGGTGAAGCAAAGAGATACAATCTCGGGGATAGTCAATTTGCCGTCGAACGTACGGGGGAAGGTTATCGCCTTTACGATTATGAAAGCGGGCAGGTCACGAAGAATCTCACGCAAGCAGAACTGAATACGATCGTCTCGGAGATGCGCGCAGAAGAGGCGCGTAGAATGGCTTCTATGCAGAATGCGCCGCAACCTGCGCCGAGCGAGGAGACGGAACTTAATACGCCGCAAAATACGCAGGAGAGCGTGCAGGAGCGTGTAGATGAGCAGTCCGCCGCCCGTGATACGATGGACACGCAAGCACAGGAGCTTGATTCTTATGCGCGCAAGAACATTGAGGACTACAACAAACTCGGCGCTGCAAATCAAAGCATGATCCGCAGTATTCTCCGTCAAGGCAGGGCGGCGGGCGTTGAGGAATCGTTCGTTCTGTCATGCGCGAGGGTATCCGCCCGCTCGGGGATCAATGTCGTGTTCAGTACGGAGCTTTGCTTTGTGGAAGAGAACGGCTCTTTTGCGGACGGCGGATATAGTTTCGAGAACAACCGTATTGCAATCAATCCCGAGGCAAAGGAAAGGAGCGGAGAACAAATTCTCATTCACGAGCTCACTCATGCCATCTACACGAAAGAAGGCGTTCTGACAGTCGCCGAAGGCGTGGAGACCATGAGCGCGGAAGAAAAAGAGAAGATCCGTAAGAGATATGCGAAGATCGGACACGGCAGCGCCGTGGAAGTTTCCGACGAGATCAACGCGCATTTCGCGGAAGAGACGCTTTCCGATCAAAATATTCTTGAACGTCTTGTCCAAAAGAAACCAACGGTCAAGGGAAAGATCCTCGCCTTTTTCAAAGGGGCAAAGACGGAATATTCCTTGGACACCAGACTTTCGGGTGCGGCGGAAAAACTCTTTTCGCAGTATCAAAAGCTCTTTGACCAGTTTTCAGAGCGCAACGCAC
>CANQQE010000065.1 GCA_947625935.1 uncultured Muribaculaceae bacterium | reverse complement strand
CCATAACCAAAATCCACGTTGACGGCATAGTTAACTATATCAACCAATTGAAATGAAAAAGATATTCATTACTATAATCGGCGTACTTGTCGCGGCCCTGATAGCTTCGGTTATCGGGCTACGGCACGAGCGCGCCGAAAAGGAACGATTTAAGGCCAATCAAACAGCTTTGTTGGCACAAGTTGATACTCTGACTACCGAGAACGGCAAACACGTTGCAGAGGTGCTTAAATTAAGCCTGACGGTCGATGAACTACGCAACGCAAACGCACGGCTCGTAAAAACCGCTGACGAGCTGAACATAAAGCTCAAACGTATTCAGTCGGCTTCGACCACATCGACAAACACCGAAGTCAAGGTGATAACGCATGTGCGGGATTCCGTTGTCTATCGTGACCGCGTTGTCATTCCCGTCAAGGCTTTTACTTGGCGTGATGCGTGGACTGATGTGAATGGCGTGATTGAGCGCGACAGCGTGGACTTGGATATTGTTTCACGGGACACGTTGACTACGATTGTACATAAAGTGCCGCACAAGTTTTGGTTTATAAAGTGGGGATGCAAGGCTATCAAGCAGATGGTGATATCTTCCAACCCCCACACAAAGATAACTTATACAGAATATATAGAACTGAAATAACATACGACAATGGCAGACAACGTAACAGGCATAGTGCTGGATATTCCTCCCACGGTCTTACAAAATATAAAAAACGCCGACAAAGCAATAAAAGACCTTGAACAAACGTCTAAGAAAGCAGCGCAGAACATCAAGCGAGACTTCGATACCACGATGGTTAGCGGGGTGGAGGCGTTTATTAAGAAAGTTCAGGAGGCCCAAGGGAAACTGAACAGCATTAAAATGCCGACGATTGACGCCACGGGCTTATCCGCAACTATTCAAGAGTTGTCTAAAGCTATGGCTACGATTGACAAATCCGCAACAACTGGGTCAAACAGATTGACACGTATTGCCAATGCGATGACCGCATTACAAACCGCCAACCCCAACCCCCAGATGTTTCAGAACATCGCGGACGGCATAGCCAAGATAGGCAACACATCACAGCAGACTATTGACAATGTGCGCAACCTCTCGCAGATTATGGCGCAGCTTGCCAGCGACATACGCACCGTACAACAAGCACAATCCGCGCAGTCGGCTAATACCGCTACTGCCGCTCAGTATAACAAGCTGTATAAGGAGCAAGCGAACATTATCCGTGAGATAACATCGTTGCAAAATAAGCCGAACAAGACCAACAACGAAATAGATTTGCTTGATAAGCTCCGCAACCGCTATGCTGAAATCGGCGTACAGATAGACAAACTGAACAAGAAACAGCAGACCGCCGCTTCGGATTTGGCGAGGGCGCAAGGAAAACTGCGAAGTGAGCTGTCTAAGAATATTTCAGACCCCGTGGGGGCGATGAACTACGCCAAGCAAGCAAAATCACTCAACGAATTACAAGCGGCCTATAAGAACCTCAAAGCGGTCATGGCGACGACGAAGCCTGACACAAAAGCTTTTGAGCAGATGAATGTCCAACTTGAAAAGACCCGCAATCGCATCGACGAGATACGCAAGAAGATGGGCGAGTTCAAAAGTCAAGCAGGTCAAGCCGGTGATGTCGCGGGACAGCTTGCACGGACATTGGCCGCTACGTTCTCCGTATCGGCTATCACGGGCTATATTAACAAGATGATACAAGTGAGAGCGCAGTTTGAGCTTCAACAGACCGCGCTCAGAGCTATCTTACAGAATAAGGACGAAGCCGACCGCATATTCATGCAGGTTCAGCAGTTGGCCTTGCAGTCGCCGTTCTCGATTATGCAGATGACGTCCTATACTAAGCAGTTGGCGGCGTACCGTATCGAGTCGGAGAAACTTGTCGGAACGACAAAGATGCTTGCGGATGTTTCCGCGGGTCTCGGTGTTGATATGGGACGATTGATTTTGGCCTATGGCCAAGTCAAGGCCGCTAACTACCTCCGCGCCACGGAAGTCAGGCAGTTCACCGAAGCCGGTCTGAATATCGCTGGTGAGCTTGCAAACTACTTCTCCGAGTTGCAGGGCAAGATGATTTCCGTCGGCGACGTAATGGATATGATTACCAAGCGTATGGTACGTTTTGAGGATGTCGAGGAGGTATTCAAGCGTGTGACCTCGGCGGGCGGCTTGTTCTACGATATGCAGAAGAAGCAGTCCGAGACGCTGTGGGGTCAGTTACAGCGTATCGGGGATGCCATGAGTATCATGTTCAATGAGATAGGCAAGAGCAATCAAGGTGTCATCTCTGATATGCTTACGACTATACGCTCAATCATTAATAATTGGCGCATTTTCGCCACGACAATCAAAGTGGCGGGCGGATTCCTCGGCTCGTTCTACCTTATTACAAAGGCATTAACGGCAAGCAAGTGGTCTAATACCCTTGTGTTGGGTATGCGACAGTACCTTACAACCGTCAAAGCCGCCATAACATCCACGGGCGCATTAAAGACAGCCTTAATGTCGCTGAACTTTACAGGCGTAGCGACCATTGCCGCCGCTATCGGCCTTGCTGTGTCAGCAGTGATGGAGTTGACGTCGAGCACATCGGCGCTCCGTGAAGAGCTTGAACGTGTTGCAGGTGAGTCGATGGCAGATATGTATAGTTCCATATACAATTTCAGAGAACTCGCAAAAACCGCAACTGACGCCACCAAGTCGTATAAAGAGCGAGCTGAGGCTATGGAAACCCTCAATCGCACGTACAAAGACATTCTTCCCGCCGAACTTCTTGAAATAGAGAATATCCGCAAAATGGGCGAGGAATACACTATTGCGACCAACGCAATCCGTGAATACTACACCGAAGCGGCAAAGAAGAAAGCGCAAGAGGCTATCGCTAACGACCAAGAACAAGCGTGGAACACTCTTATAAACCATTTGAAGGACGGAGCAGAGTATCTTAAACGCGGCCAAGCTGAGCTTGCAAATGTCCCCGTGGCCACATTGAAGGGTCTTATTGGCAAGACTATGCTTGAATTGAAGCAAGAGCTTGAAGATGGTACCACTGACGTTGATAATGCGTGGAAGCGCTTCAAGCAGTTATTTGCCGACACGTCAGGTTTGCAGTTGGTAGATAATGCAAGCACGCGCAGTTTTCGTGCCTTCTTCGGTGAATACACATTCACCGTCGCCGACTTCTACGATGATATAACGGATATTGTCAAGCGTGGAAATGAGGCGCAGGAAGAGTTTGATGCTCAATATGCCGAAGGATTCTCTAAGAGCACCAAGCTTATTATCCAGGAATACAATGAGCGATTAGAAGCAGTCAGTCGCTTCCATAATGCTCTGATGAATTACGCCAGCCTGCAACAAAAGGGGGAACTTAGAAATGAGAATGGTGGTTTAACTGAATTAGGCAGAAATGCCACCCAAGAGCTTGGCGCCGCAAAAGCGGCTATGAATCAATATTTAGGAGTATTAGGCGAAGCTCAATTTTCATGGGACGACCTGACTACGGCGACGTCAAATAATACCGATGCATTGCTGTTCTTCGATGACGTTCAGCAAAGAGTTCTCGGCGGATTCTTGACAAATATACAAGCTACCGCTACAGATACATCGTTGCAAGCGTGGGCACAGAAGTCACAAAGAGAGCTGCAACAGATGGGGCTTAGCAATTTGCAGGTGGATATTATCAACCTCGCCAAGCAATCTGCTTCGGCAAACGGTATGCAGATTTCCATGCTTGACAAGCTGAAAATATCCGCCGAGACGAACTATCGTTCTGCGGCCAAAGACGCAAAAGCCCTCTCTGAGCAAGCGATTGACAATGCTAAGAAAATACAAGCTACGACAGCGCAATTAATAGCCTTAGGTTTGTCAGCCAACCAAGCTAAGCTACAAGCAGAGGCTATGCACGGTAACGGCTCTACCCAAGAGGAGCTTGAATCCGAAGCGGAATGGTGGGAGAAACTTGCCAAGCTCTACGGTGACTACGAGAAAAAGAAAGAGCGGACGGGCCGTCAAACGGACATTTGGACTCCGCGCCTCAACATCATGCAGAAAGTCAACAAGGAGTATGAGAAGTTGCTTAAATACTACTCCAAGGAGGACGCGATGGCCAAGATACGCTCGTCCTATGGCGATGCCGTAGCGGAAGCGTTCAATGGCACACAGTGGGCCGACATATCCAAGTGGGGTACATTCGACGCGCAAGCTACCGTTGACCGCCTCAAAAAGCTCGCCGAGGTTGCGGGCAAGGCAAAGAAGAAGATTCTTGAAGTCGCCGGAACAATCGAAGCCGAGATAGAGATAAAGGTCAAGGAAAGCGAGATACAGAAGGCCAAAGACGAGTTGCAGAAGAACTTTGACAACTACGAGCTAACAAAGACACTCGGCAATCTCGGACTTAACGTTGACCTCACCTATATGGTGGGCGGACAGCCGATGACCCTTCCTCAGATACGCAAGGATATTGAGGATAAGCTGAAAGTGGCGAAAGCCACCGACGGCCAAGAGGAGCTTGTCAAGACCTACGAGGATTATCTTCGCAAGGTGGCCGACATGGAGAACAAGGCGGCTGTCGAGCGGTTGAAGAACTACTATAAGTATTCTTTGGAAGCCACATCCGCAAGGGTCAAGCTGGAGCTGAAGGCGCAGCAGGAAATAAACAAGATAATGCAGGATGAAACGCTCAATGCCGACACTAAGAATATGGCTGTCGCCAACGTCAACAAGCAACTCAAACAAGACTTGGCGAAGCAGGCGTGGAAAGAGTTCCAAGAGTCGGACATATATATAAATATGTTCCAAGACATTGAGCGAGCATCAACCGCATCCATTGAACGTATGCTTGCGAAACTTGAAGATTTGCGTGGGTCGTTGAAGAATCTTCCCGCAGACCAAGTGAGGGCGATAGTGCGTCAAATGGAGCAATTGAATAATGAGTCCATCAAGCGCAACCCGTTCAAAGGCATGGCAGATGATTTGAAAAATGTGATAGCGTTTTCAAAAGAACGCAAGCGGATTGAATCGGAAATCGCAAGCATTGACGCTCAAATGTCGGATGCGAAAAGCAAATATGAGTCACAAGAAAGTTTGGTGTTCTCGCTACAAATGCAATATGACGCAGCTAAGAAAAACCAAAACATATCCCGTTCCGAATTGGCGACCATCAAACAAAAACTCGATTATGAGAAGCGCACATTAGCTGTTTACAAAGGCATATACGACACTTTAAACGACAATCTTAAACTCCGGAATAAAGAACTTCAAGACGGAGAAAAGAATCTTGATAATTTCAATGAAAAGCTACGAGGGGTTATCAAGGAATTTAGAGATTGGGCTTCATTGGTTGACGGCATTGTTGACGGATTGGAGTCTATGGGTGCGTTGTCGGATTCGTTCATCCAAACGTGGGATGATGGGATGGACGTGCTTGACAACGCCCTTAGCACCGTAGAATCTGCGGGTCAAGCCGTTGCGGATTATTACTCCGGCAATTACATTGGCGCAATAAAGAACGGATTATCGGCTGTCGGCTCATTATTCAAAACAATAGGCGGGGTATTCAACATCGGTGACAAGAAGAAAGAGCGTAAGATTAAGCGTTTGCAGGAGAAAGTCGAGGGCTTGCAGAAAGCCTACGAGAAGTTACAGACCGCGATTGAGGAGGCATACACTTTTGACGATTACAACGCCGGCTATAATCAGTCAATGAGAAATCTTCAAGAGCAACGTGCCGCCATTCAAGAACAGCTTGCACTCGAAAAGTCAAAGAAAAAGTCTGACAAAGACAAGATACGCGAATATGAGGATGCGCTTGACGAGTTGGCGGAGAAAGAAAAAGAACTCCGCGAGGCTCGCTATGAGGCTATGGGGTCTGTCGGCGAGAAAGGCATCCGCGCAGAGGCCGAGAACTTCGTATCGGTGTGGCTCGACGCCTATAAGGAAACGGGCGATGGCCTTGATGCTCTCAATGAGCATTGGGACGAGTTCTTTGAGAATCTTGTCATGAAGCAAGCCGCATCAGCCGTGGTGTCAAAGCGAATGGCTAAATACATAGACGCAATCAACGCCGCCATTGACAGCGGCGACACGGGTTTGTCATTGTCGCAGACATTCGCCAAAATAGGCGAGAATCTCAAATCCGAGCTGGGTATGTGGAACAAGGACTTTAAGGCGTTCTTCGACGCCGTGGGAATAAAAGGCGGGCAAGGCTCACTGTTGCTCTCCGACTTACAGAAGGGCATACAGAACATCACCGAGCCGCAGGCGGCGGCGATAGAGGCTTACCTTAACTCCATGCGATTCGCGGTGTTTGAGCAGAACAATATCTTGTCACAAATGCTTGCGTCAATCCAAGCGCAGTACGGAACAACCACGGATAACCCGATGCTCAACGAGGTCAAAGCGATACGAAGTCTCGTGGCTGACATAAATAATCAATTGTCAAGGGTTATCGTTTCCCGCAACTCCGCTTCAAGCTCATACATCATGAAAGTCGGATAACTTTCTTTTCCCAAATATCCATATACAAAAGAGGGAGGCTCTCACGAGTCTCCCTCAATCACTTTAACAATGGATAAATATTTTTCGTGGATGTCCTCGTGGAATCGCATCCACCCTTTAAGTACCCTTATGCCTCGAAATACATTAATGCGGGAACGATTGAATATGCTTGCAATTTGGCTTGCGGGGATATTCATAACGTTATGGAGATACGCATAAATCATATATCGAGTGACGCATACAGGCTTTAAAGATATGTCCCCAACTACATCGCTTATATCTTGATTTTGAGATACACAAAACGTTTTTATTATGTCATGAATCTTATCATTCATTTAGTGATACGGCGTTTAATGCTATCATTTTTAAAAAGTCTTGGGTGCTGAGTGAGACTTTATCGCCGTTGGCGGTTGTGAAGTCCACATTGCCCGTGAAACCGAAGAATGATACAAGGCTTTCAAATGTTTCCTTTGAGAGCAATTTCAGTTCTTTCACCTCCTCCTTAGACTTCTTTTGGTATGCGTCCATATAGGCGGTGTTCAATTCTTCAAGCTCCTTGTCGAAATCGGCTTTGGTCTCACGGATTTCGTCGGCCTCTTTCAGCTCCTCGTCGGAGGGTTTTGCGGGCTGCGGAACGTCCTTGCCGTCGGCATCCTTATCGCCCTCTTTCCAATCATCATGAGCTTTCAGCCGATTGTCAATATCCTCCATGCGCTGCACTTTCTGCGCACGTTCATCGAACCCCTCCTTTTTCAGCTTCTTCAGTACCTCTTGCATGAAGTCGTCAAAAACTTTTGCTTTGTTTTGATATGACACTTGTAAAAGAAGCACTTCGGTGAATGTCTTAGGCGGGATTGTTTTCCCAAAGAAAGACGATGGGATGTTCGAGAGGAGATTGTTGCAAATAAATAAATCTTGGTATGTCATATTCGACTTTATCTATTAGAGGTTGTTGGATGAAAGCGGTTTAGCGGCAATCTTTAGGCGGGTGTCGTTGATGAATGAGTTAATCGCGGTCAAGATGCTGCATTGGTCTGATTCTGACGTTTCATTCATAAAGTTGAGATTAAGACCGCCTCCCATGTATTTTGAGAATGAAGCTACTTGTTCCTTAGTCCCTTTGGTATATACTTGCCCGGAGTTTACGGATTCAAGTTGGCTGTCACGCATTGTAACATCGGCCTCAATATCATAAATTCTTGCCGGGTCACTATTGTTTGTCGCTTTAACTGTCGCGTTAACCAAAGATTCAAAGTTAACCTTGTCTGTGTTTGTTGCTGTTGTTGTCATAGCGCTTTATTAAAATAATTTGATATATAATACAAAATTAAGTAATAGATTTGATTCACGCAAATTTTTGACATACTCCCACGGCTAAAGCGCGTGGGATTCTTGTGTGCAAACGCAGGATGCCGTATCAGATACGGTCTTACTCCCGCTCCACAAATCGGAGATGCCCCTCCGAAGTATATTCTCAGCCGCGTTGAGGTCGCGGTCGTTTACCTTGCCGCATTCGGGACATACCCATTCGCGGTCGCTAAGTTTCAATCCTTTGTTCACATATCCACACTCGCAAGTTTTTGAGGACGGATAGAAACGGTCTATCTTATGAACCGTCACGCCATACTTTCGTGCAACGTGTTCAAGTTTGCTGACAAATTCGGCGTGAGCCAAATCCGACATCTTACGTCCCCACATCCGCGTCATGCCAATCAACGTAAACTCGCGGGCGTGAATGTCGTTGCCATACCTCCGGCGTACACCTCCCAGACTTGCTCCAAGTGTCTGCATATCGGCATAAGGAACGGCAAATCGTTCCGATGCACACACTGTGGCTTTGTCGCCGATGCGGATTACAACGCCGCCCGCAACATCGCCACATGGGGGTATGTAAGCACCCATGAAAGATGGGATATATTGTCTTGCTCTCTGCATGATGATTTATATACGTCTAAAGCCAACGCACTTTAGTCGTTGGTAGCTTACTAGGGTTAAATACTAATTTCACTTCTATGCCGTGGAAATAGCGCATTAGCTTGACCTTAATAGTGAATTCCTTTGGGAGCATGAATTTTGAAGCCTTTACATCTTCGATTATCCGCTCCCCGTCCTTGACATACTCAAAGTCAGCGGTGTATGTTATCGGCAGTTGGACGGTACGCTCGCATATCTTGTCTTTGGTCTTTAGATGTTTAATATATTGCTCCTTAATGGCGGGAACAAGCACGAACTTCGGTTGCAGTTTGAGGTCTGAGATAAACCCTTTGGATTGCGCGTCTTTCAGCACCAAATATCTCTCGCTTTCACGCTTGCTGTCAAACGTGATACCCTCGACCACTACTTTTTTGTTGTGATACTTGTTCCCTTTCTTTCGTTGAGTTTTTACGGGCATTGGAAGTCTAAAAGATTAGAGCTTGGAGGCGGAATCGAACCGCCGTTAAGGGTTTTGCAGACCCTCGCCTCACCTCTCGGCCATCCAAGCATGTTGCGCGGAGGTGCTTGCAATGCTCCGCGCTGTCTCAAAGATGGTTCATTCTCGTCTCACGACGAAGGACATGCTCTCTTGCGTGTCCCCTTGTTGCCTCTGAGGGAATTGAACCCCCACCAAAAGAACCAAAATCTTTTGTGCGACCGTCACACCGAGAGGCAATCCTCTTTTTTATAGGATGCAGACGTCAGAGTCTGCGGGAACATCCACAACAAACTCCGTCGAGATATTTATCGGGGTGCAGCTGACCTCAAGCTCATCAATGAAGTTGACATACTCCCACGTCTAAAGCGCGTGGGATTCTTGTGTGCAAGCGCGGGACGCCGTATCAGATACGGTCTTGCTCCCGCTCCACAATTCGGCAATGCCCTGCCGAAGAATAATACGCGAATATACTAATGAATTATCAAATATGCAAATTATTAACCAAAAAAAACGGGCTTTCATCCCACGGTTAAACCCGTGGGCTTTCCCGCTTATCTTTCGTAAAGTTATTGTTACCGCAAACTTACGACTTTTTTGTGACAATTGCAAACTAAAACTCATCTTTATCCAAATCCACCGCCAAGCCTTTGACCGCAACATCCGCATGTACCCCGCATTCGTCGAAAATACGCTTTTTAAAGCCCTCTGCGTCTGACAATCCTTGTGATAGATGCAGAAGCACCACGCTCTGCAATTCGGGCGATTTAAGGCGGTTTATGACGCTGACACAGCGTTCAAGGCTCATGTGGTTCTGCGACTGCGCCCTAAGTTCCGCACCGTTAAGCATTGCCTCTATCCTTATATCGTCGGAGTAGTTTGCCTCGACCCACAGATGATTGATTCCTTTGACACTGTATGGATAGTCCTCGGCATCGGTGATAAACACTGCACGTCCTATGTCGGCGTGGTCAATGATGAATGACAAACACTCGGCATCTCCGTGGGGGACTTTCAAGGGCGTCACTGTAAATCCGCCGAACTTGTATTTTGTCATTGGCTTCAACGGCTTGACTCCATCGTATTTGTCGGCTACTTCTTGGCACGAATAGACGTCGAAGTACGTCTGATACTGCTTGATATATCCCGCATGGTCTGAATGTTTGTGGGTGCATATCACGGCACGGACGTTGGTTATGTCGTAGAATAACGCTCCCAAACACTCTTTCACGGGCACCCCGCACTCGATGATGAGTTGGTCTTTAACCGCTTGGAGCAAGTATCCGTTTGCTTGACTGCCCGACGATAACGTAGTCAGATTGCTCATAGCTCGATGTACTTGTTCTCTATCAACCAAACAACCATATCTTGACATACTCCCACGGCTAAAGCGCGTGGGATTCTTGTGTGCAAACGCGTGACGCCGTATCAGATACGGTCTTACTCCCGCTCCACAAATCGGAGATGCCCCTCCGAAGTATATTCTCAGCCGCATTGAG
>CANQQE010000064.1 GCA_947625935.1 uncultured Muribaculaceae bacterium | reverse complement strand
CACAGCATCCCTTACAGTGTAGCACATGACCTTGGAGAGGGTCACTAAAAACTACTACTCTATAATACAAGGAGCGTTATTATGTTAGAAGTCCTTGTGACGGTATTCAATTACGCCAGGCAAGCGATGGGCCTGGCGACCATAGCCAGGGTCGCGTTTAAGGTGTACCATTGGCTCAAAGACCTCTGGGGGGCCATCCGCAAGCCTCCGGAGACGTTGGTATCTGCACCCATGACGGAGCGGGATCAGGAGATGGCCGACAGGACCAAGCAGATCGTCACGGAGATTTTCGGCCAAAACGCCGCCGCCACCGTGGAGGAGGCAGACTACAACGGCCGTGTGGCCCTGGCCTCCAACTTGATCGAAAGGCTGGCAGAAGCCTACGGTGTCCAACTTGACGGGTGTGAGCTCTACATCGACAGCAACATCAACAACTGCGGCGGATACAGCATCAAGGAGAACCAGATCAAGCTGAACGGTGCCTATCTCTTTTCCGAGGATCCGGATCTTATCTATGAGTTCATTGACACGGTCATCCATGAGCTCCGCCACGCGGTGCAGTTCCAGTCTATTCTGAACCCGGAGATCGCCGAGGCATGGCAGGTATCGGAGGAGACAAAGGAAAACTGGAAGCAAAACTTCCTGAACTATACGCCCTCCACCGCCAATCTGAGAGCGTACATGAGCCAGCCGGTGGAGAACGACGCCAGGACCTTCGCGGCGCTGAGCCTGCGAGGCTGGCGCCCTGAGAAATAAGGAGGGGAAACCATGAAGGAACGAAAGGCTCTGAAAGACATAAAGTATTATTTGGAGGATACCCTCCATTACTCCGCGCGCACCGTAAAGACGGTGATGAAAAGCGTGGAGGCCCTGGATGAGGCGACCTTCCAGGATCTGGTCAACTGGCGGGAGGAGGGCGTTTTTCCCGAGGACCCGGTGGAGGGCATCACCGTCCGGGAGCTGGTAGAGAAGCTCGGCCTGGAGCCGGTGAACGCGTTTATCACCTTCGGATGGCTGAAAAGCAAGCCGGAGGAGGCCAAGTACACCCTTATGCGCCCCTGGCACGATCTGGAGCTCAGCGAGGAAATCCGCCGCAAATTTCTTGGGGAGACGGACAATGCGTGAGGCTGAGCGGTCGCGGGATTGGTTTGTCAGGGTGGAGGAGAACATCAACCGGCGGTGTCAGCCCGGAAAAAAAGAGGAAAATTTCCCGCGCCCTGCGACCTTTCGCGCCATAAATGCGGTAAAATGGGATCATCCAAAGAAAGGAGACACCGGAAATGAAAAAGATAAAAGTCAGCAAGAAGACCTTTGAGGCTCTAGACAAGCAGTTGGAGGAGATCAAAGCAAAGCAGGGCAAAGATCTCTCCACCCGTGAGCTCCTCATGGAAATTTACCGTGAAAACCTGCCCGATAAGAACGACAATCAGGCCATGGCCATGGCCGATGAGGCGATCCAGGGCGTCACCACCTTCTACAGGGAGCTGGACGAGGCCATGGAGGACAAGAATGCCTACATAGACTCCAAGCTCCGCGAGGCCCTCCAGGGGCAGGGTCTCCGGCAGCGGTGCGAGACCCTTGTTAAATACGCCAACCTCCTGCGGCAGATCCATCTGGAGAACGTGCCCGAGGAGGAACAGGACGGGAAGGAGCAGGAGCAGATCCAGCTCCCCGACGAGGTCACAGACGCCGTCGAAGCCGAACTCATGGCCCTGGTCAAGTCCCTGATGGCCAACTATACCTTCCTTTCACCCCTGACGCCGGAGGGCCAGGACATCTTCTCCGCTGTCACTGAAAATGGAAATCTGGACATGCTTGTGGACGCCGGGCAGGACCGGATCGACTATCTGGCAGCCATTTCCATGCTGGCCTATGTGAACATGAAATCCGGCAATATACCCGGAGCGCCGGAGGAGATCACCATGCGCCAGGTTGCCGCGGTGACCTGCGCCACAGCGGAAACCGTCAAGGCCGCCGCCAAGGTGGAGGAGGGCTGGGCCGAGGCCATGCTCTCCCAGATCCTGGGGGCGATCGGCGTGGTGACGGCGGCCATTCTCGCCGGCACCGTGGTTTCTTCGGCGATGGCGGTGGTGTTCTCCCCGGTGGGGTTCATCTCCACCATGTGCAGCGTTTTCCTCGGCTACTGCGGCGTAAAGGCGCTGATGAAGGGCGCCGAGTGGTGGCAGAAGGACTGCACCACCCTCTCCGGCTACCTCATCAAGGCGGGAAGGGTGGTCAAGGCGGGCCTTAAGAGCCTCTTCACTTTCGCCAAGGAGAAGATCCTGCCCCGCGCCAGGGCCATGGTGAAGCAGGGCGTTGCAAGGCTCATGTCCTATTTCGTTGTCTCCATGAGGGAGCCCGCCGGTTCCTCCCCCGCGGAGGAAGAGGAGGAAGAGGACTTGGAGGAAATGGAAAAAAATGCTGTAACGGCCCCGGCGTAAATTCGATTCTCAGTCCGGCCCATCGAAGCGCGAAAGGAACGGCTATGGAGTTATCAAAAGACGTTTTTTACAGGCAATACGGCGACAGCGTGTATCTGCGCCATGTGGGTCTGCGCCGGGATCTGCTCCTGAACGCCAGTGCCTACCAGGCGTTGGAGCTTTTGAAGGCGGCGGGCAGCGGAAGCCGGGAGGAGCTTCTGAAGGCCCTGGTAACCGGCGGCGCCGGATCGGAAAAGGGCTGTGCGCGATTCCTGGACAGCCTGCTTGCCGAGGGCGTGATTACCGGCGGGGAGGCAGAGAAAGACGACCTCTCCATCCGGAACCGGATGCTGGAGCTGTGCGACAAGGAGGACCGGCTCTTCTCCGCGAGCCTGGAGCTTACCTACCGGTGCAACGAGCGCTGCGTCCACTGCTATGTCGACGACGCCCCGGACGTCGACCGGGAGCTGACGCTTGCGGAGTATAAGAAGCTCATAGACGATCTTGGGGACATGGGGTGTATGTACCTGCACGTCACCGGCGGCGAGGTGCTTCTCAAGCGGGAGCTGCTCCCGATCCTGCGTCGGGCCGTGTCCCGGGGCATGGCGGTGGACCTCTACACCAACGGCTATGCCATGACGGACGAGTTGTTTGACGAGTTGAAGGAGCTCCATCTGAACAGCCTGTCCTACAGCCTCTACGGCGGCACGCCGGCGGTCCACGATGCCGTCACGAAGGTTCCGGGGTCCTTTGAGCGGACGCTGTGGGCCGTGATGATGACCAAATGCGCCGGTATCGACACGTTTATTAAGACCGTGGTGATGCGGGAGAATGTCGCTGATTTCGAGAACCTGTTGAAGCTCTGCCGCAGGCTGGACATTCCTTTGAAAGCAAGCTACGAGATCATAGACACGCATAATGGCGTATCCGCTGAAAAGCATAGGCTGGAAAAGGTAGAGGATTATCTGTCAGCCATGCGCCTCCAACACAAATATTTTCCGCAACCCACCGCCGGAAGGCGGGACCCGGACGGCCCGGTGTGCAACGCGGGCCGGGGCGGTCTAGCCGTGGACCCCTACGGGAATGTGAAGCACTGCCTGTCCCTCCCGGTGAACCTGGGGAACATCCGGGAGCGGCCGATCCGGGAGATCTGGGAGAACCGGTCCACGGACTGGCTGAAAAAACTCACATTCCGGGATGTGTGCGGCAGCTGCGAGAGCTGCCAGTACATGGACAGCTGCGGCGTCTGCCTGGCCGCCACCGGAGCGGCTCCCGGCAAGATCCCCATTCTGCCCGATTACCCATGTAAGCTTGCCGAGGCGTCCCACAGGGCGGCACTTGGAGAGTGATAATTTTTATTTGAAAGGATGTAAGAAAAATGCCTGACAACGAGAAAAAGAAAGACGAGCAGGAGCTCAAGGACCTGGACATCAGCCTGGAGAAGAACACGGACACATTGAGGACCGATGATCCCAGTGTCGAGGGGTCTGTCAAAGCGGGCGTTCACGCCTCGGTCTGTGGATGGTACACCACTTGTGGCAAGCTTGTGCAGTCGCGGGACTGATCCTCGCGGCCAGGACGGCAGCCGGTAAGTAATGAGACATACAGGTGTGGCGTATAGCCACACCTGATGTCCGTTTAATGAAGAACACCATCGATGGAGGACGAACGTGAAAAAAGAAATGTACACCTTTCCGGGACTCCTGCCCAAGTCTATCCGGCACCCGGAGGAGGATAAGTCCGTTTATCAGGTGATGCAGAACAAGCAGATTCAGACGCTCTTAAAAAAGGCCAACGATCTGAGCGTTCAAATCTACCGGGCCAGGGTTCTGGGGGGCTATGTGGAGCTCACGGAGGAGACTGCTCCGGAGTATTTAGCCATTCTCAAGGACGTATGCCGGATTTTGAACTACCCGGAGGTGCCCAAGGTTTATGTTTGCCACATGTACAGCCAAGTCCTGGAAGCCTGCGGCAGCGAAACAAAATATATTGCGGTGTCGGACTACACACTGGAGCACTTCAATGAGGAGGAGCTGTACTACATGACGGGCAACGCCATCGCCATGTACAAGGCGGGCCACACCGATCTTGCCAACCTAATGAACTTCATGAGCGGACAGATCCCGGCGCCCCTGCGCATTCCCCTGCTTTGCTACCTCCGGGCGGCGGACCTGACCTCCGACAGGGGCGGGCTTTTGGCCTGTCAGTCCTTTGCCGCCGCCGTGCGGTGCCACCTCCACGAGCTGGGGATGCCCCTGACCGAGTCCAGGCGCGTCATCACCACTGATGAGGAGGCCGTGGCCTATGTGGAGAAGTATCTCAAAGCGGTGAAGACCGCCGAGGACGAGTACGGCTACCTGCTGGTGCGGGTCATCAAGGGCGTCCAGAACCTGACGTATTTTGAAGGGCCGGCCAACAAGATGCTCTCGGAGCTCTACAGCTGGTACCTGGACCCCAAAGGCTACAGACGAATCATTCGGACCCAGGGGCGCCCTTATGACGCCGTCATCTGAAGGGGGAGATCGTATGGTGAACAAACGATTCAAGCCTGCCGATTTCCAGCACGAGACGGACAGGAAGCTGATGGATACGCTGATCAACGGCTCCGCCATGGACAATGTGCGTAAATACCTGGCCGAGAACAATATTGAGGCCGTTTTTAATTACTATTACCGCTCCTCCTACATCCGTGTGACCAGGGACATGTCCCCGAAGCTGATGGACATGCTGGAACGGGGCGCGGAGATGTTTGGACTGGAAAGGCTGCCTATTTTGTACCTGAACCGGGATTATGACTCTGGGGCGTCGGTGAGCGGCGCGGCGGAGCCCTTCATCCTGTTCTCTACGGATCTGCTGTCCAGAATCCGGGAGGACCGGCTGATGGAGGGGATCTTGGCTTCCATGTGCGGCTCCATTGCGGCTGGACACAGCAGTCTCAACTACACCATGTGGATCACAGACCGGATCGCGGAGCTTTTGCCCATCAAGGCCATCCCGATCCCGGAGGTGCTGAAGCAGGCCATAACGGGAGCCGTCTCCGCTGGCCTTCACAAGTGGGCGCAGTGGAGGACCTTCACCGTGGACCGGGCCTTCTATCTGGCTACGGGGGACTTTTCCCTGACGGTGGAGCAGATCATGCTCCAGCATGTGGACGGCCAGATCAAGGAGCGCTTTGCCCTGGGGACGGAGAAGGACCGGTATCTTTCCCAGAAGGAGGAGTTTTTCAATCTCAACGGCCTGACCAACGTGGCCCAGGCGGTAGATACGTTCTTCCAGGACGACCCCTGGCTGCCGGTGAGGTACAGCGAGCTTGAAAGCTTTGTGAAAGGAGGCGGCAAGCAATGAGAGACGATATCCACCATCCCTTGGAGGCCAAGGCGGAGAACGCCCTGTTGTCCAATTCCATGTACGGAAAAGTGGCAAAGGCGTTTTCTAAGTGGCTGGTGGGCACGCCGGAGATGGCCCGCTCGCTGGCGAGGAAATTCACCGTCACCGCAGACACCCACCCGCGCGTCTGGAACATCTACAGACAAGCTCTGGACAGGATGGAGATGGAGGTGGAATATCCGCTGTTTCTGGATTTCAGTCACGATGTGAATCTGGATGTGCTGGATCAGAATAAATCCGGCGCTCTGGTCCTGACCAGCGGCTCGGTGGAGCTTTTGGACGACCGGCAGCTCCTGGCGCTGTTCGGATCGGGGCTTGCGCTCATCAAGTTCGGGATGGTCAAGCACCTGGGAATGTTCAAGGCGCTGGAGTCGCTTCCTATCCCCAGAACCATTGTAGACGCCGTGACGGCGCCGTTCCTCGACTGGATGCAGGCCGCCTACTACACCTCCGATCGCGCCGGCGCTTACACGGCGAACAGCCGCAGGGCGGCGATGGATGTGCTCTGCGTAGACATGGGCGCGGGAACCGAGTATCCGGGCCTCGACGGGGCGAAGATGTCATGGGATTACGACGCGGAGACAAGCGTGGACGAGATGAGCCTGATCGGCAGGACGCTCCTGAAGCACCTTCTCGGTCAAACGGACTGCCCCTGGGGGGTGGATCGGATACGAGAACTGGCGCTCTACGACGGCGTGCCGGAGTAAATGGCCACCGCGGCTTTATATAGCGCAACGAATACCCTGCCCCTGTGGGCCAAACCCGCTTTTCCCGGTAATGTGATTTGATGTGGAGGATACGCCCGCCGGGCAACCAAACAGTTTCCTTGGAAAACAGGAGGTATACAACATGATAAAAGGCAGTATCGCATTGTCTGAGGTCGATTACGGAGAGAGCTTTAAAAACCTCTTCCCTCTCATTATGAAAAAGACCAGCGCCGTGAAGGATCCCGGCATGGCCATTAGATTTATCAACAAGATGGGGGAGGACTCCTTGCCCATCGTGCTGGAGATTCTCTCTGTCATGTCGCGGGAGGATAAAGCGGAGCTGATAAGCTGCATCATCAACCAGTTCAGGGGCCGTATCTGCGCTGCTGTCAACAATTCACTAGATGAACATGGTATCGGCGGCGCTATACAGTTCGGCTCCATCGGCGCCGAAAGGATTGCAGGCGGCATCCGCCTTCTGGCCTCCGGCGTCACCATTGATTATAAGTCTCTTGCCGACAGCGCGCTTGTGGGGAAAGGGATCGACACTTACGCGGAAAGCGTTGGAGCAAAGCTGGGGCTTCAGGACGGAGCCTTCCTCGCAAGCGCCGCGAAGTTTGTCCTGAAAACGGGCGCCACTGTGATGTCGGGGCAGATTGAGAAGAAGGGCGTTGAGATCATAAACCGTGGGGATGTGAATAAGAAGCTCTCCGATATGCTCACCGGCGCTCTCAATAAATTCGGACTTGTTATGACCGTGGATCGCATAACTCTGGAGCAGGATGACGGTGAGGACGCCGCTCCGACGCTCCCGAAGGACGATACCGTCGTTACCTTCCCGCGAAACGTGGAGGAAAGCCTGATGGATGCTGTGGTGAGCTATCTGAAAAGCGTCAGTGAGAATTGACACACGTTCTCTCCGGCTATGGGCACACCAACTCCTGCCTGGAGACCTGTTTGAAGGACGAGCATGGTATGTCTCCAGCTTTTTCAGGAGTGGGACAGGATGAAGCCATACCGCGGATGAACAGTCGCCACTGGCCGGGAGGGAAAGGTTTGCCCCAAGCCCGCATCTCCTTGTATGTGGCGTGTTTGGTCTGTAAATGCGTTTCGCCCTCATAGTCGCTTATCTCGACTATGAGGGCGAACACGTTGCGGTATACGGCAAAACGGCCATTGGTCATGGTGTTCGTATACCTATTGAATGTCTGGAGACTATAAAAAAGATTTTTTCGGCTTTTTGGTGGCAGGACTTGAACTCTCGCGGTATTCAATTTAGTCATCCCTGCAGGGGACACCCTACTTACATCAGCTTTTGCCAAAAAATTTTGCATCTTCAGTTCATTGTATTTAATATCGCAATATGTTAAAATCTTTCTATGGTTTAATTGCAGAGAAAGGGTGAAAAAGATGAGTTCTACACAATACAAAAATCCATTCGCAGAACAATGTAATCGCTATGCCGCATTATTTGATAAAGCATATGATGAGAAAAACTGGGAAAAAACAAAAAGTCTAATTGATGAGTGTGAAAAATTCCTACAGGATAAAGCGACTTATGATTATGCGCCGATTTACTATTCATTAGGAACATCTTATACAGATTTGGCAGAAAACGTCCCGGAATATGACACAGAAGACATATATGAAAAAGTATTATACTATTATAGAATCGCTATTGAGTTGTTGCGTGCAAAGGAACTCAATAACGATAAATTCATGCCATATGTTAAGGGGATAAAACTGCAGTTATTTACAAATTACGCAAATGCTCTAAGTCACTGTCAAAGGAAACTTGCTGCTATCCACTTTTATCGGAGTAGTCTTATCATCAAGAACGACTTTAAAATGGCAGAAGGCAATATGGGTATCGCTTTACTTTCATATGGGGCGTTAGTTCATGACCCGGGGCATCAAAACTATTTGCATTACTTCGCCTATAATAGTCTTAAATCCGCTATAGAAGGGAATGATTCGCGTATGCCTCCGGAAGCAAGAAACTATTTTATTAGCATAATCAATGGCTATGACCCAGAATATAGAACCGAATTCTTGGACAAGCCACTCAATATGCCAGAGTATTCGTTAGGCAGTACACATGAATATGCTTATCGGAAATGGTGCCTCCATAATCATATCTTTTTGAATCCTCTAAACGATCTCATAGTTGAACATTCCTCATTTGCTGCAGATACACTACAGTTGCCAAGCATTGTCACATCCATATCTCAAACCGATATCCCTATTTACTTTGGCTTATTTAATCAACTTAAGCAAGAATATATTTATGCAAGATACTTATTTTACAGGGGAATTGAAATAGCTGACCAGCCTCATTACGCTGACAAGGACACTTATTTGGTCAATTTATATGATTTCCCACAATATTCCATCCGAGTTGAAAGTATAAAAACATCTTTTCGCCTTTTATACTCTCTATTTGATAAGGTCGCATTCTTCATCAACACATACTGGCAGCTAGGTATCAAAGAGCGTGATATTTCTTTTTCTAGTATCTGGAAAGATGAGAGCGGTTATAGAAAATATAGATATAAGCATAAACGGCTTGAGGCAAATGAGAACTCTGCCATAGTTGCAATAAACTGGATATATAAAGACTTTAAAAAGGAATTTGGTGACGCTCCGCGTCCAGAATTGCAAAGGCTCAAATCATTACGAAATGCAATTGAACACAAATATGTTAAGGTTCATTCTGATTTACTATACCCAATCGACAAACCATATGTTGATGATGAAATGACCTATCATATATCAGAGTCTGATCTGCAGGACTATACACTTGAACTTCTACAAATGATTCGGGAAGTTATCATTGAGCTGACTCTCGCTGTCCACATTGAAGAGCAAAAGAAGCATGACACTATCGGCAAAGCAAAAGTAGTACCCAAGTTATATTTGGACGATTATGATGATGAATGGAAAATATAGCCTATGTCAACTTTCAACTGTAATATGTTACATCCAACTCAGAACAAGTACTTAAAGAATATTTTTCCCATATTGGTTGGTTAAACTTAAATCACGTTTCTAATAATATTGGGGAACATAATAAAAGTCTAATCATAGTTGAAATCCCCAGGCATTGATCATGCGTTACTGTAACACAGTGTGTATAAATATAGACTTGAACCTTTACCGAAAATCTCTTGTGTTTTCAAATTCGGTGGCGGCTGCGGTCAGCCGCTTTTTCAGTTCAGTTCCTGTTCTACCTCAAGCCCTCCGACAAAGACGACCTTGATCCGCTCTTTGGACTCTATTATAACACATTCCAATATCTGTCGCAAGATCGCGTCGTCAAATTCCATTGGATGATTTTTCAGCCCGTCGAGGACGTCATAGATTTCGTCGAGGCGGGATTTAGCGTTCTGGCGTTTTTGCATGACATCGGTGATTTGCGAGAGCTGCTGTTCAAGGTCGGCTTTCTCCTTCATCAGCTCGGCTGCTCTGCGCTCGTCGAATTGTTCGGCGTTTTCAGCGGATATGGCGCTCATCATGGCTCGGAATTCTGCGTCGATTGCCGCGATCCGAATTTGGATGTCGAGGCTTTTGTCCTCGGTTTCTTCTCCTGTCAGTCCCATTCCGATGTGCGTCTTCAGTGTTTTCAGCACATCGGCGTTCTGTCTTGCGGCTTTTTGAACCGCCTCCATAATGGCTTCATGAAGAACGCTTTCCTCGACGGTCGGGGAGTGATGACAGTATTTCTTTCCGTAATCCAGGCGGCTGAGGCACCGCCAAACGATTTTCTTCTGCCCGCTTGCCGTCCATGTGCAGCGGCGGTAGGGCGTTCCGCATTCCCCGCAGAGCAGAAGCTCGGTCAGGGCGTATTTCCCGCAGTATTTACCCCGCTCAGTTTTTGTGCCGACTTGCTTAACCTTCCGCTTGGCTTTGCGCCGGGCGATTTCCTCCTGTACTCTGCCAAAGGTCGCGGCGTCGATGATGGCGGGATGGTTTGGATGTATACTAAAAAAGTGGACAAGTATGATAGAATAGTAGACAAGTAAAGAACAGGAAGGAGCAATACTTAT
>CANQQE010000063.1 GCA_947625935.1 uncultured Muribaculaceae bacterium | reverse complement strand
GACACCCTGTACGTGCTTTCCCTGGACAGAATGGGCCGGAACTACGTGGAGATCCAGGAGCAGTGGAGGCAGATCACCGACGTCATCAAGGCAGACATCGTGGTCCTGGACATGGAGATTCTGGATACCCGCAAGGGAGCGCACGGCCTGACCGGCAGGTTCATCTCGGATCTGGTACTCCAGATCCTGGCCTATGTGGCCCAGACGGAGCGGGAGAAGATCCGGGAGCGGCAGAAACAGGGCATCCAGGCAGCCAAGGCCAGAGGCGTCCGGTTTGGACGCTTACCACTTCCGCTGCCGGAGAACTGGGAGGACATCTGCGCCAGGTTCAGCGCTGGAGAGATCACACGGGACCAGGCGGTGGAGGAATCCGGAATGAGTAAGACAACTTTCGCCACGAAGTACAGGAAATGGGGGGGTGGATCATGACCCTGATGGAATGGATAGATCTGACTGAACGGCGCGGAGAGACAACCGCACAGATCGGAGCCCGCAATTCCCCTGGAGGCCTCACCTTCTGGGAAGCCTGGAAGGGCAGGACCGACGAAATCAGAGGCTACGACCGCCGGATCCGGGAGTACACCTACTACACCGTCTGGGACGGTGACGGACTGATCCTCATGACGGATGACCTGTACCGGGCCAGACGGACGTGGGTCAGATCGATTGCCTTCCTGTACCCGGAGGCGATGGGGCACGGTCCCGTGGATGCCGAGAGGATCTGGTCGGAGTTCTCCAACGTTCTGCACCTGGTGGAGGAGGCGAGCGGATGAACCTGTGGAAGGAACGCTATCTGAAGCGAAAAGCAGCCGGGATCTGCGTCAGCTGTGGCACAAAGGATGACCGGACCGCATCCGGAAAGGTCCTGTGCCAGGCGTGCACGGACCGGGACAAAAACCACAGAGAAATCCTGATGTGCGCAGCAGCTGCCATGAGAGTCTGTAAATACTGCGGAGCGAAGGATGAGCACACCAAAGCCGGGTTCCGCTTCTGCAGCGAATGCGCGGGGAAGGTGGGCGAACTGAAAAGGAAATCAGAGCGCGAGCGCAGGAAGCGCCTTGCTGCGGAATGGCGCTGTACATCATGCGGCGCCGCGCTGCCGCCCGACTATGAGTATATGACCTGCACCAGCTGCCGGGAACGGCAAGCGCAGAGGAAACGAAAAGAGAGGTTGAAATCATGATAAAGGTTCAGGTACGGCGTAACGAGAAAGGCGAGGTCATCGGGGTAAACGTGCCTCCCCCGACCCTCGCGGTCGAGCACTCGGAGATCGTGGAGGTTCCGGATAACGATCCCCTTGCTTGGGTGGCCGCCCGCCACCCCATCTGCGAACAGGCGGTGGTAGAGCTCAGAGAGCAGTTGGACAAGGCTGTTGAATCCTTTGACTGGCTGACCGTAGCTCTGTCGGAGATCAACGGCACCTTGGACTACCTGCGGAAGCTGGACCAGCGCGGGCCAGGCTGGGCCCAGAAGGGTATGGAGGAGAACAATGAATCCTGAGAAGATGTACGGCCTGGTGTTCGACATGATGCGCGAATACGACCGCCTGGCCGGGAAGGAAGGACGGGCAGAGGCCGTGGCCCATAACCCGGAGGCCTTCAAGGATGACGGCCTGGAGTTCTTCCGGAGTGCAGCGAAGGCGATCCAGCTCATCAATGAAGACCTGGACCGAAAGGCCGTCGGCGGGAGGCCGCTGGATGGTGTGAAGGAGTTCCTGAAGGCTGGGCCCACAAAGGGCGGAAGCACTCCGGCTTATGTGTGCAATGAGCACCTTCACTACTACTACCACGGTTACGGGATCCTGGTGCTCCAGAACAAAATGCAGAGCATCCAGCTGCCGGAGGCGGATACGGTCCCCGATTGGGTGCAGAAGGAGATTGGTCTGTACCGGAGGGATCAGGCTGACGGGAAGATGCAGGAGGTCAAGCTGCCCACCTTCGCGGACATCAAGCGGGCGAAGGCGGAGCAGGAGCCCTGGAAGCGCGGAGGCTATGCGGTTACCATCGATCTGGGTGATGGTCTCCTATTGAAAGCTGAGCTCCTGGAGGGAGCCATGAAAGCCATTGGAGACTGCAAAGGATACTACAATTTCCAGGACAGGAGGATCTGCATGTACCTGCATGGAAAGATGGGAGACGCATACCTGGCCCACGTGAGGCCGAAGGCGTCGTATGAGGGGGCGAAAGCGTGAAAATCATCATGGCCGCTGGGGCAACCATTGTGGCAGCGCTCATTGCGATCCTGGTGCTCACACTGATCACTACCCTTTTCGGGTGCTTCCTGGAGATTGCCTGCGATCTGTACTACACCCTGGTGGATTACGGCATTCTGAAGCCGAGGGCGGAGAACACTCCGCTCCGTGAAGCGAAGGACAACTGTGAGAGGAGAAACCTGGACGGATGCTGTGAGAAATGCCAGTATCACACCAAAACCGGGTGTGGCCTCACCGGGCCTCCGAAGGACTGGCCAGAGGAAATGTTGAAAGGCAAGCGGATCCTTCCATATCGGAGGTGGATATGAACTGCGTCTACAGGATCTGGTACGGCGATGAGATTGTTTACGTCGGTCGTACCGTACAGCCATTAGGTGATCGGATCCACGACCACGTGTTCTCAAAGCACAAGCGCGTTCCGATCAACCTTCAGTACGTTTCCAGGGTGGACTTCCACCAGTTCGCCACGGAAGGCGATATGTACATGTACGAGATTTACCTGATCTGCAAGCTGAGGCCAAGGCTGAATGTGGATGACAAGCCGAAGGACGGCACCTGTTTTGTTCTGCCGGAGCTCGGCTGGACCGCCTTCCCGCTGATCCACAAGGAGAAGTGGCTGACGCAGATCGCCGACAGAAAGAGGTTTTTCTGATGATCTATGAAGACAACCGCGGCTGGACCTATGAGGTCTATCATGGCCTCACGGGCAAGTTCAAGGCCTGGGTCTCCAAGCCCGACAGCAGCAAACATCACTACGTTGGCACACTCCCCTGGCGGGAAACCTACGAAGAAGCGGAGGTTGACCTGAAGCTGTACGCCGAGAAGCACAAGATGGAGGAACTGGAGCCCGAAGATGGAACCTGCGGCACGTGCAGATGGCGGGTCGGAGGCAGGTGCCGGAATACCGACAGCCCCAATTGCACCCCAAAGATAAGGTTTGATTTCGACTCCTGCGGTTTCTGGGAGGCCAAGGAATGAAGAATTACGACCTGTGGATGGAGGCCCGTCGGTATTCCGTCCTGATGGAGGACGTTGCCTTCGAGATGGGGATCTCCCCCAACAGCCTCCGGAGGATGCTCCGGAAAGACCTTACGGACGAAAAATGGACGGAAATCCTGGATTCCATCCACAAAATAGGGAGGAAAAACCGCGATGTTTCTGAGTGAGAACGTGCTCGAGAAAGTAACCGGCACCGTGTTCAAACCGGAGGGCAAGCACTTCATGACCACCGACGGGCCCAACACTGTGGGCGCCTGGAACCTGGAGCTGTCTGGATCCCCCAGACCCAGGGTGAGAGGATGGTTCGCAAAGGACCAGAAGTGGGTCAAGGGCGTCCTGGTGACCTCCGACGAGGCCGCGATCGTCATGGGCGCCATCCTGGGAGGCCCGGTCAGTCCCGGATACTACCTGAACCCCATGCAGTATTTCATCGTCAAAGGCTCATACGCCTTTGAAGTCGAACCGGATAGCATCTGCCGTCCAACCGGCGTCTATGCTCCCTCTGGCGCTGAGATCTGGGAGGGTGACATTGTGCGCGCCGAGAGTGCCACCCATCCCGAAGCCGTGGGCATCGTCTGCGAGAATGTGAAGTGGCGGGAGGAGCATCATGAACTGAAATGGTGGGTCCACATGAAGCCGTCCAAGTTCTTCAAGTGGGGCGAATGGTTGGAACTGAACGGAGACTTCAAGTGGTCTCCGTGCGGGTCCATCCGGGACAACCTGGAGCAGCTGGGCGATTGGGACGGGAGCTGGTACGAGAATGCCGCTCCCGATGAGCTGGGGCTGTAAGGAGGGATACGATGTACTGGAAAGTAGGGCTGAGTTGCCGCCAGTGTGGGTACAGTCGTGAGCTGAAGTTTATGGACGGGCCTGGCGTGGAACGGATCACGGAGCTCCCCTGCCTCAACTGCGGGAAGCCGGTTGAAGTCCAGTATGCGCACATGTTCCCCATGACCTGCGACTACTGCGAGTACCAGGCTGGCCGCCGCTGTGAGAAGGGTAACACCCAACTCAGCAAAGCCACCTGCACCTTGTGGGAGCTCAGGAGGTCGCTGGATGAACAGTGAGCGGCTGAGCACCTGGCTCTGCCCGGCATGCCACCGCGTGGAGTTCGATGCCGTTCCGCGGCAGAGGGAGCATCCGTGCTCCCTCTGCCTCGGGCCCATGAAGTACCTGGGGAAGCACCACACCAACATGGACGTCTATACCGCCTATGCGGTCGGGTTCGGCGGAGGCGAGTATTGATGGGCGTATATTACATGGAGGATCTGACCCTCTGGCAGCTGCGCTACCTTTGCCAGAACTGCGACTGCTGGAAATGCGGGTTCGGGGTTACGGTTCCTGCTGACTGCGAATACACATTTGAAGACACCAGGGAGTGCACGATCCGGAGGCCGAGAGACTGGCCGGTGTATTTTGACGATCGGACGGTGCGGCTGGTGGACCTGGAGATCTGGTGCTGGAAGAGAGCACGCGATCTATACGTTGATCCTTGCCTTTTCGACAATTGCTATAAATGCGGGCTGAAGCTGTGTTATATCTGGTATGACATCATGAACCACTCCATCCCCATACCCTGGCGCGTGATGCTCTGGGATGAGAGGGAGCGGATGGAGAAGCTGAAGGAGGATCCAAAATGAATGCGGCAGACATGACCATAGGGCAGCTGCGTGCTCTCTGCCAGCAATGCGACTGTCAGGAATGCACGTTCTGGAGAGTGCCGAGGGGAGCGGAGAAAAAGGTCTGTGTGCTCAGTAAACCCAGATACTGGAGGGTGAAATTCAATGACCGAAGGGCCAGGCTGATGGATGCCGAAAGAGAATGCCGGGACCGGAGGGCAAGGATGATTCCATGCCATGATGGGAACGGGGAAGACTGTTTTGCATGCTATCTGTTCTCGACCCAAAGAGTCTGGGGATGGATTCAATCCCGTGGCGTCCCCTATGCCTGGCAGAGGATCCTGGAGGATGAGCGGAGGCTGATGGAGAGCCTTCTGGAGGTGAAACCATGAAGGTGACGGAACTGACCAACGCTCAGTTGATGATCCTCTGTCGTGGGACTGACTGCGAGGAATGCAGCTTTCTCCTGCATGAGGTCAGCGACGGGCGGGATAGCTGGATGTGCCAGATCATGGAGCCTCGCCACTGGAAAGAGAATGAGGACGACCGAAGCGCGCCCATCCAGCGTGACGGGTATGTGACGGTGATCATCCACTCCAATGGACATATCGAGGAAATCCCGGACCTGGACATCCCCGAAGCCTGGGAGCGCCTTTTAGAGGCGGAGCACCAACTGATGCTGTCTTTGCTGGAGGTGAAGCCATGAAGGTGAAGGACCTGACCAACGCTCAGTTAATGATCCTCTGTCGGCAGACGGTCTGTGAGGAATGTGACTTCTTTTATCCTTACACCAAAGCCGAATGGAAGTGTTGGGAGTGCCGCCTTCTTGAACCGCGCAACTGGAAGGAGAATGAAGCCAGCCGAAAGGCGCGCACCAGGGGAGGCATAGCTGTAATCCGTTTAGGCCGCATCGACAACCCAAGCGAGATGCCAATCCCGAAGGCCTGGGAACGCCTCCTGGAGGCCGAACACCAGCTGATGCTGACACTGCTGGAGGAACCGAAATGAACGACGAAATCCGTAAGCTGTTGATCTGCGTGATGCGGATCCGCGACACCATAGAAGAACTGGACAGCCTGGAATCCAACCGGAGCGCCGAAATGCGGGAGCTTCGGCAGCTCCTGAAGGAGCTCCAGGAGATCGCAGGCAGATTGGAGGACCAATGAGAGTTGACCTGACAAGTGGCAATGAAAACGACTCTAAGGAGGTTTGGAAGAAAGTATCAGGGTACGATGGGCGGTATGAGGTCTCTAGCATCGGGAGAATCAGGAGCTTCATCGGTTGGAAATCAAGATGGTCTGAGATTCCGAGAATATTGTCCCCAAGCAAAACGGCGGTAGGGTATCTGCAAATTTTTTTGTGGAAAAGAGGAGAATACAAGGTGATGAGCATCCATCGCCTGGTTGCCGCTGCCTTCGTGGAAAACCCTCATGGATATCGTTATGTGAATCATAAAGACGGAGACAAACTGAATAACTCGGCGGATAATCTGGAATGGTGCACCCAGTCATACAACATAAAGCACGCATACGACCTCGGGCTTAGAACATTTACTGAGAGAACATTGGAAAGTAACAAGCGACGCGGGAAAAGCGTTTTACAAATTTTAGACGGAAAGGTAATTGCTAAATACCCTTCGGCGGCGGAAGCGTCACGGGCCACAGGAATACAGAAAGCAAACATAGGGAAATGCTGTCGCGGAGGGAATATAAAGCATGCAGGGGGCTATGAATGGAGGTTTTCTGATGAGAGTTGATCTTTTGCGTTATCCGACAGAAGAGGACTGGATGGAGTGCAAGAGGCGTGCCCTGGTGACAGTTGGCCTCCGTCCCGTCACACCTCCGGATTTCCAGTGGCGCCACAAGATCCTCCGGGCCAGGCATAGCCCCATCCGTTACCTGATGTTCTCCTTCTACATGGAGATCCCGTATTGGACAAGCGTCCATTATTGCCGCCACGTCCATGCACAACCCTACGTGAAGAGCCAGCGCAACGATAGGCAGCAGGAGTACGACAGGAACGCAGCCCGCCAGGATGCCCCTGTCCAGATGATACTGGATCTCAATGCAGAGAGCCTTATGACCGTGCTCTCCAAGCGCCTCTGTGGAAAGGCGGACCCTGCTACCAGAGAGGTAGCCCTGGCCATGCGGGCATTGGTTTACAAGCGCTGTCCGGAGTTCCGGAATCTTCTGGTTCCAGACTGCGAGATCACAGGAAGCTGCAGGGAAATGTATCCTTGCGGAAGATGGGGCGATCCCACTGAGTGAGTTTGTGATATAATATAAGCGGAGGCGATTCACATGACCAAAGAATACCTCGAGGAATACCGCCAGTTGAAGAAGAGAGTTGCTGCGCTTCAGGATCTGCACAGCTCCCTGCTGGCTGGGGCGTATGCCCGTACCCCAAAAGATGTAGACCCAAAGCGGGATACTCCAGGGAACCTGGCCGTGGAGCGTGCAGGGGTGGGTGACCTGGTGGCGTCCCTCTCTGCCACAATCCAGAAGATGCAGACAGAAGTGGACAGCTTCATGGAGAGCATTGATGATCCTTTGGTCCGGGCTTTGGTCTCTCTGCGCTATGAGTCAACGCTGACTTGGAACGAAACAGCAGAGAAGCTCGGAAACGGAAGCTCAGAAGCAACTCGAATGATCTGGGTGAGATACTGCGAATCCCACGGAATCGAGTGAGGAGCTTTGGAGCTCTTTGGGCTTCGGAAGGGCAGAACTCATGGAAAGGAGCGAAGTCCCGAAATGTTCCCGAAACCCTGAAATTTGTTGGTCTCTGTTCGCCTCTGTTCGCCTCTGTTCGATCATGTTCGCCTCCGTACGATAGAATTTTGTGATACAATAGAATCGAAAAAATATCGAAAAAGGGAACGGCCTTCGCGGGCCGCTCCCTTTTTCCGTTTTTTCTGGTGTTCCGTTCGGGGCCGTGGGTCCTCCCGGAGGGCCCGGGGGGCTGCGGAGGCGAAGCGACCCCCAGGTTTCGCGTACCGCCAAAATACAAAATTTGGGATTTGTCTATAGGAGGCCGCTATGGATCCACTCTGCACCTGCTCCGCTGGGGAGCTTGCCACCGTTCTGGGGCTCTCAAAGCCGAGGATCTACCAGCTGGTGAGCGAGGGGATCATCACCAAAAAGGGCAGAGAGCTCCCCCTGGCCGATTCCGTCCAGCGTTACATCGAGTACTCCAGGCACGGCGAGTCCACCGACAAGGTTGAACTGGAGGCCGCGCGGCTCCGCGCCGACGTGAAGTACCGCGAAAACAAAGCCGAGATCATGAGACTGGAGGCTGACGAACTGAAGGGACGGATGCACCGCTCCGAAGACGTGGAGGCTCTGACCTCTGACCTTGTGTACGTGATGCGGTCCACCATGCTGGCGCTCATTGGCCGCCTGGCCGTGGACGTCGCTCCCATCGACAACCCGGCAGAGTGTGCAGCCGTCATCCGCAAGGAGATTTACCGGGCGATGGAGTCCCTTTCCGAGTACCGCTACGACCCCAAGAAGTACATCGAGAGGGTCCGGGAGCGTCGGAAGTGGGAGGAGGTCATGAAGGATGACCCGTCTGAAAACCAGCTCACCGGAGATTGAAGCGGAAAAGCTCCTGGACATCACAGCATCCAGGCTCTCCAACCTGAATGGGTCCATCTCCAGACTCCGCCAGGCCTTTGAACCTCCGGATGACATCACGGTGTCCGAGTGGGCTGCCAGAAAGCGAAGACTGTCCAGTGAGTCCAGCGCAGAGCCAGGACCCTGGAGGAACGAACGGACCCCTTACCTGGTGGAGGTCATGAACGCCTTCACGGATCCGAAGGTCCGCCACATCGTTTTCGTGGCAGCCAGTCAGGTAGGGAAGGCTCTGGCGCTGGATACTCCCATCCCAACCCCAAGCGGGTGGGCCACGATGGGAGAGCTGCGGGAAGGCGACATCATCTTCGACGATCAGGGCAACCCCTGCCGGGTGGTCTTCGCCACAGATGTCATGCTGAACCGCAAGTGCTACCGCGTGACCTTCTCCGATGGGTCGCAGATCGTGGCGGATGCTGAGCACCGCTGGAGCGTGGCGGATTTGGTATTCCAGTCGCAGTTGACCATCAAAAAGACGGTCGAACTGCTACCAGAATACCACATCATCCCCATGCGGAACCCGGACGGCTCCGAGAAACCATTCGCTATGGGCATTCAGTCCATCGAGGAAGTCTCCTCCGTTCCAGTCCGCTGCATCCAGGTAGACAGCCCGTCTCACCTGTACCTCGCTGGTCCGTCCATGATCCCGACCCACAACACCGAGGCCGAGCTGAACATCATCGGCTACATCATCGATGAGGATCCCGGTTCCATCCTGTTCATCCACCCCACCAACATCGACGCGAAGGAGTTCTCCAAGCTCCGGATCGCTCCCATGCTTCGGGACACTCCCGTCCTGAAGGCCAAGATCAGAGAGTCCAGGCAGCGGGACTCCGGCAACACGATCCTGCAGAAGGCCTACCCTGGCGGGATCATCACCCTCTGCGGATCCAACGAGGCCCACGCGCTGGCATCTAAGCCCATCCGCTACGTGCTCGGCGACGAAAGAGACCGCTGGGCTGCTTCTGCCGGAACTGAAGGCGACCCCTGGGGGCTGGCTATGGCCCGACAGACCACCTTCTACAACGCCAAAGCCGTGGAGGTCTCTACCTGCACCATCAAAGACGCCTCCCCCATCGCAAAGGCCTACAACACGGGCACGATGGAACGCTATCGGACTCAGTGCCCGCACTGCAAGGGCTACCACGAGATCACGTGGGACAACATCAAGTACTCCTATGAGGAGAAGAAAGTCCGAGGCGAGAAGACCTACCTGCTGAAAGACATCCTCTATGTCTGCCCGGAATGCGGACGGACTTCCACGGAGAAGACCATGAAGTCCCAGCCGTCCAGATGGGAAGCGGATAACCCCGATGCCATCAAAAACGGAACCCGGAGCTTCTGGCTGAATGCTTTTGTCTCCCCCTGGGCCTCCTGGGCCTCCATCGTTCTGAAGTACCTCCAGGCCGTGGGTGACCCCCTGAAGATGCAGGTGGTCTACAACACCTGCTTCGGGATGCTCTGGGAGAACCGCGGCGACATGATGACGGAAGACGCGCTCCTGGCCCGCAAGGAAGACTATGGCGCTGAGCTTCCGGATGGCGTTCTGGCTCTCTTTGCCGGAGTGGATACCCAGGACGATCGGTTTGAGTACGAGATCATCGGGGTCGGCCTGAATGAGGAAGTCTGGGGTATCGAAAGAGGCGTGATCATGGGGCGCCCGGATGATGCATCCACCTGGATGCAGCTGGACGATACCGTGTTTAACCGCGTCATGCACTTCAAGGATGGCGTGGGCCTCCGGGTGTCCATGTCCTTTGTGGACGAAGGCGGCCACTTTACCATGCAGGTCAGAGCCCAGACTGCCCGCAGGCAAGGCCGAAAGGTCTACTGCATCAAGGGCTACGCCGGCCCGGACCGTCCGTTGGTCTCCGCTCCGAAGGAGATGAAGATCATCCTGGACAAGGTGTACATCGGGAAGTGCTGGCAGTACCAGTTGGGCGTTGATGCAGGAAAGACTGCAATCTTTTCGGACCTCACGATCCGCAACCCTGGGCCCCACTACTACCACATCCCCAACCTGGACTGCTATGGGGAGGCCTGGGCCGCAGGGCTCCTGTCCGAGCACCTGATCTATGACAAAAACAAGCGCAACCCCTGGCAGTGGGAGAAGCTGCCCGGCCATGAACGGAACGAGGCTCTGGACTGCAACAACTACGCCAGAGCTGCCTGGAAGGCCTCCCCCATCAAACTGGAGCAGGCAGCCAGGCGGATCGCTCAGGCCAGAGGGCAGAAGGTGAAGGCTGCTCCGGCACCGGCTCCCAAGCCGCCAAAGCAGAAGAAACGAGGCCACCGCCTCGGCTTCGATGGGTGGTGAAACCATGACCAAGACTGTCATCAAGTACAGGCTCGACTGGCGGGTGCAAACCCTTGAGAAGCTGTACAAGGCCTATGAGGCGCTGGTGGAGACTGGCGTCAAGTCCTACCAGATGGACGATCGCACCCTTACCCGGCTGGACCTCCCGGCACTGTCTGCGGAGATTTCCAAGCTGGAGGGTGAGATTGACCAACTGGATTCCCTGCTGGAAGGAGCGAAGCCCAGGAAGGCCTGGGCGGTTGTTCCTCGCAGCTGGTAACCCTGGGTAATGGCCCAATCGGGCTTTACCGGGGCGAGGCGGGAGCTTTACTCCTTTCCGCCCGCCTTGCCCGAATATATATAAGGAGGTGAGCGATATCAGGAAGCA
>CANQQE010000062.1 GCA_947625935.1 uncultured Muribaculaceae bacterium | reverse complement strand
GATTTTTTTGATTTCTTCACTCATTGTCCGTTAAAATCTTTAACTTTTTAGTCAAGATTTTTCAGGACTAGACACTCAATTAGGACGTCAACTGTTAGGTAAAATCGGACAATGAAAAACACGCTGCTCATTCTTCTCTCACTCTTTGCCTTCCTTACTCCGATGACAGGTTCGGCCCGGTCACGGGGACAGATTGTCGCAATCGACAATTCTGTCTTCGTGGCTTTGATCGATACATCAATAGAAAGCTGCATACGTGTTCAAGAGAAAGACAACTGGTGTTGGGCGGCATGTATCCAGATGGTTCTTCAGTATAATGACATGAGGAAATCGCAATCCGAGATTGTCCGGCATGTATATGGATCGGCATTCAATTGGACCGTAAGCGGCAACGAGATAGCAGAGGCGTTTAATGGGTGGTACGATTTCAGAGTCCGTTCATTCACCACCAAGTCCGCCCAATCCTTTATCGATGAGATAGCCGCTGGACATCCTCTGATAATCGGATGTAAAGAACACGCCTATCTCCTGACACATATCTATTACAAAAAGACCACAAACGGGAGGTTGTCTCCGTTCAAGGTCATAATGATCAATCCGAAACTTGGTAAGGAAGAGGTATTCAACTGGGACACTTTCTTTGTATCTATAAACACTATAGTAAGTTTCTCCCGATAATATCCTATTCCTCACATATCCTGATTAGTATTGCAGAATAATTGTCAGAGGCATTTGTTTCAGCAATAGCCTTGATATGTTCCATAGTATTATAATCGGGAGTCTCAATCAGAACATCTTTGAGGACACTCCACTTGCCATTGCCATATACACCGTCGGAACAGATGAATATCATATCGCCAATCTCCACCTCAATTTGTTTAATGTCCGGGATATAGCTGTTGCGACCAGTGAAGAAGGCTCGTGTGATTATTGGCCATCCCTCGGGAGTCAATGCTACATGGTCAGTTGACTGATAAATGATTTCATGATTACGTACAACATAGATCCTACTGTCTCCACAATGAGCTAGCAATGCTTTATTACCCTCAATAGCGGCCATTGCCATAGTTGTGCCCATATCTACACGGGACTTGTTGTTATAGGCAATCATTGTCTCATCGCAGGCATCAATGATTTTCTTCTCGCTGTCCTTGCGCTTGGGATTTTTTGTCCAGTAGTCGCAGATATGCTCCGCCACGAGCTTACTGGCGACCTCTCCTAAGTTATGGCCTCCCATGCCGTCACAAAGTACATACACTGACCGTCCCTGATCCGGCATCTCTCTTACCGCGATATAATCCTCGTTCTTTCGTCGGGGACCACATTCACTAAATAATCCGTGATATATTTTCATCTCAATAAGTTTCTTTATCGTCTTTCCTTAATTGAAATTCACCTCTCAATATGCCGTTGCGGTCGAGTTGTCCATACCAATAGAATACACTCAAGCCGTCTACATTGCGGTCGGGATAGTGTTCCCGATAGTCGAGAGTGGCTCGAACATCAAGATTGTCGGTCTGACTCCAGTTGATTGTGCAGTCAAGTGTGCCATTTTTTATGATATGATTCATCGCCTCAGGAAAGCACAGGAAACTTTCCTGACAGAACATATCGGCAGTCACTTTAAGGTCATAAGCGACATTCTTGCCTGAGAAGGTTCTTGCGAGAGCATATCTTATCGGCCAATCATTATTATCAATATTGATCAGGCGGTCGCCATCATCATGGAATCCTTTCTTGGTAAGGAAGAGGTCCCAGTTGAGTCTTGTGGGATTTCGTTTTACAATCTCCACATCCGGGTCATTTTCAAGCATGGTACCTTGACTGCTTCCGGGCACAAGTTCCGGCTTAAGAACATCGCGATTCTTGCTGAAAATAAACTCCTCAAGCCTTGTCAGAGGTCGATTATTCGACACTTGGTTTCGTTCTCCCATATCTCAGATAATTATCAAGAATCTTTCTGCTCCGTTCATATTTAGCCAGCATTTCCATAAAGGAATATAGACCTTTACTTGCCCCTTCCGGGATATATGTATAGCCATGATGACATTCTTCCGGCAGCGATACTTCTTCCGGGTCGATGACGACCATCTGGCATGAATCGGATATGGCAGCGAGTAACGAAGCGGCAGGATATACGAGCATGGAAGAACCGACGACCACAAACCAGTCGGCTTCCCTTATAGCCTTTACCGCTTCCCTCCATAGACCGCTGTCTATATCCTCGTCAAAGTAAATGACGTATGGCCGCAGTTGCGAGCCGTCGGGTGCTTTGTCTCCTATATGAATGTCAGGATTATCTCTGTCAATGGGGAAAGACAATGAAGGGTTAGCGGATGAGGCATTCCTCAGTGCCTCTCCGTGAAGATAGATTACTTTTGTCGAGCCGGCACGTGTATGATAGTCATCACCGTTCTGGGTAATGACTGTCACATCAAAATCATTTTCAAGCGCGGCGATAATCCGGTGTCCGTCATTAGGTTTATGCTCCAGTATGGCTCGGCGCATTGGATTGAAGAAGTCAAGCATGGCCTGTCGGCGTTCCTTCACGTCTTTGCGTTGCCGTCCGTACCATGAATTCAGTGTCGCCACCTTCTTATAGTCAATCTCGTTCCACACACCGCCTTCGCCTCGAAATGTGGGCAACCCACACTCTCGGCTCATTCCGGCTCCTGTGAAAAATACTATCTTCTTTTTCGTTACCATCTGTTTTCTACAATTATTTTGTATTCCTTACGAATCCAGTCGAATATCAGTTGGAGTTCATACTTGTATGACTCAATTCTATCCAATAAAGGATACAGACCGCCGAAAGAGCAAAGCCCTTGCAAAAGGTCGGATGGCAGAAATGTACCGGTCTCCTTGTAAGGCCTCGTCAGCATGACCGCTCTCCCCAGGAACTCATGCCAGTTATGTCTGCGGTTTTTCCCCGGAGGCACAGCCCAATGCTCGGTATCCGGTTCGATACCCCATAGTTCACAGACTTCCTTGTCGAGCCGAGGCCAATTGACAATCAAGTCGTTCTTGTCTCTGATTTCAATGTTGAATCCCATAAGCTAATCTTTTACGTTTACAAGTATGATTGCCTTTACTGCATTCCCAAGAGTGGAATCTTCAGAAAGTCCCCATGTCACATCGCAGTTCTCAGGAAATCCCGAAATGAATTCGTTGAGATATTGCACCTCATAAACTGTCATCGGCCGTTCAGCCTCTGAAGAACGTATTACGTTAATCATGACAGATGTGGCACGATTGATTATCTCAACAGCCTCATCGGATGCGATGGCATTTTCGATAGCGTTTTTTAAACGGCCTTTCCATTCGGCGCGTCCCATGAATGAGTGTTTTTCTCCGTCGGTGTGCATAAAATTCAGATAGTCTTGATAGTCAAGTCCGATATATTGGGACTTGATATTCTCAAAGAACGCCTCAAAGTCAAACTGTTGGTGATGTTGTATGATATTTGTTGCCATAATGAAATGATTGGAAGTAGTCTGAACGACAAAATTGCCGTTCAGACTACGAAGTTAGCGATAGTGGTTGAGCATTAGATCAAGTCTCAATCTTTTTCACCGGGGAGAGAGGAGAATGTTATTTATCATCGTCATCCTTGAAGTAGTCGTCAGCCATCATTGATGGGGCGATCTTGTTTGCGAGACGGTCAAACAAGCGTCCCCTTGCCTTATGTTCACGGGCAAACATGGCTGATGTACCCACCGCATCAGCGGTAAATGAGAGTGTGTTCGTGATGGATATTGTGGCTGCCACAGCTTCCACATTCTGATTTGCCCCGATGTAGGTAAAAATCCAGCCTTTGGTTTTCATTGTCTCCACCAGTTTCTTGATGGCAGGGCCATTATACTCCGATGAAGCGTTTTCGTAACCATCGGTGATGATTGTGACGAGGACTGCGTCGTCATTGACCACACTCTTGCGAAGGGCATTGATGGCGTTGCCCATGGCATCATAGAGAGGGGTGCAGCATGAGGGAACATACTGCTTGTCGGTCAGTTCCTCGACACGCTCCGCCTCCACTTTGTTGTAGATTGTCTTGACAGCATCCGAGTTGAACGACACCAGTGACACAAGGTGTTCCTGCTCGGGATGCTTCTTCTGGGCGGCGCGAATGGTCTGAACGGTTTCGTTCACTCCGTCGATTGCCTGCTTCTCGATGCTGCTCATTGAGCCACTCTCATCGAGGATAATCAGATTGAATACTCTTTGTTTCATAACGTTGTATTTTTATTCGTTTATTTTTTCTCCTTTTGCATTTACCATGATACATTCGCCAGTTTCAGGGATCTGACACTGATAAACTCCCGGGGCTACCGATTCTATACTTGAGTACAGAGGTGGAGTGACAGGAATTCCGGCACGGTTAATAAGTCCGTAGTAGTTGTTGGCCGAATAGCTCATCATATTGTCAACCGCTTTCTTCTGGTTTCCCTCTTCGTCAAATTCATTGATATAGTATGCAAGATGGTACACTTCATCGAACACGAAATCGTCAAGGATAGCCCCGTCATAATCATGTCGGCTTTGGGAGTTGTCGTCCTTCACAACTGTGATACCGTTGTCGGAATGAATAAATACATTCTTATACTCCATAGGAATTACAAACTGTCCGTTTGTACCGATGACACCCCATTTATTGTTATCCATGGCGTACCACATATTCTTGGCTCCGATATGTATGTCTTCATGTTCCGGTTGGAATGCCCATTTCCCATTTCGGTCAAGAAGCCCATACTTTCCGTTCACCGGAATAGCGGCATAATTTCCATGATAGACGTAGCGGTCATATCCGCGTTCCCTTGCAAACCTACGGTTGTGTATCGGCTTGCCCGTATGATCTATGAAGTATACAGAATCACCTTCGCAGACTCCGGCGACACCGTCCGTGAACGACCACGCCGCGTCATACTTGAACGGTATGACAGTCTCTGCTGTATAACGATTGACAAATCCTCGTTTCCCGTCCTTGGCAACAATAATCAGGCTATCGCCATCTTCCGGCACTGCAATCCAATCAATATCTTTGATTATCTTGGCTTTGGTTCTGGAATCATAGATATATGATTTACTCTCATTATAACCGTTGTTGCGGTATTTGAAATTGGGACTGAGGTTTGAATCATATCTGTCTTCCCATGAAGAACGGTACGATTTATGCCTCATAAATTCATCATAGAAGGCATAGCCAAGCATACTTGTGAATGCTACGATGCACACTGTGATCGTAGCCCAGATGACACGCCAGAATGGTGTCTTGTTCTTCCATGAGAAGATGTTGCGGATGAACTGCCAGATGCCTCCGAAGAAAACGGAGAGCCACATCCCGAATGTGATTTTATTTTTCATGACCGGTTATTTTTGTTATTCCTGTTCGAGTTCCGAGATTAGTTTTGCTTCCTCTTCAAGTTCGCGGTATTTCTGAGTGAAACGCCGTTTAGCGACGATTACAGACTGGAGTGACATATTGAGAAGATACTCCATATCATCCGGAGTCTGGTAGAAAAACTCTGACGCGATAATCAGGTCTGAATCGGAATCAATGTAGAGTTTCACCTGAAGAAGATTATAGTTGAGGTCATTGCAGGTGCGCAAGCCAAGAAACATCTCCTTCTCATCGTCTGCCGAGAAGACTCCGGTCAGTGTGAGAGCCACGGCATTGGCATCCTCACCGCCTGTGATATTGGCTTGTATGTAGCTCATCTGATAGCGGAACACAAGGCAGTTGTCGTTCTCCTGAAGAACGGGGAATCCCCATTTCTCCAATACCTGTTTGATTAGTTCTTTAGTCGTCATTGTCGCTGCCGTTTATGATGTTGTGTATTGTAATTGTTGAGAATGCCAGAACACGGATCATGTGCTCTATAAGTTCGGGTGTTAGCTCGTTATCTCCGAGATAGTGCTGATAGTTCAGCCACACCTGATTATCGAACATGATGTGAGGCTGCACATACTTCATCTTTCCACACAGTTTCGCCATAGCCTCCAGTACGGCGACACGGTTGTCATCGGAGATGTCGAAAACATCAGGAGCGGTAAGTGTTATGCACTTGGCTTCTTCGTCATCAATCGAGTAGACTACTGTAAGCCCTTCATACTCGAAACGGTAGCCGAATCCTTCAATCTCTTCGGGGATAAACCCGAGTGCGCTCAGCGCAGTAAGTACATTTTCTTTTATCATATCTGTTGAATTAAGTTCGTTATCATCTGGCTGGTATCCCGGCCTTTGCATATAGAGATGTATGAAAGCAAGGTATTCTATCTTGTCAGAGCACAAATCCGACTTTTTTTCTTTCGTCGGACGAATGTCTGCTCTCCATTTTATCTTTGAGATCAAGATATTCCTTTCGTTGCTTGTCTGATACAGAGGGTTGTGTGGCCTTTATAACCTCCATAAGTCCTTTCATTGACAGAGGCAACGGTTCATCAAGTCCTCGGTCGAGTGTTTCCTCAAAACAAAGACGGGCTGATTCCTCGACAATGAAGGAAATGTCGCTACAGGTAAAGTTTTCTGTGGCGGAGGCAAGCACCTCATAGTCAATATTTACAAAGGGACGCTTCTCGATTTCAAGTCTGAAAAGTTCTATACGGGCCTCCCTGTCTGGTAGCGAAACGTACACCGTTCTATCCACACGACCTTTTCGCATTATAGCAGGATCAAGGAGTCCGGGCCTATTGGTAGTCGCGAGCACGTAGACGCCTCTTGATGCGCAGTTGTTCAACTGGGTCAGCATCTCATTGACCTCATTTGCCTGATTGCCGCTGAGGTCACTATCGCGCTTAGGAACTATGGCGTCGAACTCATCGAAGATAAGAATCATCGGCCCGTTCTTCTCTGCCTCGGCAAACAGCTCGGCTATCTTTTGCTGAGAACCGTGTATGTAGATAGATCCCAGTTCCGACGGATTGACAATCTTATATTTCAATCCCGACTCCTGGGCCGCTTTCTCGGCAATGAAAGTCTTTCCGCAACCTTGCGGCCCATATAGCAGCGTGCAGTTACTCGGCTTTATACCGTAAGCCTTAGACACCTTTTGGTTACGTACAATCCGGATGAAATCCCGACGGAAGAGAGCCTTCAGCTCTGACATTCCGGCGACCTCGTCAAGTCCTCTTGCTGATTTTTTTCTCGCTGTATCCTGAGTCTTCACTCTTTTCTCAGCTTCCCGGTCAAGCCTTTCAAAACGCTTCTCATCCTCTTCAGTAATTACAGAACCGTTTCCTCCTGCTGCCAATGTCGCCGCTCTCTCCACATGGGTCTGTGTCGAGATATTCCCCTTTGCCAGTTTACCGACAAATGAACGGAAGCGATCAACTGTCTGAAACCGACCTGACGGATTAACGTCAGTTGCTTTTTCCAGAATCAGACGCTGCGCCGCCGATAATTTGTCACGGTTTCGTTTCATAAACCATTTCCGGAACTCCATTGAGGAGAACGTGGATAACCGTGAGTCAATAATATTATTTTTTTCCTCGGCGACATCACCCGAAATCATCATGGTCATGACAATGCCAAGGGCATAAATGTCTGTAAGGTGGTTATATACCCCGTTGGCGGTCTCTGGCGCACGAAAACGGTTATCCTGCATCCCGTCGGTAAAAGGAGTTGAGCCATGATATGAAGCCCCCATATCCGACAGACCGATAAGATACACGCCTTTAAGTTCATCACCGTCATAGTCCAACAGGATATTGTCGGTATTGATGTTGTAATGACCACCGCCTCTGGTATAGCGAGCCAGTTCCTCAACGGCATTGAAAAGAACCTCCATAACCTTGACGGCATCAGACATACACAGCCCCCGCTGAAGTTTTATCTCATTCGTCAGGCTGTTGGCATCTATTTTTGGCTGCAACATCCACCCAAGCCGTCTGTTCCCGACCTTCTCAATTCCGCAGTCGATAACCTTTGGAAAATGCTTATCCGACTGGCGGCTCCGCAGAAACTTGACCTCCTCAATAAAATCCGGCACCCGCTTCCGCGAAGATCCATCAACCTCATATCTCTTAGATTTGAGGTTGAACACAGTCAGAATTCCATATCTTTCCGATGCATCCTCCGTCTCGCCATCAACGATCGCCAGACTTTTGGTCAGATACACCTCCCTCTCACCATCATGTCGCGTACTCAGCTTACGAATCACCTTCCGGCCCGCAAACTGAGAGTTATTTTGTAACAATTGCTTTCGTTCCATAACAGCACCTTCACTTGGTCAGGTACTATTATAGATACTCCAACTTCAACATTCTATCTTTATAAAATACAAATCGCTCCAAAGTCTAAATCCTTGAAGCGACTATTGAAACATTACTATGTTGATTAGTACATTAACATGCCGGAAGACGGAGGACAAGACCCACCACCATCTTTGTCATTTTTATGTATTTCTTCTTCGAGATTAAAATGACATTCGGGACAGAAAGCAGTCTTATGAATTACCCCATCCATCATGTATAGTTTAGATTTACCACACTTGGGACAGGTTATATCTGTCTCGCCTGTAATGGCTTGCTTGCAACTATTATAGGCATCCTTAGTAAAGCCAATTAAACCCATATTGCATTAGAATTTTAATTGTTCAAAAATTCTCTTGATACCTGCACTTCCTTTATTAAATCATTATAATAGGACTTGAGATCCGATTGATCTTCATGAGCCTTTATAAGCCTTGAAATTTCAGCTCCGAAATTCTTTTTAAGCCTTTCAATCGCTGACGCATAGGCAATATTTATCAGAGCTTCTATCTTTGCGTATGCATCCAATGGGCATTCTTTAATACCAGCCTCATTTATTAGTTGATCAATTGAATCTTTTGAGACACAATACTTTCCAGAATTATCGGACATTTTAGGGAAAACAAATGTGTCAATATTTGCTTTATCCAAAAATGAAATAAATTCTTCGCCATTAGATGTTTTCTCAACTATATCATCTAAAAGCTTTTTGAATGTGTGAGATTTAATCTTACTACACAATAGATAAATACTATTGCCTGATGAAGGGTCAACCCCATATCGGCTCATCATTGATTCTAACGATGATATATCAATGAAATCCGACATTCCTGATCTATTGATAGGTGGAGTCGAATTTTCATTAGGGCGGCTATGAGAGAGTGTTGTCGGCTTTATTGACTCATGCAATTCTTGTTTGTCCTTAAAAACTTCAGACAATTTGCACAAACCAAAGCCAACAATAGCTCCACCTACGAATATTAATACTTGAACCATAATTGTGCCTTATTTAATTTCTTCAAGTTTCTTTATATCCTGTTTAGCAACGTTAATCTCTTCCTCAAGATTTTTTATATCCTGTTTAAGACGACGACGTTCTTCTTCTTTTTCTGCCGGAGAAAAGTTGAGGGCGTTCTTTAGTGTAGACTTTAAATCTTCTATTTGATCTGCTATCGCATTCCTTAACACATCGGAACTAATAGTATTATCTACAAACGAATTAAAGACCTTAAGATAGTTATCATCTATCACTGAATCTTTGCGTCGTTCATTAAAATCGCTTTTGTATATTGATGCCTGAGTCCCATAGCCATACAAATAATCAGACGGCTCATCGGGATTTACGACAATTGGTAAACCTTTGCTTATTTCAGACACTAAAAGCCCGATTATTAACGCAGAAAGATTTTTACGATCTTCAGAATTCGTGACCTCAATAGACAATCCTTCAGTTACATGGCGACGGACATGATCCTCACTCTTGGTTTTAAAGTTATCTTTTAGACTTTCTAGACGCTCTCGAATTTTGTTATCAAAATCAGAGAGAATACCTCTATAGCGGGATATATTTCGTTTTTCTGGACCAGTACCAAACATTTTGTCGTTCTCGTAATTTTCGGGAACAAATTCTGTCGTTGAAATACTATCACGCTCACGCTGAATTTCGTGCTTAGTATCGCGAATACACTCCCGAAGTGTAGTTGCAAGAACAGGACTATTAATTTTTCCACCTAAAGCCCTGAATGTTTGATTAATCGCATCCAATTGCCGTTTGGCGTCAGCGGTGCTTGCTTCCAAAATGTCTAATTCTGATTTAAGCTTACCAAGATCTTGGTTAATTGCCTCAACCACGGATTTTAACAATCCAATCAGAGTTTGAACAGGATATTTTGCCAAATACTGGCTCTTATCTTCTGAGAGCGTATTGATTATTTTTACTATAGACGCAACATTGCTATAATTAATAAAAGCTTCTGCGTTGTTCAGTTCAGGAAAATCAATCTGATATTGAATGTAAAAGTCCTTTACTTCTTCACTAAGGTTGTAGTCTTTCCCATCAGCTTTCATATGGTTATAGCGAGTCATCTCATAACCAATAAGAGCCATAAGGGCGCTGACATAACTCGTGATTGACTTGCTTAGTAATTCTTTTACACCGTCTTTATGAATTTGTTTAATTGCCTCTGATTTTTTTCGGTCAAATTTTTCAACGTATGAAGACCAATCATCGAGTTCAAGGTCTTCATTTGCATCCATTTTATTGACAACATCAACTAACATAGACACCCCAGTATACTCTACCTGTTCCTGCAAGATAGAGATTTCGTCTTGATCGTATTTGTCTAAGTAATCGTGTACGAATAGTATAATATGGCTATCTTTTAACGCTTCTCGTGTCGCCTTACCTCTTGAATTAATCGGATCATTGAACCCAGGGGTATCTGTAATGCGTAATCCACAAAGAGAAGGTAAATGTTTGTGAATAGTCACCTTTTTTGCAAGCCCATTAAATTTACCGGTTGAGGATGTAAATTCTATCAATTCATCTAATTCGATAGAGACAGTACCCTTCGATATATATTGTTGATATCCTCCCGGAATATTCTCTATTTCTTTCAGTATACTTTGGGCAGTACCTGAGATTTTAGGATCTTCGCTTTTTGCATTAATTTTAAGCGCTTCAATGTCTTCTGATGACAGTAGCTCAACGTCAACTCTGTTGTCGTTGTCCTTATCATCAGTGTATACAATTTCAGTCAAAGTAACTGTCGTGGGTTCTGCTCCTGAAGGCAATATTGGCTCTTTAAAAATCAAAGCATTAGTAAAAGTTGATTTGCCAGCTTTCATTTTACCAATAACTGCAATATGCAGATCCTTGCCAGCCATAGCCTCTAATACACTCTTAGCCATAGCTTCCGTCAATCTTCCAGAAGCCACATATTTGTCCGTCATTTGAGTTATGGCGGCAAAGTCTTTATTAAACTTTATATCATTCATCATTCAAAAATTTGAAGAATCTGATTAATATCCTTGTTAATCTCATCCAATCTGGAAATTTGGTCTTCTAAAATTGCAACGTTCGCTGTAAGATGTCCAAATCGTGCAATAGATTCATAATCCACATTATCCCATGCTTTCTCTATAGATTCAAGACTTGTGGCAAGTTGACTGATGTTACTTTTTAAAGTATTAAATGCTCCACCTGTACAAAAAGTAACATTAGCACACTTGTTGACTAAAGTGTTAGTCATACTGTTGAAACTATTTGCAGCTGAGGCGAAAGCAGAATTAACCGATCTTGTTGCACTTACAATTCCATTCTGTATGTCTAGTCCTGAAAAATCTTGACTAAAAAGTTAAAGATTTTAACGGACAATGAGTGAAGAAATCAAAAAAATC
>CANQQE010000061.1 GCA_947625935.1 uncultured Muribaculaceae bacterium | reverse complement strand
ATTATCGGAACTAAACCACAATGGAAACGTGACTTTTTGAGTTTTACCATTTTGCAGCTATCGGAAATGGAAGATATATTTGCAGTAACATATTGCGGAGACGGCTACATCATTTTGCAGGACAAAGACGGAAACATCACTTTTGATGAACTGACAGACGGAGAGTACCCAAAGTATTACATATATAACTACATCAACCCAGAGTATCTTTCACACTACAAAGACGGCACTAATTTTGAGCGGAGAGGATACCGCAAGGAGCAGTATCAGAAAGTCGGTATTGCCAGCGACGGTTTGCGGTTCATATTACAGGCTGACGAGGACTTGAAGAATGAGTTTATCGAGTGTTTGAAGTCCGGCAAGGAAACAAAGGTCAAGCTGTTTATCAACCGCAACCACAAGATTTTCAAAGATGATGTGACGATTGTGTTTTAGGGGAGGGTGAATATGCCAATAAAATTTGACACAACCAACAGAACACCGCTGACAGAGGGCGGCGAGGGTGCAATCTACGAATACAACGGAAAGATTGTAAAGGTTTTCAAACCGCATATAGACCTGTCCACAAAGGAAAGAAAAGTTAATGCACTTGTCAAACTGGCACTTCCTAAAGCCGTTGTAAAGCCCATAGACAGCGTTACGGATAGCAGAGGTAGATTTATCGGCTATTACATGGATAAAGTCACAGGAGAGGAATTCAAGCGGTTATCCAACAAGAAATTTGTGACAGCAAACAACATAGATACAAAGTTTGTACTGTCACTTCTTGTAAAGGTTAAGGCTGTGCTTGATGAAGTCCATAAGAAGAATATCTATGTCGGAGATTTGAACGACCAGAACATCTTGTTTGACATGAGCGGAAACATCTATCTGATTGACTGCGACAGTTGGACAGTCGGAAATGATAAGTGTTCCGTTGCTATGGATTTGTTCAAAGACCCGAGGCTGAAAGCGGACAACTTCAATGCAGATACCGACAACTACGCATTTTCTGTACTTGCGTGGAAGTGCTTGACAAGAATACACCCTTTCGGCGGCACTATGCAGCCGGATATGGCGATTTTGGACAGAATGAAAAAGGGAATATCCGTCATAGACCGAAAAGAAGTTACTCTGCCGAGAACGGTCAAGAGTTGGAAAGGTTTTTCGCCGGATTTGCTGAATGAGTTTAAGGCGGTATTTGAGAAAGGGCAGAGAACCTTATCCGGCAGTCTGGAAGATATGCTGAATAATCTTTCCTACTGCAAGAAAGACAAGGAATACTATTACAGTAAGTTTTCCAGTTGCCCTTATTGTGACAGCACGGCACAGGTCAACAAAAAGCCTATATCACAAGGCACAGTCGGCGGTTTGAAACTGTATGCGCTCTATGACGGCGAGAATATTAAGACGGTATTTGACCGCTATACATACCTTGACAATGACGGTTATGTGCGGAACGGAATGTGGAAAGTACCATATGATACACAGTTTAGGTATTACTTTCTTGAAAATGGTGCGTGGATTTCAGAAACAAGCGATTATTTTTCATTCCAAACCGACAAGATATACACCATTGACAAGAAATTCAAGACCAGTCTCGAGGTTGAGGGCAACAGCATTTACTTCATATCGCCGCAGAATACGCTTGTCAAAATGGAAGTCATGCCAAACGGAAACGCTATGAAGAACATCTGCAAGGTAAGCAATACGGCGTATTTTGCAGTAAGCAACGGAAACTACTGCATTTTGAACTACTACGCAGGAAAAATCATTGTGAATGTGAACGGTGCAAATGCAGTCATTGATTACAACGGCGATATTGCGAATTACGGAATACATCGAGATGAGGTAACTGGAAGGTGGCTGATACTCTTAGAAGATACGGCTGGAAAGTTTTATACCTATGTTTTAAACGGAAACGAGGTTGAGTACCAGACAGACGCTATCAAATATGATTGCCAGTTGAACTTTCCTTGTATCAGCAATTCGACCATATTTATACCGATTGACGGAAAGATACGAGGGTACAACTACAAGAAATCAGCGTTTAAGGATTTTGAGTGCGGCGTTGTATCGGAAGAAAGCAAGCTGATTAAGGAAAAGAATAAATTTGTGATTGTAAACTTTGAAAATGTTTATGTTTTGGGATAGGAGAGGTTATGTGATATGCCGATAGGAACAATCAAAGAATTAATGCAAGACATGGAAAACGGTACTTACAACTTTACAGAGAACGGGAAGTGTTCACAATGCGGGCAATGTTGCTCAAATATCCTTCCTATGACAGACAAGGAAATTGAAATGATAAGGCGGTATATCAAGCGTTACAACATAAAAGAACAGAAACACCTTGTACCTAGTGCAAACCCTATAATTGACTTGACTTGTCCGTTCCTTGACACATCAAAGGAAAAGGAGAAATGCACCATATATGAAGCGCGCCCTGCAATTTGCAGATGCTTTAAGTGTGATGAGCCGAACGGTGCATTGAAACACAAGGAACTTTATGAGGGTGTACGCAAGGCAACTGATGTAAGGAAAACATTTTATGGGAAAGTTTAATAAAAAGAGATTTTGTAGAAAAACCAGAACAAAAGAATTAAAGCCGAAAGACGGGTACAACAGATTTAAGTTCATGGGAAAAGTCTTTCGGTATAGGGAAGAAGATATTCACATTGAAAGAAAGTCTTTCTCCGGTGATGAGTTAGTCGAATACGGAACTATGGCATTAGATGAAAACGGAATCAGATATGATGTTGGCTTTTGGAAAAGAAATGGGAAGTATGTTCCGTTTGCGATATGCGACAGATACGGAATGTTTTGAAATGAGGTTTTGATATGCCAGAAAATAGACACACAATGGATGAGCTGCGAATACTCCAGTCGCTTCCGCTTGACGTAAAAATCCAGAAAACCAGACTGCGGATTCGAGAGTGGATAAATGAGTTTGGCGAAGATGGCGTATACATAGCTTACAGCGGCGGCAAGGACAGCACAGTGTTGATGGACATAGTACGAAAAATATTTCCAAACGTAGTCGCGGTGTTTGTAGACACGGGACTTGAAAACCCTTCCGTCAGAAAATTTGCAATGAGCAAAGAGAATGTTATTGTTCTTCGTCCCAAGATGAATTTCCGAGAAGTCATTGCGAAGTATGGTTATCCGATTATTAGCAAGGAAGTGTCGCTTAAAGTAAAGGAAGTTCGCAAATGTCCTAATGGATATGCTTTGAAATCATTTAATGGGGATAGAGCAGATACGCCATACGACTATTCGAGATATTCTTTCCTTATATCTGCTCCGTTTGGCATTAGCGATATTTGTTGCAATGTTATGAAAAAATCTCCGTCAAAGCAATTTGAGAAAAAATGTGGGAAAACAGCAATAACAGCACAAATGACAGAAGAAAGTTACGCGAGACGAACAGAATGGATTAAAAACGGTTGTAACGCATTTTTAAAGAAAAGACCTATAAGTAATCCCATGTCTTTCTGGACAGAGAAAGATGTCCTCACATACATACATACAACCTTACCATTGCAGACGTTTACGGACAAGTGGTTGTTAAAGGCACAGAGGACGGTCAGACTTGCATAAATGATATGCTTGGCGACTATAGAAATTGTGAATTTGTCACGACAGGCTGTAAACGGACTGGCTGTATCTTCTGTGGTTTCGGGATTACACAAGACAAAGACCGATTTATCAGACTGTCCGAACAAGAGCCGAAACTTTGCGATTATGTCATGCGTGGTGGCGCGTTCGATGAAACAGACGGAATGTGGAAACCGACAAATGGCGGCATGGGTTATTGGTTCGTTCTGGAATGGCTGAATGTTCACGGAAATCTTGGAATTGGAATACCGAATAGAGAACATTATTTGAAAGAATATCAGACGGAGCAGACGAGGAAATTTTTGGAGGTGTGAAATCTTGTGCGAATAGGACTTATAGATGTTGACGGACATAACTTTCCTAATTTACCACTAATGAAATTGTCCGCATGGCATAAACAGAACGGAGATAGCGTTGAATGGTATGAACCGCTTTTTCATGGTTTCCCGAATGAGCCAATGGACAAGGTTTACATGAGCAAGGTATTCAGTTTTACACCAGACTACCCATACTTCATCAACGCAAAGGAAGTTTCAAAAGGCGGTAGCGGTTACTGTATAGAGTTGGTAGACGGAAAAGAAGTGTATCACGCTGAAAATGACAGTCAACTTCCGAAAGAGATTGAAACGATATATCCAGACTATTCAATCTACTATGAGAAGATACCAGAGGTTAGAGATACGGCGTACGGATTTTTGACAAGAGGTTGCCCTAGAGGTTGTAATTTCTGCCATGTTGCAAGCAAAGAGGGGAAATGTTCTATCAAGGTTGCTGATTTAGACACATTCTGGCGTGGTCAAAAGAACGTAGTGTTGTTAGACCCGAATATAACCGCCTGCAAGTATTGGAAAGACCTGTTTCATCAGCTTATAGACAGTAAGGCGTGGATAGATTTCTCACAGGGCATAGACATACGTCTAATGACGGAAGAAAAGGCAGAAATGATAAAGCAGATGAAGATAAAGAACATTCATTTTGCTTGGGATAGATACGATGATAAGGACATTGTTGTGCCGAAGTTTAAGATGTTTCAAGAAATAAGCGGTTATGACTATACGAAAATGACAGTTTATATGCTTTGTAATTTTGATACAACTTTTGAGCAGGATTTAGAGAGGGTATATACCCTTAGAGATTTAGGATATAACCCCTATGTAATGCTTTACAACAAACAGAATATACCACAAGGGGATAGATTAAAACATTTGCAACGGTGGGTAAACAACAGAATTATCTTTAGAACTTGTGATAAGTTTGAAAATTTTGATTATAAAAGAGCATGAAATTTTCAGATTGCCAAAACAGGAGGTGTGAAATGAAGTACATTTTAGTTTTATTATCAATGGTATTTTGCCACATAGTAGATGATTACTACTTGCAAGGGTTACTAACTTCACTTAAACAAAAGGATTGGTGGCAGAAGAACGCACCACAGAAACTTTACAAGAAAGATTACATAATGGCATTGTTTATGCACTCTTTCAGTTGGAGTTTTATGACAATGATACCGATAGTAGCATTTACGGTTTTAAGCGGTATTGAGTTGAACATTGATTATCTAATTCCGTATTTGGTGAATACGATTATCCACGCATTAGTTGATGACGCAAAAGCAAATAAAAAATGGATAAACCTTATTGAAGACCAATACGCACATTTGTTGCAGATTTTTATTACTTGGGCAATATGGGCGATTTGTATTTTGTAGGAGGTTTGAAATGGACTGGAAACTGATAAAAAGGCTTATGAATTGTTTTCCAAACAGTTTTATCAATCACAACGGAGAATTTATTGCAGAGAAGAAATCCAACACATATTTCATATTGAAAGATTGCAAGACGGAGTTAGATGTTAAATGCAAGGTACTTGAATGGGTTTCAAGGGCGGCACACAAAGGGCAACCATATAAGCAGGAAAAGCGGAATAAGGAGTTTCGGGCATTTATATTGAATGGGATAAATCAGTTTTTGGAAACTAACTTTTCGGAAGATGATATGGAACAGATATATACATACCTTGGAAATGCGATAAACCACGAAAGAACGGTGGCATTTGTTGAGAGCGGGTATGATATGAATTTGTTACGGGAGGTGTGAAATGAGCCAATTACTATTTTATAACACAGAAAAAGACGAAATGCGGGTGTATGACTGCTGTGTGTGCGAGGTAAAGCGTATGGAAGATGTGCCTCTCGATTGCACATCGCTTGACGATACGGTTACAAAGACAATGTATATCCCAAGTGACGAGGCAACTGCGGTTTTCAACATAAAAGAGGTTGTTGCAGATTTAGACCCTACGACAATGAAACGCATTGCGAAGTACAACAAGGATAAGGAATTAGAAGAACTGAATTACAAGATACAGTCGGCAGAGGATATGTTAAAAGGTCTTAACGAAGAAATGGCCGAGAAAGAGAAGAAACTTGAATTGATACAGAATTTAGGGCGGCAGATTTGGGAAGATGATTGTTTTGACGAGGCTATGTATTCTCGTACCGATAAATACGATTATGACGAAGATGATTGGAATGATTATGATTGAGGTGATTGATTATGGCGTACATAGTAGAGCGAGAATATGTTGCAGAGGAATGTAAACGGTTGGCAGAGCAGATAAGGGAGTATGAGGGAAAATGAAATCAAACAAAGAAATAGAAAAAGATGTTGTACGAAACATTGACGAGGACGGAGATTACTTCGGGTACAAATGCCCTAATTGCGGTGATGACAGAGCGATTGAATATGACGGAGTATATTACTTCCCATATTGCGGAATATGTGGGCAGAAAATTAGATGGGAAAATGTTCTGGAATATGATGAGAGAAATCGGATTATTAAAGGGTTTGAAGAAAGTTGAGGTGTGTAATGAAACAAATTCTTGATGTATGTTGCGGTTCAAGAATGTTCTGGTTTGATAAGCAGGACAAACACACAATTTTTATGGATAACAGAGTTTTACACGACACATTATGTGACGGAAGAAAACTTGATATTGAGCCAGATGTTATAGGAGATTTCAGAGATATACCGTTTGAGGACAACACATTCAATATGGTTGTTTTTGACCCGCCGCATTTACTGAAAGCAGGAGAAAATAGCTGGTTGGCCAAAAAGTACGGAAAATTATCTGATGATTGGCCAAACGATTTAAGGATTGGTTTTAAAGAGTGTATGAGGGTATTGAAGCCTAACGGAACTCTGATTTTCAAGTGGAACGAACAGCAGATAAAATTGAAAGAGATTTTGAAAGTGATAGATTACAAGCCGCTTTTTGGGAACAAAAGGGCAGATACGCATTGGCTTGTATTTATGAAAGATGAGGTGTGAATATGGCAGAAAGCAAAGTTACGATTGACGAATTGCAGAAAGAATTAGAAAAGGAGAAATCCGCAAGGAAAGCATTACAAAGAGAAAATGAAACCTTAAGGGAGAAAATAGAAAAATTAGAAAGTGACAACCTGTCCTTGCTTGGGATAGTGGATAATCTTTCAGTTGTGATAAGGAGGGGCAGTTATGAGAAATAAAAATATAATTTGCGATTTAGAGAAATGGACGGAAGTAACAAGAGGATTATACAGATATGTCATATCCGCTGGTGCTTGCTATGAGATACATATTTTGTATCACGCTCATACAACACCGATAGAAACGGCAAAAGCAAGCCTTTATATTGTTGGAGATTGGAGAGATAAACAGGAAAACAATTTCTTTGAGAGGGAATGTCTGCTCTCAGAACAGACAGTTTTCGAGTGCCTAAAAGCGGCAGAAAAAGATTTTGTAGAAAATTGTGAGGAGGAATAAGACTATGAAGAAATCAGAACCCAAAATAGTTTTTAATGTATCACTTACAGATGAGGAATTTGAAGAAAAAATAAAAATCGCAATGGACGAATATGCCGAAAAGGTGATTTATAAAAACCTTGATGAAACAATCCAAAAGATTGTTGAAAAGAGAATTGAAAGGCTTTTAACTCAAAGATGTTGGTGTAACGACAATATGTTACAGGGGAAAAGTTTTGACAGGTTTGTGAATGAAAAAACAGAAAATACCATTGCGGAGATTATTGATAAAAACATAAAGGATATTTTAGGAAAACGTCTTGTGGCTATTTTAACAGGGGAAAAAGAAAGCGAGGAATGACATGAAAATTTTTAAGAATTTCAAAACAAAGCGACAGTTAAGAAAAGAAATTGAAGAATTAAAAAGAGATTATGACGACTTGAAAGAAGATTATGAGTTACAAAAGGGAAAATTAAGTGGAGAAAGGGTTTGCTCTGAAATGTGTAGTTGTTGCCAGTACAGTTTTCCACATAGCTATAACATATTAGGGAATCCGGTATATAGCTGTTTACTAGACTGCAAATGTAAAGATTTTAAGAGGAAAGAAAGCAAATAATAATCAACATTGTATTCTGAACATTCTATGAATGTTAGAAAATAAATTTTAAAGTGAAAGGTGGAATGACTTATCAACAAATCAATTTTAAGTGGAAGATTAACAAAAGAGCCAGAAATTAGGTATTCACAAGGAAGTAACCCTACGGCGGTTGCGAAGTATTCATTAGCAGTACCGAGGAAATTTAAGCGTGATGGAGAGCCAGATTGCGATTTCATCAACTGCGTGGCATTTGGAAAATCAGCGGAGTTTGCAGAAAAGTATCTGCACAAGGGAACAAAGATTGCGGTTGTAGGACGTATTCAGACAGGAAGTTATACCAACAAAGACGGTCAGAAAATCCACACGATAGATGTAGTCGTTGAAGAACAGGAGTTTTGCGAGAGCAAGTCGCAACAGCAGGAACAGCCGAAACCTGCTCCTAGTGACGATTTTATGCACATTCCGAGTGACGCAGAAGAACAACTTCCGTTCGCTTGATGAGGCGAGTATTATGCTATTTTACAGATACAAGTGTAAGAAATGTGGGAAAAGATATGTTGAACTTCCGTCAAATTGCGAGTGTGGGGAGGAGTTGAAATTTATATGCCCTGCATCATACGACCAATCAGAAATGAAGTCAAAGAATTGTGAAGAAATCTTTGAGCCTAAATTTTTGTTTTGGATTAAAAACTTAAACAAGAAGTTTGAGGGAAAGGTAAATGGGATAGACGCATTGCTTAAAGAAAAACAGGCAGAGATAGACCGATTGAGGGAGAAAAATACAGAGTTAGAAGCGAAAATAGCAAGAAAGAAACTTGATATTATATTGTTAAAAAGAGATAACGATATTTTATCACTAAGAATATCTAGCTTAAATGAAATTATTAATAACCAAAGGGGAAATCAAAAACCTAAAATATCGGAAGATGTGAAAGACGCAGTATTTTACGCCATGAAGAAATCCCACCCAGACAACGGCGGCAAAGAGGAAGATTTTATAAGGTTTAAGAAGTGCTATGAGGAATTGACAAAATAAATTTTCAAGAAAGGAGCATGGAGATTTGTCCGGACAATAAATCGCGATTTGCTCCTTAAAAGAAAATGAAGTACATTGATTTTTTAAAAACAAAGATTGAGATTGCAAAAGATAGCGGTTTTCAGATTGAAGAAAAAGAAATAAACACAGCTTTAATGCCACACCAGAGAGACGCTGTTATGTGGGCGTTGCGTGGTGGAAGGAGGGCATTGTTTGAAAGTTTTGGACTTGGAAAGACGGTTCAGGAATTGGAGTTCTGCCATCAAGCGATTAAGAAATTTGGCGGCAAGGCGTTGATCGTCTGTCCGCTTGGTGTAAAGCAGGAATTTACGCATGACGCAGAAGAACTTCTGCATTATGAACCGCCTACATACGTTCGCAACATGGAAGAAGTAAAGGCGGCTGGCAATGACATACTCATAACGAATTATGAGCGTGTCCGTGACGGGGATATTGAACCAACCTATTTTACGGCAACATCGTTAGATGAAGCGAGTGTTTTACGTTCTTTTGGAAGCAAAACGTATCAGACATTCTTAGATAAGTTTAAGGGTGTGCAGTATAAATTAGTTGCTACTGCTACGCCGTCTCCAAACAAGTACAAAGAACTGATACACTACGCTGGGTATCTGGAAGTAATGGACACGGGACAGGCATTGACAAGATTTTTCCAGAGAGACAGTACAAAAGCGAACAACTTAACGCTTTATCCAAACATGGAAGATGAGTTCTGGTTGTGGGTATCGAGTTGGGCGTTGTTTGTAACAAAACCTTCAGATCTGAACACAGAATATTCAGATGATGGATATGTGCTTCCACCGCTTGAAGTTCGTTGGCACGAATTACCGATACATTACGGAGATTCTACGGACAGAGACGGGCAATTTACTCTTTTTAATGAAGCGTCGGCAGGACTTAAAGAAGCCGCACAGATCAAGAGAGAAAGCATTGACAGGCGTGTTGAGAAAATGAAAGAGATTGTGGACGATAACCCAGACGAACATTTCATCTTGTGGCACGACTTGGAGGCAGAGAGAAACGCCATAAAGAAAGCATTGCCGGAAACGGTTGATATTTACGGTTCGCAGGATTATGACATACGAGAAAAACGAGTGATTGACTTTTCCAACGGGAAAATCAGGCTGTTTGCCACAAAGAAAGAACTTTCCGGATCTGGATGCAATTTCCAGAGGTTTTGTCACCGTGAGATTTTTCTTGGAATCGACTATGAGTTTAATGACTTTATTCAGGCTATTCATAGGTGCTATAGGTTTTTACAGGAAAAGTCGGTTGTGATTGACATTATCTACATGGAGAATGAGCGGCAGATTAAAGACGCCTTGATTGAGAAATGGAAGAACCATAACAAGATGGTGGAAAAGATGATTGATATTGTGAAAAAGTACGGTTTATCTGGCATAGGAAAACAGTACAGTTTACAAAGAAAGATTGGTGTTGAAACAGTGAAAGTAGAGGGAAAGAGATATACCGCCGTAAATGATGATTGCGTGGAAGAAACAAGAAGAATGGAAAGCAACAGCATTGACCTTATCCATACGTCAATACCGTTTGGCAATCATTACGAGTACAGCGCAAACTACAATGATTTTGGACATAACCAGAATACAGAGCGATTTTTTGAGCAGATGGACTTCTTAACGCCGGAACTTTTACGGATATTAAAACCGGGCAGAGTGGCGGCTATCCATGTAAAGGATAGGGTACTTTTTGGAAATGCTACGGGAACTGGTATGCCGACAATAGAGCCGTTCCACGCTTTATGTATCGAACATTATATGAAACACGGTTTTCAGTATTTTGGCATGATTACGGTTGTTACGGACGTTGTTAGGGAGAATAACCAGACATACAGGCTTGGGTGGACAGAGCAGTGCAAGGACGGCTCAAAGATGGGGGTAGGTTGCCCGGAATACATACTCCTTTTCAGAAAATTGCCGTCCGACAGGTCAACCGCTTATGCAGATGAGCCTATCACAAAGTCAAAAGAGGAATATACACGGGCACAATGGCAGATTGACGCACACGCCTATTGGAGAAGCAGCGGAGATCGGCTGATTTCAAAAGACGAGTTAAAGGAAATATCGGTTGACAGTTTGCAAAAGGTGTACCGTGATTTTAGCCGTGAAAACGTATATGACTACAAAGAACACGTTGAACTTGCGAAACAGTTAGACGAAAAAGGCAAACTTCCGGCGATTTTTATGGTTGTCGCTCCGGGCAGTTGGAATCAGTTAGAGGTTTGGGACGATATAAACCGCATGAAAACGCTGAACACGACACAGAGCCGCCGGAGAGCGCAAATGCACGTCTGCCCTTTACAGATTGATATTGTCGAGCGGATTATTAACAGATATTCAAATGAGGGAGATTTGGTCTTAGACCCGTTTGGAGGGCTTATGACCGTTCCGATGGTTGCGGTTCAGATGGGGCGAAAAGGCTACGGCATAGAGTTAAATTCAGACTATTTCCGTGATGGAGTTGGATATTTGCAGTCGGCAGAAGCGGAGATAGAAGCACCTACATTGTTTGACTTTATTGATATGAAGTAGCAGGAAACCGCACAGATGAACATTTTCGATTTTATGGGAGGTGATTAAATGCTGAAAGCTGTCACATTTGATGAATTTTCCTGTGCTTGCCCCTATTCATATTCCTATGAAGATGAATGTATAAACAACTATTATAATTGCAAACACCCAAAACAAGAAGAGTTTGAAACGGCTGAAAATGGAGATGAGGTAGGGAAGTGTTATTGTTTCTCCTGCCCTCTTGG
>CANQQE010000060.1 GCA_947625935.1 uncultured Muribaculaceae bacterium | reverse complement strand
TTGCTTCCATATCATTCAAAATCCACGCTTAAATTAAACTTCGCAAAATGTTTCTCAATACATCCAGAAATAAATTCCAAAGCCTCAGGGAAGCGAAGGTCATTGCAACTTCCGAATCCGCCAAAACCGCCTGAATAACGACCTTTGTTGGAAAAGTCTTTACCAATATTGGCTATTTCCTTACCGTCAATTAAAAACAATACATTCTCGTTCTCTCTCTTTACATTTACTTTAATAGTCTGCATAATATGAAAATTTTAAAAGTTAGTAATTGCACCCGGCGAGGGCGTCGCTCCCCCAAACTGTCCTCCATGCCGGGCTATAAGGCCTTATTCCTCCTCCTCGGCTACAATTTCGTCCAATACCTCGGAAATCGCCCGGGGCAAAAGATAGCAGCGTATTGTGACGTCACAATACTCGGCACCCCGCGCAATTGCATTCGGAACGTCTCCACCGAACTCTTCCATAGCCTCAGCCAACAAGTCCCAGTTGTGGCACAAGTATTCCTCGGCCTTCCATGTATTGAAAGTGTAAGACCCCGAAGCGTTCCCGGTAACACTGTCCCCCACAAACAGGCGATCATTCAGTTCCTGTTCCACTTCGTCACGGTTTTCCGCCGTCACCTTCTCAATGTTATCACAATTGATGTATTCTTTTACATCTTCTTTTACTGCCTCTAAATAATCGTACTTTTCCATAATAAATTGTTTTTAAATGTTAGTAATTGTGCCTGGCGGGGGTGACGAACCCCCAAGCCGTTCTCCGTACCAAGCCATGAGGATTCACTCCTCCTCACCCTTATTTATAAACTCCTTAATTTTTTTACTGTCTGTTCCAGATATAAAAACCACGGCACAGAACAAAATAATCATTAATTCAAACATAACATTATAAATTTAAAAGTTAGTAATTCGTGCCCGCCGGTTGTTCCGAACAACGGCCTCGCGCCACCACAGCGGGCTATAGGTTTAATTTTTTAGCCTATTTAATACTTCTCCCTTCTCTTTTTCCGGAAGTCTCGCAAAGTCAGAAGCCAAGCGGGCCTCCCACGTCCGCCTTAATTTTTTACATTGTTCCAAAGATCCGAAAAAAGGATATAAACGCGGCGCCGCCGGACTATATAGCATATAGCAATCTTTTAAAGGGTGCGCCTCAATTACTGTATAAATGTATTTTTCCATATTGATATATATTTAAATTTCGTATAAATAGCAATTTGCGCCCGTTTCATCCGTGAAATACACAAATATATCATTTTATTAATCCTATTACCTTTGTTGTTGTGTCGAAGCAACAACTCATTGATGCCTTGGGAACAGTTTCGTGATAACGACCTTCGCACGTTATTATCATTTCGTCCTCGTCGAGTAATTCAAGTTTTTCAAATATTTCTTTTTTATTTTCGATGAATGTGGAAAGGTCGTCAAAATTATCAAATTCTTCAATACGTGGCTTAACTTCTTCTTCATAGAAGTTGTCTATATCTTCTACTGTGAAGCCGTCATAATTGTCACCGTAATTGTCTGCACTATTTTTAAAAGGCTCATAAGCTTTGTTGCCGGTGCGGTAATAGAGCTGCTGACCGTCTCGTTTTGTGAAGATTTCAATCGAAAGGTTGTACTCATTAGCTATTTTTTCAGCTTCTTCAAAATTTTCAAAACCGATGATGGCCTTCCTCAGGTTGGCAGGATATCCATTACGTTCACTTGTTGTTTCGATAATTTCTAATCCGTTCTGGCAAGAAATATGTTCTAGTAATTCATACATAATATTGTGCAAAGTTTATAGTGTTGCCCCCACTTCTATTATTTAAAAGTCAGTAATATTATTATCTCTTTTTCGATATACAAATATAACACTTTTATTTCTAACTGCAAAATGTTTCTACCTTTTTTTGCTAATAATGTGGTTAATAAATGTTAATGAAATGCGTGCTCTGGGACTGTATTCCTTACTTGATTTTATGCTGAAAAATTATGTTTTATAACAGTGTTTTATAACAGTGTTTTATAACAGTTGCATATGCAACTATCTTTTGATACATGGTTGGATAGAAATGGTCTGTTTTTCTTCAAAATCTTAAAAATTTACCTTTTTTGGGGGGCTTTTATGGTCTAAATATCCGTTCTTTATGAAAAATAGACCATTTTATGGATATATCTCTGAAATTTTGACCAATCCCGCACGCAATAAAATAAAACATTTAATACTATTCTGGTCTATTTCTCCACAAAATCGGAAAAATAGAACAGTTTTTGGCTCTATTTTGGTATATTTCTCTGAAAATCTGAAAAAATGTACAATTCAGGGCTCTTGGCAAATATTAACTTGAGCTCCTTTACTCTTATTTATGGTCTAAATTTAAGAAAAAAAAGGAAAATATGAACAATTTTAGCCGTTTTTCTGGTCAATTTGTACGAAAAAAAAGGAAAATATGAACAATTTAGGGGATGTATTATTTTATTGTGTAGAATCATATCCATAAAATGTTCTATTTTCCCACAAAATATTACAAATAGAACAAAAAACAGCCAAAAAATGTTCTATTTTACCGATTTTGAGGAAAAATTGACCAATTTATGGATATATTTGGGGGGGGAGCTCTGAAAATCTCAAAATATGGTCTATTTTTCACCAAAATCTGAAAAATAGAACATTTTTTATCCGTTTTTATGGTCTATTTTTCATATTTTGAGGAAAAATAGAACATTTTATGGATTTTGTAAATATTTTTTACTTTTTACTGGGCTTCCTTTTCCCTATTTATCATTACATTTATGTGCCGAACGTTACACAGTTGTAACGGCGCCGCGCCACCTTGAAACATAGCAATATAAAGCCATGGAGGCCGTTTCTGAAGGCTTGGCAAGGGTACCGGGGGAAACAGTGCCGGGTAGAGCCGGAAATCGTGCTTGCGTTTTTCAAATTTTTTTATTTTCAGTTTTTCCGATGGTACTGATTATCAGCTATTTAGTGATTTGTGTTGTTTTTGGATTGTCGGAATGAGGATATTTCGTGTTTATAATTGTTAATTCTGAAAATATTTTTTCTTTTGTAATACATATATTATATTGGTTATCAATACTTTATCCATTCAATATGACATAATGACGAATAACCATTATCTATTGCATATACGGATATATTATGTAATGTTGTGTATGATATATGTCCGTGATGGGGTAGAGAAAGTCCGTCATTTTCCGTCATTTCGACCTAATCGGTTTGTATCTAATTGATTATAAGGTTTTTCGGGGGTGTTATTATGAAATGTTAAAAATGGCTTAAAAACAGCCTTGTTTTTTTACTCTTTTCGGTTCGTTGATATGTTACCATGCAAATTTCCCTTTGATTTTCAGCGGTTTGTGATTTTTAACATAAAAAAGTGGCTGTCGGGGTGCTATTATATGTTTTTTTTCTTTTACTTTGCGGTTAGAAAAATATGCGTCGTCCACCGCATGAAAGAGGATATTGTTTCGGCCGTTCCTTGCGTTGAGAGTGGACGCTCGCGCTTGGGGCGGCTTATTTTATCGGATTTTAGTTATGGGACTGTTTTTATTGAATGATTGTCATGTCCGTCGTTCGGATGTCCGCATCGTTGATGTATTCGGAACTGGTATTGGTTTCGTTGTTGTCGACGGCCGTGTATGGTTTGAGGTTTCCTCTCTGAAGGAAGATGAGAATGATGTTGAGAAATGGCTTGCGTCTGACGAAGCTACGACCTTCATGGATGCCTTGACAAAGGTTGACCCGTGCCGTCCTGCTTCGGCCAAGGTCCAAAAGGTCGAGGGTGAGGTATGGTTGCATGGTGACATGGCTGTGGAGTACGCGCGGTGGCTGTCTCCTGAAACCGGAACAGGTTTGCGGCGTGTGTTGGACGGTATTCCCACTTCCCGTTGGACGGGTTTCGGAGCGATAAGGGACGTGTACTCGCAGGAGCAGACCTCCGAACTGAAGGCTTCGGGGAATGCAAGCGTCGACGACGGCTACGCCGTGATGCTGCCGTACCTGTTCGAGTGGATTGGCGGGTATGACATCACCGTTCTGTCGGGGGACACGGGGGAAGGTATTGAGTCGGGTAGCACGTACCTCATGTTCAAGCGTTTCCTTGACCGCCGCCGCATTCCATATCCCGATAGTGGCCTGTACGTTTCCAAGTTCCTGAAGGAGTTGGGTATTCCCTACACGCGGAACAAGGGTGGTAAAGGATTAACGTTCCTTATCAGCATGGAGGAGAAGTACGGGGAAAAGGGAGAGGAAGCCTGAAAGGGCATTTGCAGGACTACATATTTTGGACGGCTATGAGAATCAGGAAACGTTATGTTCCGTCCGCTCTGTACAACGCGCGGAATACGGGGAAGTTCAAGCTGCGGAAGCAGATATATTTCTGCGGTCAGAACTATATCAGGATAGACGAGATAGCTCCTTGCTACTACATAGGTTTCGACGGTGAGGTGTCGAAGTACGACCCTAATACCGACACCATGAAGAGGGTGAGTGTGAGCGACAACCTGCGCGTGGTTCTTTTCCCCGGTGAGGGGAGAAAGCCCGTGAATGAGAGGCTGGACTTCCTTGTTGCGTTTGCGTGGAAGAAGGGTAGGAAAGGGCGCACCCATGTCCTCCACAAGAACGGCAACGTCATGGACTGCCGGTCGGTGAACCTCATGTGGGCCGGGTCTCGTGAACAGGTGCGTGACAACCTCCGCAAATGGGTGATAGTGGAGATAAGGAGGGATGGCACGAGGGCGCGCTATGCGTCGGTAAGACAGACCGTAAAGGAGACGGAGAAACACGTCAGTGTGGAGGACCTGTTGGCGCATCTCGCCTCTCATGAGCCTTTCCCCGACGGGACAGTGTTCCGTTTCGAGAGCGTTGATGGCGGGAAAGGGGGCGGGGTATGACCAGTGAGGCTACATACGGTTTTCTTGTGGGCTATCTTTCGGGGACGTTGAGGAACACCAACGTGGTGGGGCTTGGTGCCAGGGACAACCGCGTGAACAAGCTCACCGAAGCCGATATGTGCGACATCTTCGAGAGGTACATATACGAGGAGGGCGAGCCGTTCTTCCTCATGGAGAAGAGCGGCAGGATGCTTGTGTTCAACGGGAAGTTCTACGAGGAGGCTCATAGGGACACGCTCTCGCAGGTGGTAAAGAGGACGATGGAGCGTCTTGACATCGGCAAGGTGTATCAGAAGAACTCCTACCGCAAGATAGCGGACGAGTGTCTGTTGGCGATGTCCGTGTGCGAGAGGAATGAGTTCAGACCCGACAGGAGGTACATCGCCTTCAACAATGGGATATACGATTTGGAGAGGGCGTGTCTTGTGCCGTTTGACGACAAGTACCGCACGGATGTGCATCTCGACTTCGACTTTGTGAAGGACAAGGCCTGTGCCTTGTGGGACACGAAGCTGTCGGAAATCATTCCTGACGCCGATATGCGTGATGCGTTGCAGAAGTTCTTCGGATGTCTCCTGCTTGACCGCGAGAAGTCGAAGATGGAGTACGTATGTTTCCTTTTGGGGCCGGGGGGTAACGGCAAGAGCGTGTTGGTGAACGCCGTGGTGAACACTTTCGGCAAGGACCTGTTCTCCAACTTCTCGCCGGAGGACCTGTTCAAGAGCCAGCAGCGTCTGTTCAACCTTGCGGAGCTTGACGGCAAGATGGCGAATTTCTGCGACGACGTGAGCAACAAGGACTTTTCTGGTGGTGAGTTCAAGCGTTTCGCCTCAGGAGAGATGTTCCAGGCCCGTATGCCGTATGGTCAGAACTTCTTCAAGGTCAAGGCTCCCCTGCTGATATGCTGCGCCAACGAGATGCCGCCGTCCACGGACGATTCCGAGGGGTTTCACCGCCGTTTCCTTACGATACTCAGCACGGACAAGTCGTGGTCGGGTGAGCAGAGGGACACGAACCTGACGTACAAGCTCGGTACGGTTGAGGCCAAGCAGGCCATTTTCAATTGGGTTCTTGAGGGTTATTACAAGGTTGTCAAATCGAACGGTGACTTGCAGTTCGGTGAGAGTGTCATAGCTGCGCAAAAGAGCATCCGTGCCGACAGCAACAGCGTCAGGAGATGGATTCGCGACATGGAGTTCGAGCCTATGTCACCGCAAGGATGCGGTATGATGGACAGTTGGAAAACATTGGTGGAATGGTATGAGGAATACAAGCGTTATTGTGAGAGTGTGGGTGAGCGTAGTCCGCAGAAGGCCAAGTCGCTAAGCAACGTCCTCAGGCAGATGAAATTCGTCTGTGAGAAGCGGTCTGGCGGTTTGTGGTACTATCTTCCTAAGAGAGGGAGTAAGGAGGAAGGCGGATATGCGGATGAGGATGAGGATGAAAGGATGATGGACGAGCTGCCGTTCTGACGTTAAAGTATGCTAAAAGAAAGCCTTTTTTTGCCGCTTGCGTCTGATTTTGTTGTATATTAGCTGTGTAGAAGTTAGTTGCTTATTATCAACAAAAGTCATGCGTTGCAGCGCGTGTAAAAAAGTATTAACCATCCCACCATAAGTTACTGACTGCAATCTTGTGGCAAGTGGTGGGATAAAATTAATGAGCCTATGTTTATTGATGGTTTTCCCTTATATTGTGGTGGTATTCGTTTAAATAGGAAGCGAATATATTTCAAGTGTGAAGGATGTCCGCTATTTTCAAAGGAAAAGGTGGAAAATAGTTGGTGGATTCCGTGCTCTAACAAGTGCATCGTCCCTGAAAGGTGGAAGCGGTAATGACGGATGAGCAGGAAAGGTTGTTGAGGGAGAGCAATGCGCAAATTTGCGAGTTGGTGATTATCAGTTAGTTAGCAGAATTTTGGAAATTCTAAACAAATAAAAATTATTGTTATGAAATTTAATGTATCAAGTTCAGTATTATTGTCAAAGCTACAACCTATCGGAAAGGTCATAGCATCAAAGAACGCCTTGCCGATACTTGACTGCTTTCTTTTCAGTCTTAATGGGAGCACCCTTACTGTTACGGCCTCCGATTCGGAGACTAGTCTTGTGACAACCTTGGACGTTATTGAAGGTGAGGGCGCATTCTCGATAGCGGTACCCGCAAAGGTGTTGCTTGACCTGCTCAAGGAACTTCCTGAACAGCCTATCACCTTTGAGATAAATGACTTTACTTTTGAGATAGTCATATATTTCAAGAACGGTAAGTACAATTTCGTAGGACAGGACGCCGAGCTTTATCCGCAGGGAAGTCAGGTTGGCGTGGAAGCGGCCTCTGTGTCAATTGGCGCGCAGTCTTTGTTGGGTGGAATAGGCAGCTCACTTTTCGCGGCGGGGGATGATGAGTTTCGTCCTGTGATTAGCGGTGTGTATTTCGACATTCAGGCAGAATCCCTGACATTCGTTGCGTCAGACGGGCAAAAATTGGTTCGATTGCGTAACACGGAGGTAAAGTCTCCTGAACCTTTCTCTTTTATCCTGCCTAAGAAGCCCGCCAACATATTGCGCAATATGCTGTCGCGTGAGACGGGTGAGGTCTCTATAAAGTCTGATGGTAAAAACGTTTATGTATCTTATCCTGGTTTCGAGATGGTGTGCCGTCTGATTGAAGAACGTTATCCGAACTACAACAGCGTTATTCCACAAGGTTATCCGTATAAGGTTACTGTTAACCGCATATCTCTTCTGAACGCATTAAAGCGTGTGTCCGTCTTTTCCAACCCTAACAGCAGTCTTGTAAAGTTGCACCTGAATGATGATGTGATTACTGTTTCCGCACAGGATATTGATTATTCTACATCAGCTGAGGAGAGAGTGGAATGCCTTTATGAAGGTGCCGAGTTAAGCATCGGATTCAAGGCTACAGCCCTTATTGAGATTTTAGGTAATATAGGTTCGGATGATGTCATTATGAGACTTTCTGACCCATCTCATGCGGGGGTGATACTTCCTTCCAAGAACGATGAGAACGTCGACTTGCTCATGCTGATCATGCCGATGCTGTTGAAAGATTAGTTGCATGCAAAATTACGGAGTACCCTATATGGGGAGCAAGAACGGTATAGCGGAGTGGGTGGTGAAGAACCTGCCCTCCTCGCATACGTTTGTAGACCTGTTCGCGGGAGGGTGCGCCATCACGCACGCCGCCATGCTTTCGGGCAAATGGAAATCATTCGTCGCCAACGACATTTCGGACGCTCCACAGCTGTTCAGGGATGCCGTGGAGGGGAAGTACGCCAATGAGGAGCGGTGGATAAGCCGCGAAGACTTCTTCATGTTCAAGGACTCTGATCCTTATATACGCGTGTGTTGGAGCTTTGGGAACTGCGGACGGACTTATATTTACAGCCGTGAGTTGGAGCCGTACAAGAGGGCGTTGCACAGGATGCTGTTCGCGAAGACCGTGGCGGAGAGACGTGTCGCTTTCAGTACTGTTGCGTGGGAGCTTTACGCGCTATGTAAGGCAGGAAAGGAATTTAACACCTCAGTAAGAAACATGGGAAGCCTGCAAAGCATGGAAAACCTGCAAAGACTGCAAAACATGGGAAGCTTGCAAAGCATGGAAAACCTGCAAAGGCTTCGGATAATGCAAGGCGACTACCGTGAAGTGGAGATACCGGACGGGGCAACCGTCTACTGTGACCCCCCATATATCGGGACCGAGGCTGTGACAAATAAGAAATGCTATGGGTATGGTTTCGACCACGAGGAATTCTATGGATGGCTGCGGGATGCGCCATTCCCGGTGTACGTGTCGGAATACTCCATGCCGGACGACTTCGTGGAGATAGCGAGCATCGGCAAGAGATGCACTTCTTCCCCTAAGAACAACAGCAGGAAAACGACGGAGAGACTTTTCGTGCATGAGAGATGGGCTGGCAAGGTAAAGGGAAGGAGCTGTTATGGCGGGATTTTCGATTGACTGCGCTGCACCCGTCCTCCGTCCTTATCAGGAGGATGCGGTAAACGCTATAAGGACAGCATTGGCGAGGTACAAAAGGGTGCTTTTCCAAGCGCAGACGGCATTTGGAAAAACAATAACATTCTCATACATAGCACTTTGCAGCCAAAAATACAACAGAAAAGTACTGATAATATCCGACCGCACGGAGATACTCTTACAGAATGGAGCAGCTTTCAAGCGTTTCGGAATGGACGTGGACTATATCAGTCCTAAACAGCGTGACATTCCCACGAAGAACATATCATGCGGCATGGCGCAGACGCTGAAAAGGCGCATAGAACGGGCAGAGTGGGTTGAATACGTTAAATCCCTTGAATTGGTAATCATAGACGAGTGCCACGCCGCTTCAAGCGACTTCATACATCCGTATTTTTCGGAAAAGTGTTTCGTATTGGGTTGTACCGCCACGCCGCGCAGGTATGGAAATACAACGCAGTTGGGTAAACTTTACGCCACCATGGTGCAGGGTATCTCCACTAAAGAGCTTGTCGATTTGGGTTATCTTGCAAGGCCGCATCTTTATTCAGTCGTAGCTCCAAAGTTGGATATTCCAATAGACCAGTCCATAGGCGACTACGACCGCAAGGCACTCGCACAGCGTTACGAGGACAGGACGCTTTACAAGGGTGTGGTGCGTGAGTGGCTGCGCCTGACGCCCGGAACAAAGACAATCGTGTTCTGTTGCAGTTCCACGCAGACCATTGAGGTGTGCAAGGAGTTCAACGCCAACGGCATCTCTGCGAAATACGTTCTTTCGGGCAGTTTTGATGATGACAGCGTTTACAGCGGTGAGCGGAGCGAGGTTTTCGACCAGTTCAGCCGTGGCGAGTTCCTTGTCCTCGTGAACCTGAACATAGCCACGGCAGGATTGGACGTTCCCGACATAGAGACGGTGGTGTTGGACTTCGCCACGGTGTCAATAACCCGTTACCGTCAGGCCATGGGGCGCGGATGCAGGGTGACGGACACCAAAAAGGAGTTCAATGTGTTGGATTGCGGTGAGAACATAAAGCGGCACGGTGGGTTCATGGAGGACATCAGGTGGTGTCTGTGGCATGACCACCATACCGGGGAGGGGATGCAGATACTCAAAATCTGTGACGAAAGCAAGCCCGACAGGAACGGAAAGTACGGATGCGGCAATTTCATCCCGAACACGTGCAAGGTATGTCCGAATTGCGGAAAGATACTTGTGGACGAGAAATGGGATTATATGCTGCATCTTGAGGAAGTCAAGGATAACGCGGAAGAGGACAGCATAGAGAGCTATGTAACTTCACGCAGACTTCAAGGGTGGAGTATGCCGAGGATAATGATAGGTTTGTGTTCCGCTAATACCAGCAACATGAGGAAGGCGTTCATTGAGGGTTACTTGGCACTCAATGAGGGCAAAACGGAGAGGGATGCAGGGAGGTACTATTATGTTTTTATGAAGCAGTTCGGGGATAGGATAAAGAAAAAGAGAAATAGCGAATAATTTAAGAGAAGTATTCGGTAAATAGGTGATTATCAGATATTAATTGAAATTAAATGTTTAAGAGAAAGAAGTGAAATGAAAGAAAAAGTGTCATTCTACAATTTCATGCTCGGCATCATTTTAAGACGTGAGCAAGCACAGCAATACCATAAGACAAGCACTCCGGTAAATTACAGGAGAGCACTTGAAAGTTTTATGAAATTCAGGAACGGGAAAGACATAAGCATAAAAAAGATAGATTCAGAATTGATGATTGAATACGAATCATGGCTTAAAATGAAAGGCGTGTGCAAGAACACATCATCTTTCTACATGAGGATATTGCGAGCCGTATATAACAGCGCCGTAGACAAGGGATTTACAAATGACAACAAACCTTTCAAAAAAGTATATACGGGCGTAGCAAAGACCGTGAAACGAGCTGTTGATTTAGACACGATACGAAAGATAAAAGAGCTTGACTTGTCGAATAAGCCGAAAATGGAATTTGCGCGGGATATGTTCATGTTCTCTTTCTATACACGAGGAATGGCTTTAGTTGATATGGCGAATCTGAAGAAGAGTGATTTGAAGAACGGAATCCTTACATATTCGAGAAGAAAGACGGGCGGCAGGTTAAGCGTCAAGTGGGAAAGTCCAATGGCGGAAATCGCGGACAGGTACACCGTATCTGGATCCGAGTACCTGTTACCGCTTACGGGCAAGAGCGGTGATTACAAGGGAAAGCAGCTTGCAGTGAATGACGGTTTGCACGGAATAGGAGAAATGCTGGGGCTTCCTGCTCCTCTTACGCTTTACACGGCACGCCATAGCTGGGCGAGCATAGCATATCAAAAGAGCATACCCATATCAATAATAAGCGCAGGAATGGGGCACAAGACAGAGGAGATAACGCGCGTTTATCTTTCCACACTTGACACGAGCGCAGTGGATGAAGCAAATAATCTAATAATAAATGATTTATAGTAATTAACATGGTAAGAGTACATGAATTTAACCCAGTAATCTATCCTCTCAAACTGTGGATAGCCGTGACCACCGAAAACCTTGCAGACAGGTTTAGGGACTTGGATGATTTGTCTGAAGACGTAAACTGGCGCACATCTATAACGTCTGACATAAATCGAGGAATCGTAGGCGTTATCATACGTTTCAGAAGTATTGAGGATATTGACTTTAGGACGGTTTCGCATGAGAGCGTACACGCGGCAGACATGATTTTCTACGAGCTTGGCGTGAAAGCCGACACCGACAACGACGAACACCTTGCGTACCTTGTAGGGTGGATTGCGGACTGTTGCGGTGAAGTCAGGAGTTTTGAGCGCAAAAAGAAGCCCGATAAGTCTGTTAAGAAAAAATAATCGCTTTTTTCTTTATTTATATTTTGTTAATTTAACTTATTGTTGTATTTTTGCCTTCAAAGATAATACGACAATATGGAAAATCTTCACAACATGCCGTCTCTCGGCAGTGAGGCTGCGAGAGAAATAGCTGTAACCATAAAAGGTAAAGT
>CANQQE010000059.1 GCA_947625935.1 uncultured Muribaculaceae bacterium | reverse complement strand
CCGTGTCCGCAATAAAAAACACAGCACTACCCCAAGGCGAGAATGTCTCATTTCGTCTTAAAGTAATGCTGTGTTATGTCTTATATTTTACCACTTTTCGTGTCTCGCGTCAATCAGTACCCGAACTTCGGTGTCGGATTGTACCGGTAGTCAAGGCTCTTCTGCCCTCTCGTGACCGCCCTTGCCAGAACCTCATCATTTTCTGTCTTTAGTTCCGCATAGCAGGTCACATTGATCGGGTTCTGCTGGTTGTTCATCATGGCTGTAACTACCGCGCCGGTGATAGCATCCATAAACTCTTTGTTGTCAATTTGTGTGTTGCGCATTCTGGCTGTTTCTCTCTGAGATGTCTTTGGAATATCGTGCTTTACTGATATGTCCTCCATAGATGCCAGCCGGTATTTTGCAAGTGGGCTGCTTTCCATACCGGAAAGTATGCTCGCACCTATCATTTTCATTGCCCTGGAATTTTCAAGTGGAAGGACTGCTTCTTTCTTTCCATTCTCTCCCAGGATTGCGTTGGTCAAATCAGTAACCAGTCCACCTTGCGCCATGTACTTCCATCCAACGCTCCCGGATGTCTGGGTGTACGATGTGTTTCCAGAAACCCATGAACTCGTTGAAAATGTTATATTTGGGACAGGTATTTTTACGCTCCTTATTCCGCTTGCAAAACTACGTCCAACACTTTGCCCTTTACTGTATAAGCTTATATCGAATGCGTCTTTGATATTTTTTACTGCATCGGATACAAGCCTTTTATTTTGTTCTATTCCTTTAGCTATTCCGTCTGGATAGTTTTTGCCTACTTCTTTTCCTTTTTCAAGGGCTGTTCCCGCATAACTGCTGAGACTTTCGACAAATGTACCGATCGTTGTATTGAGCAGCGATATTTTTTCGTCTGCATTCTCAGCACTTGTTTTTATAGCTCCTAACGCTCCGGTCATCAGTACTGATTTTATCTGGAAAAGAAGAAATTTACCAATAGAGCCATCCGTTTTTGTTCCGACATTTTCTGTCGCGGTCGCAGCATCATCTGCGCTTGTTTCTATATTGCCAAAGTGAGTCTTTGAGGAATTTGCAGCGTTTTTAAGGCCATCGTCAAATTTTTTCTCTATCGTTCCAATACCTTCGGTTACGGTCTTAGCTGAGTTTTCTGACATTTGTTTAAATTCGCTTGTGACAGTTTTTGTTTCTTCTCCTACAGTAGCAGTGAAATCTTTCACGGAAGTTTCTGCATTATCTGTATCTGTATTGAGTGTGTCTATATATCCACTTATCATCTCAAAAGCTTCTTTGGAAATTGGACAAGCTCCATTTGTAAGATTTTCTTTTAAAATCTCTTTGAGTTTGTCTGTTGACCCTCCAAAATTAATAAACCTTTGTGTCATTTCATCAGCAGCTTCATTAAAATCTGGAGCATCTTCATTAACAAGATGCATCATAGGTTCTTCAATTTTAGAAAAATTTAATCCAAAAAGACCTGCTTCCATTCCAGAATTTTGCATTGCACCTGCAAGTAATCCAAGTGCCTCGTCTGTATCTTGTGTTTTTTTCTTCGTTCCATCAAGACTTTCTTTGATTTGATCCATTGCATCTTGGAATAGCAATGTACTACCAGCATTAATAATATTGCCCCAGAGGTTTCCGAATTTGTCTTTAGCTTTGTCGGCTTCACCTCCAGTTTTTTCAGTTTCGGTCTTTACGTCTGCCAGTCCACCTTTTGCTGCATCAGTAGATGCTTTTGTGCCTCCAAGAAATGTAAACAATTCTTTTAGCTTATCAATTCCTCCCTTTGCAATATTTATTCCAATAAGTGAACCAGCAATGCTCCCAAGACCTTCGCCTATATTTTTAAGAACATCGCCAGGAATCATATCAAGACCTTCTGCTAATACTTTAAATGCTTCTCCAAGTGCGTTTATAACTGGTGCTGTTATATCGTTAACTAAGAAATTAAGTGTATCTAATAATCCTTTAGCAAAACCTTCTGTAAAATTTTGAAACGCATCCCACAAGCTTCCAAGACCTTCTGAAATATTAGTCCAATCTACGTTTTTAACAAATTCGACCAATATATCTTTTACTTTTCCAAGCCCATTCCATAGGGCATCCCAGTCAACATCAATAATGCCGAACTTGTCAAGCGCTATTGCGGTCGCTCCTAATCCGGCAGCAAGACCAAATGCGCTAAGCCAGCCGAATGTTTCTTTTAATTTCGTCCACTTTGAAAGTGCTGTTGCTATCCCAGAAAGGATTCCTCCAATTTCAGACAAACCTTTAAATGCCAAAAGTCCTTCTGCTGCAACACCTAATCCGTATCCGATTTTTGTTGCGGTTTCAGGGCTGATTTTATCTAATGATTCAGCAATAGAATTTAATCCGTTTGGAAGTGTATTTTTCAAGAAATCTTCTCCGACTCCAAGAACTTCCTGCAAGAAATCTACAAGCCCCTGCCCAACCGATTCTGCGAACGGAGATAAAGAATCCCACAAGTTTGTCAGCGCATCCCCTATTTCTGTAAAACCAATTCCTTCAAGGGCGGTAGAAATCGCTGTGACTATTCCTGACATGGATTCTGTTATGCTCTCTCCAAGTGCTTGCCATCCATTTTTACCTGTTTTTGCATCAATCTGGTTCATCCCGCGGAAGAACTCATTGAGCCCGTTTGATATTGCTTTTCCTAAGTTTACCCATGTTGATTTGTTTGACACCAAAGTATAAAGCGCATTGGCAAGGGAATTTGCCATTTGACCAAGATTCCAGCCGATCTCTCCGAAATTGATTTTGCCGATAAAATCAGCAATCGCCTGTCCTACTTTTTCCCATTTTACGCCTTTCAAAGCTCTTGTTATGCTTGTGACAATGCCAGATATTGATTTTGATATGCTTTGGCCTAATGCTTCCCACCCGTTCATCTTAGTGTCCGGGTCGATTGCATTCATTCCTTCAAAGAAACTATTAATTCCTTCTGCGATTTTATTGCCAAGGCTTGACCATGTCACTTTGTTCGCTACGAGCTGATAAAAAGCATTCACAAGAGAGTTTGCAATATCTCCAAGTTTCCATGAAATCCCAGAAGCATCTACCGCTTCGATCATGTCGCCTATCTTCTGCGGTATCCTTTGCCATTCAGACATGGAAACCGAATCAAGGGCAGCGATTATTGTGTCAAGAATCCCATTAGCGAACGTATTGAATACTTCAATTTTCAAGTCCCAGTCATACGTTTTCAGGAACGATTTTACACCGGAAGAAAGAGATTTTCCGAAATTAGTCCAGTCAAACGTTTTTCCAAATGAATCGAGAAAATGAAGCGCAGTATTCATAGCTCCTGCAATGGTTTTCCCGACTTCCGAAAAAAGTTCAGGAGATATTAACCCATTTAAAAATGAAGCAAGACCTTTTCCGAAATTTTCTGCTGTTTTGTATACTTTATCCCAGTTAATCTTTTTGAGTGCCTTAGTAAGTGCATCTCCAATGTATTTGCCAAGTTCTTCAAGGCTGTCTATATCACTCTTGTATTTATCAAAGATACTATCTGTTTTTACAAGGCTTGCGGTTATTCCGCCTCCTGAAGGTATACCGGATCCTCCTGATCCACCTTGACCGCCTCCGCCTCCGCCGCCACCAGACCCTGCGTAATCCATATCTTTCGCAAGCTGGTTCAATTCATCGAACGGAAGGACGGATAGTTCTTTTTTGAGCTTTTTAGCAGACTTTGCTGCGTCTTTCGTCCCGTCCGCAACATCACCTGCACTATCTCCAGCGCTTTCATATGAATCAGCAGCATCTTGCATATTGTCCACGACGCCGCTTGCATCAACTTCCAGTGTCCAGCCAAATATCTTACCGAGTGCGTCAGCTACTGTCCTGGCAAATGTAATCACATGCCCCATAACGGAATTAAGCGCCGCGACAAATGGCTTGAGTGCGTTGATAATAACTTCACCTACTATGGAACTGAATTGCTGGAAAGATTGGCTCAATACTGTTGTCAAATTGTGCCATGTGTTGGCGGTTTTTAGGAAATCGCCTTGCGCTGCTCCAGTTTGTGATAGTACATATTGATACCTTAGTAACGTTTTTTGAGCCTGCGACATGGAACTAATATTTGCGTCAAGCCCATTTTTCATTGCCCATTCTTTTAGGGTTGCTTCTGTTAAATCGAGACCATATGTACGCAAAGGACGAGTTTGCCCAGTGAATATGGATGCCAAGTCTTCTGCTACATCTTCTTGCGCTACATCATAGAATGATGCCATATCCGCCGCCAACCTGGTAAGCTCAATGCTCATATCCCCCATAGAATCAGCGGTTTTCCCATACATTTCGCTATTCTTTTGTAAGAACTGAGTTGCTTTCTGAACCTGGCCAGAACTAATACCCATAGCTGTTCCCATGGCCTGGAAGCGGCTAGCGACTTGTTTGAATGTCAGCTCTGACATTCCTAAATCTTTGATCGAGTTCTTTGCAAATTCGTTTACTTCCTGCGTCATGTCGCCGAAAGTTGTTCGCACTATGTTTTGTACTTCTGTCAGGTTGCTTGCTGTCTCAACAGCTTCTTTTCCCCAGTTAAAAATTCCATATATCCCCGCGAAAGGAACGACAGCACGGAACAGACTTCTAAAGCCTGTCGTCATTTTTTCGACAGATTTGCTTGAGTTTCCAATTCGCGTTATCGATGAAGCTATGCTTTTTGCGGCACTGAGTGTCCCGCGCGCAGCATTCCCGACAGTTTTAAGTATGGAACTGAAAGCCTTTTTGGTCGATGAATAGATTTTATTCATTGCCTTGACTATGATGTCGGCAGCGGATTGACTGGAATTTCCAAGTGCTTGAAATGCTTGTGAAGCCGCGTTTGTGGATTTTCCGAGATTCGATCCGCTTGCAGCAAGCTTCGCTAACGCTTCTGTCATGCGCAAAGTGTTGTCGCTGATTTTTGGGGCTCCCTGCATTACCTGGAAAAATGCAAGTGTTGCCTGTCCAAGTGCATCAAGCCCAGCTGCGGTTTCCGTGGTTTTCGACCCGGCTCCTGCCAGTTTTGCTAATGATTGCACAAATTGATTGACGGATTCCGAAATAGAATTTGCAGAAGCTAATTTATTAACAACATCATGCAAAGCGTTTCCAAGAACCGGCAACTGCTGTGATACCGTTGTGATGCTTGCCCCTGCTCCGGCCAGTTTTGCCAAGGAAGCAACCAGTTTGTTGATTCCAGAAGAAATATCTGGAATCTGCCCGAGAGAACTGATAGACTGCACAATCCCAGAAAAGCTGTCAGTGCTGAAATTGCCCATATCGACCGATGAAAGTTCTCTCAAAGATTTAATGACCGAATTGAGACCGGTTCCCTTAAAATTTACATAACCGAGAGCACCTAAGGCATTTGCCAACCCAGCAATTCCGTCAGCATTGAATTTAGTGGTATCAATACTGGAAAGACTTCCAAGGGATTTAATGATTGAACTTAGACCGGTATCTTTGAAATTAACGCCATTCATCAATAACATGGCGTTTGCTATCTTTTCCATCCCATCAGAAATCTGTGGGAGATTTCCAGGGTCAATCCCTTTCAATTCCTGAGATACTGAATTTTGGATGTTTTTGCTGTCAACTGAAAGTTTTACTTTGACCGGATCATACTGCGCACTGGCAGCCCTGTTGATCGCTTTCCGTATATCCTGTATGATTTTTTCTTCGTTAATTTGCACGTCAAGATTAATCTTATCTTGAGCGTATTCTGTTGCGTCTTTAATTCTTTGAGACAAGACAGAAGATAAGTTTCTTGTTGAATCAATAATACTTTCCCATATCCTGTCCATTGCACTGGCCTGGTCAGTGCTAACCAGATCGCCAATCGCAACTGGCTTTATCTGATCACGGGCATTCTTAATCTCTTCCAGTACATGCACAACCTGATCAGCGGCATTCGTGATCCCGGGCGGTATCAGTGTTGGGAACTTACTGGATAATTCTTCCCAGACAGAGTTTAACTCTATTCCTTTCGCAGCATTCCTTGTGATATAGCTTAAATTCTGCTGAATAATTTCGGCAAACTCCGTTTTCCCAATATCCGCTTTCAGATAGTCAGAAATATAGATTTTATGAGTATTAAAATAATCATAAAACTCTTTGTATTCATTCAGCGCAAAATCGAGCGAACCTGTGATACTTGACTGGATTAAAGATCCATTTTCTTTAATATTATTAGCAATTTCCTCAAGCGTCACATCCAACGTTTCTCCCATATGGAAGTTCTTCCCGTCAAATGATGATGCAATCGTATTTGCGATTGTCTGCATTTGTTGCTGGAGTTTCGTTGAAGAATTTTTGTCAAGATTGAACGAATTAGCCAACTGTTTTGATATGGAAGTCGTATCGACTTTCACACCATCAATAGCCTTCTGGATAGCATATTTCAGCTGGCCGGACTCAACTCCATTCAATTCAAAATCTATCCGGATTTTCTTGTTTTCCAGATTATCCAGCTTAATTCTACTCAACTGTGTCAGTTGAGATAACAGGGAGCTGATTTCCCTTGTGCTTCCGAGCGAATTAATGGCCGTGGTCGCTTCTTTGATGCTTGAGGCAAAACTGGAAAGAGGAGATACCGCACCGTTTACTGATTTTCCGATTTTTGCTAGTGATGCCGCCAACCTGTCCAGTCCGTCCGCAGATTTTTCAGCGTTACTTTCCACCTCCAACATCAAGGTGTCTATCGTGTTATCTGCCAATTTAACCACCTCCAACTGTTTGAGGTTAGTGACTGTCTCCTGCCGACAGCCAGAAAAAGGCGGATAAGCTGTGACACCTATTCGCCTTGAGGTTCATCCTTAACGCCAAGAGCCATTCTTGCCATGAGGTCAAGTTTTTTGAGTGCTTGCTCCTGTGCATCAATAATTTCATCTTCTGTCATATTTTCAATGTTGATTGGTTCTTCTCTGTTTAATGGATCTTCCGGATATTTGCTTTTTTTGCTAAATGCTGACGTTATAGCGCTTCTCACATAAAGACCGGAAAGCCAAGCTTTGAACTCAAGTTCTTTTGCTTCATTCTCTTTATCTTCCCTGTACACTTTAATTCTTTGCCTTATGTCTGACATCGTGGAGTGCATAAAATTCCTGCGGCTCATTCCGCAGCGGATTGCGTTAGGATAGACGTCCTCAAAAACTATTTGGCGATAGCTTTTTTGTTCGCGCTCTTCTTTTCTGAGGCTTTCGCCGCTTTCTCCATCTCTGAGAATATCTTTTCCACTCCTGTCATTTTGAAAAAACCGTCTTCCTCCATCTGCCCCATAAGAATCTGGAGTAAATCATAAAAGTTACCGGCTCCATCCTCTGCATGTTCGGAAAAGTACTTCCGAATAAGTTGTTTCGCATCCTTTTTAGACATGATAGACTTATCGCCTTCCTGCCCGTGATGTTCAAGCAATCCAGCGTAAAACATAGTCAGTGTTGTGTTCGCGATGTCGCAGATACCGGAAATCTTCTCTTTTATGAATTTTTTCTTTGCAGCTGCAACCTGTTCAGCTGTCGCGTCTTTCGGCAGTTCATCTGTTCCGCCTGCGATTGTCTGAATAAATTCAATCAGCTTCTCCGTACATTCGCCGTACAGAGAAGCCTCGATACTGTATTCGATTTTCCAATCTTTGCCGTCAATTTGTAACACCTTGTACATAAAATTCCTCCCTTTTTAGTACATGCCTGCTTATACTGCTTCGGGTTCCTTCGGTTCCGTAATATCTGCCATAAGTCCTTTATACTCGTCAAGCGCAAGCGTCAGTTCGCAGGTCAGAAGTTCGTTCTGCCCGATTTCTGACATAGGAAGTGTGCCGCCCGGCTGTGCTACGATAACAAACGATTTTGCGAGGTTCGGGAACCATACGACAAACCATGTCCTCCTGCTTTCTGCAAGACCTGCTTTTGATTTGTTAAGCATTTCCTGATAGGTTTTTTCCGTTTCATTTGTGAGGTTGAATGTAAACGTCCATTCACCGCCTGTGTCCTGTCTTCCTGCGATTGTTCTTGTGACCGGGTCTTCCAGTGCGGACGCGTCGATTGTTTCTGTTGACAGGTCAATAGCCCCAATCGAATTGGCTCTTTCAAGCCATGTAAATGATGATGGCTGTTCTCCGGGTGATGTCTCCACTGCGTATCCGAGTTTAGCTCCCAGTGTTGAGATACCTGCTATATTTGCCGCCATTTTATTGCTCCTTTCTACCCTTAACTGTTCAGGGTCAGCGGCGCGCCTTTGCGCGCCGGTAAAAAAATAAACCTATCGGATTCGATAGGTTTTCTCAATTATTTTATGCTACTCTGTCTTTGCCGCCTGCTTCACAATCTGATGCGCGCCGGTACTTGCCAAACCGCTCACGATTCCGACCGCCAACGCATTGATAATGTCTGTTGCCGGGAAGTCTGGGATAACATTCATGCCGACCACGCCCAAAATAGCGCCCGCAACTCCAACGATAGCAGGAATCCATTTATCGTTGATCGGGAGTGCTTTTGCCACCATGCCAATCAGGGCGCAAATAACCGTAATTCCAACAACGCTTGCTACTTCTGCAAAATCCATAATCATTCCCCTTTCTGCCTTTCGGCATAAAAAATAAGAGCCCTCCGGCTCTCTCTATGCAATCCGCTTATGCGGGAATTGCCATCATTTTTCTATTCCTCTCCCAGTAACTTCCCGGCATATAACCGGCTGTAGCGACTGATTACTCTCGATATTCCTTCATCAATGTTCTCAACCTGCCCATTATACGTTCGTCGAAATCCCATGCTCACCATAATCTTGTGGGACGCGTCATCAAGCGCATATACATCTGTCAGGCGTTTCTGCCCGCTTGAGAAGGATTCTATCTGGAATGTGATTGTCGTTGCGCACTCGTCACCTTCCAAATCTCCACGCACCTGCACGCCGCCAAGATAAGACATCCTGATATATGGGAAAGATGACGGAACACGGCTCATATCCATGGATACGTTGTTGCCGACTTTTGTGCTTTCTTTTATTGCGTCGCTCCACCGTGAAAAAACTTTCTCTGCCGGGTTATCCACAGTTATCAACATTTTATCCACCGCCTAGAATGATGCGCTTCTATGCGCACTTTCTTCCGCTGGTTGAGCGCAAAGTTCGTAGTTTTTTGCTTCCCGCGCGTTAATAGCTCCGCCTGATATATATTCCCCTCGTATGCCTGTGAGCGGTTTGCTCTTCCCATCCTCCACGCCGCTTTCATATGCCATCTGAATGTATTTTTCAAACTTCTCTGCGCTCATGCAGATATTTCCGTTTTCGTCTTTCTGTGTGAAAATGATGATTGGTTTCATGAGAACACTTCCTTTGCAATATTTCTTACTGACAAGATAATCGCTTCCTCCGCATGATACATAGGCATGTAGGCTCTATTTCCGTATGAATGGTGTTTTTCGCCGTGTTCATCTACGTACCACCATCCGTTAGGCGATAGAGCATGGGATTGCCCCGGGTATGTACCATACCCATATTTAGAACCGCTAGGCAACGGATAGCCGCCCGGTGGAGTGCCATACGTGATGCCACTAGAAAATTCTATAAAAAGAATTTTCGAGCCGGAAAGTCTTATCGCCGCCCCAATGATGTCTCCACGACTATTGTTTACAATCTCTGTGTAATATGAGCCTTTTTCTTCTGCCGGTATACTCTCCATTGTCTGCCGAACAACATCAAGCCCGATTTTTGAAAGACGATCAATCAAAATTTGCTGTTTCCTCATGAAATCAGCCTTGTATCCCTTCACTTCCCGTATTGCTCTCTGAATCCCTGCCTGCGACAGCTCCACCTTTATCTTTTTCATTCGATCAGCTCATACTTCCTGTGAAATACACTCGCACTACAAGCCGTGAATCCTGTCCCGGAATCCTTAATGATGAAGTCTCCGAGATTCGCCACCAGTTCGCCATGCGGCGTTTCGATGATGAGTTTTGGGTGATGGGGAACTGACCGGGAAATCAGCAGATGCGCGCCGGTAAAATCCTGCAATTCAGTTACGGATTCATCTGTATCAAGAAACTGTACTGCCTCAATGGTGCATGGTTTTGTGCCGTATCTTGCCATATCAATTCCCTCCAATCTTCACAATCCGGTATTTGACCGTTAAAGATTTCTGGCTCTGTTCAATCCGCTTTATTATGTAGTCCGGCGGCACTGTCGGCGTCACCTCGTCATCTTCCAGCTTGAGATTTCCTTCCTCATCAAGTTCCGGTTCTCTGTCCACCCATAGAACATCCCCTTCAAGCGGCTGAAAACTTTTATCGTATGAAACAACCGTTCTGTCATAATCCGGCACAATGCCTGCTGCAATCTCTGTCGGGAATCCCGTTCCAACCGATACAGCAAGAAGTTTCACGACCGGCTTATCATAAACCTCAATCGTATCAATCCCATCCTGCTTTTCAGTTTTCCGGGAAAACCACACTTTCTGACGCTCTCTGGACGCGCTTCGCATTAAGACACCAGCCTTTCAAGAAATTGCGGCACTCTGTAAAGTGCTGAATCTCCAAGTATTCTGTATGTCAGGGAGAATATTTCTTCCCCATAGTCCGCTACAAAATTTGATATAAACTCTTCCATCTGAATAACTTTTGAAGGATAGCAACACGATCTGATTTCATCCAAAAGACCGTATGAAAAACAGCAGGCGTGACCCATTTCATGAGCGATTACGCGTTTTTTGAAATTCCCTTCTAGGTCTTGTGAGAGATAAATGCAAAGCGTTGTCGGGTCTGTTGTCGCCACGGTATATACATTATCTCTGGAAATCAGAAAATGGCTATTTGACGGCACAGTTACAACTCTCCACAAGTAACCATTCATAATAAATCGTGTCAGCATAATATCACCTACAATATATTTAACTCCTGAAATATCCTGAAAATCTTCGGAGACATAATGGCAAGCCAGTCCACAAGTTCTTCATTTTCGGCAAACTCGCTACAGCTTCTCAGCCCAGACTCCCCGAAAAACGCATGGAAAATTTCGTGCCTGAGAACTTTCTTCATAAATTCGTCGGGATTCTCGACGCACATTACATCATCTTTCTGCGCCTGAAAATCGTTCAGGATAATCTTTTTGGAATACTGCTCGCACAGCCCGTTACATTCCCTTAATTTCGGGTTTTCGTATTCTGATTGTGTCAATATCTGGTATTCTGTTCCAAGGATATTTACTTTGCAATCCTGCATAAATCCTCCCACGATAAAAGCCCCGGATTTTCCGGGGCTTAATCACATTACTGCAACTGTTGAACCATCTTTGTTAAATCTTCTTTCATACTCTTTCTAAGGGTCGGGTCGGCGTCGCGCCACATTTCCCTGATGTTCTCCATCACATCATTGGTATATTCTTTCATGGAATTTTCCATGTGCTTTTTAGACTCTTCGCTCTTTGTTTCCGTGAAGTGTCTGCGGTTCTCTCGGTACGAATCATAGGAACGTCCATACCGGGAACCTTCGCTCTCTCCGCGTCCGTCACCGTATCCGCTTCGGCCCTGATTTCCGTCATTTCCGCCCATGTTTCCGTTGTTCATATCGCCGCCGCGCATCCCCATTCCAGAGTTTCCGCCGCGTCCGCCGGAATTATATCCCATACGCATCTTGACGTCATCCATATAATCAGGGTAGCCAAGGTATTCAGCCATGTACTCGTCTTCCAGGTACGGCATACGCATTTCGGAGGGCATATATCCCATCCGGCGTCCGCGTCCACGTGGAGCAAACCTGCCGTTTAAATAACGGTTGCGGTTGTATCCCATGCGGTACATGCGCTCACCGTCTTCTTCGCCGTACTGTTCTTTCATCTGTTTCATCATGTACTTGGCTTCTTCCTCGTCTTCTTTTTCGGATTCTTCCATCGCTTTTGAGATACGTGCATAATATTCAGCCGTACAAAGATCTTTTAGCATGTCCACAGTTTCACCGAGAACTTTCACTTCATCTG
>CANQQE010000058.1 GCA_947625935.1 uncultured Muribaculaceae bacterium | reverse complement strand
GATTATGCCGTCGATGTTGTATTCCCTCACGATGCGTCGCATCTCGTCGAGGTCTGCTATGTCGGCGCGCACGAAGGTGTAGTTGGGCCTGTCATCGATGTCCTTGAGGTTGGCGAGGTTGCCGGCATAGGTGAGCTTGTCGAGGTTCACGATATGGCAGTCGGGATATTTGTTGACGAAAAGGCGCACTACGTGTGAGCCGATGAAGCCGGCACCGCCGGTGATCAGTATGTTCTTACAGCCCATGATTTTGCAGATAATATGGAGTTGATTTTGGAAGTATCACCATAGACGCATGGTGAATCATATGGCCGATCAGGGAATGCACCGTAATCAAGACGGATTGATAGACCACGGTCCTTAATGAACGATTCTACTTGTTCCGCCAAACTAATGGGCTTGCCTGTGCAACAATTGATTATCCCATTGACTTCCCTTTGCATGACAGAGCAGGAAATCAGCTCTGCGAGTCTATCCACGTTTATGAAATCATATTTGTTTTTCCCGGTTGTGAAAGGGAATTTGGTTTTTCCATCTTCCTCTGCTTTCAATATTTTGCCAAATATGGAGTTGCTTTTCTTGTCGTCTCCAAGTATGTAGTAACAACGAAGCCATTGAAGAATGCAGTCGTGCGGCCTGGCATATAGGGAGCATGCTTTTCTTAAGGCGTCCTTTCCAATACCATACATCGATATTGGATTGCATGGAGTATTTTCATCTATGGCTCCTTCCCAATACCCTATTTCATGCATTGTTCCCATGACAGCTAACTGCTTTAGTCCACCGTCAATCATTCGTGTTATGAAATTTAAATGGGCTGGAAGATCGTCTATGTGGGTAGGAGCATTGTGTACGAAACCATTTCTCCAGGCCATGTGGAGACATACATCCGGCGAGCCGAAGAGTTCAAAAACATTACCATCCGGGAGATTGAATAAGTCAAAATCCATGCATTTGGCTCTATTGTCTACATCCTTGGTAGTTATATCGCAAGCGATTACATCGCACCCTCGGTTGAGCAATACAGTGACGACATGTCGACCAATATAACCATTGGCGCCAGTTACTAATATTTTCATGTGTTTATTGTATTATTATGGTTTCTAAAAGCGAGGATTAAACTATTAAATGTGATGGCGTCGCCCATCAAGCAATTCATAATGATTAGTCGTTTTATTTCCATCAACTATTTCGAATATATGTGACAACCAGGAAGTAATAGAGTATTTATCATAGATGACATTTTCCAAATCTTGGAATTGGGTATTGAAAAAATCTTCTGTGATGTGGGGCGAATGTCGGTCAATTAGTAAAATATTACTTGGATTATAAAAATCATATTTTACAATATTTGCATTTGTGGTTATCAATTTTCGCTTTGATCCTAATGCTTCAAAACATCTGAGGGTTAGTCCGGTTTGTCTAGGATGCTGAATGTCGATGATAATTTTGCTAATCTTATACAGATTCATTAATTGCGACTTTGTTAAAGGTTTAAATTTAAAGTCTTTGATTGATTCTTTTCGGAAACTTTTATGCAGTAATTTATAACGATAGAACATTATCTTTCCTTGAAAGAAAAAATAAGTATAGCAATTTCCGCCAAGATTTGTTACTTGTGACACGATTGATTTTATAAGTGGATACCGATCGCTGTGTGTCGTGCCTACAAACATCAGATCATATATGAAAGAATCCTGAACATCGGCTACTTCCTTGTATTCATTAAAATAAAAAAGAGGAAGAAAATTTATGCCTTCTTTTTCGCAATCATTAGAATCGAATGAAAACGAATAATCAAATTTATTGATTAAATTGTGTGCATTAGGATTATTAGCAATTGAATCCCAATAATAAATGATACTCTTCGCATTGCGATGGCAGGAGAGTAGTTTTTCTAAGTTATTCTCAGAGAATGACTCGGCCTTAATAAAGAATATGTAATCATATTTTATAGATTTAACAGCTTCAATAATTTTATTGTGATATTTATTAATATATGTGGCTATTAAATTACGATTAATTCTTATCAAAGCCTTTACAAAAAATGAGTTAGAAGGTCTTTCGTCAAAATAATCGACATTGGCTCCTGCAGCTTTCATAGCATCTACAATATTCTCTGGTATTCCAAAAGCTCTTGCAGATATGAATAATATTCTTTTTCCAGATAAATCAATCATCACAGTCACATTATTGACAGAGTGGTCTGATATAAACAAATCTTATTTATATAATCCTTTATCCTTCATTTCTTCAATAGAGGAATCATATTTGTCTTTTGGGATAGGTTGTGTATTCACCCATTTACAGAATTGTTCAATGCCCTTATCGAATGTCCACTTTGGATTGAAGCCTAGAAGAGTTCGAGCTTTTGAAATGTCTGCGTAATTATGGCGAATATCACCGAGACGATAATTCCCAGAAATAGTAAGTGGAACATCGATGCCATAGTATTTTTTAAGGGTATTGGCTACAGTCAATACATCGGTAGCAACACCTGTGCCGATGTTGAAGGCATGCCCGCTAATCCCGGGAACCGTAAGTCCAAGAATTGTGGCATCCACAACGTCATCGATATATACGAAATCTCTTGTCTCGCGTCCATCTTCAAAAATGTTGATGCCATTGCCGTTCTTTATTCTTGTTGAAAAGATGGAGAGTATGCCGGTATATGGATTGCTAAGTGACTGCCCTGGGCCATAGACATTCTGGTATCTGAAGGACACTGATTCGATTCCAATGCTTTTGCATACGAGATGAACTAGTTCTCCCTGCACCTGCTTAGTAATGCCATAGACCGATCCAGGATGTACGAGAGAATCTTCAGTAGTACAGACGAGCTTCAATGGCTTCTTACAGCCAGGATATTTTACTTCGAAATCACCGTTAGCCATGGTTGCCTCTGGACGTTCTTCAGGATATACGAATGAATTGAGTTCATCGCTCCAATAGCGCCCTTCTCCATAAATGGCTCTTGATTCTGCTACTACCACTCTTTTTACACCGGTTTTCTCGTTTGTCAGAATATCAAGGAGTATTGCAGTGCCGCCGATGTTGACACTGACATATTTCTCAATCTCATACATTGATTGGCCTGTACCGGTCTCCGCAGCGAGATGGAGGACTGTGTCCACACCTTCCAGCGCCTTGTGACAATCTTCCCTCGATGTAACGCTGCCCTTTATGAAATTGACTTTGCCGATGATACTTTGATAAAGGGGGGAAGTCTTTTCTGGATCATCTCCATGAATCTGAGGAGACAGATTGTCTAGCACTGTCACTGTAAAGCCATTTTCGATGAGCTTTAGTGCGATGTTTGACCCAATGAATCCAGCTCCTCCGGTTATTAAGACATTGTTCATTTGACGTTAGTGTGTATGATTTTGAAAATTTATAATTTCTCCCAATGTCCTGTTGGAAAATTGAAATGTTTGATAGGCTTGGCAGGGCTGCCTACAGCTATAGTATTGTTAGGGATATCTTTATTGACAATAGAATGAGCACCGATAATCGCCCCTTCGCCAATTGTTACTCCAGGTAAAATCATAACTCCTTCTCCAATCCATACACGATTCCCTATTTTTACAGAAGCAGTGTAGTATTCTCGTTGTATTGGAGGAATATTGGGGCTTGTATCCGAGTTATCTCCTTTGTAAGAGCCATGACTATTATCAGAAATGTAAACATGTGATGCCACTAATACATCATCACCTATTTCTATTCTATCTAAGGCGCATATATGAACATAATCGTTAAGTTGTACATTTCTTCCAAACTCCAAAATAGGACTTTTCTTTCCGACTATGTGCATGCACTCAATCCTACAGCCTACCCCTGTGGTCAAATTTTTTCCAAAGTGTATATATTTGTTGCCACGAGAATAGAAAGGAGTCCTGATCAATCGTGCATTTCTGTATCTAATTTTAGTGTAAATTAGATACCATATTAGTGAAATTATGTTTGATATAGAATAGCTCTTTTCAATCATAATTTAATAAAATCTCTCGATACAATTCTATATATTCAGTTGTCATTTTATGCCAAGAGAATCGTTTTGAATTTTCTAATCCTGCATTAATAATAGACATCCTATTATCCGGAATATTTAGATATTCAATTTTTGTCTTAAATTCTTCTATATCTAATTTGTTTAATAGAAGTCGGTAATCACCAATTATCTCGGGGATAGAAGAAGAGTTCATGGCGATTACAGGACATCCTGCTTTTTGTGCTTCGATTACGGGAATCCCGAAACCTTCATAAGATGATGGGTATATCAGTGCAAAAACACTATTGTAAAGTTCATTTAATGTATTATTGTCAGGATGTACTATAATCCTGTAATTACCATTGCCTAATATCGTATCAAGAATTGTTCTTTCATTTATATCAATATCACATCCAACAACTAATAATTTCTTATGAACAGCTCGTGCGCTTTCAACGGCGAATTTAAAATTCTTATAGCTTTGTCTGCCGCCTACAAATAATAAACAATTTTGATACTTGGAATTGACATTGGTCAACGGTCCATAGTCATCGGATACACCATTGTATATTACTCGTATCTTAGCTGCTTCTATATCAGGAATGAATTTCAGCAAGTCTTTCTTGGTATTCTCACTAATACAAATTATAGCATCTGAGGAACGAATGGCATTGTATTTCTGCCAGCAGTGTAGCCAGCGAGAAGGCCCGGTTCTATAGTATTCATATACAAAATCATGTACCGTTGTTATATTAATCGCTCGTTTGTTTTTGCAAATCCGGTAATGCGAAGAATGAAAAATAAAAGGAGATGAATAGTGAATCTTTGGATTAAACCACCGTGTAATCTTGACTAATCCTTTTAGTGGTATAATTTTGTCAGTTACATTCGTAATTGCTTTCCGAATCTTATTGTTCTGTATTGCATTAGAATACTCAGTCATCTTAAAAGATATCTTTTGCTCTTTGAGGGCCTCAATTAGATTACCCCATAAGACTGATACGCCTCCATGTTGTTGCAATGAGAAGATAATGTTATCAAGAATTACCATATATTATGAGGAACAAACCTGATATTGAATATTATATTTACAAGCTTAATATTTCTATGTACCGATTACTTATGTTACCAATATCAAATTTCTTAGCATATTCCTCTAATGATTGTTTAGATATTGGAGCAGTCAGACCTTTTTCAATTATTTTGGCGTATTCATGCGGATCTGTAAAAGATGTAGAATGGTAGGATAGGTTTCCATTATCCGTGCATTCCATGCCACCGGTCGTAGGTGTGATGATCGGAGTTACTCCAAGGGCCATAGCTTCGATAAGTATGCATGGGCAAGCCTCGGAATAACTAGGCAAACACAAAAGTTTTGCTCTTGATATATAAGGATATGGATTTGATTGAGCCCCTATAAATAATATTTTAGATGAATCCATGGATCTTGCCATATTCTGCAATGATTCTGATTCATCCCCATCTCCAACTATTACTAAACTTAAGTTACTATAAGTTCTTGAAACTATCTCAAAGGCATTTAATAGTAGAGGAATATTCTTAATCTTTGATAATCTTCCAACAAAAACAATATAATCATTTCTAGGACTATAGTTTTTCTGCCTTCTCGATAATTGCTTTATGAGGCTTATGTTTATTGGATTGGATATTTTTGTCAGTTTGGATGATTTTATACCATATCTTATCAGCATATCGTATGTGGCATCGCTAACCGTTATAATATGATTGCTCATAGGGTATAGCATTCTGTACAGAAGAGGAGTTAGCCGCCCATGTAAACCTAAATCTTGAGATTCCAGATTAAATAGATTATGTTGTGTAACTATGACTTTCGTGCCCGATAATTTAGCAGCTATTATGCCTATGAAATTTGGGAAATCTGGGCCAGTCAATATGCTATCATATTTCCCCTTTTTCAATTGTTTGCACAAAGGAAATAGGCAATACCTAAGTGGAGAGTTTAACGAAATGATAGGAATTGACGAATTCAACGAATCCTTTAATTCCCCTTGGTCTTTACATACAATAACGGTAACAATTGTACCTAGATTAGTAATTGAGTTAGCAATGTCTATCATGACACGCTCTACCCCTCCGATGCTGAAACTTGGTATAAAGATGGCAATTTCTTTGCTATTCATCAGGTAATATTGATTTTAACCAGTTGTCCAATCGATATTTCTCTCGGTTGGGATATTCTGATTTTGTATTAATATAATTAAGGTCAATGTTTTCTATTGTATCTCTTCTAACTATTTGAATATTTTCGCAATAAAAATCTTCAACGGCTATATTTTGATTAGTAGTGATCAGCTTCTTATTCGCGCCGACACATTCAATTGTTCTCATTGTAAGGCCGGATTGACGGGGATTAGCAATATCGATTATGCATTTAGTTTTTCGATATAATCGAGAAAGATGTTTCTGTGATATCTTCTTGAATGTAAGATACGGAGACTGCATGCTTTTCCCATTCTTTAATCTTAGATACAGCCAAGAAAGGAAAGGATAATATATCTTAAAGTATACTTTTAATCCCTCATATTCTGCAATCTCACCTATTTTATTAAGTATTTCTATTCTGTCACTATGCCAAATCCCGACAAATAGTAGGTCATATTCAATTTGCTCTTGATAACAAAAATCGCCATAATAGAATAATGGTAGATATATTAATCTCTCAAATCGATTGGAATCACTTCTATCAAATGAAAATGTTTTGTCAAATATTTTTATTAGGTTTTTGTAGTTATAATTAGAAAAAGAATCCCATTGATATAGAACGCTATTTTTGAATTTCCTCTCAGCAAATATTTTTTTCCAAGTTTCTTCTGAGAATACATCTCCTTTTATGACAAATAAAAGATCATATTTGTTTTTATTGACAAGTTTGCGATATTTATTATAGTAAATCGACTTTTGTTTCTTAGCCAACCCAATCTTGTTTAGGAGTACGAGACTGAAGCCTGTCGCATTGTAGGATATCATGTCAACGATATGACCTAATTTTAACAGCTCATCCCTAATTACATTACAGTAGTTAAAATATTTAGGACATATAAATAATATTCTCTTGCTCATGATTATTCTCCTAATTCGGTGTGTTCTCCAAGCCATTTATCATCGTATCTATGGGTTATAATACCGATTGAAGATGACTTAAGTAGAAGATCTTCACGAGATACCGGTATGATATAGCGACGCATGGAAAATGTACCAATTGTTGAAATTATACACATTATGTATAATAACACAGATATACTATTGGCGGCTAGTAATCTGTATTTTTTACACAATATCGGTATGATGACATTAAGGCTAACGATGTTAAATGTCCAGTTGAATCTTCCTGCAACTATTGCAAATGGTCCAGCAATAGTGATAAGAACAAGCATTACTGTCAACAATGTATACACATTATTCCTCTTAAAATTCCTAAATATTATATAATATACAACAATTCGAATTATAATATCTACATAATTCAGAAGTATTGATCCAATTGATCTGTCATTAAGCCATGCGTTAGCCCAATAACCTTCTGTATATGCAGCTATTTTGCCACTTATGGCTGGAGGGAAGTCATAAGAAAGTAATAGTTTTGAAATTATGTCGCCAGTAAATAATAAGGAAGTTAGAGCAAATATTAAGAAGTACTTCCTACTCACATTATATTTGAATACATATATCATAGTATAGATTATTGCAAATATTATAAGACCGAAATGTAACAAAGGTGATAAAACTATATATATCCATCCTACTTTCGATTCATGATTGTTGATGAGATGAATCCCATAGGCAAACAGGATACTTGCAAATCCATAGCGAAAATAGTAACTCCAAAATGTTATGAATAAACAGACAAATAGGAATATTATAAAGGAATTGCTTTTGCTTATTGTTTGCGTGTAGTCATAAGTAATTAATAATGTATATAAAGTTCCTAATCCGATACATAAGAAGACTATAAAATCATTTGATATTCCAATTCTTGAAAAGAAGAATTGAACGTATGGTAATCCGAAATCTAAATTTGCTTGAATGACAAGAATAAGGTTGAATTCATAAAATGATAGATTGGCGTAATTGAAATAATCTTCGTAATATCTGTATAAATCGCCATTAGGCGCATATAACATTCCCGTCAGGCCAACGAAGATTGAGAATAGCACATAGGCATATTTTTTCTTATTGTATATTTCCCATAAGATTAAAGGCAAACTACCTAACGGATAGATAATAAATAATACAATGATTATTATTTTATTAGATTGGTTAATGGCATATCTCCTTAGATATTTGGCTTCTCCCATCTCTTCGTTAATCCATTGTAGCGCTTTAGTATTTTTGCCGGACATCCACCTATTAAACTATAAGGGGGAAATTCTCCTCTTACCACCGAATTCGCAGCTATAACACATCCCTCTCCAATAACCGATGATCCTAATATAACAGAATTAGGGAATATCATCACTCTATTCCCAATTTTTACATTATTAACTAATATTTTATTTTTGATCGGAGGTCTATCATTTGGAGGATATTCATACGTATGATCAATGTCAGTTATTGTTACATTATGCGTAATTGCACAATTTTCTCCAATGAGTATTTTGGATGCGCAGGTTATGTGTGCATTTTGCCTGATACTTGTCCCTTTCCCTATTTTAATCTTTGGTTCATATTTTGTTCCGAAGTAATTGTTTATACCTTCTATCACACAATTAGCATATATAAATACACCATTACCTAATTCCAAATACTTGGAAGTTATTCTTAATGGTTTATATATTATCGCTGTTCTGGAACATTCTTTGTATCTTATATTTCTAATTATAGAAATGCACCTATAATAGGACATTTGCGGATTCAATAATAATTTGAATAATCGTTTTATTATACTCTTTCCCACACTTTTGTCTTATTATTATAACGCTTGATAACTTTTGCAGGACTGCCTACCGCTACACAATAGTCAGGAATATCATGTGTGACGACCGAATTAGCGCCGATAACACAATGCTTCCCAATTTTTGCCCCTATTACGCAAACTCCAACTCCAAGCCAGGAACCCTCACCAATAACAACAGTGCTTATCTGTTTAATAGGTTGTGATTTGATTGGCAATTCTATATTCGAATACCCATGTAGATTATCTGCTATATACACCCTGTCTGCGGTCAATACATCATCTTCTATTATAATACATTTTGTTGCACATATTTCATTATAATTACCGATAATGCAACCATTACCTATTTTTAGTAAAATATCACGTTCTCCCGTTAAAGTATTAGCTTCTATCCAAGATTTATAATTTAAGCAGGTATTATTGCCAATTATTACGTTACCATGTATTCTTTTAGGAGATATAATAATCGAGCCTGACCCTATTTTCACACCTCTAATACAGGCTGATATTTTACTATATATTCTTAAATACCCATTACGAACTCTTGGGACAATACTGATCATTTGTCTTTACAGAAATTTGAAGGTGGCATTATGTGTCTGAATATCTTTATCATCTGGTACAGTCATCCAATCACCATATATTATTTGTAGATATTTGTCGCTATCATTTGGACATGAAAACTCATGATTCTCAAAAGTTATTGTTTTTAGAGGGAATAATATATCCCTCTTAAACTCTGGTTTATACCATGTGCAACCTATGCTTCGAGAATAGACATCGCTTTCTCTTTTAAATATTCTGAATAAAGGGACTATATGACGATCAATCAATTTAAATAATACAAATGAACATCTATGCAAGATTTTGCTTTTAAATCGCAATAATGGTAATTCCACAAAATACTTATTGAGTAAAGCAATGAATTTTCGTGAGACATATGGGCTCTTGTTATCTACCATGAATATGTCGATTTGCAATCCTCTAAATTTAGATTCATTAAAATTTGTTTCTACGACATATTCTGTTTTTAAATCCCTTAATGTAATCCACGAGGAATGAATATAATAGTCATCTGTCTCAGTTGATTGAAGCATTATATGACCATCGAAAACTTTCGATCCCATTATCTTTTTTAATTTCAACGCATCTTCTCTAGGCATCGAAATATCGATATCATCATCCCATGGAATGAATCCTCCATGGCGCATCGCTCCGAGTAATGTTCCTGAATCCAACCAGTATTTGAGATTGTTTTCCGTACAAATGCGATCGATGAATTCTAATAGTTTAATGCCGTTTAATTGAGCTCTCCTAAGATCTGAACCTTCAGGATTGTATTTGGCATTTAGCTTTGATTGAATATTCGTATTAATCACTGACAATTTGTTTTAGTGCCGTTTTAGTATATGAAACTGCGTTTAACCTAAATGTAATACTAAGAAATAGATATATGACATAAATGGAAATGCAAGCAATAATTATATTGTGACATACTAAGTGCATTACATATCCAGCAATTATAGAAAAGCCGGTAACACAAATTATTGGGATTATCGCTTTAATTTGTTCGTATATGCTTAATTTTGAAAATTTTGACAGCAGATATGCATTAGTAATGTAAACGTTGATATTACTTATTACGATACCCCATAAAATCCCTTTAATACCAAACATCATTCCTAATAGTACCATTGTTAGTAGAAATAACCATTTGTAAATACTCCAATTGAAAAGAGCTTTGCTTTTGCCGATTGCAGCTACTGCATAGTAATTTATATTTTGAAGGCTTAGGAAATACCCTCCGATACAAAGTATTTGGAAATATTCTGCTGATGGTAACCATTTTTCTCCATACAATAGAACTATTAATGGATCCGCAATTAATATCAAGCTTGCTAGAACAGGAAAGACTATAAAAGCAATGATAGAAATACTTGTTATTACAGCATGGTTCAACCTTTGATGGTCATCTTGCATTGAAGAATATACAGGATACATCACCTGAACAATAACTTGCGGTATCGAATAGCTTGTGATAAGATCAAGCTTGCTAGCCTGCGAGTAATAACCCATTTGTATAGCAGAAAATTTCTTGCCAATAACCAGACCTTGTATGTTTTGGCATACAGTTTGTAGAACGCTTGCCGCTAATATGTATCCACCAAAAGAAAATAATTCTTTGATCGTCTTTTGGGAAAAATTAAAAGAAGGATACCATTTGGTTATTATAAGCAATATTATTATATAGGAAATTCCATATGTTATTTGCATAGCGACTAAACTCCAAACACCGCATCTATAATAAGCCATTATAATAGCAACGCTCGATCCCAAAATATATGAACACAAGTTTGAAATAGCTATTTCTTTAAATTTTAGCTGTTTTTGTAGTCGTATTTTTTGTAATGAGAATATTGAATTAAGTATTAATGTAAGTCCTATGCCTCTTAAAGTACTTGCAAGACCATCCATTGAGTAGAATTTTTCTACTAACGGAGCGCATATATAAAGAACAAGATATAAAATAGTTGAAAATATGAGGTTCCAATATAGAACAGTGGAATAATCACGTTGAGAAGGATTCTTTTTCTGTATAATTGCCGATCCAAAGCCGCTATCAATCAGTACTTGGGAAAGGGCTATAAATATTGCAAGCATTCCAATTTCTCCGAAATCTTCTGGCAAAAGCAATCTTGCCAGTATTAGATTCACAGAGAACTGAAGAGCCATAGTCCCAAAGCGGTCTGTGATAGCCCAAATCGCTCCTTTAGCGGCTTTGTTCCCTAATGATTGAGTCAACTTATAGTAATTTTGTGATTCCCCAATTATAGACCTTACTAATTGTAGGTATATGAACTTTGTGTTTTTCGGCCAACTCGTAAGCCATTCACTTTACGTGAGGTTCTGTTTCAGTCGGTTACGAGCCGACTGAAATTCATTTTTTAGGTTTTTGTGTGATTTTTATTCTTGGAGTCACGCTGCGGTGGTATTTACCACGGCGTTGGGGAGAGTGATGGCATTGGGGAGCATACCATTATAATCGGTATCTCCGTTCTGGATTTTCCTAAGCACTGTCTCGATGTAGAGG
>CANQQE010000057.1 GCA_947625935.1 uncultured Muribaculaceae bacterium | reverse complement strand
TGCAGGATGTATTCCAGCGGAACGCCCTGCTCCCAGATCTCCTGCTTGTAGGCGGAGGCAGTCTTTGCCTCGAAGATACAAAGCTGCCCGTCCTCATAAATAATCCCGTCCAGGTCCGCCAGCATGAACGGGTATTCCGTGCTCTGCAGGATTGCCTTTTTCGCCCGCACTCTAAGCCCCGTCCTGCGCATGAACTCCTTCTTTATTATGGGCTCCAGAACGGAACCGAAATGGGTGTAATCGTTTTCCGCTTCCTCCGGTTCCGTCTGCCCGGTCTTTTCCAGCCAGAGCTGGTAGACGGAGCGAAACTTATTGACGCCCGCGATCACGGAGGCGTCCGACCCGCCGATCCCCATCCTGCGCCAGCCCAGCCATTCCGACCGCTCCATCCGACCGGTCTTTACCAATACTCTCATCCTTCTGCACGCTCCTTTCCGAAAAGAATAGCGGCGGACCCCTCTGCCCGCCGCCGTCTTTTCCTCTTCATCGTCTTTTCCTTTTCACCGTCTTTGCTCCACTGTCCATTAAGCCGCACACATCATGTCATACGCCCGGTCGATCAGCGCGTTTCCGTCCACCGTCCTGCCGAACAGGTTCTCCCGGTAGTTCTTCGTCTCCCGGATGGGCTTTGCATGGGTGGCAAAATCCGAAACGGCGTTTATGAACCGATAGCCGTCCTTCTCCGTCCCTTTTAAGTCCGGGGCCTCATAGAAACGCACCCGCAGGTCTTCCTTCATGCGGGAGATGTTCTTTTTCTGCAGGGGCGTGAGCTTCTCCGTTTCCGGGAACAGACAGTTGATATAGTCCAGCACCTGCCGGTCCGTCACCTTCGTCCGGTGGAGCCGTTCAAAGGCCTTCCCCAGCTCCGCCATGTAACTGTCCGCATACAGGAGCGTCTGCCTGGCATCCTGCATCTTTCCGGCCAGGTTCCCGGTATGGGCCGCGGACCAGCTGCGCTTCGCCGTCTCCAGGGCGAGGTTTAAGGTGTTGTTGCAGACCACCCGCACCGGCGTCATGGCCACCCGGATCGCGCCGGTGCCGTCATGGCTGTTGGAGAAGACCAGGTAGGGGGTGATCTCATCCCCGGAGATGATGTAGCGGTGGGGAAGCTTCGCCAAAAGCCAGACTTTTCTTCCTTCCTGCAGGGAACCGGCAGTCTCATAGGTCACGCCTTCCCCCAAAAGGGCGTCTGTAAAGGCAAAGGCGTCCTCATTCTGGACCACTCGGTACTTGTCCGTCACCACGCCCAGCACCTTTTGATCGGTACTGCGGATGTTGGCAAAGAAGCCTTTTAGTTCGATCCCGTCCGCAGTCTGGACGGGGCGCTGCTCCACCCTCCAGTCCAGCCCGGCCAGCTCCAGCGCCCTTGCGGATGTGGGAGCCTCCATGACCATGGTGCCAAGTCCGTGCCACGGCTTTTCCCTTGTGTAAAACATCGTTTCGACATTTGCTGCCATTTCTGATACCTCCTTGAACATAAAATTTGGGCGGCAGGATCAGTCCGCCGCCCGGGTGCATAGGTATCATTTATAATTGAAATTTTTAAGAATTACAACCGTTTTCCTCTTCTTTCCCTTCTGTAAGGTATTCTTCATCCAGCGTCAGGATCTGTTCCGCTGTTTTGATCTGCTGCAGGGTCACTTCTTTAGAAGTTATAGAAAACGTATCATAATCGCTGGCATGACGGATCTCTTCTGCTTTTACAAACGTCCATCTGTGTTCCCGTCTCCAACGGTTCAGGCTGCTTCATATAACATCACTCCCTCCCGCTGTACATTCCGGTAAAACGGATACACAGAAACCCAATATCGGAAATGCTCTATGTTCTTTACGACAGGCATCATCCAGATATCATGTTCCACGTTGTATTCAAAATCGAGTTCCGACAGGGTATCCGAATAGGAGTCCAGTTTTTCATCCGGCAGATCCACCAGTATCATGATATCGACATCGGAATCCTCCGTATAATCCCCTCTCGCATAAGAGCCGTAAAGGATCACGCTCTTCAAATGAGAACCGTATATTTTCTGCAGCTGGGCGATATATTGGCTCAGGATTGTTTGTATTGTCCGCGGCATAGTCTACCCTTTCTTTTCAGTATTTCCTCTGATTTTCAGTATATAATGATTTCCCGGGTTTATCAATCAGATTTTCTGACAGAGTTTCGACATTCACTTTTATCTGGGAACAGTCTTCTCCCGTTCCAGATCGATCCCAACGGTGACTCCGGTCCGTCTTTCCCTGTCCAGCCCGCCGCCCATATGGTCCACGTTGTTCTTCAGGAAACAGGCTCTGAACACCGCGTCGTCTCCATACCGCTGCCGGATAGAATCGACGGTGCGGTTCAGAAGCGAAAGCCGGTCAAAACGGTCCAGATCAAAAAGGTTGTACTGCCGCCCGGCATCTGCCTGCACCTTTGAGGTATGCACCCCTATCTGGCGGATCGGTGTTCTCCCATCCCACAGTTTGCAGAATATCACACATGCGGCTTCGTAGATCTCCTCAGTCACATCTGTTGCGGTATAGAGCTGCATCTGGCGGTTTGCATACTGGAAATCAAAAGTCGTCAAATGGACAGACACGACAGATATTTTTACATTATCACGCCGGAGCCGCTCTCCTACTGTTTCGCATAAAGATAAAAGGATCTGCTTCCCATATTCTGCCGTAACGACATCGACTGGGGCAGTCATGCTGTTTCCATATCCTTTATTTGCATCATGACCGAAGAGATAAGGCTGCAGGTCATGGCCGCGGGCATATCCCTGAACGATCTGTCCGTGGAGCTTCAGATTGGCCCGGATCATTCCCTCGTCCGCATTCGCAAGCTCCCCTATGGTATATATCCCCAGCCGGTTGAGTTTCGCCGTGGTTGCGCGGCCAACAAAAAAAGGTCCGAGACAGGCAGGGGCCACATCTTATGCGGGATCTCCGCCGGGAACAGCGTACGAACCTTATCCGGCTTAGAGAGATCGCCGGCCATCTTGGCCAGGAGCAGGTTTGTGGAAACACCGATGTTTACCGTATACCCCAATTTTTCCCGGACCTCGTTTCGGATGTCATGAGCCAGGGACACCATCTGCCCTTCATACAATCTTTCATAACCATCAAAAACAGTCCAGGCCTCATCGATGCTGTACTGAACCACCTGGTCGCAATATTTTTTCAGGATGCCAATGAGCGCTCTCGACGCAGAAACATATAGCCCATAATCCGGTGGTATGACCACCAGATCCGGGCATTTCTTTACAGCGCTGACGACCGGTTCGCCTGTCTGAATATCATATTTTTTAGCCGGGATGCTCTTTGCCAGAACGATCCCATGACGCTTTTCCTGATCTCCTCCTACGATACTGGGTATCGTGCGCAGGTCCGTGCTCTCCCCCAGGATATTGGTGCGATAGGCCGCGCTCCAGCTTAGAAAGGCACTGTTGGCGTCGACGTGAAATACGTATCTCATCATGAAAGGAATTGGAAGATGCGCCACTTCTGGGTGTCCACGCTGTAACGTATCTCCAGCAGACGCCTCACACCGTCGATTTGGGCGGAACAGAAAAACTGCTTCTCCCGTATCCCGACATAGTTCTTCTCATCTCTGGAGATGATCTGATCGATATGGATCGTGCAGATCATGTGCTCACTGTCTTCAAAACAAAATTTGATCGGGCTTATCCTGCCGGTCGTGTCCACAGCGCAGTACATCTGGATCGGGATATTGACCGGTGCGGATGTGCCCATCTTCGGCACCGCTCCCATCCTTCTCGCCCCCTATCTACGAACGTATGTTCTGTTTTTTATCATAGCAAACGCAGATAGGATTGTAAAGAGGAAAATTTCACCAAAAAAAGAGCCTGGATTGCACATTCTTGACAAACAGATCTCATTATGCCGTGATAAGGCATTTATTCCGTTTCCGGCGCGCAGGTGCTTCCTCCCAAGGCCGCAACGCCGCATACTCTGCCAAAGTCTTTCCAAGTAGACTTATATTCAAAATTTAGTGCAACCCTTTAAAACTCTCGCCACTATTACCCATGACTCTCAGAGAAACAGTTATCGACCTCTGATTCTTTTACAAGAATATATCTATACAATTTAAAAGCAGCCTGATATACTAAAAACAGGAGGTGCTTTATGGCTAAAATCCTTATTACGCGAGATCATTATGAAGATGAGTATGCGGAGATAGATGACGCATTAATTTCCAAACTGCATTGGGACCATGTCTCTGGAGGAATAAGCAGAAGTGCCAATTTTTATTCTCTTTATGGCTATATTCCATATAGTAAAGCTATGGAAATATTGGCCTCATCATGTTCAGGCCAACATGATTTCGGATGGAATAGCGCAAAAATCTGCATCCCTAAAATAATCAACAGTAAAGAGCCTTATCTACAGACATATCAAAAGCTAAAGGAAATTGCTGGTCCACAGCCCAAAAGTATAAGTGCACTCAGACACCCAGAGGGACAACCTCCCTGCACTAGAAAAATCATGGAAATACTATCTGGTGTACCGTTTATAATACGTAAGGATCTAAAAACGGAACTCAAAAAATGTGGATTTCACCCTGACACAATTAGGAATTCCCTTAATAGATTAAAAAAGCAAAATCGTATTGTTATGGAAGGCAATAGCCAATCCCCTTACCAAAAGATACATTTACCTTCTCAAAATTGATCTGGGCGGCAGATTGATCCTGCCGCCCAGCCCACACACTTTTCTCCTGCATATACTGATAGTAATTATATTATGTACCCCATACCATCCTTTAATCTTAGTTTGCCTTCTATTCTTACAGTTTCAACTGGATTCTTATATATAAAATCTGTCCGTTTCTCATTATACTCGATGTTATTCAATAATGAGAAACATATATACAACGAGTCACCTTTTCCCTCGCTAGTGCATAAACCCAAGGTGTTATTTCTCCCTTTTGCCAGCATTAAATACCCATGATGCTTTCCTGCCTTGTCTTCATATTCACTTCCTTGGGCTAATGAGAAAATACAAATTGTGATTTCTTTTAACAATCTTGAATTCATTTTCAATTCCAAGTCATTAAATAAACCCTCCCATTCAGCTGCCCATTGTCGCTCATCTATTCCGTTATACCCTTTGATTTTTTTTCCATTATAAGTTTCGTAGTTGTTCTCAATAGCTGCAGATATACTTTCCATCACTTTTCCACGATCCCTTTTTCGATGAGCGATCAAATCTGCAAATTCCACAATAGAATTGTATTTATCTCTAACAAATCGCCTAATAAGCATCAAAAAACCTAAGATGTCATATTCATCAAATAAAAACTTATCAAACAATTCTTCATAATGTCGAAGCATTATTTTTTCCTTAATATCCATTTTTACCATACAGGTTTCTCCATACAATCTTTATAATCATTGTCTACGTTACATACTCAAGATACTATATTATGTATAGGATGTCAATATTATCTACTGTATTTAGTTTTTTCGATCAAAAGAGGTCCGTCAAATTTCTCTGGCAGGTCTCTTTTGATTGAGAAATATATCCTGACCTCTAGCTCTGTATCCTTGTTAGATTTTGACCATTGCGGAAGTGTTTAAAAACATGCCCTTTCTTCATCCGGCATAACCGTGATGCTTTTGTAAAAAACAGACGAAACTATGACATCCATTTCCCTGCACACCACGACTTTCAGATCCATGATCTATCCTATCCCTGCTGCTCATATGTCATCTCTGCCTCCTCGAGGGGCTACACCTCTTGGGACAGGCAAAGGACAACTCATAAAATTTAAGCCCTTATAGAAACATCTTTTAATGGTAAACGTCAAATCATTTACTTTTAATGTGATTTTGACTTTGATATAATTATTCTGTCGTTATAGTATATTTTCAAAGGGAGAGATGTGCTTATATGGGATCAAGAGAAAACCGCGACTATGACGTATACAAGGTCAAAGTCAAAAAATATGATAAGGACGGTAATGATATATACTGAGTTAGAACACACGTTAGCGCAATATGCCTATCAGGAGAAAGCGGAAGAGTCACTCCAAGATCACTTCGTCAAACTGGCAGATAATATCCTTACCTTAATAAATTATGGTATTGTTACGGATGGCAATAGCCGATCCCTTACCAAAAGATACATTTACCTTCTCAAAACTGATTTGAGCGGCAGGATCGGTCTGCCGTCCAGATTTACAGATATCATTTCAATATTGAAACATTCTGATATTATATTGTAACAAAATATTCAACTTACGACTGATCCACAATTGAAAGCAACTAGTTTAATATTCTAAATCCGTTAGCAGAATTTTAATTTTATTCCCACCCACTTTCATTTTTCTCAATGCTTTTTCTTCAATCTGTCGGATACGCTCCCTTGTAAGATTATATCGTTGACCTACTTCTTCCAAGGTCATTTTTCTTCCATAAAACCCATACCGCAAACGAATAATCTCAGCTTCTTTCGGTTTTAGAGTATCTAGTACTTTCTTGATAATCTCAGAAAGCTGGGATTTGCATACCTCGGTCAACACTCCATCTTCCCCGTCGAAAGAAATAGCCTGCAATATCTCACCTGGCACATCTCGGTAATCTTTTAATTCCGCGTCCTCTTCATATTGGAGTAGTTCCTGCATGGAGCTAAACGGCACCATTTGGGAGATTATGTATCCTGCCACATTGCCGTTACAATTAAGCTTATCCATGATAAAAACCCGTAAATCAGAACATGAGATCATTTTATCGCAACCCACACAGCCCCGATTTTTAACCAGCGGATAAATTGTAAAATACCCATCTTTTCGATGAACTGGGTAGTACATCAGAGGACGCTGATTCCCTTGTGACCTTGAAATATTCTGCAATATCCAGAGAGCAGCATAGGATGCAAATGCACCGGAGGTGTCGGGATCATACTTGTCCACTGCATGCAGCAAACCAATGCAAGCATCCCCGACAGTTTCCTCTATGTCCACATCGTACATCTCGGCGCGGCCTAGAGCGATACGCAGCGCCATTCTTAAGTGCATCTCTATCATGCGACTCCGGGCATGAAGATTACCGTCAACAATCTGGTATTTCAACCGTGATATCTCTCCGTATTGCGGCGGCAGAGTATTCCTTACCTGCGTTACGAAGGTTTCCATCGATGGGCATAATTCGATTATGCGGCCGTACACGGCCTCGTAGTCACTCTGGGCATAATCATCGTATTCCGCATCATCTGTACTCTGCAGGTTCGGATTTTCACTATATACAAGAATACCACTTGTCGTGATTGCGTTGCTGAGCCAATCGAAATCCTGAATTGAAAGCGAATAGTTTTCAGCACAGTCCATGATGTTATCAAAGGTTACATACCTTTGCTTTTCTGCAAGGGATATTAAGCTCTGATATGCATCCTGACGGCTGTTCACTTCCATTCATTTCACCTTCTTTACTGCACGCACAATTTCAAAAACTCTTCGTCTGAAATATCTTCGTTAAATTTCTCATTAAAATCTGCAATAAAATCAAAGAGGCAATTTACATAGTCATCTGAGGATTTTGCACCCTCAATAAGTTTTTCGTAGAGTACATCAATTCCGCCACGCACATAACTGTCAAACCGTGCTTCGTCATTTGGATCCTCACCCATATGACGGAACGCTTTGTTGATTCGAGCCTCCTCGTCGGGTTCATAGCTTTTGTCTAACAGCATGATCAGTCGGAAGTTAAAGAGCAACTCCTCTGAAAATTTGATCACTGTTCCGTCCATTATATTTTCAGAATAAGCTTGATTGGTTTCCGGATTTTTGGTAGTGTCAATATCCGCCATTCGGCCATATAAAAAGCCAATCAGCGGAGCGTTAATATACACATCGACATTCCTGTCAAATAGCTTCGCCCTACTTACGCTATCAAAAACACTGGTTAACGCATCTACTCGGAGAGCGTGTCTCCCCCGAAAACGATATTGTTTATCAAACATGCTGATCCCCCCTTAGCTCAGAACAGTCTCGAAATCATTTTTCTTATCGAAAGTGTGGCGACTGCCGATTCTGTCACCCAAATATTCTTCCGCAATGCTGCCATCTGTGTCCTTGATAAAGATGATGACCTGCTCAGCAGTGTTGGGCAATGCCTCACATACAGTTGCAATCCTGCGCTTATCAAAGGCCGAAAGCGGGGCATCCATGACCAGCGGATAAGGCTCGGACGAGAGCAGTTTCGCATTTTCGTCAGTTGCATTTCTATTCTCCCGGGCCATTTTAATGATCCCAGTGATAAACGCAAAGATCACAGAGATGCTCTGCGCGGTGGATGTTTCAACATCGCCGTCATAGTCGTTAGCATACACGGAAATATGATACTTGTCGTCAATGGTAAGATAGAGCCCGCCCTCAAAAATCTGCTTAAAGATATCATTAATCGTGGCTTGCAGGTGATTTCTGATTTCCGCTTCACTGGAAATATACACCTGTTGCAACTCTTCATAGATCCGTTCTGCATATGCCTTATATATTTCGATCTTTTTGTTCTTATCATCGAGCAACGTGAGATTACGGCGCTCTGAGTCAGCACGCTCAGCCTCCTGCGCCTTTCTACCGCGCTCTTGCAGTAGCATGTCCCTTTCGCTATTGCACTTGCTGATTGTCTGGCTACAGAGCTGGATCTCGCTGTTAATGGCGCGCACCTTTGCCCGGACATCACCGCTACTGAGTTTCTTCTCTATTTCTTGAAGATCTTCGATTTTATTCTCAATATCCTCGTCCTGCTGGCTGATTACAGCCAAATTATCGCACACACGACCATACAGATCGGTTTTGCTATTCACCCGCTTCTTGGCCTCTTTTTTGAAGTCCCCGATAGTCGTACTGATAGACTGCGGAGGAAGGAACTCTATCAGTTCCTTCACCTTCTGATAAGGAACGGAGCCTTCATCAAGATGAGTGCCACAAATGCAGACTTTCTGCTTCAAAAGATATTCTATGGTCTGGGCATGCATATAGGGAATATCTTTTCCAGCAATGTCTTTGTCAAACAAGAAATTCAAAGCCCGCACGATAAGGGAGGCAGAAAAGAACGAACTCATGGCTCCATTGAAATCTTGGCAGATTGTCTTCACGACATTTGAACGCATGGCCTTAGCGTGTTCAATGTCCTGTTGGAGCCTTTCTTTCTGCCTCTGGAGTTCTTCGCCCTCGGCATACTGCTTGATCTCTTCGGACTTATCTTGTTTCCTACCATTCGCTTGTGTAATCTGCTCCGCCAGCTCATCTAGGCGTGCGTCAATTTCCTCAATCCGCGTCTTGCAGCGTTCTATGGTGCGTGTGTATTCCTGCACTTTGGTGTTGCTTCTCGCGTCATAACTGCTCTCATAACTCCCAATGACACCATTTTTAGAACGAGGGTTAAAATGCTGGATGGCGCTATACATTGCGTTTAGACCAAGTAGACCTTTGACTGCCTCGGCAAAATCCATGGCCTTTTTCCCGGAGGAAATGTCCTTGCTCATTTTTTCAATTCTTTCTCCGTCAAAGAAGAAATACCTTGACAGTTCCTTGGGGAGAATGCTTTTGACCTCGCTCTCACACTGAGTTCTTTTCATAGGCTTGGAGTTGCCAGAGACATCTTTTCTCATAATTTCAAATTTGGTGTTATCGCCTTTGACCTTGCCGGAATATTCCTTATGGTACACCTGCTCTCTGATCAGCGTATAATGGACATCCCCGTGCCAGAGCTTCAACGTCACTTTAACCCTCTGCTCTTGACTAGGGGTCATTTCTTGGGCAACGATTTTATTTAGCATATTTTTGTCGGAGAACTCGGTTTCCCCGTACATACACCAAAAGAAAGCTTGGGCAAAGGTGGTCTTGCCGGTACCATTCTCACCAATGATAATGGTAACATTCTTCCCGTCTTTTCCCTGAGCGAAATCTATGGACCCATGACGAAACTGCCGAAAGTTCTCAAGCATTATTGATTCAAGTAACATTGTGCTTCCTCCTCAATTTGCTCCTTAATCCACGCGACCATCCGCTGATCGGATTTCTCGCGAGTTTTGAGATTTTGGTTCTCCTGCAAGATGATCTTGCGCTTTAACCGTTCAATAGCCTTGTCATTGATGGTAATCTCTGCCTTCTCCATAATTAAAACCGCCTTCCTCCGCATCTTCTTCGGTAATGTGATAAGCATCCTGAATATCCCAAATGAGATTGTTTGCATCCATAGAGTTCTGGGACAGCCGTCCAAACTCTTTGATGCGGGCCAACTCATTTTTCACCAGTGCCAGATCGCGCTGCGTTTGCTCTATGGTCAGTGATGAGACCGCATCCAGAGGGCGTGGCAACGTGACAAAATCATATATAACCGCAAATGGCTTATTAGGAGCCTTGCGCAATACGCGTCCTCGCCGCTGGATATACTCTTTCGGGTTCGTCGTACTGGCAAGGATAAACGCTGTTCGGATACCGGGTATGTTGACACCTTCATCAAGGCACTTGATGGCCACAATCGCTTGCAAACAGTCTCCACGCTGGAACTGCTCCTTGATCATGGTTCTGATCTCAATGTTTTCCCTTGAGGTGAACTGCGCCACGCTCATTCCAAGCTCGTTGCCTAAAATGTTTGTGACAGCATCGATCTGCCGTATATCATCCGAATCTGGGGACGTATAATCGGCATTTTCAATAAGTACATTTGTGGCCCCGCAGTACACCAGAATGTTATTATCATGGACATAAGGTAGGATCTCTTGTCTTAGAGCATCCAGCTTCTCCGAGGCCCCCGCAACTATTCTCGCCCTCCGCAAGGCCAAGATCTCCCCATACTTATTGAGTTTGTATTTGCCATTCTTGTCCTTGATGATACACTTGGACATCTCATAGGACAGCTGCTCATACTGAGATAATTCGCTTTCTTCCAGATTGACAACAATCGGGTAATATTTATAGGGGGTCAGTTTTCCTTCCTCTATTGCCCGTGAAAGAGGGTACTCAATACACTTCTTTCCAAAGAAGCTATATAGTAACTGGGTGCCATCTTCATCACGGTGGCGTTCAAGCGTAGCAGATAGAGCCAGACGGTATGTAAACCTGTCATCTAAAAGTCTTGCGTAAGAAGCCGCGCCAAAATTGTGCGCCTCGTCAACCACCAACAGTACAGGGGATTTTATCTTGCCGACCTGCTCCTGAACAAAGCTATTGGTAAAGGTCGCATTCGTGCAGACAAAGCAAAAGAAACTCTTATCGAACCGCAGCTTTTGATCTCGAACCGCTTTTGACAGTCTGTTTTTCCAGTCTTTCTGCGGCGAACTACTATATCCCACTATCGGCTTAATATTAAACCGGACAATGTCCTCAACCCACTGTTCGACAAGGTGCTGATAAGGGCAAACAATGATCACCGCCAGGCGATCCGATAAATCCTCTGACAGTTTTGCAATCGCTCCAAGCCCCGTGTAGGTCTTACCGGTGCCGGTTGCCATATCGAAAATACCGCGATAATTCTCCCCGACCCAGGCAGCTATGGCCTCTTCTTGATAATCGTGCAGATGAATTTCGCCAGGTATCCTTGCTCCGACAGAAGATTGCACGTCCTTTCTTTCAGGTAAGGACAAATCGCTGCCTCGAATTATCCGCGTAAACTGCTCCGCATCGACACTGTAGTTTGCAGGAGCACATTTATACTTTTCGATGATCGTCTGTGCAACGCTCGGGAACTCGACTACTTTGATGTTCGGTTCGCTGTCGTTCCAGATTGAGCTAAAAGCGTTTTGCTTCAAAGTGACACGCTCCGCCTCATTTTCGTCGCCCCAGCTGCGGAAAATATCTATCGTCTCATAATTGACAGACATGGCGGTTGCAGACTCGTTCATAGAACCGGAAAAAGCAACGACATTTCCTTCGAGGTCTTCGATAATGCCCATCTTTTCGTGGTACATCCCTATGCCGCTGCCAGAGTCTGTAAATGCTATACGGATATCTAAGACACCGTCAGCAATCAGGCAAGCCAGAAGATTGAGCCGCTGCATCGAGAAGTAATC
>CANQQE010000056.1 GCA_947625935.1 uncultured Muribaculaceae bacterium | reverse complement strand
TATCTCGGAGCGTAATCTTGTTGACGGCAAGGAGACCGTTCAGAACCGATTTGTGGTTGAAGGCAACTACAAATACAAGTTCAACAACGGCTTCATTGCCATGAGCGACACCCATGCCGCCTGCATGAACTTCGTCAACGCCTTGGAGAAAATCCCCGGCATCATCGCTCAGTACGAGGAACGCACCGCCAAACTCAAAGCCGATGTTCCGACACTCGAAAGCATTGTGTCAAAGACATGGGGCAAGGAGGATGAGCTAAAGGCGTTGAAATCCGAACTTACCGCCCTCGACCGCAAGATTACTGCGGAACTTGCCCCTAAACACGATGAAAAAGACGGCGAGGAAGTCAAGCGGGATGAGCAGCCACAGCAATCGCAGCGGGTAGAAAATTCGACTCAATCCCCCGGCTCGAAGGAGTCGATGGTGGCGGAGCCTCAACCGCCCTACAAACCCCATGTTTCGACTTTTCGCCCGGCTTATCGTCCTCCCGGACTATGACGCCGAAAGACAGGCAACCCCGACATTACTGCCGAGGTTGCCTGTAGCATTTTATATTCTATATGGTTTTCTATAATAGTCAATGATATAGATTATAATGGATTCCGTGAGATAATTGAGTAATGGGCACGCCATAATAGCCCTAATGTCAGGAATTTTAGCTAACTTTGCATTAGCATAGGCTGTTTGTCGGCCTGCTTTTTAATATGACTAAACGAAACTTTGTATCGACATATAGTCTTTTATGGGTGCTTGTAATAGCTTTTATTACAGGCTCTGTATTTTCATGCACTGACAATTCGGAGGCAGAGAAACGGTTGACGAGTGCGCAGGCACTGATGAATCAGCATCCCGATTCGGCGTTAGCTATTCTGCAAGGCATAGACCGTTCATCCCTCAGTTCGGACAAGGGGAAAGCCCGATATGCGTTGCTGATGTCGCAGGCCCTCGACAAGAACTATATCGACACAACCACATTTGATATCCTCCAGCCCGCGATTGATTATTATATTGATAAAGGTACTCCCGATGAAAAGCTAACGACATTCTACTATCAGGGTCGTATCTATCAGAACAAGGGCGATGAAGATAACGCCATGCTTTCTTTCATAAATGCACGGGAAATAACCGGTGTCACCGACACCCTGACACTCGCGCACCTCCTTGTGGCTCAGGGGACATTGTATTTAAGACAGTATAAGACATCGGATTTTGTGGCTAACAATCTTGAAGCGGCAAAATTATATGGAAAAATTGGCAGGCATATTCTTGAAATTGACAGCTATGCCAAAGCGTTGAACGGATATGTCATCATGGATGACAAAGCGGCGGCAGACAGCGTCATGGTGGTCTGTGTCCCTTTGATAAGAGAATTTCCTGATGGCGAAGCGTCCCTGTTTCCGGCCATGCTGGGATACACGATAGATTTTTGCTCTCCCGATGAAATAAAAACATTTTTAGATAATTACAAGGACTTTGAGTTAGGACACGATGAAACGATGGATTTTGCCCGTGGCTATTCAAAAATAGGTGAATTGGACGAAGCTATGGATTTTATTTCATCAGTCAATCCGGCACCCAATACTCCCGATTCCTTGAAATATGCGGCGGTGAAACTTGACATTCTTGAAAAACAGGGGAACTATGAGCAGGCATTGAATCTATACAAGGACTACTCCGCGATGCTTGAACGATACCAGAATGAACTTCTCACCCAAGATCTGTTGTTCGCAGACAAGAAACATCAGCTTGAGGTGAATGTTCTGCAAGAGAGAACGCAAAAGGAACGCTTCGTCTGGATTGCGCTCGGCGTCATACTGTTGCTGATAATCATATATCAGATGTGGGTGAGGAAATTGAGGATTGAGCATGAGAATGATTTGCTTAAAATCCAGACCTTGCAGCAAAACCTTTTTGAAAACGGACAAAAACAGAACGAGGCGAAAGAAAGAATCCAAAAATTGTTCCAGACCCGTTTTCATCTTCTTGACGGACTCGCATCTTCTTACTTTGAGTCAAAGGAAACGGGACAGGAACAGAAACGTATATTCGCAGAGGTCAAGGAATCCATCAGTAATTTCAGTTCCGATGAAACGATTACGGAACTGACCGAAATTGTAAACGGATATAACAACGGACTGATGGATCGTTTCAAAGCCGATTTCCCGAAATTGTCCAAATCACGTTTCCGGTTTGCCCTTTATCTTTTCTGCGGATTCTCCCTGCCTTCGATCAGTATTTTCACCGGCATGGAATTAAGGAATGTCTATGTCCATAAATCTCGCCTGAAGTCGGTGATTTCCGGTAGCGACTCTCCATACAAGGCCGAATATCTCCGATATTTCGAGTAATTCGCCCGTATGCAAGGTGATGCAAGAAAATATTTTTGACCCCTATTGATTATCAGTGACTTATAAGAGCAAATGCAAGGTGATGTAGTTTGAGGAGTCCTTGGATTGGAGTAATTTTGCATTGTAAAACAACAAAAATTACTCATGAAAGAATCCCTTAAATACGGACTCCTGACAGGTCTTGGATATTGCGCGATTGTCGGCGTGATACACCTCGTGGGCCTGTGCATAGGATACATTGCCGGAAGTATTGACAACTTCCTTTATTCATCGAGGCTCTATCTGTATTTTGCGGTAGCCGGATTGTGCGGCTCATTCATCTGCGGTTTCCTTTATCCGGTAATTCTGTCGAGATATGTATCCCGGTATATGTCGGAATATCCCGATGTGCCGACTCACTATATAAAGGAGATTAGTCGTGGGAAACTATTGTCAAACTATTATCATATCATTGCTCTGGTATGTATAATCTGCGGTGTCGGACTCCTACACTCGATTGACCGATTACCCTTGTTGGTGTGTGTGCTTTTGTCTGGCGGCTTATCATTCCTGTTCTTATACATCAAGAATAAAAAACGCTATCAAAACATATAAATCATTTAAGATAAACCGTAAATAGTATGATAACGAGAAAACTATTATTAACCGCTGTGTTCGGAGTAGGCACACTCCTTGTCGGGTGTAGCGATGACAATACAGTTTTCAATGAGCCGGAAGTGATCAGAGCATACGAAACTGATGCGCAGGTAATGGCTCAGTTTGTAGAAGTTGACCGAACTACGGGCACTTATGTTCTTAATCCGGATAAAAAGGTGACAGCCTCCGATTATATACTCAATCGAAGCAGAGAAGAACTTATGGCTGTTAACCAGATTAACAGAAATCGTTTCTTCAAAGAAATGGAGGCTGTAAACCGCCAACTTTCGGCAGCAAAACGTTCCGGACTGGCAAGTGCCTTTGTTTACTCCACACAGACATCAAGCCTCGTTATTGATGGCAATGATGATGATTCTTTCCAGATCGCAAAACTTGACGATAATGCTAATTGTTTGAGTCGAGTTACCTCTCTGACTTTAGAGGATGGCAAAATCCGGAGTACCCGTTTCTTCACTCATTCAGACATAACAATGACCGTTAATTCCGGAAACGGCTCTACATTCTATTGTGCGCAGGTATCGCTGGGAGATCAGAGCAATGAAAATGCCGAGATTGTCTTCATATCAGGTGTAAAATCTTTTATACCTGCTCATTCCTATCTGCTTATCGCACCGGCAATACTTGACGGAAATAAAACCATAAGCGGAATATCATTAATCGGCGATAGCAATGTAACTGTTTCTATTACATTATGAAGCTTTTGAATTATCTTGCATTGACTTTGGTTACATTTGTTCTCGTTTCATGTGAGGAACGAACCGGTTATTATACCAATGAGCAGCAAGAAATAATTGCGAAACTGACTGCGAATGAATGGAGATTGGTCTATGAACATATCCCAAACTTTGAACCTGATGAACTTCAAGAAGAAGGATGGGTATATAAATTCAATGCTAATGGCACAGGTTCATTCAAATGGATGAAATGGGAAGACGGAAGTATCAATGACGAACCTACATATTTTCATTGGACTTTCACAACTGATAATTTCAACGTAATATACATTGACAAAACGGAGCGGTTCTTTTTGATAGATAAACTGACAGCAAAAGAATTATGGGTTTATAACTCATATCAAGACCCTGTATTGTATCCAAATGCCGATGAAGTGTTTTGGAAATTTGTAGCACAATGATTTGGTTATACTTAGAATGACAGTATTAAACGTAAAGAAAAGGAGAGAAGTATATATTGAATTTTGTCATTGTCAAGTCCGATAGCCTTGCGACAATAAGCAAAAGCGACTAAAAAATATGTCACTTATGAATAACCGTATCATTACAACAATATACTGCGCCATTATTACGATAGCGGCAATGGCGCAGACGGAAACGCCCGACAGCGTAAAGACACAAGAACTTGACGAGGTGGTTGTCGAAGCCCAGATGCAGCGCACTAACGCTACATCTTCAACATATACCCCGACCTCAAGGCAGAAATCGTCCGCGCAAAACGCCATTGACCTTTTGCGACAGCTCGCCATTCCGCAAATCAACATCAATCTTGTTGACAATGCGGTTACGACACCAAGCGGTCAGAATGTCGCGGTCTATATCAACTATATCCCTGCCTCGGCAGAGGAAATCGAGGGTATTATGACATCTGATGTGCGGCGTGTCGAATATCTCGATTTTCCTACCGACCCTCGTTTTCAGGGCAACGAGCATGTAGTCAATTTCATCATGCAGAAATACGAATACGGCGGCTACACCAAAGCGACGGTAAATGAAAATTTCCTTGTGGGAAAACTGTCAAGCCGTGCTTCAATATATTCAAAGTTCGCATATAAGCGAATGACATACGATTTATATGCAGGTGCGTCAAATCACGACATCAGACATTCAGGTACATCAACCATTGGGAACTATACTCTTGAAAACGCCGCCGGCGAACCGTACCTTATTACGCGAAACGAAATATTCGACAACTCTCATTTCAGGTATAACCAGTACCCCGTTACGTTCAGAGCCATTTACGATTCCGACAAAGTGCAGATTGCAAACACTGTCGGCTTTAACTTCGATCAGTCGCCGACGGCTGAAACATCCGGCAAGCTGTCGTTTGTACCCCGACAGGCAGAAGACTACGAATATAGCAGATACGAGCCTAATACCAGCCGTTATATTATATGGTCTGGCAATTACTATTTCATTCTGCCCCGAAATTTCCATCTTAGCGTTTCGCCAGGCATAAATTACGGACACACAAACAACAATTACCGCTATCAGACTTCAGCCACTGATGCCATAGTAAACGACTCAAGGGAAAATGTATGGCAGTTCAGGGGCAGCGCCACTCTTTACAAGATATTCACAGACAGACAAAACGGCTTCTTCCGCGCTTATTATGGTTCCACATCCAATGATGTGAGCTATTTAGGCACATCTCCTTACGACAATGATTTCCTCGACACCTATGCCGGAGCCGCACTCGGTTACAGCTTCTCCAACAATCAATGGAATGTGAGTGCTGATGTGGCTCTGCAATGGGAGAAGAACAAAATCAACGACCAGTCCGTTTCAGAGGTCTATCCTCTCGCTAATGTATCAGCCGGATTCTCTCCTTCACAGAAACATTCTTTCCGCGCATACTTCCATTTCGGCGCGAACTATCCCGGTGCAAGCGAGAAAACGCCGAATATACTGCAACAGAACGAACTGATGTACTATACCGGCAATCCCGAAATCGGACTTTCCCGACAGGTTACATTCAACCTATCTTACAACTGGATGCCGTCTAACAGATTCTCGGCTTCGGCTTTTGCCCAATACTTCGGAGAATATAACCTGTATGTGCCTGTTTACGAGCCATACGACGGTGGGACTGCTTTGCTTCGCACCTTTGAAACAGACGGCGACTATAACCGTACTCAAATCGGAATGTCGTTTAATTACAAACTGTTAAATGGCAATCTTCAACTTGCGGCATCGCCCTCAATTTCAATCTATCGTATGACCGGATTATTTGACATTAAACGGAGTCCGTTCACTTGCAACGCATCGGTTACTTATTATCTTGGTAATTACTACTTTCAGGCATCGTATCAGACAAGAAACCTGACAGTGCAGGGCAATCGTGGAGTAATATATAAAGACCGTGATTTCTACCAGATACTCGCAGGATGGAGCCGGGCAAACTGGAATATCAGGGTAAGCGCGATGAATCTATTTCGCAATGACTGGCTCTGTGCTACTAATACGTTGTCAACTCCTTTGTATTCAGAAACACGATTCGTTGATGGAAACAACTTTCATCGCCGTTTGAACCTTTCGGTGACATACACTTTCGGTTACGGAAAGAAAGTACAACGGGGCAACGAGGTCGGAGAACAATCAGGCGCATCTTCAGCTATTATGAAATAAGCAACACCAATATTAACGGTATTAATAACATAAAAATAACTTATGATGAGAAAAGTCGGCACATTAGCTTGTCTCATATCAAGTGTTATAAGCATTAATGCTCAAATCATTGAAACAGGAGAATCTAATCCTGTATGGGGTGTGCGTGCTGCCTTTGATGTAAATCTGCCGGGAAAGGTGCATGGCAATGTGATAGATGATCGAATGTTCCGCAATGGTACAGGTGGAACATTCGGCGCAGTCTGTAATATCTTTCTTAGAAACAAATTCTATCTTGAGCCAACCGTTTCATTGTTTTATGACACGTATTCCTATAAATATAAAGGAGTAACAATTACTGGAATAGATTTTGAAGAAAGCGATCCGACAGTATATAAGTTTGGCATCCGTATTCCGGTAGTCATCGGATATAGCATCTACTTAACCGACCGGATTTCTATTGCTCCATTCACTGGACCGGAAATGAGCTATTCCTTTGCCAGGGCAATAAAAATACATGACAAGAAAAAGTTGGAAGTTGACGATACATCACTATTCGGGAAGTTCGGTAATCAACGCCGTTTTGAATGTGGCTGGAAAATAGGTGTTGCTTTCTTTACAGGTATGTGGAGTTTTAACATTGACGGCACAATAGGGATGACAAATCTTATGACTAACGGTACAAGATTCCACGAAAATCGTGGAAGTGTGAGCGTTGCCCGATATTTTTAATTACTATTCTTCAACAATACATTATGCGAAAAGTTCTTTTTTCTCTTTTGATAACATTATCTTCAGTGACAAGTAATGCTCAGTCATACGACGAGCGACTTGCAGCTGCAATGAATTCCGGTGATTGGTTTGCGTTGGACTCCATATACAATGCAACACCCAAAGACTCAATATCAGATTTTATTGAGGTATATTCGAGATGCTTGATTGGCAACCGTCTTAATCGTCCCGATGTTTCTATACCGGCATTTACCGAATTATTCAATAATCAAGCATCTCAACTTGACTTGAACAATATCCTGAATTCAGCAATGATGTTTGCGATGGATTTAGGCAGAACCGGGGATAATGCAACGGCAGCAGCCGTAATAAACTCAGTGCTTAACAGCACAAAGCAATATCTGGATTCCGTGACAATTAATACATTTCAACAGCAGATCAATCAGTACACGGCCTTATCCCATTATAGTCCATATACAATAAAATTCGAGTCTGAAAATGGGAATATTCCATTTACGATAGCCTCAGTCGGTAAAGAAGGACACGAATCCGTGTTGATGCGCCTTACTGATTCCTATATCAATGGAATGAAAACAGATATAACTTTTGATACCGGAGCTGCTATGAATATCATTTCGGATTCTTTAGCCCGAAAATTCAATCTCATTCCGCTTAATGATAGTGGCAATGTGACAGGCATTGGGCAGGCTTCAGGCAAGTTGGCAATTGCCAAAGAACTTAAAATAGGCAACCTAAGTATTACTGATGTTCCGTTTTTGGTGATAGATATAACTTCTAATAACGAAGAAGCGGATAAGTTTATGGACTGTTTCAATATTGTGGTAGGTAGTGAACTGATGCTTCGTCTTAAAGATTTGACGCTTGATTTTGTAGATAGACACATCTGCATCCCTGCAAATCCTCCCTGCAAAACTGACATTCCTTCAAATATTTGTTTTTCCTCTCAAATGAATTTATTGACAAATGGAGTCATTCACAATAATCCAATGCTGATGTGCATTGATTCCGGCGATGCTTCTTTTGGTTCATTAGGAAGCAATTTCGATGATAAGAACAAAGATTTTATTACATCAAATTTTAAGACGGACACTATCCGTACAGCAGGTATTGGTGGAGTACATTTGTCAGAATGTTATGAAATGTCAGGGCTGAAACTCACACTTGGCAACAATTCAGTTGTTATTCCCAATATAATTGTGTTATTGCAAGACTCTCCTAATGGTTATGACTGCAATTTAGGATTAAAGACGTTAATGCTTTTTGATAAAATAAGGTTTAACCTTGTAGATTTTGTGCTGACAACAGAACCTTCTCAGTGCAACTCAGTCGATTGTCTCAAATGAGGTAGTATTATATACAGCCCAATTTCAACAAACTTAATCCGTGTAATATATTAAGAAGAAATTATCATTAGCAGTAACTGATATACTATGACGCTAAAGAATATTAAAGTTATATGAAAAAATTTTGCTTACTGATATTCACGTTGCTTATCATTTGGGTAAGTGCTTGCGATGATGATGCTCCAGACTATTCTGATACCAAACTAATCAAAGGTCAATGGCAATTAGTTGAGGACGGGAGCAATGGTAATCCGCTTATATACCGTTTTACTACCGACAGCGAAAACACTTGGTCATGGGGTGGACTCGTCACATATTATCTTTTACCTGACGGAACAGCCGATTTCTATAAGAGATATACATGGCACGTTTCAGATCCTGCAAATGAAGAAGACGGAAAACCGCGTCTTGAACTCACTTGGTATGACGCTCCAGACAGTGACAATTTATGGGATGCTACGGAATATTATATCGTCGTAAAATTGACACCGACGGAAATGTGGCTGAAGCCACACCAGAAAGGTGTCCCCGATGACATCAAGAAATTCATCCGGCGCAATGATCTCCCCATACCCTCACTACAATTCCCCAACCCGTAAACAGTTTTTTCATACAAAACTCCGGCCCTCGGCAATCGTTGCCGGGGGCTATTGATGAAATAGAAATCCAAAATGAAATACAATATGTTTAACCCAATCAACAACAGACATGAACAAAGTTCTTATCGTTGATGCCTCCGAATCCGACCGTCGGCTTATGTCGGGCTTGCTTGTCAAGCACGGCTATGAGCCGATAGCTGTCGAGAGCATGGAGGCGGCAAAGGAAGAGGTGGCGAAACTGCCACCGGGGGCGGTCGTAGTCGCGGCGATGAAATTCACCGGCGGCACGGCACAGGAGTTAATAAACTGGCAAAAGCGTGAGGGATACAAATTCCCAGTCATTGCCATAGTGGACAATTTTAACGCCGTGGATCTTCTCTCGGTGATGCGCGATGGCGGTGCCGTGGATGTTATCCAGCGACCGGCTATCGACAAGCAGCTCATTGAAACCGTCGGCAAGTATGCCAAGCCGGAAAGCGTTGTGATTCAGCTTGACAATACGCTGATTCCACGACGGAGCGCGAAGTTCAAAGAGATTGAACAAGCTATCGGACGCATAGCCCAAACAAACGCCAACTGCATCATATTCGGCGAAAGCGGCATGGGCAAGGAACAGATTGCACGGCAAATCTATCTCCAAAGTTCCCGGACGCAGAAGCCTATAACGGTAATCGAGGCCGGAGGCGCGGAGCTGGTAGGTCTGCACGACCCCAAATCCGACCGTAACGAGATGTATAACCGCATCAAGAGCTACTTTCAGAACGCCGCAGGAGGTACAATCATCCTGAAGAATATCCAGCTTCTCAATTTTGAGAAACAGTCGGTGTTCCTGCACATTCTTTCGGAGGAGCATCCAGATGTGAGGATGATATGCACTGCCAATGGCACACTGATGAAGATGCTTACCGAGGAAGATTTCCGCGACAACCTTTTCTATATGTTGCGCCAGTCTGGAATAACAGTGCCGCCGCTGCGCGAAATGACCGAGGACATTCCGGACATTGCAGATTATCTTCTCGCAATATATGCACATAAGACATCCCAGACAAGAAAGCGGCTCGACGCATCGGCAATCAAGGCTCTGAAACTCTATCCCTGGCCCGGCAACATACGCGAACTGAAAGACACTATTCTCATGGCTGCCTTCCATGCCGACGGCGATACCATCTCGGCAGACGATCTCGTTTTCAGCGACATCCAGCCGGAAACAGCCGAAGACCTGACACACCGCAATCCGAAAGCTGAGAAAGACCGCATCATAAGGGCCTATATCCGTGCGGGCACATGGAGAGGTGCCGCGAAACTGCTGGATGTGTCCGAAAAGAACTGATTCAGCTCCGTAAAAAGCACCATATCAACCGCGACGGAGAAATTGAGGCTTGACAACCTCATGAAAATTTGCTAACTTTGCAGTCGCAAAATAGCAAATAATATCGGCTGAAGAGTCAGCCGTGTCAAAATATAGGATAACATAGTTCCGCAACTGTTTCTGATGAAAATCTGGACAATTTGAATCGAAAGAAGACATTGTGTGATACTGTGCTATGCTTACTGCATAGCGCGTAGTCACCATTTTTCTTTCAAGGCAAGTCCAGAAGCCGTCATCAGAAAATGTACTGATTACGCGCTATTTTTTTGTCTTGGTCTAATCCATTTATAGCACTCAAATCCTTTACCTTTGGAAAAACACGGTTGGTTGTTCGCCAACAGTCAAGATTTAACATCACTATTATTCTATTATTGAAAGGCGCATTATTTCAGCTTGTTACAACTTTAACACTCCTTAAATCGCCCTTTCTAAAATCCATTCGGTTATAATTGCAAACGAGGCGCAATCCTCGACAAGTCTAACTCAAAACACATATAACCGTATGGAAGCAACAACTCCTCCAAACACTGCGGGCTTCAGCAAGAAGCCCAAACAGAGAAAGCGCATCAACGGGCGCAAGTCAGCAACCCGCAAGTCCGGCTTCAATCCGCTTTCCGGTATGCCCGACGAAGCGAAGGCATGGATGTTAGGCTCGATGTTTCTCATCGCCGCCGCAAAGATACTCGGCCCGGTTATCGGGTTCGATGTACCGGCGCTCCGCAAAACAGACATACCCACCGACTGAGCCCATGCAACAGAACGACACGCACGAGGCGGACTTCAAGACCGCGGCAAACGCCTACGTCTCACTCATAGAGCAGCGCGCCAGAAGCCCCGGCCAGTACCCTACGGGAAACCGACCTCGATTATACTTTCGCGGAGAACCTATTATCCTTCTTGAAGACATCGTTACCGGGCTTGATGTCAGCGAGAAAACAATAAGACGCTACCGCGACGCAGGTAAAATCAAGGTTTACGAGAGCATAGAGGGCAATATCAAGTTTGTGCTTCAATGCGACCTCGACAGGTTTCTCGAAGACTCCTTCATCAGTTCGTCCCATCCAGACTATAAGACTGTGAAGAAGAAATCAACCAACGGCGGAAACGCCAACCATACCACCACTAAATCATAATTCTTTATGGACCAAACTCCCGACCAGCAGGAAGTGCTGATCGCCCGCGACAACACAAGTGGGCAGGTGGGAGCAGTCGTAGGGCAGAATACCGACGGCACTCCCAAGATGGCGGATGTAAAATCAACGCCATTAAGCGAACTCATCAAGTTCAACAAAGGGCAGAACCCCCTCGAAGCGTTCATGTCGAACTTCATCCGTCAGGCCAAGAACCCCACGCTGTTCAGCTTCTTCAAGTTGCAGGAAGACAAATACGAGCTTGTAGGGCCGGCGATGTCCGACATTATCAAGAATCCCGGCGACAACGCCGACATGCTCAAACCATACGAGGTTGAGATCAAAGTTCCGCAGCAGGCAGAAAAGCAGGAACAGACGCAGCCCGCTCCGACACATGAGCAGCCCAAAGAGGCGGAATCTCCCTCGACAGCCATCAGAAAGGCTCCCATCGACCCTGACCGCATCGACTGGGCGAAGATAGAACAGCAGTGGGGCATAAAGCGCGACGACCTTGAAAAATCAGGGGCACTCGACCAGATGGTATATAACCACAAGTCGCCGCAGCTATTCACGGTAACGCCCCGTTTCGGCGACGAGACATTCTCCCTTCAGGCGAAGCTCTCGTTCCGCACCAACCCCGACGGCTCATATTCACTTGTGCCTCACTTCATCCGCAATGAGCCGCAGCTCGATCAGGAATTCAAGGGCTACACTTTCACAAAGGGGGACAAGGCGGAACTCCGCAAGACCGGCAATCTCGGCAAAGTCGTTGAACTCGCCGACCCCAAAACAGGGGAAATGA
>CANQQE010000055.1 GCA_947625935.1 uncultured Muribaculaceae bacterium | reverse complement strand
AATCGTAACCTATTACTATCAAGAGCAATTAACCTACGCTCATTTCCAATAAATTACACTCTTTTCGTAACTTCACAATGCAAAGTTACTAAATTGCCGCGTCATTATTGCCCGGCTGTCAGCCAAGTCGACGGTCAATTCCGCTTGTTTAACTGACGTTATGGATTTTAAACAGAATTTAGATGAAAAAATTTGTTCACGATTCAAAAAATAGCCTTACATTAGCGGTGGAAATTATTCCTAATACCATCAACCCTCAAAAACAGCTAAAAATCAATTACTAACATATAACTAATTAACGATCTATGAAGAAAAATTTACTCCTTGGTTGCGCCCTTTTGGCCGCAGGTACTTCATTTGCCGCAATCCCCAATGACGGTTGCACATATGAGGCTAAAGACGGTATCGAGATGAAAAGCGTATGGTGCGCTTCACGTCTGATCAACCCCGAAGCCTGGACTAAGGTTTTCCAGGAAACAGGTCTTGATGGCGATTACAATCGTCGCTGCTGCGTTTTCAACGACAAAATCTATGTCACCCACGGTGAGAAAATCGTGGAAGGCGAAGGTGAGAGCGCAACTGAATCTTATCCCTGGTGGCTCGTTTCATTTGACCTGATGACCGGCGAATTAATCGATAAGAAGCCTCTTATGTTTGAGAACCAGCAGTTCCAGGGCCTTTTGACCGCCATGAATATCGGTACCGACGACTTCGGCCATATTTGGGTAAGCGGTTTCAACGGCGGTGCTGAGGGCACTTTGATTCCCATCTATGTGCTCGATCCCGAAACAGCGACTTTGACCAAGGCCGGCGAGCCTATCGAATGGCCCGTTGACGATGCGGCTTCACGCGCTCGTATCGACTTCTGCGATATCGCAGGTGACGTTACCGGCGAACAGGCTGAAGGCGTTTACGGTGCTGCCGGTGCTGCAACGACCTATTGCTATCGTTTCGTCCGCGAGCAGGATTCTCCCACTTGGGAACCCGGTATGGACGGTTATGCCGCATGGCCCGGTGAAGATGTGAAACTTTGGCCTGATAACGTTGCTGCCTGGGGTGACAACTCAACCCTTATCTTCGCTGATGGCACCACTACCATGTTCTATGCCAACGGACGTAACACTCTCCCCACTTGCTACAGTTGCGAAGGTGGCGTGAGCGAGCTCAAAGGTTCATTTGAAATGGCCGGCGAAGGATGTTCTCCCGACAAACCCGGCACAACCGGCGCATTTGAATTTGTTCTCGGCGACCATATGTATCTCGCATACGGCAACGCTCAAGGCGATAAAGGTTCTACTTCCAAGATTTCACGCATGGGCGGCGACGCTACCGGCGGAACATTTGAAGGCATGGAGCTGATGTGGAATATGCCCGCAGGCGAAGCTATCTACAGCGACATCTCAAACGGCGGTCAGGCTCTCCGCGGTATGTATCCTGTCTATAAAGAAGATGCCAACGGCAAGAAAGGCGTCTACATCCTCAGCTTCTATCCCAAGACTGTCATGGCTCTCTACCTCGTTGCCGAGCCCGGATTCAGCGCAGGTGTCAACGACATCGTGGCCGACAATGATGTTAACGCTCCCGTTGAATACTTCAACCTCCAGGGCGTGAAGGTCAGCAACCCCGAAAACGGTCTCTACATCGTGCGTCAGGGCAACACCGTGACCAAGAGATATGTCGTGAAATAATCGGTACTGACAGATTATAGCATATACAAAAAAAAGACCGGCTCAGCCGGTCTTTTTTTTGTGCCGCGTTGAATCGGTCTATTTCATGAATCGGTACACCTGTTGCTGAAGGTTGCTGTTAGCGATATGCACGGCGACACCCTCGCAGGTGGTCTGCTCCCAGAGTCTGCTTATGTCAAATGCGGCGTAATAGTTGCGGTCGAAACTCTCCACCGGTTGTTGCAGTTGATGCACTAAGTACAGATCCGGGACCGGGTTGCCGGCTGTTGACTCATCGAGAAGCATGATGAATGTGCGCGGTGCCGGGTCGTAGGTGAGGCGGCACCGTAGGTCTATTTTGTTCCCCGCCCGCCATATGCTGATGAGATACACCTCCTCTTTGTTCCAGTCGGGGAAGTCGGCTATGTCGCCTTTAATGAGCGTGGAGTTGTTGATGGCGTAGTAGGAGCGCAGGTTGATGTCGCCCGAACGTCCGGCCTCCCCTCCGTCGGCCATGGTGTATGTCACCATCAGGCTCTCGCCGATTTTTATGCGAGAGATGTCGACTTGAGCGCCCGGAGCGTTGAGCATGATGTCGGGAGCGTTTTCGCGGTATATCGCGAATGCCGATCCCGATGGTGTCGAAGCCGTCAGTTCGGCTATGTCGCTGATTACGGGTGTCCGGGGTCCCGGGTCGTCGTCATCATTGCACCCTGTCGCTATCAAGGCGATAACGAGAGCGTGGGTGGCGGCGTGGATGTCAAATGATTTCATTTCGTGTGATAATCTCGGTTATTTGCCCGTCTTTCATGTTGATTATGCGGTCGGTGTCGGCGGCAAGCGACTGGTCGTGGGTGACTATCACGAATGTCTGCCCGAAGTCGCGCCGCAAGTCAAAAAACAGTTGGTGAAGCTCATCGCGGTTACGGCTGTCGAGGCTGCCCGACGGTTCGTCGGCGAGAACCACCCGGGGCGAGTTGACCAAAGCGCGTGCCACGGCGGCGCGTTGGCGTTCGCCGCCCGACAGTTGCGAGGGGCGGTGGCCGGTGCGTTGCGACAGTCCCAAGTAGTCGATTAATTCTGTGGCGCGGGTAGCGGCGGCGTCGCGCGACGCTCCTCCAATCAGGGCGGGCATCATCACGTTCTCAACCAGGCTGAACTCAGGCAACAACTGGTGAAACTGGAACACGAAGCCGATGTTGCGGTTGCGAAACCGTGCCAGACGGCTGTCATTCATGTCAAAAATGTTGTCGTTGCCATATTTTACAGTCCCCGTGTCGGGGCGGTCGAGAGAGCCGAGTATCTGAAGCAACGTCGTTTTCCCGGCTCCGCTGGGGCCCACTATCGATACGATTTCTCCCTGACGGATGTCGAGGGACACATCCTTCAACACCCGCAGGGAGTCGTAGCTTTTGTTGATGCCGGTAGCGACTATCATCTCAGCGTTCAATTGCAACCGCAGCCACAGGAGTCATCACCGCAGGACTTGCCGTCGCCACATCCGCAGCCGTCGCCGCAACTGTCACTGTTGCAACCGCAACCGCAGCCGCTGGCCGGTTTCAGCTCCTCGGGGGTAGCTTCGCGAACGGCGATGATTTTACCCTTGAATCTCACATCTTTTCCGGCGAGAGGATGGTTGAAGTCCATGGTCACCTTGTCGGCTGTGACATCGGTCACGAGTCCGTTGATGCGGTAACCGTCAGCGGTCATCATGGGCACGAGCGCGCCTTTCTTGATGTGTTCGTCGTCAAATTTCCCGTCGACTACAAAAATCTCGCGGTCGAGAGTGGCGATCTGCTCAGGGTCGCGGGGGCCGAACGCCTCCTCTGCTTTGACTTTCACGTCAAACTCGCCGCCGACCGACAGCCCTTCGATAGCCTTCTCCAAAGGTATGATCATGCCGCGGGTCACTCCGAACACAATCTTTTCCGGGTCGTCGACATCGGTCTGGTGTACGAGCTTTTCGGTGCCGTCTGGGGCTATCTCATAGAGGTCATAGCCCAATTCCACATATTTTCCGGGTTGAATAGTTTCCATATCAGTGTTATTGTTTTAATGTTACTAACTTATTGGTTAACAAACATCGTGCCAAAACGGTTTGTCTGTAAGAACTTGTTGTCCTGCGATGCGCCGCGTTCAGTCCTTGCCGGTGATTATCTTGCGTATGTCATGCAGCTTGTTGAGTGCCGACATGGGGGTGAGATTGTTTATATCCAAGCCGAGGATTTCGTCGCGTATCTGTGTGAGCACAGGGTCGTCGAGCTGAAAAAACGACATCTGGATTCCCTCGGCTGGCGCGGAAGCTGACTCTGTGGTCGTTATGTGGCGGGTGGCCGGCTCGTCGCCACGGTTGGAGCTTTCGAGCTGGTGCAGCACCTCGGCGGCCCGGTTGACTATGCTGCGAGGCATTCCTGCGAGCTTGGCCACATGGATACCGAAACTGTGTTCCGACCCTCCGCGGGCTAATTTGCGCAGAAACACGACCTTCCCCTCGATTTCCTTGACCGAGACGTTGTAGTTGACCACGCGGGGAAATGATTTTTCCATCTCGTTAAGCTCGTGGTAGTGGGTGGCAAACAGCGTTTTTGGCCTCATCTCGCCGTGGCTGTGGATATGCTCGACTATGGCCCACGCTATTGAGATGCCGTCATAGGTCGATGTGCCGCGTCCAAGCTCGTCGAACAGTATCAGCGAGCGGCGGCTCATGTTGTTGAGGATTGAGGCCGCTTCGTTCATCTCCACCATGAACGTCGATTCTCCAAGCGATATGTTGTCGCTTGCGCCGACGCGTGTGAATATCTTGTCGACCACGCCGATTTTCGCGCTTGTGGCAGCGACGAAGCTACCGATCTGAGCCATCAGGACATTCAGGGCGGTCTGCCTGAGCAGTGCCGATTTACCCGACATATTCGGCCCGGTGATCATCATCACCTGCGTGGTATCATTGTTGAGCGATACGGAGTTGGTGATGTATGGTTCGCCCGGGGGCAGTTCTTTTTCTATAACGGGGTGACGGGCGTCGACAAGATCTATGTCAAGAGAGTCGTCGACTACGGGTCGGTTGTAGCGGTTCTCGATGGCCACGCGGGTAAACGACACCAAGCAGTCGAGGCGGCCCAGCAGCGACGCGTCGAGCTGTATCACCGGGACATAGTCCATCAGCCTGACCACAAGCTCGTTGTAGAGACGGCTTTCGATTATGGCTATCTTCTCTTGGGCCCCGAGTATCTTTTCCTCATACTCTTTTAGCTCCTGGGTTATGTAACGCTCGGCATTGACCAACGTCTGTTTCCTGATCCATTGCGGGGGCACTTTATCTTTGTGGGTGTTGGTGACCTCGATGTAATAGCCGAACACGTTGTTATAGCCTATCTTGAGGCTTGTTATGCCCGTCTGTTCCACTTCGCGGGCCTGTATTTTGAGCAGATAGTCCTTGCCTTGGAAAGCTATTTCGCGCAATTCGTCAAGCTCGCTGTCTACTCCCTCCCTCACAACTGTGCCGCGCCCCAGGGCGGCCGGGGCGTCATCGACAATCTCGCGGGCTATGCGGTCGCGTATGAGCGTGCAGGGATTGAGTTGTTCCCCTATGGAGCGGAGCGATTCCTGGGCTGCGCCGGTGCAGCGTGCCTTGATTGGCTCTATGGCCGTTAACGCCTCGCGTAACTGCACGACTTCGCGGGGGGTGATGCGTCCTACGGCGACTTTCGAGATTAGACGTTCCAAGTCCCCGATGCGTTCAAGTTGCTCGCGTATCTCGTCGCGGGTATCGGGGTCGCGCATGAAATGTTCCACGACGTTCAGGCGCTGGTTGATTGCTTCGGGGTCTTTCAGCGGAAAGAGCACCCAGCGGCGCAGAAGCCGCGCGCCCATCGGGCTGACCGTGCGGTCGAGGACCGTCAGCAGGCTTTTACCATCCTCGCCAATCGAATCGATCAGTTCGAGATTGCGCACGGTGAATTTGTCCAGCCTCACATAGCGGTCCTCCTCGATGCGCGACAGCCGGTTGATGTGGGAGATTTGCGTGTGGCGCGTGATGTCGAGATAGTGGAGTATAGCCCCGGCGGCTATTACAGCCACCGGCATTGAATGGATGCCGAAGCCCTTCAGGCTGCTCGTCTCAAACTGTTTGAGCAGGCGGTCCATCGCTGCCTCGCGGGTGAAAATCCAGTCGTCAAGCTCAAAGGTGAGATACTTGGCGGTGAACGATTGCTCGATGCGCTGGCGGTTGCCGCGCTCCACGAGCACCTCTTTCGGGGCGAAATTGGCCAAAAGTTTGTCTATGTAGTCTGTGTTGCCTTGCGCGGTCAGAAATTCACCGGTGCTGATGTCGAGAAAAGCCACCCCACAGCTCTGTTTCTCAAAGTTAACGGCAGCGAGGAAGTTGTTCTCGCGGTGGTCGAGAATGTTATCATTGATTGAGACTCCCGGGGTGACAAGCTCGGTTATGCCGCGTTTCACAAGTTTTTTTGTGAGTTTCGGGTCTTCGAGCTGCTCGCAGATCGCCACCCGTTTTCCGGCCCTGACGAGTTTCGGAAGATAGGTGTCAAGAGCGTGGTGTGGGAAGCCCGCCAGTTCTACATACTGAGCCGCGCCGTTGGCTCGGCGTGTCAGAGTGATGCCGAGTATCTCTGACGTGGTGATTGCGTCGTCCGAGAATGTCTCGTAGAAGTCCCCCACGCGGAAAAGCAATATCGCGTCGGGATGCTTCTGCTTCATCTCGATATACTGCTTCATAAGCGGTGTCTCCACTATTTTCTTTCCCATATCACAAAGTTAGTTTTTTTATCTGAGATGGCAAGCGGCTGTAAGGCCTATGCTATAAAAAAGCAGCGGCCCCGTTATGTTGGGAAGCCGCTGCCGCATGGGTCTTGTCTATGCGTTTATTTTGTGGCTTCGAGAAGGTCCTCGGGAGTCAGCACCAAGTCAAAGCTGTCGGTGCCGTTGGTGTAGATATATTTGATTGAGTATCCACCCTCGGCGAGTTCCTTGAAGTTGCTGTTTTCCTCTTTTGAGGCGCGTGCCTTGAGCATCTGGAGGGCAGCGGTTTTCATCTGCTCCTGCTGCTCTTTGAACATATCCATGTCTATGCCGGTGTTGCTGTCGAATTTGATTTCAAACACGATGCACTTGCCGTCGAGACGGGCTTTTTCAGCGGTGATGCCCCCCTGGTCTGAGGGAAGCTCTTTGTTGGCTTGTTCTACAAACGACTCAGCGATTTTGTCGGCTTTTGAGCTGCAGGCTGAGAGACCGGCGATCATCAGGATAGCGACGGCCATGGTGGCGAGCATTGATTGTAATTTTTTCATAAACGTAAAATTATTTGGTTGTCCTATGCTTACGATTCTATGGGATGATTAAATAAAAAAAAGATGCAGAGCCGACCCCGATGGAACGGAGTGGATGGCTTTACATCTTAAATAGGCTGTAGCCCATAGGAGAATCGAACTCCTCTTTCAAGAATGAAAATCTTGCGTCCTAACCGATAGACGAATGGGCCAACAAAATTTCTTTTAGACAAGCCTGGCCATTGGGCGATTACGCACCCAGCTTGTTGATGTGGCGGGCCAGCTTGCTCTTGAGGTTTGATGCCTTGTTCTTGGAAATGGTTTTCTTTGAAGCAAGTCTGTCAAGCATAGCTACAACCTTGGGCAATTTTGCTTCTGCCTCGGCTTTGTCGGTCAGTGCGCGGAGACGGCGTACGGCGGTGCGGGCCGATTTGGCGTAGTAACGGTTGCGCAGACGACGTGCGGCTGACTGGCGGATTCTTTTAAGAGATGACTTATGGTTTGCCATTACAATGTTTAACTTTTAAACGGTTGGTTGTTATTATTTTATTGTAGCCCATAGGAGAATCGAACTCCTCTTTCAAGAATGAAAATCTTGCGTCCTAACCGATAGACGAATGGGCCGACATGGCGGTGTTCGCTAAAAAGCGAGTGCAAATATACGCGCTTTTTTTTAATCGTGCAAATTTTTAACGATTTAACTGCGAAAACCTTGAATCCTTGCGTCTCTGAGTGTGTTTCAGATTATGATTTTTTCTACGCGCGAGCCTTGGCGGCGTATCACAATCTGGCCCGGTGAGGGAGTGGTGATGCGCATACCCTGCAGGTTGTAATACTCAACCGGCGCATAGGGGTCAAATCCATCCCCGCCGGGGATGGTAGGTTCGGCAACTCCGCTGTAACCCTCATAGATGGTGGCTATGCGCGGAAGTTCTATGCGGCCGCTGCCGTTCCCTTTCAGCGAGAAGCTGATCGACACCAAAGTCACCGGCCACACTCTCTGGTCGGTCGGGTCGATGAAGTCGGTCATCGGGATTGATTGGCTGTGGGTCTCACCGAGGGTGATTCCCGTCAGGCCGTGGGCGGTGTTGCGCCCTCCGTTGGGTTTGATGGTCACATTCTCTTTGCTTATCTCGGCTCCGGTGGCTTTCACATCTATCTGAAGGCCGTCGGGTATGCTCCACAGGCGTGAGCCGCCGACGGGCGTAAGCGTCACGGTGGGATTGCGCGAGCCGGTGATGGTGTAGTCTATTGCAAGTCCGTCGGTGCCGAGCGTTGAAAGCCGGGCCGTCGCGCTGGTGCTTTTGACTGTCCATTGCGACAGGTCGGCGGGGAGGTTCATATAGTGGTCGCGGGGGCATTCGACAGTCACCTCTACGGTCCCGTTGAAATCACCCACTGCGCCGCTGACGGTTGCTACGCCATCGGCCGCGCCTTTTAGGTGCCCGTCGGCGTTCACTGAAACCACTTCGGGTTTATCGCTGTTCCATGCCAACGCTTGCGGAGCGAGAGGCATCTTGTCGCCGTTGACTGTGGCGAATGTCTCGATTTTCCAGTCGTGTATGTTGTCGATGAGCATTTTGTCGAGCCCGAATGATATGTCGCCGCCGGCGGTGACGTTCACCGCTATCGACGCTTCAAGTGTGCCGAGTGCCGCTTTGAGCGGATGGCATCCCGAGCCGTCGGCTAAAAGCGTTGAGCCTTCGATGCGCCCTAATTCTGCCGGGGCCGAGAGGGTGAATCCCTTGACATCGGTGTCAATCAGTTGCCCATATTGGTTATAACCGTATATGACAGGGGAGTACTGGCCATATTGCGGCAGGTGTTTACTCCAGTCCATGAAGCGTATCTCGGCAATCTCGTTGTCTACGGGGGTGGTCATCACGGCGTAGAGGCCGTTGCCGACCGCGCGCTCGTTGCCGTCGCTCGGCGAGTTGACAATTCCCGGTTGCTGGAGCCACATCATCGTTGAGCCTCCTCCGTCAAAGTTGATGGCATCGACACATCCGTAGTATCTCATCATCTCCGCGCCCTGGGGGTAGGTGCAGCCGGTGTTGGCCGCGGTTTTCCCGTCTACCGCGCACCACACCATTTTGGTGCGGTTTTGGTCATATCCAACCATCGTGCGGGGGTATTCTCCGTCGCGGGAATTGATGAATCGGTTGGCTGTCATCACCGCCTCGCCGTTGCGAAGCAGTGTCACGTCGCCACCCACAACCTCTTTCACGTCGGGACGCAGCCCGTCAAATGTCGGCAGCGACAACCCTATGTTGAGGGTGACAATGTCGCCCGGTTTGAGCGAGGCTACTTTGCCGGCGGCCTTGGTCGCTGCGGCTATCACGCCGCCGTTGGCCGGAATCGCGGTATGCCCCCCCGTGCGAGGGTCGGCGGTTACCTCAAGCCTGACGGGCGAGTTGATGCGCCATTGCTCTCCGTCGGCGAGTCTGACCGTGACTTCAGTCCACCCTTTCGCTGAACCGGTGTAGCCACCGCGGTGGCTGTTGTAGAACACAACATCGTTCTCGTCGCTTTCCGAATCGCGCCGCGCGTCGTCGCGCCGCGCGAAATTGACCCCGTATAGCGTTGTGGTGCTGCCGTCGGGCCATGTCAGGGTGTTGTCAAGCACCGTCTGGTCACACCACATCCCGCGGTTGCGGTCCATAATCCAGGCGTCGACGTGGTTGTCGTGGTCCACGTTGTCGCTCAGTGCCATCTGCCCGTCGGAGCAGGCAGTCATATTAGGATAGCCAAGCATCCCCGGGGTTGACGACCAGGTGATGAAGAAGTCGCCGTTGATGGCGGCGATATACTGGTTGCCGGCGTCGCTTTTCCGCTTGATGACGTCGGTCACGCGCTCAGCCGTGTGCACCGAGTCCTTACCTAAGTGCATCCTGAAATCCACGTTGGGTGAGTTTGCGAGGTCTGTCGTGACAACATATGCCGTGAAGTGTTTGGCCGACCGCGTTTGCGACTGGTAGCGCAGGGCGGTGAAGGTCATGCCGGGGCCGTTTTTGTAGTGGCGAAGGGTGTCAACGTCAAATTTCTCGCCGCGGAGTTCATGGACGGTTGAGCCGTTTATGGTTGATGGGAAGGCGATGGCTGTGGCCATGGCTAAGGTGAGTAGATGTATTTTCATGGATGCTTGATAGTTGTTTATATCGGCAAAGTTACTTTTAATTGACTAATAAATAAAATATATTTTGCATAATTTCAACCATGTTTGTACTTTTATACCCCTTAAATTTTTCAGAGCGTCACGACGCTCGCAAGTTAACCTTAGAACATCGATTATGAATAACAGAGTGTACTCACTGGCTGCCGCCGCGGTTATGGCTGCGGGTCTGTCGACATCGGTGGCTCAGGCCCCCGACGGCTACTATTCATCTTGCGAGGGTAAAAGCGGCAAAGAGCTGCTCACAGCCCTTCACGCTAAAATATCTTCTCATACCACCATAGGCTATAAGTCAGGGCTGTGGGACGTGTTCAAGACCTCCGATGTCCGCGACGACGGAACTGTATGGGACATGTATTCGACCAAGCATTGGGTAGTCGGACAGCAGCATTGCGGCAACTATTCGGTGGTGGGCGACTGTATCAACAAGGAGCATTCATTCCCTAAAAGCTGGTTTAACGACCAGTCACCCATGTATTCCGACGCCTATCACCTTTATCCCACCGACGGCAAGGTCAACGGGCAGCGAAGCAACTTCCCTTATGGAGAATGTGCGGGAGGCACAACTCTCCCTTCAAACGGATCGGTGAAACCTCTCGGCAGGCTCGGCTCATCGACTTTCCCCGGATATTCAGGCAAGGTGTTTGAACCAGATGATGAGTACAAAGGCGACTTCGCTCGTTCCTACTTCTATATGGCGGCCTGCTACAACAACCGCATCTCCGGCTGGGATTCACCTATGCTTGCGTCCAACAGCTACCCGGCTTTCACCACATGGGCTGTCAACCTGCTGATGAAATGGCATCAGCAAGACCCCGTTAGCCCTAAGGAGGTGAAGCGCAACAATGAGGTCAGCAAACATCAGAAAAACCGTAATCCTTTCATCGACTACCCCTCGCTTGCCGACCACATCTGGGGCGATAAGAAAAATGTCCCATGGTCTGCTTCCGGCGACGTTGACCCTGTGATTACCTACCCCGTAGCCGGCTCGGCGTTCAATCTCGGTGTTACGTCGATTGGTCGCCCATGTTCCATGACCATCACCGTCAAGGGTGCGGCTCTGAAATCCGATGTCGGTGTTTCGGTGTCGGGTGCCGGATTCTCCGTATCCGCGGCTTCGCTGTCTAAGGCCGCTGTGTGCGGCGACGGTGCTACGCTGACGGTCAGCTTCTCGTCGGCCACTGCGGTTTCAGCCGCGGGCGTTCTGACTCTGTCGTCGGGCGATGCCAAAGTGTCGGTCAACCTGTCGGCCAAGGCGATGGACGGCATTCCCGTCGATGAGGCCACCGCCGTTTCCGACCGTTCTTTCGTGGCTCGGTGGGTGAATATCGACGGCCCTGACGCTACCTATCAGCTATATCTGTCACGCGAGGATATGACTCCGGTGCAGGGCTATCCCGTCACAGTCAACGCGGCTGCGGGAAGCTATGAGGTTACCGGCCTTGAGGCGACGACTATATATTATTACTGGCTCGGTAACGGTGCCATCGAGTCGGCAAAGGTCAAAGTGACCACCGGCGAGCCGCTTCCATCTATTCAGTTCCTGTTTGACGGCGAACTTTTCTTCACCGCTGCTCCGGGTATGCCTTCCGATCCCGCCGAGGTGCTTCTCGACATTGACAATATCGACTCCGACATCACCGTTAAAGTCACTGCGCCGTTTGAAGTCAGCACCGACAAAAATTCGTGGGCGCTTTCCACTCTCCTCGATTCAGAGGAGGATCGTTTCTATATGCGTGTCAACTCAGCCGCCGAGGGCGAGTTCACCACTTCGCTGACGGCTACAGCAGGCGATTATTCCAACGATGTCGAGGTTTCGGCTATCGTGTCGTCACAGGCAACGTTTGTCGAAGGATTCGACGAACCGGCCTCGGGATTGGGCAACTATAGCGGCGGCACATATCACGGCGCGACCTGCGACTGGGCATTGTCAGGCGCGGGAATATACGCCGGTAACACCGAGCCGCGCCACTCCGACTACCAGTCGGTGCGTTTCGGAAAAACTGCCGAGGCTTCCGTAGCGATGCTCGCCGACAAGGCTCATGGTCTCGGCGAGGTGTCGTTCTGGGCCCGTAAATGGAACAACGATGCCGCTTCAACCATCGAGGTTCACTATTCGCTCGACCGAGGCGTTTCTTGGACTAAGGCCGGAGAGGTAACCTGCTCCAAGGAGGGGGAATGGGAACAGTTCACCGTGCCGGTGCGGCGTGCCGGAAACGGGCGCGTGAAGATTGTGCGCCCGGTGGCTTCTTCCACGAGCCGTCTTAATCTCGACGATGTGGCCATCTCTGATTTCTCAGGGGGGTCATCGGTTGCCGAGCTCGACTACCATTCATGGGACGCTTATTGCCGCGATGGCCTTCTCGTGATCGAGAATGTCGCCCCCGACAACCTCATAAGAGTCTATTCACTCGACGGTGTCACGCGTTACGATGGCCGTCCCGGAGCCACGGTGGTTTCACTGCGCTTGCCCGCCGGTCTCTACATCGTCGTCTGCGACGACTTCTCCCGCCGGGTTGTCGTGAAATAATTCCCCTTAAGAGAATCGTGTTTTATAAAAGAGACTGTCTAACAAGTGAAGTGACCCCCAAAAGTTGGACAGGTTACTAACTATCCGATTTGAGAAAGAGTTCGGTATTGTACCGGACTC
>CANQQE010000054.1 GCA_947625935.1 uncultured Muribaculaceae bacterium | reverse complement strand
TAAAACAGCGTATTTATTTTCATTTGTTTGGTTATTATTTTCATTTTAGATGTGTATTCTATAAATCTGGTAAATTTTAGCCACTGCCAAGAGCGAGACAGCGGTAGATGTCTTATGTGGATATGTACATCGCTGCTTAGAGTTGACATGTGCTAATGTCAACTGAAAAAGCGGGTGGGGTATATTCTGCGTGAGGCTTCTGCGTTGTCCGTTCAGCAGTGGTGGGCAATTCCAGAGCCTCAGATAGCGGGACGGGCAGCAGACATGAATCCTCGCGCTTCTTTTTTGCTCAAAATCAATTTGGTGGTATCTGCGCGCTTTTCTGTTCAGTGGAAGCGTTAATGCTTGTGCCGGTATGCTTGGGTAATAGTCGCCTGCGTTTTCCATTGTTATTAACCTTTATTAATTATATATGATGCGTTGGGCGGCTGCATCGCGTTTGTGAGTTATGAAAAAGAATTTTGCGAAACAGAAAAATCCTGCGGGATTGCTCGCTTGTGGATTGTTGACGCTGTCGGCCATGGCTGTTCCGATGGGGGCTGGCGCTGACTCTTTTGTTGATGTCGATGGCTTCCGCTACCGCCTTATATTAGACCCTGACGCTCCTGATGATGGGATTGCTGTCTATGCTACGTTGGTTGGTGCGTTGACCCAAAATGCTGCGATAATGGGCGTAAAGTTGCCTGATTATGTTTATGCTGACGGGGTTCAGTATCCCGTGATGTATATCGAGCCTGGTGCTTATTCGGGTTATTATGGCATAAAAAAAGTTGTATATAACAAGTTTTGTGCTCCGCGGCCTTCTTGGGAAAGCTCTGAGGGCTCATATATTACACATGCTCATATAAAGGACTCTCATTTTTCCAACTCGTTTGAGGGTTGGTCAGCTTTGAAGTCGGTGACAGTCGATTATGCGAGTAGCGTCACTCCTATTAATATAGGTATAGGTTCATTCTCCGAATATGTGCCTTATCCAGATGAAGTCTCTTTGTCAGCATTCTCGACTCAGTACGAATTTACGCTAAATGGTAACCCTTCAATCCCGGGACAAGCAATACTAAGAGCTAATATGGGTTTCAGTATGGAGACGGTTAGTATCAACTGGAATGACAGAGGTGATCATAATCCATCCCTGTCTATAAAATGTGCCGCACCTACCCCTCCGACTGTCAGTTCCATCGATTCCCGTTTTTTTTCAGAAGATGGCACGGTTGAATTGCATGTCCCGGTTGGAACGGCTGCGGCTTATAGGGAAGCGGACGGATGGAGCCTGTTCGCCGACAAAATATATGAAGATATTGACTACGCTTACAATCCCGTGGCGCACTATGTCGAGGTCAACGGCGTGTACTATGGCATGGAATGGGACGAAAGCGGCCGACTATACGCTACTGTTATCGGTCCTGTCGACCGCGAATGCACTTCGGTTGAGGTGATGGAGTCGGTCAACTGGGATTATCAATCGGTGCCTGTAAAGAAAATCAGCCCGTGCGCATTTATGGACTGTGTGAACATAACCTCGTTCAGTTTGCCCGAAGGTATCGAGGTGATAGGTGACATTGCTTTCTACGAATGCTTAGGCACATGGGATTACACCTCCTTTGACTACTCATTTCGTCTTCCTGATTCAATCAGAGAGATTGGGAAGGGGGCTTTTTACGGAACTGAGGTAGACCCACGTATGCCGCAATCGTTGAAAAAAATCGGTGATTATGCGTTCCATGGTTCGTTTAAGCCGGATTGGTCGTATAATAAAAATAAGAGAATAAACAATCTGCTGCTTAATGAAGGATTGGAGTATATAGGTGATTATGCGTTTAATTTGTCGGATCAAGAATTAGATGTGGCGGTGTCTGTGGTTATCCCTTCAACAGTATCCCATATAGGATGTGATGCTTTTGGAGGTGAATTTTACGGTAGTTCTTTGCTTGAAATGGAATTTAGGGGCGACTTATTTGATTTTTTAGGTGACAACGTTGCGCCGCTTAGTAGAAATGCCGAGTTGACGATTCCGCCGAGTGTTAGTGTCCTTCAACAAGGATCCGTCAGAGCCAAGAACGTGACGGTGGACGAGAATGTAACAAAGATTCTGCCATGGGCTATGTGGGATGTAAAGGAATTGTGGATGTTGCCTGAAACGCCGCCTACTGTCTATGAATCTTCGTTTTCTGGAGAATCTTCTTTGCCTGACATCACGCTTCATGTGAAACAGAACTGTCTGAATGCTTATGCATGTCATCCGGTGTGGGGAAAATTTGGTAATATTGTGGCTGATATAGATTGGGTCGATGTCACCCAAGGCGACTGGACATTCAAGGTCGACCGTTTTTATAAAACCGCGGAGTTGACGGGCTACAACGGGAACGGGGACTATTCGGCGGAAACGATTGCCGTGCCGTCTGAGGTATCGCTTGATGGGGTGGTTTATCCTGTTGAGACTATCGGGAAGTGGGCTATTTCCAATGTCCAATATGAACAACCGTTAGAGATACCCGCATCGGTAAAGCGCATCAGGAACTATGCCATAACATATTCTTCCTCCGACAAGGTCATATGTAAGTCGGCTGAGCCGCCAATTGTTGATATGAAATTCCCATTTGCAGTGCAATGGCCTAATCTGTATGGACAATGGGCTACGCTATATGTGCCTGAAGGGTCGGTCGATGCCTATAAATCTTCTAATTTCGGCAAGATGTTCGGGTCGGTTGTTGAAAGCCCGCAATCGGGCGTGGATGATATCGTTTGCGATTCTGACTATGAGCCGTCATTGCCGGTTGAAGTCTATTCAATCGGCGGCGTGCTGATGCACAAAGGTATTATGAGCGATTCGCATCTTCCGGCTGGAATCTATGTAATAAAGCAGGGTGCCGCTGTTGGTAAATACACAGTCAGGTAGTTACCGCTTGGTAAGTCTTATGCGCCATGATTTAATGAGCGGGGCGGCGTTGGGCCGCCCCGCTTTGTTTTTGCGGCCCCGTGCCGCTAATTGGCCAAATTGAATTATCTTTGCAGATAAGATAAGCTGCACCCCGAATGAATAACCTGCGACTGCGCGACATAACTTACCTGAAGGGAGTTGGCCCGAAACGAGCCGAGCTGCTTGCGGCGGATCTCGGCATAAAGTCGTTTTATGACCTGCTTTATCATTTCCCGTCCAACTATGTTGACCGGTCGACCGTCTACACTGTAAAGCAGCTAAGGGGCGATATGCCTGCCTGCCAGCTCAGGGGACGGTTTCTGTCGTTCACGTTGAAAGGGGAGGGAGCTAAGTCGCGGCTCATTGGGCTGTTCAGCGATGGCACCGGGTTGATGGAGGTGGTTTGGTTCAACCGCATCAAGGCCATACGCCAGACTTATCTCACCAACAACGAGTACATCATTTTCGGAAAGCCGACCGAGTTCAACGGACGCTGGAGCATGGCCCACCCCGAGATTGACCTGCCGGGGTCCAAAGGGGCGATGCAAGGTCTGCGGGGTACATATCCGCTTACCGACAAGCTGCGTAACCGCGGCATCACCTCGCGCACCATCTTCGCCTGGGTGCAGACTGCGCTCGCCACCGCGACTATCATTGACGACCCTCTCCCTCCTGATGTGGTGGCCCGCTACAGACTCATGCCGCTGCGTGAGGCTCTGACAGCTATCCATAACCCTGTCAACAATGATCAGTTGCAGCGGGCAAAGTTCCGATTGAAATTTGAGGAGTTGCTTTTGTTGCAGCTCAACATCCAACGCTACACCCGCCGGCGGCGATCAATGTCGGGCGGATTCTATTTCCCCCGCATAGGCCGGTTTTTCAATAATTTCTACTCCCAGTGCCTCCCTTTTGAGTTGACGGGGGCGCAAAAGCGCGTAATCAAGGAGATCAGGGCCGACATGGGGTCGGGCCGACAGATGAACAGGTTGCTGCAAGGCGACGTGGGCAGTGGCAAGACGATGGTCGCGTTGCTCTGTATGCTTATAGCCCTCGACAATAAGACGCAGGCGTGTCTGATGGCTCCCACAGAAATACTTGCCACACAGCATTTCGAGACAATTGCTAAAGCGGTGGCGCTTGTCGGGGTCAATGTGAAGCTGCTCACCGGCTCGACACGCAAGAAAGATCGCGATCTGATTCATCAGCAACTCGTCGACGGGTCGCTTCACATACTTGTAGGCACCCATGCTTTGCTTGAGGATAATGTCAGGTTCAATAATCTCGGTTTCGTGGTTATCGATGAGCAACACCGCTTCGGCGTGGCGCAGCGGGCGAGACTGTGGAATAAGAACACGACTCCTCCCCACGTTCTTGTCATGACGGCCACACCGATACCGCGCACTCTTGCCATGACCGTCTACGGCGACCTCGATGTGTCGGTGATCGATGAGCTTCCTCCCGGGCGCAAACCGGTGGAGACGTTGCTCCGCTACGATAACCGCCGATATGACGTTTACCGCGGCATTGGTCGGCAACTGGCTCAAGGCCGGCAGGTCTACATAGTTTATCCATTGATTGAAGAAAACGAAAAGCTCGCCCTCCGCTCGCTTGAAGAAGGATATGAGTTGATAAAGGAGACTTTCCCGAACCATCGTGTGGCGTATGTCCACGGCAAAATGAAACCGGCCGAGAAAGACCATCAGATGATGCTTTTCGCCTCTCATCAGGCTGATATTCTCGTGGCAACGACTGTTATCGAAGTGGGGGTTAACATCCCCAATGCCACGACGATGGTGATTGAGAACGCCGAACGCTTCGGGCTTTCGCAGCTCCACCAGCTACGAGGGCGTGTGGGGCGCGGTGGCGATCAAAGCTATTGCATACTGATGACGCGCCACAACATAGCTGCCGAGACTCGACGACGGCTTGAAATCATGACTTCGACAACCGATGGGTTTGTCGTGGCTGAGGCCGACTTGAAAATGCGCGGCCCCGGCGACCTTGAGGGCACTATGCAAAGCGGGATTCCGTTTGATTTACGACTCGCCAACCTCGCCACCGACGGGCAGATTGTGCAGTTGGCGCGCGATGCGGCTTCCGACATTCTCGATACCGATCCCGAGCTTACCACAGCCCCCAACAGACGCTTGTCACAGGCTATCGCGCAATCGACCGCGCGCACTATCGACTGGAGCCGAATCAGTTGATGACAAAATTCATTCTTTAACAGTCGGTTAACACCGATTATGGCGTGGAAACAGTAAATATCGAAAATATGTTGTAAAACATATTTCTCAATAAACTCTTTTGTCTCAGCGTTTTAAGTGCCGATATTCGTATTGCGAATCACATTTTAGCATTATTTATCGTCCCATAGTTTCATTAAGACGCGAAAAAGTAGTAAATTTGGGCAACTCAGAAGGAAAGAGTGAAAGAAACATAAAAACTTCTTCAGCGAGCGATGGTCATTATCACCACCACTTTCTTTAAAAAATCTCCCTCCCGCGAGCTGATAACCTGAATTAACGACTTAGAAATTTACCTGAACTAATGCTTTTTAATAAATCGACTAAAATAGTTGCTACGATTTCTCTCGCCGTGATGGCTGTTTTGGGGATGTCGGCGCAAACTTATCGCCTCCCGGGCGCACATACCGCTGAGCACCGCGACCTTATCGCAGGACAGCAGAACATCGGAAACCAGATTAAAGTAGAAGATACTCAGCAATTCCTCGACAAGCTCTTCGCTGAGGAGGAAGAACCTGAGATGGATATATACACCGAGGGTTGGGACAGCCAGCTCGTGAATTGCTACCGCAACGCCGACGTGCCACACCGCAAGGTGATTGATGTGAGCAATTTCTCTATGCCTTCACCCGGTTATGTGACATCGCCTTATGGTTACCGCGCCCGTTTCCGTCGTATGCACAAAGGTATCGACCTGAAAGCGCAGGTAGGAGATACGATACGCGCTGCTTTCGACGGCAAGGTGCGACTCACAAAGTTTGAGCGTCGCGGTTATGGATACTATATCGTGATGCGCCACCCCAACGAGCTTGAAACCGTCTACGGCCACTTGTCGAAGTTCCTTGTGAAACCCGATCAGGTTGTAAAAGCGGGCGACCCTATCGCTTTGGCAGGCAACACGGGCCGCAGCTTCGGCGCGCATCTGCATTTCGAGACCCGTTTCATGGGCTACCCGATTAACCCGGCGGCTATCTTCGACTTCGCGAACCAGACCGTTCACACCGACAGTTACACATTTGACAAAAACACATATCAGAACGCCCGTAACTTTGACCCTGCTGCAAACCGCGACTATGCGGCAAAATATCAGCAGACCCACAAATCGTCGGTCAAAACCGCGGTTTCAAAATCAAAGTCTAAATCAAAATCGACACGTTCATATAAAGTGCGCAAGGGCGATAGCCTCAGCCGCATAGCCGCCCGCAACGGCATGACCGTCAAGCAGCTTTGCAGTCTCAATGGCTTGAAGTCGTCGTCGAAATTGAAGCCCGGACAATCTTTGAAAATCAAGTAAAACAATATAATCGCTTCAACACCTCTCCAATGATAAGCGAGGCCGCTTTCCGTCAGGATAAGCGGCCTCCATCGTTATTATCGGTGTGTTTCTCAGTCTGCATCGACATCCCATTGGACGGGTATGTCGTGGAGCGTGATTTGGCCGCGATGGGAAGCGTCGATGTAGACGCTCACTTTCATGACCTGAAAGGCCTGAACGCTTTTCTTCACATCCTGAAATTGATGGAACTTGCCGTCGACTTTCACCTTCACCGGAATCCCTTCGGTGACGTCACAGTTCTGTGAGGCCATGCTGTCGGTGAAATAGCTGTTGCCGTCATAGTCAACTGCCATTGTCTTCGCTCCGCTTTCGGTGCCTCCGAGCCCGATTTTAGACTTGTTGAGCTTCATGTTGACCTTGAACACTAAGTAGACTGTCCCGTAATTTGTGGATGTCGATTTTCCGTAAGCCCCAACTAACTCGATGTCGGCTGCCGAAGCGAAAGGGTTCTCGATTGTTCCCCCGTTGGGTAGTGGAACCGATGCGACTTTGATTGCGCCGTTTTCTGTGGCTTGTTGTTGCGGCTTGGTGACCTGCTCGACAGTTTTCTGCGCTTTTTTTAGAAATTTGCTGAACTGTGCCTCAGATGAAGGGGCGCCGATGATTGCGGCGATAGCTATTGCAATTGCCGCTTTGATGGTTTTTCTCATGGTTATTGTTGTTTTAGAAGGGTGATACTTTCAGGCTTGTGGTTTTTAATACGTCTTCTGCTCTCTTTTCGCCTATAGTGAGCGATTGATTGAGTTTCATCACGCTTCCCGACGGGATTATCATATTGCCGTCAGAGATTTCGGTCTTGAACGAGCCGATGGCGCGCGACATCAATTCTTTCCCTTCAGCGTCATAAAATTTAAGCTGGGCATTGCTGTCTATGAGCTTTTCAGGATATTTGGTGTAGTATTTGATCCATGATTCTGATGTTTCAAGCACTATATCTTTGGTCGCCACGACTTTACCTTCCACTTTGAATCTTACTGTTGTCGAGCTGAAAAAACCGTCATAAATCAGTGTGAGCGGCTGTTCGATGCTGAGGCCGTCTACACCCTCTGCGTCGATCACGCTGCCTGAATAGCTTTCGCCCGCTTTCTGTAGATCCTTTTTCAATTCCTCTTTTAGCTTATCGGCTTTAGTGGTGAGTTTGGCGAAATCTTCTGCGTTGTTGACCTCTTTGGCTTTTTCTTTGATTATGTTGCGCTCCGAATTATACTCGGCGAATATTCCGGGTATCTCACCATAAATGATTGCTTTCTGTGCGCTGCCCCCGCCGCACGAAGTCATGGAGGCGGCAATCATGGCGCATAGGGCTGCGTGGATTAAGGTTTTTCTCATAATGATCTTATTGCTTTTAATAGGGTTAATAATGGCTGTGTCGCGGGTGTCGGTTGACGTTCACAAATTTAGATGTGCCCCACAGACATTACTGTTCATTATGTAAAAAACAGAGTCCTAAAGCGTAAAAAACTGCGTCAATACGAATAAATCAAAGAGTTAAGTGGCGTAAATGGCTGATTTACAAAGGTTAATGGGGGGGGGGTGTAAATGCTGCGATACTGGGTAGGCGTGCAACCGAGTCGGTGTGTGAACGACCGCCGGAAAGTCGATAGAGAGTTAAACCCCGAGCTGTAAGCGATTTCTTCGACTTTGCTGTCGGTCTCGGTCAACAGTTTGCAGGCATGGTCAATTCTCATATTGTTTATGTAATCATAGAATGTCATCCCATTGTCGCGGTTGAAATACTTGCTTAGGTATGTCCGATTGGTGCCGGCGAGTTTTGCAACATCCGATAGTTTTAGTTGAGGGTTTAGGTATATGTGGTCGTCTCTGAATAGTTTGGCGATGCGTTGGTCGAGTGACAGGTTGCCTGCGGCGTCGGCCTGTGTGCAGTTTTGCTGCGCTGGTTGGTTGCCAAGTTCGTCTATGACTGACTCATGCCTATAGATGAAATAGCATATCGACATCCATATTATGAGTGAGAATGTCATGTAGGCCGCTTCAATATTCAGGTTTATTACAAGGCAGTCGGTGACCCATAGCCCCAATATTATGAAAAATGAGAACAGGATGATTCTTAGCCAGTTAAGATTGACGTTCTCGATATAAGAATAGCATTGTTTCAGATGCCGGTGATAGCCCGGTATCGCTCTCAAAGTCCATATGGCATAGTAGCATCCATATATTGCTGCCCACCCCGTTTCAATGTCATAAAACACCGTTTCGCCGGTGATCAACAGCAGTAATGGCATAGCTACAAAAGGCGACTCGTGGATTACCATCTTTTTTAGCGTCAACGTCTTCGGTTGGCAAAGCTCAATGAGAATAAACGCATACATAGGCACAGCGATCATATCGAGAGAGGTCATGATCATCCAGATGCCCGAATTGTGAGGATTGAAATCTTCGATAAAAAACAGATCCTTGACGCTTTGCGCCGCCAATGTAGCCATTAACAATGTGACGAGGCGCGACAGACGCTCGCTGTTTTTGCGCCAAAAAGTCCACGCTATCATGGCATAGAACATGACGCATAGCCCGTAAATGAAATATAGAGTGTTTGTTGTCATCAATCAGTCGGGCAAATATAGACATTATTATTCAATAAGTTATTATCTTCGCGTTGCGATGAAATACTTTTTTTCAGCCGGAGAGGCTTCCGGCGACCTTCATGCGGCGCAGCTTATAGCCGCTTTGCGCAAGGCGGACCATATGGCGGATTTCGCTTTCCTCGGTGGCGACATGATGGCCGCCGAGGCGGGTTGTGACCCGGTGATACACTATAACCGCATGGCCTATATGGGGTTTTGCGAAGTCGCCCGTCATCTGCCCGAAGTGCTTGGCAATTTGCGTCGGGCAAAGGAAGCTCTTGCCGCTTTTAGACCCGATGCGCTAATTCTTGTAGATTACCCCGGTTTCAATCTCAAGCTGGCGAAATATGCAAGTTCTCTGGATATCCCCGTTTATTACTATATTTCCCCTAAAGTATGGGCATGGAAGGAACACCGTGTGAAGGATATAAAGCGATATGTCCGAAAAGTGTTTTCTATATTGCCGTTTGAGGTCGATTTTTACCGCCGAAGGCATGACTATGATGTCGAATATGTGGGAAATCCGTCTGTCGAAGAGATTGCACTTAAAATAGAGAACCTGCCTGGGCGCGGAAACTTCTGCGAAGCGCATGGATTGCCCGCTGACAAAAGGTTGCTTGCGCTTGTCCCCGGAAGCCGGCGCGGAGAGATTCGCAACAATCTTCCGGTGATGGCCGAAGTCGCCAAGCGCATGGACGGTTATCTTCCCGTGGTGGCCGGCGCACCCGGTATAGAGCCTGAGTTTTACTCGTCGTTCTCCGACTTCCATGTGGTGGAGGGAGCTACGTTTGAGCTGATGGGGTATGCCGAGGGGGCTATGGTGACGAGCGGTACCGCAACGCTCGAGGCGGCGTTGCTCGGGACGCCTCAGGTAGTGTGCTACCGGGCCAACGGTTCCCGCATATCCTATGAGGTTTTCAAGCGGGTGTTAAAGATTCCCTACGTCTCGCTTCCCAATTTGATAGCGGGAAAAGAGATTGTTCACGAAGCCCTTGTCCATCTGTGCACGCCCGACATCGTCGAGCGAGAGCTGAGAGCGGTGCTGCCGGGCGGCGATAAGCACGCAGCCCAGCGTCTCGGCTACGGCCTTATGCGCCATCGTCTCGGCTCCACCCCCGCTGCAGCCACCACCGCCGCCTCCCTCCTCTCCGACCTCAGTAACCATAGATAATGTGAACAGATAACGGCTTGATTTGTTGGAATCAAGCCGTTATCTGTGTTATGTGAGCCAATATATGGCTATTCCATTAGCTTGCGGTAGCGGCGGCGCGGTAGCTCTTTGCCTCCGTTTTTCGCTTTTTTGTATTCCTCGTAGTCAGAGTACGACCCCTCGTAGTAGACCACCTCGCCGTCTCCCTCAAAAGAGAGGATGTGGGTGCAGATGCGGTCGAGAAACCAGCGGTCGTGGCTGACAACCACGGCGCATCCGGCGAAATCCTCCAATCCTTCCTCAAGAGCGCGAAGTGTGTTGACGTCAATGTCGTTGGTCGGCTCGTCGAGCAACAGCACGTTGCCCTCCTCCTTCAGCGCCATTGCTAAGTGCAGGCGGTTACGTTCGCCTCCTGAAAGCACGCCTATTTTCTTCTCTTGGTCAGCCCCGGAGAAGTTGAATTTCGACAGATAGGCCCGGGCGTTGACATCGCGTCCTCCCATGCGGAACGACTCTACTCCCTGCGAGATGACTTCATAGACGCTTTTTTCGGGAAGTAGGTCGTGGTGCGTCTGGTCGACATATGCTATTTTGACCGTCTCGCCTACGTCAAAAGTACCGCCGTCAGGGGTTTCCTGTCCCATTATCAGTCGGAACAGAGTGGTTTTACCGGCTCCGTTTGGGCCTATAACTCCTACGATACCATTGGGTGGCAGTGCGAAATTCAGGTCTTTGAACAGTGTCTTTTTGCCGTATGATTTGGCGAGCGATGAGGCTTCAATCACTTTGTTGCCGAGACGGGGGCCGTTGGGAATGAATATTTCAAGACGTTCCTCACGCTCCTTCTGGTCTTCGTTGAGCAATCTGTCATATGACGACAGACGCGCTTTCCCTTTAGCCTGTCGGGCTTTAGGTGCCATGCGCACCCATTCGAGCTCGCTCTCAAGTGTCTTGCGGCGTTTGCTTGCCTGCTTTTCCTCCTGAGCCATCCTTTTGGTCTTTTGGTCGAGCCATGACGAATAGTTCCCTTTCCAGGGTATCCCTTCGCCGCGGTCGAGTTCCAGAATCCAACCTGCGACATGGTCAAGGAAATATCGGTCGTGAGTGATTGCAATCACAGTGCCGGGATATTGCTGCAAGTGCTGTTCCAACCAGTCGATTGACTCGGCGTCGAGGTGGTTGGTCGGCTCGTCCAAGAGCAGCACATCAGGCTGTTGCAGCAACAGGCGGCACAGAGCCACGCGGCGGCGTTCGCCTCCCGAAAGTGTTTTGATCTGTTGGTCATCTGGCGGGCATTGCAGGGCATCCATCGCGCGCTCCAATTTGTTGTCGATTTCCCATGCGTCGGCGGCGTCGAGTTTGTCCTGCAGCTCGGCTTGACGCGCTATAAGCGCATCCATCTTGTCGGGGTCGTCAAGCACATCCGGGTCGGCGAATGCTTCGTTGACTTTGTCAAATTCAGCCAACAAGTCCATTATTGGCTGGACGCCTTCGCGCACTACGTCCAGCACCGTCTTGTCCGGGTCGAGCTTCGGGTCTTGTTCCAGATAGCCCACGGAATAGCCGGGCGAGAACACCACTTCGCCCAGATAATCCTTGTCGATACCGGCGATGATTTTGAGCAGAGATGATTTCCCTGAGCCGTTCAGACCGATTATGCCTATTTTGGCTCCGTAGAAAAATGACAGGTATATGTTTTTTAACACCTGTTTTTGCGGTGGATAAGTCTTTGATACCCCCACCATTGAAAATATTACCTTTTTGTCGTCAGCCATATTTGAGTTTGATTTATATATGAGGTTAACGGCGTTTGCGCTTGGGCGCATATTTCGCAGGATAGTCGCATCCTGTTTTTCCATCTATGATGTTATGTAATTTCCCGCGTATGAGTTGCTTGCGTATGGGAGAAATATGGTCGATATAGAGCATTCCCTCAAGGTGGTCGCATTCATGCTGGACTATGCGGGCGAGAAAACCGCTTATTTCTTCTTCATGTGGCTTCAGGTCTTCATCGAGCCATTTGAGATGGATATGTTCCACGCGCGCAACGTTTTCCGAAAGCCCCGGAAGACTCAGACAGCCTTCGGCGCGAGTGACTTTTTCGCCTTCTAACACGGTGATTTCAGGATTGACAAGTGCCATTTTGCGCCCTGCGCATTCCGGGAATTTATCTTTCATGGGATCGGCGTCAATGACCACTATGCGGTCGTTGCGCCCTATCTGCGGGGCGGCAAGGCCGATGCCTTCCGATGCGTACATTGTGACGAACATATCCTCGACCAACTTTTTCAGGTCGGGATATTCCGGTGTTATTTCTTCTGATTTTTCGCGGAGCACGGGATGCCCGTAGAGATAGACAGGTAGTCTCATTCCTTTTTCTATATATTAGTATTGTAGTTTTTGCTTTGTAGATAGTCGTTTAGGATTATGGTGGCTGACATCTCATCGACGGCTGCTTTGTCGCGCCTCGCCATTTTTTTCATGCCGCCGTCAATCATGGCTCTGTGGGCGAGAACAGATGTGAATCGTTCGTCCCAAAAATCGACTTCGATGCCGGGAAGCTCTCTTTTCAAACGGTTTATGGCCGGGGTGATGTAGCGCATGGATTCCGAAGGTTCGCCCCGCATGGTCGTTGGCAGGCCGACTATTATTTTGTCGACGGTTTCCTTGGCCGTGTACTCTTTCAGAAATTTGATTAGTGACGCTGATGAGGTGGTAGTCAGGCCGGTAGCCACTATGCGGAGCGGATCGGTCACGGCGATTCCACACCGTTTCCTTCCGTAGTCGATGGATAACAATCTTCCCATACCGCGAATTTACGCAATTTCCCCGTTATTCGCAATTGGGGGTAGAAAGAGGATAAAAATAGGGTTTGTGTGTTAATAAAGGTTAAATTTAGTGGCTTTCATGAACAATTTATAATTTTGAAATACAACAAATTGCCGTGCTTTTTTAGCATTTTATTGGAAATTCCATGCCCGCCAAAAATTTGCAGATTCAAAAAATGTGCCTACCTTTGCATCCGCTTTCGGGAACGAAGCCACGGCGCAGGCCGGTCGGCCCCGGGGGCTCAGGACATTGAAATGATTGCAATACCGACAAAAGTACGATAACAAGGAAACCTGCCCCACGGGGCAGCTCCTTAGTC
>CANQQE010000053.1 GCA_947625935.1 uncultured Muribaculaceae bacterium | reverse complement strand
AGAGCTTTTATCCTCTCGGCTATCTCTGCGGCTTTTGCTCGCTGTGTGGCGAGGTTTAAGCCCGACATCGGGATGCTAACATAATTCTACATTTATTTCTCTACCGTTATTTTCATAGCCCTTCAAACTCCAATGCGGCTTTTCGCGCCTCGTTCAACTTGGCGGCTATCTCGGATGCGGACATATCCTTGGCTATCACCGCAAACGCATAGCCTTTGTGCATTAGATAAATTTTGCCGTTTCGCTCGGCAACCTTAAAATCAAATCGGACATTCTCAATCTCATTCTTACGGGAACTTTCCTTGCGGTCATTCCACCAATCTATTATCTTCTTCATGTTTATTATCTGTTTCTTGTTCGTAAATTTCCTCATACTCAACATCTATCGCTTCTGTCATCTCACGAAGATGCCGTTGTTGCGGTGGATAATAACTATCCAAATATCCATAGCCCATATTAGCCACGGGTATTCCGTTGATGTAAACTACACTCATGCTTATATATCTTCATTTAGTTTGTCACGTAATTCTTGTGCGCAAAGACGAGCATATTCAATGTCGTCGTTTTGAAAAACCTTTACAATTATGCGTTGACTCGGATAAGAAAAACAATGCTTATAGACATACGCCCCATAAGAGGTTTCAACAACTCTATACTCACAAATTTCGGATTCCGCAGCTATACGCCACTTCATTTCGTTGCGATAGTCAATGCGTAGTGATGTTAATAATCGGTTTGCCTTTATGCACCGCCATACCGCTATGCCAAATAACACCACGAATAAGGCAAATAGGATAATTATTGCTGTCATATTAAAATAATGTTAGTTGTTGATTCGGGTTTGATTTATCCACAAACAGTTTGTGGAATATGTGATATAAAACATTAACTACAACAGAGTTGCCCGCCAAAGAATAAATGGCAGGTTTGCTGATTCCACAATTCCGTATCTTCTCAATATCCTCCTCGGACACATCCATCAGGCGCAGACATTCTGTCGGCATGAGCTTTCTTATGCGCCACAACCAACCGTCCTTATAGTAGTACGCCTTATTTGTTTCCGGGTCTACCCACACCGACGGGTCGGGAATGTCATTTGCGATTTGCGTCTTTTCAGACACATTAGGTGGATAACTCGCTATAATTGTGTCGGCGGCAGGCTCCGCCACCATTGAGTCCTTCTGAACGGACGTGATGCAGTTCGCTGTGGTGTCGCCTATTTCAAGTTTTTGCTTTGTGACTCCCGATTCGGAGTCCCTGCCTCTAACCGCACACGCCACCGGCTCCTGCACAAGATTGTCCTTGGTCACGGTCGTTATGGTGTTGGAGCAATCATCCTCTCGCGGGACAAGCTGGCGGTTGGCGAACACCTCTATGCCTTTGCGCCGGAGTTCATTCGCTTCCTCGGTTCTCACTTGGGTCAGAATCTTAGGTTCGTGGTGTCCTCCGCAAGCAGTTGACAATGTGGTGGAAATCCCATTTATGTCGTAGACTCTGCCAACTTGCGTATTATCCGAATCGGGATAAAGTTGGAATAACTGGATTATCTGTGGATCTGCCACCGCAGTCACGTTGCCGTGATTTTCCATGACGGTGGGCGCAATGCCATCCGCTTTGACTATCTTACCGCCACAAGCCGAACTTGGAACATAAGAGCCGAATGATTGAATCGTCGGCTCAACCTCCCATACGCAAGGTTCTCCGCCCTTGCCATCATGTGCCGTAAGAGTCGGTGCGACATCGCAGCGGACGCTGCGATAGCCATTAAATTCCATCTTGCGGTTTAGCGGATGGATGGATATGCCTACGGTTTTTTCTTTCACATAAGGGTCGGTCTCTCGCGACCCGTATTTGCTCGTGATTGTCGCGGCGATTTCGTCTTTGGTCGAGAATTGGGTCTTAAACCCACAACCTTCCGCTTGCTTTTTGTCGCAGTGCGCTACTATCCTCGCAACCTGTTCGGGTTTCAGGTAATAGCTTTCAGGCACATTATCTTCCAAGTAGTCTTTCAGCCTTTTCTTCAGTTTGAAAGGTTTCGGGAAGTAAAAAGGCTCGTCACAGTCCAAGATAGACACCATGAACAAACGTTCGCGGTGCTGTGCCACGCCGTAGTCACGGGCATCCATCACTTGACAAAAGTTGGTGTAGCCGTAGCTCTCCATTTCATGTTGCCACTTGTGGAACTCCTTGGCGTTTGCGCCCATTATCATCCCTTTCACGTTTTCAAGGACTGCGATTTTGGGTTTCAATTCCTTTATCGCCCGTTTAGTGTGCCAAATCAATGAGGATGCGGCATCATCGCCCTCTTTCATACCCTTGCGTTGACCCGCACAACTGACTGATTGACAAGGAGTTGAATAAAACAACATATCCACTTTGTCCTTAATGACGGAATAGTCACACGTTGTCATGTCGCCCAAATTGCGGTCTGCATATTCGGGGAAAATGGCATTATGGGCTTTTATCGCGTTTGGTTCAATCTCCGACCACGCCAACAAATCCCATTCAAGTTCGGGACAATCCGTACATAGCCGTTTCAACGCTTGTCCCTGCGCTTCCATTCCAGAGCATAGCGTCACAAGATTTATTTTCATCCCCATAAGTATAAATCTGTCAGAATTGCGCAAAGGAACATCATTGAACGGTTTCTGTCGCCGAACAAAAGCCAAAGGATATAATCTTTATTCATAGCAAATAAAAGTCCCCGCAAGGGGCCGTTACACACCCGAGCGAGGCTTTAATAAGTTCATATTAGCGGTAACGGACGCTATTTTTGACATACTCCCGTGACTAAAGTCATCGGGATTCTTGGATGCGAACGCGGTTGCTTCCTCGCATGGCTTTGGAAGTCTTACGACCGCTCTCCAATTCGGCAATGCCCTGCCGAAGAGTAATCTTGTAGCGGAGGACGGACTCGAACCGCCGACTTCTGAGTTATGAGCACAGCGCGCTACCACTGCTCTACCCCGCGTTTTGATATCGCAAAGGTAGGGATAATATTTGAAACTACAAAATAAATTCCGCATTATTTTCTCAAACGATGCGGAAAACTCTAAACCTTAAATCTAATACCATGAAAACACATTGCAAAGATAATAAAAACGGACGACTTTCACAAGCCATCCGTCTAACCAATTAAACTTATAATTATGACAAAAAGATACTATTCATTGTTCAGTGGAATGTAATCCATAATCTTTGACAATGTTATAGACTGTAATTCCCAATCAGCCATAGTCCCTTTCATGCCGTCGAGCAATGCACGGTATGCGCCGTCGAAATCGTCCGCACGGACAAGGATTGCCGATGTTGTCTTTTTCTCGGTGGCGGTGCGCTCGTCAATCGTAATGAAAGCCACCTTGCAAGTCCAAAAGTAATCTCCGCCATTGCCGAACACCTCGGTTATGCGGGAACGTTTGACCGACGGGATTGAGAACTCGCCCGATATGTAGGGAGTGACGTGCTGAATCGTGCGGGCTTCCGCTTCGGTCACAGTCAATGCGTCAACAATATACTCCTCGTTGACCGTCTTTATCTGCCCGTTCTCCGTTGTCTTGTCGTAACGGACTGTGCTTATGAAATATGCCATAATGATTTACCATTGATACCCCTCGTATTCCGTGGGGCTTTGTTTGTTTTCGTTATTTGATTCATGTTGGGACTGTTGGGTAGGCGTGAACCATCCCTCCTCGTCCCTTATCTCCTTGGCGACCCCTATCTGATGCTCCCCGTAATCGGTGCGCACCACGACTTCATGGCTGTTGCCGAAAGCGTCAAGTAGCTGTGACTTGCGGAAAGCGAAATCAACATACTTGCGCCCCGTGTTGGGGTCAACCTTTATATCTTCACGCTGTATGCTGTCAAGGAACAGCCTGCCGTCGCAGAATATCGGTGTCATGTTGTTTGTGCGGTCTTTTTTAAGGGCTTTGTTCCTTTCGTTGACGTACAGAAAGCCCATGTCCAACGTATCGTAGAAAGACCCGTCACGCTTGCCACGGTACTTGTCCTCTTGTGTTCGGTAGCTGAGGGATATTTTGCTCGCCCTCAGTTGGGGGTTGGGGTCAAGATGTGTGAACAACAACTTCACACACCACCCGCCCTTACGGGTACGAACAAACTGAGCGTCATCGCAAGGGATTACAAGGCACGTTTTCTCCACGCCGTTAATCATCTCCAATTTCTCTTGGCAGAACGGTAAGCATGATATGTGAAACGTGCCTATGTAATCAACCATAATTATGAAAGGATTGTCAGTTCAGTGTAATGTTTGTCGGCGGACAAAGTAATCACCTGCCGCCCGTTCGCATAGGTCATGTCGGACGTGAAATGCTCGAAGTCGTCAATGAACAACGGCAAGTTCACTCCGTAACGCTTGCAGATGGCGTTGCTGATGTCAATACCGATGATGGTCTTGTTGGCGTGGTTGGTCACACCACGGTCAACCTTATTGATTGACAAAGTGCATGTGTCGTTAACCTCGCCCGATTTGCTTATCTCTATCATCTCCACGTGCGAGTGTTCAAGGTACCTGTTCGCACGGTCACGCACGATGTCGGCCCATTCACGCTCACGTGCCATCAGCTGGTCAAGAAGCCCTTCCCATTTTACGAGTTCGATTCCAACTTCACGTTTCTGCACTTGATAGTCCGAAATGTCATGCAACCCCTTCGCATGGGTTTCACGCCGTGAAGCTATCTTGGAAAGTTCCTCAATGTCAGACACAAGACGGCTGCTTTCCTCCTGCAATTCCGCAGAGTTGACTTCGGGGACAACTGTAAGATTATCGTTTGCATCGTTGAGTTTCTCGGCGAGAGCCTTCGCTTCGTCGGTGTCGGCAAACGGAATAAACGATGCTTTTGCGTCATCTATACGCTTCTGTATCTCGTCGGTGTCGATGCGATCTGGAACTTCTGAAAGTGCCACTTCCTCCGATTCCAATTTAGCCAATCTCGCTTTCTGCGCTTCAAGTCGTGCGGAGATTTTCTTTCCACGCTCAACGATGGGCGCACGTTGCTTGTCGATGTCCTCATAGAATTTTGTGCGCAGTTCGGCTATCATGTCGGCGGGGAGCTCCTGACCGCAATGGGGGCATATAGTGTCGGAGAACTCACGGGCTTTCATCTCTTTGTTCTGCTTGCGTAGGCGTTCAAGTTCTTGCTCCAAATCCTCAATGTCCTCCTTGCATAGCTTTATCTCGGCCTTGCGATTGGCAATGGCTTGCTCGTTGCGTTTCATCTGATTGTCAATATCGGCGTTATGGGCTTTCGCCTGTGCAAGCTCACGCTCAATGCTGTCAATCTTGTGGCTCTGAGAAAGGTTATAAACCGATTCCTTTTCCCGAATCTCCTTTTTCAAGGTTTCAAGCTCGGCGAGTTCTTTGTTTCGCTTCTCTACGAACGGCTTATTGGCTTCTTCAAGTCCGAGGATTTCCTTGTTTATCTCAGCAATGCGGGCTTTTCTCTCAGATATGAGCCTTTCCGCTTCCGCCACGGGTTCAAGGTCGGGAAGTTTACGCTCGGTAGCCTTGATGTCCGCGTCTATGTCCTTTATCTGCTGTTTGAGCGGATTGATTTGCTGACGCAAGAAGTCTTTTGCTTTCTCGCCGCCTTTGTACTTTTCGAGGTAAGGCATGATGGATGCGTAGTCGCCGCTCAAGTCGGAATCCTTTATCTCACCTACGATGTCGGCGAAGTGCTTACGGAGTTCCTTCCAGTCCAACATCTGATAGTACAGCACGTCAATGCAGAGTTTCAGTTTCTCCACATCCATGCCGAACACCTCGGCTACCTTATCTTTGTAGGCTGTGGCGGAAAGTTCCAACCCGTCAACATAGAAGCGGTACTCGTCTGATTTGTCCTTGACATACTTGGAGCTTCCACGGGGGCGCGTCCATTTTTGCTTTGCCTGACGCTTGAACACATATCCCGCGCCGTCAACGTCAACCGTGGTTTCCACAACGGCGGGGATGGCGTTTTCGGGTGTGAAGTCTAACTTGTGGTCGAACAAATCATAGTTTGTGCGGTTCTGCTCGTCAACACCGCAGAAACACCATTTAACGGCGACATATACGGATGTCTTTCCCGTACCGTTGAATCCCACGATACGGGTCATACCGTCCTTGAACACAACCTCGCGTGACTGCCCGCGGAAGTTGGTCAATACAGCCTTTTTTAACTTTATATCCCTCATTTCTTCGCCGATTCGATTGATTCTTTACGGTACTGCTTCAACAGCTTCGCCAATTCGAGAGATGCTTTTCTCGCACGGGCGCCAGCGGCTTTGTTGCCGTCACACGATTTAGTCATTTCGGTGAAAAACTCAGCGTAGACATCGTTGATGTCCGTTCTTAATTCTTCCATTTTCGTAGTGGTTTATTAGTTAGTTAATATCATTTGTTCCTGTGCTTCCGAATCCGCCTTTGCGGTCAGTCGGGGTCAGTTCCTCAACCATACAGAAATCCACGGCGGGAGTTTTGTATATGGTCATTTGGGCTATGCGGGTGCCTTTCTTGACAAGAAAGTCACGGTGGTCACGGTTCACGACAATAACGCCCACACCGTCACGGAAGTCACTATCCACCTTGCCAACGACAACTTGTGCGTCAAAACGGTCGGAATCCAAGCAAGCGAAAAAAGATAATGATTGGTGTTCTTCAATTTGGATGCCCATTGAAGACAACTTCGTAGTCGTCGTTTCCTTGCGGGTAAGTTCATATCCTTCCATGCCTTTTGCGGAGAATCCGCTACGGGGTTCAATCTTGGCTTCGTACTGCGCCGACGGCAGTTCAATGGCAAAATCAAGCGGCACTACATTGCGTCCCTTTTTGACGATTGTGTCTTTCGGCACATAAACGTCATACGCCACAGCCCCGGATGTGGCTTTCTTGGGCATTACGGCATCCACGCTAAGGAGTTTTATCTTAACGGAGGTCAGTAGTTCTTTTTGTTCGTTCTGTTCCATGTCTTACCAATTTGAATAAGTGTCGTTTTGTGTCTGAGCGGGAGCTTGCTGTTGTTGACCGTCACCGTATGCTTGTTTTTCCTTGGCGTTGCCGATAAAGGGTTTATTCTTTATCGCATCCACGCCGATGCGGTCAATGGTTTCCTTTTTGAATTTCAGCTTCAATGAGTGGGAATCTCCATATTGGATGTTACGGCTCTCGTACATATTTATGCCGAGATATGCGGCGGTTCCCGCATCGTTGACGAAAATGTCGGCGGTGTCAACTGGAATTATCACCGCTTTTTTGCCCGTGTTCGGGTTGGTCTGTAGTGAAGCCCCGTCGATTTTAAGGAGATTCACGTTTAATACATAATTTGCCATACTGATGTAGTGGTTTTAATAGTTTATAAATGCAATGCAAAGATACAAAAATAGTCCCGAATAATTGCAAAAGGTTTTGGAAAAAGTTTTACGAAGTTTAATATAGACTGAAAATCAATCCTTTATCTCGTCAATGCGGATAAAGTATGCGTCATCGGGAACTAATCCGCCGTCAACTGCCATAAAATGCGAATCTTTAACAATCGATATTGACACAAATTTTCGTTGCGGGGTGATATATCCTGACACATAGTTTTGTCTATAAAAGTCGTTAATGCGGACACGCAATAATAACGGCTTGTCGTAGTCGTCCTCGGACAATAGTTTTACGCTTCTCCAGTTCATTGCTCTTTATTTTTCAATTCAAAACCACTCACTGCGCAGAAAACGGATACTACCACAGCAAGGGCAATCGGAATCCACAACGGGGAAGTGACCCACCACCAAGACCAATCAATCAAATCGGTCAGCTTCAAGACCAAGAAAATTAGGAACAAAGTCCAATATAAATATCCTTTCATCTTCTGAAATTATTAAAGTTATCGTTATTGCGGTTGCCGAAACGGTCAACCAATAAGTCTGCAATCAGATTTATTGCCATGTTACGCATGTCCTCATTGTCACGGTGCTGCGCCGAATCGACCTTTTCAACGTAGGCGCATATCTTTTGGAGCATGGTGTTGTTCTCACGGGCAAGTTCAAGGAGTTCATCCATGACCTCAATCCTCGTAGAAATTGCACATTCCGATGCACTGGCCGTGAAAGCCGTCAAAGTCAACAAGGACGTATCGGGAATACCCTCCCCACTCGTCGGGAAGCCGTTCATCTTTGTCAGCAACAAGAGATATACGCACGTTATGAGCGAAGGGCATATCCTTGGCAAGTATCTGCCTCAGTTCGTACAATCCCGACACCTCGATTGTCGTTTCAAGACTCTTGGCAAGACCGCCACGATGAAATCTAAACAACTTCTTCATGACTTCGGATTCTCCTGCTCTGTGGAGTTTTCGTCGTCCTCGGCGGGTTTGCACTCGCAATGGAGGTCGTTGAACTCGGTTTCGTACTTGATGCGCAGATTGTTTGCCCATGTCAGAAACGATTCCTTATTCTCATTCACCATGCTGGCGAGTTCGTGTCGGTATGTCTGCGAGAATGTATCACCGACAGTTATAGCCTCAATAACGGAGTTGACTTTTTCGAGATTGTCGTGAATCTCGTTAGCTTTTTTGAATGTCTCAATGTCCATGATTCAAAGTTTTAGTTTGTCGTTAAGATGTTTGTCGGCGGCCTCGTCGCAAATGCTGATAAATTCGGCATTGTCTGTCATCATGTCCGTTAGAACATTCTGATTGGGGATGATAACGAAAGACGCTACATTCTGTGAGAGCTTGCATAACTCCTCAACGTCTGCCCGAAGCGAGAAATTGTTGATTTCAAGCTCTTTGAGATAGGCTTTCGTCTGTTCCACGCACTCGTTGGCGAAATCGGCGGCGAGGGATATTTTCAACAGCGACTTATAGACCTTGTTCTTTACTTCGTCGCCTTTGTCATCAAGAATGTCTTTCAGCTTCATCGGCTCGTAACGCTTGGCCTCCATAAGCTCCTTTTGCAGCCGCTCTATTTTTGCCTGTGCCATTTCCCGCCAATGCAGGTTGTTCTGTTTCACTGCGGCGAGCCTCTGACGGTATGCCTCGTCAAGCTCTCTTTCAAGTCTCTCAATCTTTGTCATGGTAGTTGAAAAAAGCGAACCGCACGATGCACCACTACACACACCGCACGGAACGCTGATAATAAGTTCTTGGTCGGGAGGTAGTGGACTCCCGTTTGTGCTGCAAAGATATAAATTAACTTTGGATTATGCAAGAATATTATCCTTTGAATTAAGGGGCCGGGACTTCGGGGGATTCAAGCTCCTCAAAGTTAACCCAGCCCGAACTTGCAGAGCCGTTGTAGGCCATTTGGCAGAACTGGTATGAGCGGGAGCTGAGAGTGGCCTGACCGCTGCTGCGCCAAACCGAACCTGCGGCGACTGTCACGCTGCCGAATGATTTGAGCGTGGTAGAGTTTGCTCCCGATACGCTCGTCGCAATCTGTAACACAACATTTGTCAATGTCACACTTGACCCACCCGTATTTGTAATTGTCACCTCATACTGAATCTTTGACGATGTAGCATCAATATACCAACAAGTAGCCCACGGCACATACACAGCCGACATGGTTTTCAGCTCCACCTTCACACCCGACTGCCCTATGCCGACAATCTTGTAATTCGACGGCTCGCCGCCCGATATTGTGAACGGCTTCGACGATAGGAAGGGGACGCCTTTGTAAGTCCCCGCATTTGAGGGCGCGACATAGCCGAAGTTCACCTCCCAATTATCGAGTTGGCTGAACGGATTGGTTGCCGTGGCCATTAGATTCCGGGATGAATTATACAGCAGGATGCCGAAGTACCAGTTGGAGTAATTGTCGTTGACATTCTGCATGTCCTTTATGCCGATTATCCCCGAATCGCCGCCGTCTGTATCCGTTATGGGTTCTTCTGCGGGGATGACGAGGCTGATAGTGTTATCGGCGGGGAGGAAGCCGGTATAAGGATTCAGAACGCCGAATGGAGATGTGGCATTGTGGTTGTAGCCGTCGAAGTCACTAAGACGTTTGTAATTGGTGCTTGTCGGCGCGTTGTAGACCCACCCGCCCGAAAAAGTGCCGTTCTTGACAGCGTTTATAAACGCCGTCTTGGTCGTATATGTCATGGATGGAGCCAGCCCGAAGTTATTCCCCTTGCGCATCGTGAGCGTTATCGGGACAAAGGAGTTGTGTCTCTCGGGCTTGTATTTAGCCCATTTGTTTATCTTGCCGTGGGAGTTCTCACAAGCATACGCGACTGAAAATGCTCCATTCTGAGCCGCAAGCCCCAAGCATTTGTAGACGTCTTGCTGTAGGTTTATCGGGGCGTTTATCGTGTTTCCGTTATATGACATCGCATCCCTCCCCGATTACAGCTCCCGTGACTACGATTACTTTATCCCCCGCTTTTATGTCCGAGGCGCGTATCTCTCCGTCAACACATATCGCCCCCGAACAGTCAAAATGATTCGCTAAATCGCTTTCGGGGCATTGATATAAATTACCCCCCCCTAACATAACGCTGTCAATCAGCGCATTACCTCGGATTAATAAATCAACCTTAATCATGAATAATATAGTTTGTTTTCACAAAGATACAAAATATACGCCAATAAACAAGCGCACTGTTTATCCCAAACAATGCGCCTCTCACATTTCTTACCTTAGAAAGCAGTTAAAAGTAGTCACCCGCAAAAGTACAACTATTTATCCAACTACACAAATTTATAACTTATGTTTTTAGCAATCCACGGTGATAAAGTTGGATTGCTGTTCTCATCCCGGAGTCAAAGGGGGTACTTTGAAAGCACACCCTCATCCAACCGTTGTGCCACCTTTGTGGAGTTCATGCCCAAAGCCTTACACACATCCACAAGGCAAAACATAGGTTCGTCACTCGCGGTCATCACGACACGCAATTCTCCAAACTCGGAGGAACTGAATAATTGAATCTTATTCATTTATAACATCAAATAAAGTCCCCCAAAGGAGGTCTCGACACACTCCGATGAGGGAAACTTCAATATCTTTCACGCAAACATCAGAGGTCGAGATTGACATTCACACCGCAAAGTTAACACATCCAAACGGGATATCCAAACAAATCCAACAATTTATGCCCGACAACATGAAATAAGAACCCCAAAACCCCCACTTGCAGCTTAAAATTAAGGTTTCCCCACACTATTGTATATACTATATACTCCCCTTCCTAATATTATCTAACATAATATATATATTATATAATATAAAGAAAATAATAACTAAAGTTATTATCAAAGAAATCCATTATCCCCAAAAACAACTCCATTCCCAACCCAACTAAAAACACAAAAAAGTGGCGCCATTCTTCTCAGACCCTTGCGCCACCTCCAATCTAATTGTAATCACAGAAAAGAAGTTATTACCATTTCCTCTATGCTTCCACAAAAGTATATATTATTTATCTTATACGCAACATCCACACAACAAAAAAAATAAAAAAATAAATTTCGAGGAAAGGTTGGGGGCTGCTCCTGCCGGTGTGTCGGGGGGGGGGGTATGTCCTATGCATACATACACAAATATAGATACGCTTATTTGCCTCAGAAATACCCCCTAATTTCAACGATAGCCCTTAAAATGATAGTTTATATATCTTTGTATAATAAATATGCCAGAATACAAATAAACGGTCATTTGTTAGATGTTATACACTTATATACGTTTTTGGCGGGTAATTTCAAATTCTGAATGTGTTTTATTTTCGTTATTTTCAGGTTAATTCCTTTATTTTCAGCAATTTAAATCATAAATCGCCAATACGCGCAGCGCGTTTTAATCCTTATTTTGCCTAGCACTTAATCATTTACCCACTAAACATATCCCTATCTTATACAATCCACTCTAATAGCTGCCTTCGTCTGACTACAAGCATACATACATAACAAAAAGAGTCCCACAATATTTGCAGGACTCAAAAGATGTTATGTTATATAATGTTTATTTTGTGCTTAGATACGCTGCTTTAGCCTCGTTTGCCACTTGGTTAGCTAACTTGTTACGATTCAGGAAGTCAACGTATGATTGTTTGTCGGATTCGATTTTAGAGCCTGTTTTATCGTAAGCCGTAAATGATACAGTATCGGGAGTGTACTCTCCACTTTCATCAATTTCGGCAAATGTCAATTCCACATGCTTCATATCATACGCTTTAGAATCTGACAATATTTTAGCAAGCGATAGTAGCGCGTTAATATAGCTGTCCTTGACAGCAATAAATCCATTAATGTTTGCGTGCTTATTGATTTTCTGGAGACGTGCAGGAAAATGTGTGCCGCTGCCCTCTATCGTGTAATATATGGGGAGCTTGTCAAGTACATTTTTACGAAGCTCCGCAATGTTTTTTGCCTTGATTGACTCGCTTGTAATACCTAAATAATTACATACGCGCTTGCAATCCTTATTATTTGCAGATACTTCTAACATCATTGTTACTGCGTTTTTAAAGCTGTCCCTATACGCGTTGATATCCTTCTTGATAGTTGCAAGAGCTTTTGCGGTGATAACGTCATTGTTGTTTGCTTTTTTAGTAGTCATAATTGTGTAAGTTTAATTGATTAATATTTTTTGTTTGATTTTGATGTTGCAAAGTTATGTATTTTCATTTTACCGTGCAATAGTTGACGTATATTTTAACTAATATTTAACACTTAAATATATTCATTTTCTTTTATATTGCTTATTTACAAGCGTTTATGTTTTCATTATTTTTTGCGGTGTCACACATAATATTTTGAGCAATTGTAAATATTTGTTAATTGATATTGATAATCAATATATTACGATAGTTATATGTTAATAAAATGTTAATAGTAAACAAATATTTGCACGGTAATTGCAAAGTGCTTATCTTTGCGCCGTAACCACAACAAAAGCGGTTACGATTGATGCAAATAGGCACTGCACGCCTATAAATCGGGAAAAAGTTGCAGGCGGAAAAATCGAACATTGACATAGCGAAACGTGCGACGGCATAGACGGCGCAAATTTGATTGAGTAGCTTAACACTCCGAGGAGTGGCGGCTGAATTGATATTGCGTTATATCCCCGAGGGGGTTGCCATGAAGTCACACCATTAGCGGTTTACATTTCAAGTCTCCGGCAGGACATTCGGAGCCAGCGAGCGAAAAAACGTATAACAGCGTTAACAGGGGGGTTACACCCTTTCGCGAACTGTACCACATGAGTAGAGCCATGCCACGATAGCCCGGAAGTGCGATGAGGTGGAATTACATGGACTTGAAAGCGCAATGTAATTGTTGTGCGAGGTTGTGAAGCATGAGTTAAGTTTTTACGGGCGTATTCCGTGAAGTTGAATAGACAAACGAATTGCGCCCGAGTTGGGCTGTGGCGGTTGCAGTAAATCAACCGCATTGTGGCAAGCGTGCAGTGCCACGTTAATCCCTGCACTGGGTGAACTGCATAGACAGGTGAACTATTCACGAGGTGCAAGCCCTCTTCATCCCCTAATGTTAAACCAATAAACTACTTGAATTATGGGTAAATATGTATCACGTTATGAATGGCTCAACGAATTAGATTCCGAAGATGTACGCAATATGGCGGCTTGTTGGTTGAATTATGAGACCGATGAAGGCCGCGATTTTGTTGAGAATGGAAATATTGAACTATTGCGCCAAATGATTGAGGATGCTGTATTCAGCGCTGAATGAACTCGACTGAGCGAGTATAAACAGGCATCAGGCCCAGAGCGTCCGCCGAACTATCGGCGGGGTTGCATTAACCAATTAAAACACTTATAACTATGATTAAGAAATTCACCCTTTACATGGGACTAAACGACAAAGAGACGAAGTGCCAAAAGATTTCAACCGTCGAGGCATACAAAATCGTATCGAATTTAATCGCAAAACGTTTTGACGGCGGAACTATCTTTGAGGCGCAAGGTATTTACAAGCATGGGAATGGAACTATCGTAACTGAAACAACTCTGCGAATTGAATTGCTTTTTGCGGAAACGAAGGACGTGCGCGAATTTGTCGACCTCTTGAAAGAATTATTTAATCAAGAGTCTATTGCCGTACAAGAAGAGCAAATAAACTCTAACCTGTGGTAGGCGAATTATTGGGGAGATATAGAAACGTCGAGCGGGTCGAGCCGCCTCCCCGAACCAAACCGATTTAACTTGCAATTATGAACCAAACTGAACTCTATGCGAAGCACACAACCGTAGTTGTGTCACGCAAAAAGAAAGGCGCGGGCAAAGGTTACAAGACCTATGCGCAAACCGTCTGGAGGAACGGAATGTCCCTCCACGACTACATGAGCCAATTAAAAGAATTTGATAGAACCGCCTACGGGCTTGAACTGTGCAGGGTCGAGTTTGCCGACATGACTCTTGATAGGTGGTGGGACTGCGACGCTTGCCGCAAAAGCGAGGTGAAGT
>CANQQE010000052.1 GCA_947625935.1 uncultured Muribaculaceae bacterium | reverse complement strand
AGGGTGAAAATTCCTCTTGACATTAAGCGTGTTTTGTGCTATAATATAAGAGTAGGGAGGGCTTAGACTTAACAGGAAAGGAGGTTAACCCCATGGCATTTAGTGCAAAAGACCGTTTAAGCGCATACACCGCAATTTTAACCCAGCAAGAACCCCTTACGCCCGAACAGCTCCTGTCTCTTAACGACATGATTAACGAGGACCTTACAGGTAGGGAAATTGCCGAGACTAAGCAGGCCGACCTTGAGGCGTCTAATCAGTCACTTAGGGACACTAACCACAAGCTCTTTCTACGAGTAACAGGAGGCCAGTCCCCCACTGAGGTTGAAGGCCCGGAATTGTCCGAGGACGAACAGGCGGAGGAGGCTTTCAATAAACTAATTAAGGAAGGAGTGCTTTAAGTTGGCAAGCAATGGTCAGATTTTGAGTGCTGTATGGCCTATTCTGGAGCCTAAATGGGGCGACCGTATCCCGGAAGCATCCAAGGCTAACTGGCAGAAGATTGGCGTGCTTATCTCTGACGAGAAGTATGCCCCTCTCCGTAATGAGATTTATGACGCTCTGGTTAACCTGATTGGCAAGACTAAGGTGTGGCAAATGTCTATCACCAATCCCCTGTCTCGCTTTAAGTCTGGAACCATGTCTTATGGTGATACCTATCAGGAGATTATGAGTGACATTATCGAGGGGCAGACTTTTGCGATTGCAGAGGACGACCAGTTTAAGAAGTGGCCTAGCTCTGTCTATGCGGCATATCACAAGATTAACCGTGAGCAGTACTATCCCGTAACCATTGAGGAAACAAAGATTAACCGTGCGTTCCGTGCGGAGGGTGGCTTGCAGAGTTTGGTAAACTCCATTGTAAACCAGATGTATTCCTCTAATAACCTCGACGAGTTCATCTACACTAAGCGGTTGATGAGCGACTATTACACCAACACGGAGATTCCGTTGAAGGCCACCCAGAAGATTGAGGTGCCGGAGGTTGTAGACACTGACACTGGCAACAGTTTAGTGCTTACCTCTAAGGATATTCTCTCCGCTATGCGTTTCCCAAACAGGAACTATAACCCTATGGGAATTATGATGCAAACGGAGGCTTCCCGGTTCCTTATCATTATGCGGGCGAACCTGAATAACCGTATCCGTGTTGAGACTCTTACTGGCGCGTTCAATAAGGAGTTTGTGGAGTTGACCATTCCCATCCTAACCGTGGATGAGTTTGGTGAGGGTATGGAGGATGTGCAGGCCATTATCTGTGATAGTCAGTGGCTCCGTATTTTCGACACTCTGCGCCGACTCAAGGTAGCCGAGAACGCTCGTAACCTTTACCGGTCTTACTACTACCATGTTCACCAGTTGTATGCGGCTTCTCCTTTCGTAAACTGTGTGTTTCTTGTTAAGGCAGGTGTTTGATTATGAGCAATCTGTCTAACGAGAGTATCGGTAGCCTTATCGTAAGGAGACTGGTAAGCGTGAAATCGTTTGTAACCGTAGGGCTGACACTTGCGTTCATCGTAATGTGTATCATGCAGATTCAGCCCCCTGACCTTTTTATCCCTATCTACACTACCGTTATCGGCTTCTACTTTGGTACGCAAGCCACTAAGGACGGCAAGTAAGGGAGGACTAAGTATATGGCAGTATGGCATTGTGAGGGTAACTTACTCGGAGGGTTAGGAGTATGTGCCGGTCATACGGTATACGCAGACAGCAAAGGTGCCTTAGACGCATGGGCTATTGGAAAAAGTATAGGACACTTCACCGAATATAGTTATACTCGACCGGATAAAGGCTCTATCAACGCATGGGCGCCGGGTGCTTGTCATGTAGCACTTCCCTACGACCAGACCACCCAGATTGACTATATTATGTTTAGGAACAATGACATAGATAGTAGTAGGTGGTATTACGGAGCTGTTAAGCACCGTGAGTATGTGAACACTAATAGCACACGACTTTGGTTTACTTTAGACTATTGGCTCACATTCCTTGACGAGTTGCGGGACGGGTTAGGAGCGTGCCTGATTGAACGCTCCCATGTTAAGCTGGCTGACGATTGGAATGGTACGACACCGAGTTTCAAGTACCTTAACCCAGAACCGTTTGTACCACGGGTCATTGAAAAGATGTATCCTGAATGGAATACAGCGGCTGAGGGTAGCTTCAGCGACCTGACCCCTAATACCTTTGTTATATACGCTGCCAGTAACGAAAATGGTGATTATACCTACGAGTTACGGAGCGTTGCAGGGGTGCCAACGGCTTGTTATGTTAAGGTGTGTTCAAGTGCCTCAGAGTTAATGCAAACACTCAAGGAGTTTAACGACACTTTCCCCATTTTAGATGACAGTAGTGCAGAAACAATAATAGCAGTAACTTACGTCCCTACTGAACTATCCCAAGAGGGCGCAGGGCCAGTAAAATTTTTCAACACCAAAATGCCACTAAAGGCGGAGACTTTAAGGAGTGATGGCAACGCTGTCCATAACGCCAAATGCCTGACTTACCCTTACGCATTTGCTACGGCTAAGGTGGCCACAGGTCAGCAGATTGTCATTAAGTACGAGGAGTTTGCCCAGGAGGGCGGCACCATTGAGCATTATCTGCAAGGTGGTGGAGGTATCGAGAGTAGATACCGCTATGGAGTGCGTCAGGATAAGAGTGATGATAGACCTAACATGAAGTTTATCAACCTCCCGTCCTATCCGCAAATCCCCATCCGTTCTGATACCTTTGCACAGTGGGCTGGCTCTAACGGACTTGCGGCGACTGTGGGTGCAGGAATTGCTACAGCCATGATAATGACCGGCATTGGCTCACTGGCAGGGCTGGGAGGACTGGCGGCAGTAGGCACAGCAGGAGCGCAAGGAGCAGCGGCAACGGCAGCCTTAACCAATGTGACCCTTGGTGGCTCCATGTTAGCCAACCAAATCGGCAATCTTAACCAAGCCTATAACGCTCCTGATAGAATGATAGGTGCGGCCAGTAGTGCCGAAGCAGTAGCCTTTAACCTGTACCGGGTTGGCTTTTATAGGTGGCAACCAACCGTTGAGGACTTAACCGCGGCCGATGACTTCTTTGATGCCTTTGGTTACAATGTTAATAGCTATGGAGTACCAAACTTAAAGGTAAGACAATACTACACTTATGTTAAGACCACAAACGCTAACTGTAAAGCCCCTGTTCCCCACGAGGGTATAGAGCAAATATGCAGTATGCTTAATAGTGGTTGTACCTTCTGGAATATCACCAGTGGCGACATTGGTGTTAAAAGGAGTGAGAACCCCGATGCTTAATGTCTTTGGTAGCTATATGTTCCCTATCGACCCTTGGCGTAAGCATAACAAGCGCAAGGATGCTAAGTGGAAGAACAATAGAGCGTTTAACAACTGGTTTGTTTATCTGACTAATCTGTATATGAACGCTTTTGAGTTCAAGGGGTTGCCCGAAACGGTTAATGAGAGGTTCCTCTTTGAGACTCTCTATTGGGACGGGAAAGCACTTTTCTTTAATGACCCCTCCCTTGGTTATCTTGCACTCCCCTGCGAGGGTGATGGTGAACTGAATGTTTACTGGGAGTTTACCAGATTTAGAGCTATCAGTAACTGCTATAATAAGGTTTACGATTACCCAGATGATTGTGTCCTTGTTAGGGCAAATCAGGTAACTTATCCTCCGCTCTTTATGGTCGAATCCTGGGCCAGCAGAATTGCCGATGCTGAACGCACCATTGATGTTTATGCTAAGACGATGAAACGGCCCTGGCTGATAACCGGGGAGCATGACGACAAGTTAACCATGCAAGTGCTGGTTGATGAAGTGGAGCAAAACGAGGTTGTCATTACCGGGGCAAACCGCATTAGTGGCGAGCTTCAAAGGGCTTATCAAAACCCGATGGACGGCCCTGGCCTTATGGCACTTTGGAGACACAAACACGAACTACTTGACGAGTGCTTAACATGGTTTGGAATTAACAACGCTAACACTGAAAAGAGAGAACGCTTAATCACAGATGAGGTTCAGTCTAACAATCAGCTTATTCAGCTCAATAAGGATACCGTGCTGGACTGGTTAAAGAAAGCCTGCGAGGACATTAACAAATTGTATGGTCTTTCCGTATCAGTAGACCTCAAGCACGATTACCTTAAAGAGCAACAAGAGTTAGACATGAAACAACAGCAGGCTATGGCTAAGCAGCAAGGCGGTGGTAAGGATGGCTAAATATACCATGGAGTTAGGCGACTTAATCCGTTCGGGTTACAACCTGTTTGACTTTGACTATCCCTGTATTGCAGGTTACAGGACAACCTTTGAACGTAAGTTCATCTTAGAGTTTTACGACCGTGAGATTAACTTCCTGTCCGCCGACGAGTTTAAGCGCCATCTTAACGCCAGGCTTAACCTGATAATGCCCTATTATGTTCAGCTCCAAAAGAGCGAGCATCTTATCGAGTCTCCTTTCCGTACCTATAAGATGGTTGAGAGTACCCGCAGGAGTGACGATGAAAGCACTTTCATTAAGAGCATTGACACCGCCGCCTTAACAGAGGGTATCAAGGCCAGAATGGGGCAGAATGTTGACCTTATCTCTAAAGAGGGAGTTGGCCAGCATGAGGAGGGCACTAAGGACGGAACCTTAGACCGTGATACAACCGACCACGAGACGATTGACCACGGCACGGTTACGACCGAAAAGGAGAAAACCGTAACGGATAGGGACACTACCGGTAAGGAAGATACCAAGCGTGACGGTAAGAAAGATACAACTTATGAGGAAGATAAAACAGGGTCTAAGACCACGCTATTTTCCGACACTCCACAAGAAAACTTTGTCCTAGGTGATAGCGACTCCCACGGTAATCCTTTAAGCAGTTATGCCACTACCTATACACGGGAAAACACGACTGAGCATAAGGAAGGAGAACAGCACGATACTACGCAAGAAATTGCTCATACTGACACCGAGGGAACCGAGGATGTTACGGTTAATCGTGACCTTACTCGTAACGAGGACGAGGACACTGAGCGTAACTCCGAGGGTACGGTTGACGATGTGACCCATGAGGAGTATGAGGATAAGCTCGATAGGGAGACTGACTTTAAGCAGAACACTAAGACTTCCCAGCAAACTGCTACTGATAGGGTTGCAGAAAACACTGACATTAAGCACAGTGACCGGCTTACCCGTGGCCAGGCTATCACGGCTTACGGTTACGAGGGCTATAAGCAGGTAACTGAAAGCTCAATGCTTCAAGCCTTTAGAGCTACTTTCTTGAATATTGACCGGGAAATATTCAGAGAGTGTGAAACACTATTTCTCGGAGTCTATTAAGAAAGGAGTGAACCTTATGGATTGGAATCAGTACGAGGCTTACTGTAAACAGTTTACCGGCCCTTGTGGACACCACTGGAGACCCGGTTGCCGTGAAGGGTGCCATACCCCTTGTGAGCCTTGGAGTGACCGCCCTACTGGGCATATGTCTCCCCCGCCCCACATGAACTTTGACCCCGTGCTTCCTCCTAAGCCTATTCCGGGCGATAGTCCTATGGAAACGCTTAATCGTCTTTACGCAGAAGTTTGCTCTACCATGAAGAAGTGCGGTGAGCTTAACTGCAAGACAGACCAGATGCTTAAAGACCTGCATGAGCATGGGCTTAGGAATGGCGTGTACTACGGCCCTGATGTTATCAAGGTCGAGGAGGGTTACTGTGAGGAAGATAGTTCCCCCTATAAGGTAATCCGCATTAAGCACCACGATAAGTATGGTGCACCTGTCGAGGTTAAGATGCACTTGGCCTACGGCAATACCACTAACTCTGGCATTAAGGAGAAGATTACGGATGCTTCTCTGTTCGAGCTGGCGCAGGTTATGGTTCCGGCCATTGGACCGGTTGACCATTGGAATGGGAAAGTACTTTACCAGCAGGCACCGTTGCCCTCTGAGGATAAGTCGGATGGGTACACATACGGCTTTACTCGCCATGGTACACTTAAAGTTTACAAAAACAGTTTCTTAACGGAAAATCCCAACGCTCTTGAACGCGACAGTATCATTACAGCTATGGGCTGTGATGGGGTTGTCATTAGGGACGGCTCTACCACTACTGGCGGGGACACCGCTAATGTTAGCAATTTTGCCTCTAAGGCGGCCAGGGTTATGCTGGGCCAGAACCAGAACACTAAGGAACTTTTCATCCTTGATGTTGGCGGATTTGGTGAGGATTATCCTGGGATGACCGGGGAGCACGCTGTTAAGGTGCTGATGGGTTATGGTTGTACCATCGCCATCCAGCTTATTAGCGGCGGCAAGTCGGTTACGCTGAATCAGGGAGAAATGCTTAGCCCTCCGGAAAATTACGAGATTCCTGAGAATGTCGCTTACCTTTACATTAGCAAAAAATGTTTTTTTAAGAATGAACTCCAGTACACCATCGCCTATCTGACCCAGATGATGAACCAGTTTAACTGGAACACTCACCTTAATAATAGGCGCATGGATAAGCTCGCTAATGACCTTAATAAAGAGGTTGATGATAGAGCTACCGGAGACGCTACTTTAACCGGAAAACTGGAGCAGGAGAAGAAGGCAAGAGAGGACGCAGATAACGAGATTAAAGAGGATTTACAGCAGGAAACTGACGATAGGACTAACGCCGATAGTGAGCTTCAGCATAACATTGACGAGGAGGCTACTACTCGTGAACAGGAAGATGCTAAGCTGGATGAGAAAATTCAGCAGGAGGCTAAGACCAGAAAAGAAGAAGATGACAAACTGGACACCGCCATTAAAGCGGAGGCTCAAACTCGTACTTCAGAGGACACCCGGCTGGAGGGGTTAATCGACACCGAAAGAACGGAGCGTCAGGAAGCCGATGATGCTCTTGGCGTTAGGGTAACGGACGAGATTAACCGTGCCACCCGTGAGGAGAAGTCCATTAGGGATGCTTTGCAGGACGAGGTTAACCGTGCTACTGTGTCTGAGACTGGGCTTGGTAATGAGATTGCTAATGAGGCTAACAGAGCTACTTCTGCTGAAGCCGATTTGCACGCTGACATTACCAGAGAACAGACCCGTGCCCTTGACGCTGAAGCAGACATTAAGCGTATGGTCGAAGAAATGCACGATGATGTTATCGCGCAATACAAGGCCTATACCGAGCATTTGAAGGCTGATGTTGACCAGTCTATCGACGCTCTTACTAAGAGATTTGAGGGACTCCAGGAAACTGTCACTGATAGCCTTAGACAGACGACTGAAAAGCTGGCAAAGTTTAAGGACACATTGGACGGCTATGAAGCCGCCTTTGAGGCTAAGATTGACGAGGTTTACGAGGAGTACAGTAACAAGTATAATGAGCTGGTACAGATGGTCGTTGACCAGCTTAACCAAATTATCGGTCAAGCTAAACATGAACCCATCCCGGTGGATGAGGTTGAAGACGCTTGGAACAGTTAATTGAAAGGAGTAAATTATAATGAAGTATCTTGACGAGACCGGTCTGGGTAAGCTCATTGAGCTGATTAAGGCCAAGGACACCGAGCTGGCTGGCTCTATCGCTACTACTGACGGTAAGGCTACGAGAGCCCAGAGCGCTGCTGAGCAGGCTCAGTCTGACGCTACCCAGGCCAAGAATACCGCCGATAATGCTAAGGCGGCTACTGACGCTATGACGGCCATCACTACCACCGAGGTAGAGACGGCTTGGAACAGCGAAGTTTAATCCAACCACGCCCGGGGAGGGTAACTCCTCCCCGGGTTAATAGAAAGGAGTGTAAATATGACTGAAAAGTATCTGGGTGAGCAGGGGCTGGCTAAGCTCATTGAGTTGGTTAAGGCAAATAGTGGAGGCGGTGCTTTAACAGTAAAGGAAAATACTCACTGGTTCCAATACCAAATAATACCTGAAGCTAATACCAAGTATAGGGTTACTTTCAGTGTTTTGGGGCACAACATTTTAACTTATTTGTCTGTGAACGCTGAAGGCACTTATTATTCTACCGACCGTACTATTTTTGACCCGCAAGAAAACAGTCTGAATGTTATTAACTGTTTTCCGGTCGTGAAATACTATATGGGATATCCAAACGATATATCAGTGGGAATTTCCGTTTATAATATTGGCAAAGGTGGGGAGGATAAAAGTTACGAACCCTCCAATATTAAAGTTGAAAAATTATGATAGTTAACTGTAGTACCCGTAACCGTAAAATTGACAGTATCATTATACACTGTTTCGTGGGTCAGGTTACGGCTAAGGGAGGAACCAAGGTGTTCCGTAACCCACAAAAGAAAAAATCTGCTAACTGGGTTGTAGGCTATGACGGTAGCATTGATAATTGCATCCCAGAGGAGTACAGAGCGTGGACTACTGGTGGCACAGATCGTAATGGTAATGTTATCTATAATCACGGTTGGTCTGGAGCCATGTATGACCACCGCTCTATAACCATCGAAGTTGCCAGCGACATAACCTACCCCTATGCAATTACTGACAAGGCTTATAATGCTCTTATCAGTCTGTGTGTGGACATTTGTAAGCGTAACGGAATTAAACAGATGCTCTGGAAGAATGACCAGTCCCTTATTGGTGATGCTACTAAACAGAATGTGGTGGTGCACCGTTGGTTTGCTAACAAGAGCTGTCCCGGAGACTACATCTTTAACCGCCTCGGAGCTATTTGCGATGAAGTTAATGCTCGGCTTAACGGTGGCGAAGAATGTACTTGCCATTGTAGGTGCGGTTGTTTTGTAGGTGAAGCACAAGATTTTAATGTAGGCGACACCGTAATGTTGACTTCTGACGCTGTGGTTTATGGGGGAACCTATAAGTTCTCGAACTGGGTTTACAACGCCACGCTTTATGTCCGTAGCATTAGCGGGGATAGAGTGGTTGTCTCTACCCTTAAATCTGGACCAGTCACTGGAGCAGTTGCCGCAAGATTTTTGGTGAAAAAACCTTGACAGATAAACCCCTCTGTGGTATAATAACCATAGAGGGGTTTTATATAAGGTGGTGTTAACTATGGCAGAGACAGTTTTAAGGTCTGCGGACACTGAATACGAACCCAATTCTGAGATTTTCTATAACCCCGCTGAGACACTTAGCTATAACTTCAAAGTTAACATGGTGTGTAGTATGCGGGGCGGTGGTAAAACTTTTGGAACTTTGGTAATGCTGATAAACCGTTATAAGCGTTACGGCGAGCAGTTTATTTACCTTAGACGCACGCACGAGGAAATTAAGGAATGTAAGGATAAACTTTTCGACGACATTAAGGAAAAAGGTGTCTTTCCTGATGATGAATTACGCTGTGAGGGTAAGACACTTCTTTTCAATAATGAAGTGATGGGCGGTGTTCAGTCTTTAAGCAAGGCTTATCAGGTTAAGTCCGTAGCGTGGCCCAAGGTTAGATGGATACTGTTTGACGAGTTTATCATTGAGGACACTAAAATCTCTCACTATCTCCCTAATGAACCGATGAAGTTAGAGGGATATATGGAGACTATTGGTAGACTTAGAAAACTGCGTGTAATTCTCCTCGGAAATATGGCTACTAAGGCCAACCCCTACTTCGATTACTATAAGATGTGGCCCAAGGCTAACACGAAGTTCCAGCGTAACGCTAAACGTGGAGTCCTTTTACATATGTGGGACAGCGAAGCGTTTAGGGCTATGAAGAAACAGACTGACATGGCTAAACTTATCGAAGGCACAGCTTATGGTGATTATATGTTAGGTAACTCGCCCTTCATGGACAATGATACCTTTATCGGTAAGCCCGAGGGATTCCTTGACTATGTAGTTACCTACAAGTTTAATGGTCTGGAAATGGGACAGTGGTATAATAGGAAAGAGGGCGTCTTTTATATTAGCTCCCAATCCGACCCCAGTACTAAAAAGGTTTTCGCTTTTGATACGGACTCCCACGGGCCTAACCTTATCTTTATTCGCCAAATGCGTAACCACCCCAATATTAAACAGTTAAGGTGGGCTTTTGAGAATGGGTTACTCCGGTTCGAGAACCTTACCATTAAGAATAATATGTACGACCTCTTAAATGTGGTATGACCGGCGTATCAGACATGGGAAAACCGTTAAGAAGGCTACCCCGGAAGGGGCTTAACGGTGGGACTTAGCCAAGCCACCCATTAGCTCGCCGTACTCATATACAAAGGCACCCAGGCAATCCCATTAAGGGAAAACCTGGGTGCCGGCGTATCAATAAGGCCAATGCGACTTCTTAAAGCTCATAAACTTGTTCCTTATCCTCCAATGAACTTCGGCCCGCATGGCGTCGCCCGTTTCCTCGTAAGACATAGCCATGTTTTCTTCCTCTACAATAATCTTCTTATAGATGCTATCCAGAATCTCATGGTAGAGGTTATCCTGATAGTCACTATAACGCTTCTTTTTCGACATTTTCTGTCTCCTCCTTAACAAGTTTTAGGGTAGGACTAACGGGCTTGCCGCCGTCCTCGTAAATGTTATAGTTGTTCATACTATCGCGCAACTTGACAGCTTCCTCTAAGGTCAACCCCTGACCTATGACAGTCCGTTTATCCGTTGCCACCTTAGCTACATAATACATAGTTAACCTCCTTAGCTCAAATCTTCTTCAGGGTCGATGGGGTCGCCGTGATGGTCTACTGGCATATCGAACTCCTTAATGGTAAAGTCGGTTGGGACTAAGATTACACCTCCTGACACGCTTTTCTGTAAGAGTTTACCAGAGTACACAGCACCGGGCTGGAAATTGTCAAAGGTAACATCGGACCGGCAGTTAGCAGGCAGACCAGAAACCGTTACCTTTAACTTCTTCTCACCGTCCTTTTCGTATTCCTCAACATAGCACTTAGTATGAAGATACTTGGCACGGGTAAAGACAAGTTCTTGTTTCCATGCTCCTAACCGGCTTTCGTGTACCTCTAACCCCTCCACAGGCTCTAACCCTATAATGTGGATGCTGTCAGTATCACAGTAACAAAACCTGTCACCACAGACATTAGCTGACCTTATTAGGTTCCATCTTGACCATGCCGTGATAAAGCAGCCAACTGGTACATAGTTAGTGCTGGACAGTTCCTCGTCATTAAGTGCCAGCTTTACCCTATCTTCCTCGATGATAGGATGCTTACCTGTAACATCTGGGTTCTTTGCAAACTTGCCATACAGGGAATTTAGCATTAACTTCGCCAGCGTCCTCAATGCCCCGGTATTTTCAGCCTTAACCTTCATCCACTTATCTATGTATAGCTTGAAGGCATTAGTGGTGGCCTTAAAGGAATACCCTTGCACATACTCTAACTCGTAGACATCATAGGCGTCTAAGAATAACTCCATATCTACGCTTGTCATAAAGAGGTGCATTAACCCTTGACTATCCCGGATGTATTCCCGTTCAAGGAACCGCTTATCACCCCTTACCTGCACAGTTGGAAGTTTTCCAGCTTTAAGTGAGAAGTCTGCGATAACCTCAACAATATAAAGCGGATAATCTGGATTTTCTGAAGGCTTACCAGTAAAGTGAATAGGGTCTCCGTAGGGCATGGGTTTTTCGTGCATAGCCCAGGGGTACATGGAGTTAACATCATACACCTGACCGGGGCTATCTATAAGCACTCCCTGATGGATAGGGTTACAATAACAGTAGCCTCCCTTATAAGCCTTTCTGCAAAAACTATCGCACTCGGGCAGGAGTTCAGGGAACAGGTCTCGGAACTTTCCTATTAAGTCCTTGTATTCCTGTAAAGCATCGGCTCCTATGGTCATCTGAGTTAAGCCTTGGTCGAACTGTATGGATAACGCCTGTGCTACTATTCCTATATCCCTGCTAATATAGTCTAACTCTGCCGGGGTAGGCTCGTAACCTAAAGGTCTTTCTGCGGCGTAGTCTAAGTCACCCTTTGACATTTCAAGGTGAAATGCTCCAGCCATAGCCCTAACAGAAAACGGCAACTTCTTTAAGCTGTCTTGTATGGTAACTGTAGTGCGTTTGAACTTTATCTTTATCTGATACCACTGACCCATCCTGGATATTAAAGTCGTGAATGAATAAGGGTGTAACTTACCGTCAAGGATTTGTTCAAATCTGCCACTGTTAAGCAGGTAGTAGCAAATAAAGGTGCCGTCAAACCGCAGGTTATGGAAGTAGATTTTCGACTTGTTATACTTAGGTTTACTAATCTCCTCTATAAAGCTCTCAATGTCCTTACCCCAGATATAATCTTTGTGGTTACTGATAGGGCATAAGGCCCATAACCATACACGGGTGGGGGCGGTTACGATTGTTTCAAAATCGGCCATATATGCAACCGTCTTAGCCACCTTCTTCCTAACGCTTCTAAGTAACTTAGCCTTACATATTGTCCAGATACTCATATAAGGCTTCAAAATCGCTTGCTGATGCTTCAATTTCCTCTGCGCTTGTAAGCTCAAGTTCGGCTTCCATATAATCGTGCCATTCTTCCGCATAGTCAGCCTCCCATTTCTCTTTAAGTTTAGGATACTCCGGATTGGTTACGATTTGGTCAACAATCTCAAACTCCTTAATCAGACCGTCAACCGTAGCGTAAATATATCCGAAGTTTAACAGGCCACCAAAAAAGAAGTCTACCTCTGCGCCGGTCATGTTCTCCTCTATAAACTTAGCCAGAGGGTTATGAGCACCGCCCCGGAACTTAAACCCGTTAGCTTGTGTAAATACTTCACCTCTAATCGCCTTAATAATTCTCTCTTTAAGTTCTTCGCCGTGCGCTCCTGGGCCAGTTCCTGCTTCCATTAACCGCTGTTCAAACTTAAGGAGTTCTTTATAAGTCTTAAAGTCATCAACGCCACGGGTGTACTGTGGAACCTCTACTTGACGCTTAGTGGTAGGTTTTAAGTTGGACTCTGTATAACCCCACTTTTTCTTAATCTCACGCTCGCGCTGGCGTTGCTCCTCAAAGTTCTTTCTAAGGCGCTTATTAGCCTCAGCCTTTGCCTTGTTAATACGCCTTACATCGGACTGCCTAAGGTAAAGCCCTTCACGGTTCTTAATGATAGGGTCTTTCTTCTGCCTCTCAAGCCGCTTGAGTACAGCGTTAACCTGCTTCTTGGTACGCAATCCTGCTAAGCTCTCGTTGAACTTAAACATATCAGGAGCGCCCAGCTTATCAACCTGCCGGTTATATGCCCTAATCTTAGACCTGACTTGGGATTTAAGACGCTGGACTTCTGGACTTATCTTTCTACGCTTGGCCGTGCTTAACCACCATCCTTTCTATAATTAAGATTGTGGCCCCTCCCCATTTAAGAGGAGAGGCCACGGTAAGAATAAGGATAGACAGGCGTTGCGTTAAGGATTACTTCTTTTTGTCCTTAATAAGCTCGATGGAGAAGTAGCGCTTATTACCCTTGCTGTACTGCTTCAGCTTAACGGGGATACCCTCTTTAGGCCAAGACTCCGGGCGACGGTACATAGCAAAGAGATTTTTAAGGCTACTGAAAAGGGTTTTGCTAACCGACACATAAGAAGTACCATCATTAGCAATAAGCACGATACGAGGAGCAGGGACAAGCTCGCCAGTGGCCTCATTAACCACTTCGACCGGGTGAGCAATAAGCCCACAAAGGTTGAACACGTCACCGATAGAGTCGTTGACCGTCTTATCGGGGGACTGGAGCGCGTTATAAGCGTCCACATCATCCATCTCATAACCCGGAGCGAAGACCTTAACATACTCCATATCAGTCTGGAGCAGGGCACGCACGTTAAAGTCGTTCATCATAAGGCCATTGTCACCGTAGACCATCATAGCGTTATTGTTGTTTTCCATAATAAACTTCCTTTCTTTACTTTAAGCGTTGCTTAGGCGTTGCGTTTAAGTATGTGGAAAACTCTGTGGAAATTGTGGAAATTAAGGGTAAGGGTAGGCGCCTATCCTACCCTTAACCCCCATTTCGTTACGTCATTAGTGCCAGTCAAGCGGCTAAACTCGTTGAAGTCGGCTGTGGTTAACTGTCCAGTCTTTGCTACCTTTGCCCTTAACTCCTCAAGTCGCTTTTCCTTAGCATCATCTACCTCTCTACGCTTAGCGTTCAAGTCCATGCTTTCGTTTAGGCTCTTAAACTCATGTTCAGCTAACCGCTTAAAAGTTACCTTAAAGAAAACATACCAGACGCAAGCCATGGGTAGCATACCGAGGATTAACACTAAGACTACCAACCCCCACATAGTTAATCCCCTTAGAGGGGGCCGGGGTTAACCCCGGCCACCCTCATTAGTGACGGCGGGTTTTTTCTGCTGAGACTGCGGGCGGGTGATGGGCTTACTCATACGGAAGAACTCGTTAACCTCGACACCCCGGATTTCCTCGACATAATCAACGCTTTCAAGGATACCCTTACCGGCCATCTGCTTAATAGCACGCTTAACAGCTTGCTCTTTAGTGTTCATAGTTCCAGGCTGATAAATAACAGTTTTATCAACCGTCATAATAGGGAACCCTTTGTCATCGAGCTTAGGGCGCCCGTTCTTGTCTAACTCGAACTTAGGTTGCCCGTTAACGAAAGTGCAATTAAAGCCCGTGAAAGTTCTTGTAATATACTCTGCCATTTTAATAATCTCCTTTTCATTTAATAGTAGTTGGGTTTTCCTGTCTATCCTTATTCAGTTTTCAAGGTGCAAGGCTAAGGTGTTATCCTTAACTCTACTAAGATTATATCACATTTTGCTTACCTTGTCAAGCCCCTTTTTCAACTTTTTTTCAATTATTTGTAGTGGGCTTTAGGTTAAGTCTTTTGTTCTCCTTTCTCTTACTGTAATCATTATAGCAACTATTAAGCAGAATGTCAACCCCTAATTATAAAGAAAGTTGCACAAATAAAGATAAAAATATAAGGTGCTTATTAGTAATGTTGCACAAATACTACCATTAACCACTAACCCACCGTTAATGTGGGGAAAAATTTTCACCCTCACCTTAATCGTACACTAC
>CANQQE010000051.1 GCA_947625935.1 uncultured Muribaculaceae bacterium | reverse complement strand
ATTCCAAATTGTGTGTGATTATCAGTAATTTGTAATTTTATGATATTTCTTGAATATGTAGGTTTGAGAGCCTGTCTTTCCGCAACCCACGGAACATAAAACAGGCCGTGAAACCTTAAAACCTCAGACTGTCAGACAGTTCTGAGGTTTTTTCATGCCCTTTCAGCAGTGTCTCCTGCCAACCATTTGCCATTGAAATGCACGATATTTACCCCGGAAAAGTTACTTAGCAGTTACCAAGTTTTCAAAACGTGTTTTGGTAACCAATTGGTAACTTTTATGACTACAACTGATTGATAGATAGTTAGATGTGTTGCCACTTGCTTGCCAAAACCTTGCCATTTAAGGCATGGAAAAGGTTACTGGGTAACTCTTTCTTGCCAGTTGGTAGCCAGTTAGTAACTTTTACGATTGTATATGTCTGATATGCAGACAGATGTCTGTAACGACGTTGACACAATCTTGCCGCCTTATAGAAGTGTCGGCTCTCGGAAACTTGCCATTGGTCACTCTTTGGTAACTCTTATGGAGTAAATTTCTTGTCAATCAGTTCGTTTCCACATGATATATTCAATTATTTCGATTGGCATACTTTTGGCTCGCGATGGCAAGAATCTGTCAAATCTTAATGTTTAACCACGGCGTTTTACTCGCAAACCACGTAATCCACGAGTTGAACGTCTAAAACAAAAATGACAGATGAAACAACCCAGAAACACGCTGTCCATTCTCTATTATCTTAAGAGAGGACACCAGAACAGAAACGGGGAATGCCCGGTCATGTGCCGCATTTCCGTCAGAGGCGAGAAGGAGACCTTTTCATCTCATGTTTATACCAGTCCCGAAAGCTGGGACGTAAAAAGTGCCAGAGTGATTGGCCGAACAGCAAAGGTCATCGAACAGAATAAAATTCTGACCGACCTTCAGGTCACTCTCACGCGTCACTACTACGACATCGAGCAGCGCAACGGATACGTTACCGCCGAGATGATTAAAAATGCCTACATGGGCATCACCGCCAAAGTGGAGTCACTCCTTCCTATATATAAGGAGTTCCTCGAAGAGACCGAAGCCCTCATCGGGATTCAGAAGAGCAAGAAGACATACGAAAAGTATGAGCGTTGCTACCGTCGCGTTGTGGAGTTTCTGCGAGACAAATATCATGTCTCCGACATCGCCTTCCGCGATTTGAAGCCTATGTTCCTCGTCGATTTCGAGGTATGGCTGGCGACAAAGAAGAACTGTTCCACGAATACCATCTACAAATTCCTTCAGCTTCTGAGAATGCCGATTCTCAAAGCCAAGAGAATGGGAATTGTCTTCAAAGACCCCTACGAGGGCTACAAGATGAAGAAAGTCTCGGTTGACCGTGGCTATCTCACGGAAGAAGAAGTCATCGCCATCGCAACTCATGAGATAACAATTCCCCGCCTGGAGCAGGTGCGCGACATCTTCATCTTCTGCTGCTATACCGGGCTGGCCTACTCAGATGTGGCAGCTCTGCGTCAGGGAAACATCCAGAAGATGTTCGACGGTCGACTGTGGATAGTCACCCACCGTCAGAAGACCAAAACGAATGTCAATGTTCCGCTTCTTCCAATGGCAAAGAAGATTCTGGAAAAATACAACTGGGAGGAGGCGGAAAAAGACGCGCCCATCCTGCCGGTGGTATCGAATCAGAAGAGCAATGCCTACCTGAAAGAGATTGGCGACATCTGTGGTATCGAGAAGCATCTGACATTTCACCTCGCACGCCACACGTTTGCCACCACCATGACCCTCGGTAAAGGTGTACCCATCGAGTCAGTGAGCAAGATGCTCGGGCATACCAATATTTCAACAACGCAGATATACGCCCGAATCACAAATGATAAAATAAGCAAGGACATGGACCAGTTATCCCGTAATCTTGGTGCCCTTGATTTCTAAGAATTTCCTCGCGTAGCACATTATGTCAAGTGCCGTTCGGGGAGATCCGGACGGCACTTGCTATATCCGAATGTGTATAAATATCTTAAAATCGCGATACCTTCCTATGCTCAATAGTTAACGAACCGTAAAAGATTGGTGATTTGCTATGCACGTTTCCGGGAACGTGCACGGCTGAGGCCGGAAAACGGTGCTAACTTGCGGCATGTTTAACAAAACCACTATCCACGTTATACTATGAATGAAATTTTACAATCCATTTTGACCGAGGTAAAGACCCTCCGCGAAGAAGTCTTGTCCCTGAGAGGTCAACTTGAAGAGAAGGTAGCTGAAGAGGAAGCCTTTGCCAGTGAAAAAGAGCGTATCGAAGCTATCGGGTATATTCCCAAAGCCGAAGCTGCTGCCTTCCTGCTAATATCCACCCGTTCGATATGCCGTTACAAGCACCAGTTCAAACTTGTGACAAAACAGGTGGGGCGCGAAATACATTACAGCCTCCTGAGCCTCGTTATGGCAGTCCACAAATATAAACTCCCTTGGAGTGAAAAGGTCTATGACCGCCTGCTGCATAGTCGTAAACTTCCTAAAATGCCGACGACATGAAAGAAGATAAACTGATGGCTCTCGTAAAATCTCTCTATGCCGAAGTCAAGTCCTTGCGCGAAACGATCAAGGCGGATATAAAGGCTGAATGTCGCAACATTGAGGAAAAACTTATTGGCCTCGGCATTATGGAGAGCGAAGATGAATACTGGTCGGAAAAAGATATAATGAGAAAATTCGGCGTATCCAGAACTAAAATCTGGAACATGCGAAAATCCGGGATATTACCATTCGTAAAACTCGGCAAAGGTAAAAATGCCTCGGTAAAATACCGTCCGGCGGATGTAAGAATCGCTTTCGCCGACAAACTCCAGCAATGTTGACAACACCTACACTCCACCATACACTAAATCCACGTGTCGCGCAAGAGCACAATTCATTAACTAAAAACAAATCTTATTTATGGCACAAAACCTGAATCAAGAAGAAGTGCTTATCGCCCGCAACAATGAGACCGGGCAGGTAGGCGCAGTGACCGGACTCAATGAGGACGGCACACCCAAAATGACCGATGTCAAATCGGCGAAACTCTCTGACCTTGTGAAATTCTCCAAAGGTCAGAATCCTCTCGAAGCCTTCATGTCGAACTTCGTGCGCCAGTGCAAGAACCCCTCGACATTCGGATTCTTCCGCGTCCCCGCAGACCGTTATGATACGGTGGGAACAGTAATCGGCGATTTCGCCAAAGACCCCGTGGCAAATGCCGAGATGCTCAAAAACAATGTGGTCGATGTAGCTCTTCCTCCTCGGAAAGTAGATTTTCCGCCGGAACAGAAAGTTGCCCCATCAGATGAAGACGCTCAGGTGGCTCAAAGCAACGCTGCAAAAGCAGCAGCGGAGATAAAGCACTCCGCAATAGACGAGAGCAAAATTGACTGGGACAACCTCAAAGAGAAATGGGGCATCGACCGTGCCGAACTTGAAAAGAGCGGCGATCTGAAAGAGATGCTTTACAACCGCAAGTCAAGGCTCGTCACTGTGACACCGACTTTCGCCGGAGAGAAATTTCCTATCGACGCCCGCCTTTCCTTCAGAACAGATCCCGACGGCAATATCAAGGTGGTACCCCATTTCATCCACCGCGAACCGAAACTCGATCAGAAGTTTGAGGGCTATGAGTTCTCAAAGGAAGACAAGGCCGCACTTCGTGAGACGGGCAATCTTGGCAAGGTGGTTGAACTCACCGGCAAGAATGGCGAGAAAATACCATCTTTCGTCAGCATCGACCGCCTGACCAACGAGGTGGTATCTGTTCCTGTCAAGGATGTTTTCATTCGTGATACAATCGGTCAGACCAAGCTGACGACGGCTGAAATCATGCAACTCAAGAGCGGAGTGGCACTTCCTCCCAAGGAAATCACCGACAAGAACGGCAAGACCTACAATGTCGTACTTCAGGTCTCGGCTGACCGCAAGGGGGTTGAATTTGTCCCCGGAGGTGCCAGACGTCAGGAACAGAAGACGCAACAGCAACAGACCGCCGGAAAGCAGCAAACATCATGGCTGACTAAAGACGGTAAAATCAGACCCATCACCAAGTGGGCCGGCGTACCAATGACTCCTCAACAGCAGGCTGATTACACAGCCGGGAAGGTCGTGGAACTTACGAACATTCCCGACAAGAAGGGACAACTTAACACGGTGTATCTCAAATTCAATCCTGAGAAACAGCGTCCCACAACATCGCTCAATGACCCGCGTGTCAAAATCGCAAATGAGTCAAAGACTCAGAAAGCCGTCAATACCGATGGACTTACCAATGAAGCGACCAAACACGTCGCCGAACCGCTCCAAAAGTATCAGACCGGCCCGAAGAATGACCAGCAGGCGCAACAGCAACGTAAGCCGAAAGGCCCGAAGCTCTAAGCCACCGTCATTTAGTTGACACATAGCACCGGGAGGTCCGGCTTCCTCCCGATGCTTTCAAACCACTACATCCACTACATAACCCTTTAACAATTACAGAAATGACCAATAAGAATCTGATAACAATAGTTACCGACAACCGCCTTGTTGCCGAAACTATCGCGACAGCCATCGGTGCCAACAGCCAGCACGACAACTACTATCATGGCAACGGCTATGCCGTGACATGGACTAACGGCTGCATAATCGAAGCGACCTTCAAACCGGACGAATCATTCGTCATAGCCTCACGACAGGAGCTGCGTCAGATGTACGCCCACAACTTCCAGTTCGCAATGCGCAACTACGATGAAATCGTAGGCTGGGAGAAGTCCAAGGATGATGCCCGCCAACTCAACGTGATCAAGGCTCTGTGGGCCAAGAGTAGCGCTGTGGTCAACGCAATGAGTCCCTGCTTTGATGGAGAACTCGCGTTCCTCAACCTATATTGGTATCTGCGCCAGCCTGTCAATGTGATTCGCGCATGGCTTCCTCGTCTCCGCAAACAGGCGATTGTAAAGGCTATCAAGCACGGGGCACAGGATCCTCAGAAATATGAGAAGTGGCTCGGAGAACAGCTCATCAACCACTTCATCATGGAGGATGCGGAATACAACGTCAGCAAAGGCTGTTCTTCCGAAGAGGCGCAGGAACTGAAAGAGCGTGTTGACAAGGCAAATAAAGTCTCTGTCCGTGTTGTCAGCAACGAGACTCAGCCTCTATACAGCATGGCAACACTGTGGATGGATGCCTGCACCCAACTCGGCTTTGAGTTTGAAAAGACCTACTCAATCGCCTATACACTCTATGCAAAGAGCCTTATCTCATACCCGTCCATCTATCAGAACGGCGTACCCGAATCGGTGTCACGTGAGATGGAGAAGAACATAAAGGTTCTGGAGCATAACACCGTATGGGGAAACAAGGCAAAAGAAGTCAAGACAATCAGCCGCCGCCACAATTACCGCTATGGCGAAACCGGCTACAATGGCCACGGAATCGTTACCACGGGGTTGCACCCTGTCGGTCTGAGCCGTGACGAAGAGAAGCTCTACAATCTCATCGTCAAGCGTGTCATCGAGGCGTTCAAGCCGCTTCCCGGGGAAGGCTCCAAAAAAAAAGAGTCGTCGCTACCGTAAATCCAAGGCTTCCAAGAAAGTAAAACTGCCAGATCTGACGGTTAAGATAACAAAATAAGAATAAAACTATATATAATCCTGCCCGACTGTCCGAAAAGTTTATTAACTTTGCCATTGATTCAACGTCATAATGTTTTTGTTTCATTTTTGACGTGGATTTAGTGGTTGGACATCGGGAGGGATACCCGGTGTCCTTTCTTTATATCCTGTTGCGACATTGGATGTTGCGTTACGGAGAGGCATCGGGATAACCACTAATTCCCGTGTTATGAAACAACTACATACAATGGAGCTGGACGATTTCCGTATCTATCTCCAAGGTCATCTTCGTGACCATCATTTCCCGGAAGCGTCAAACGAGGATTTCATAAATTTCCGGGCAGATTCAGCATACAATTCCTATACAGCATCCCGACTTGAGGGGCACAATGTCGTTGTGGCTCGTGAGCTTGCCATGCGTGTTCTTCTTAATGGATATTATGTATCCCGTTGGGATGTGATAATGCAGGTCATAGAGGAAGATTTATGGCTTCGGATTAAGCCGCGCGACAGGGAGAAATGGGCGGAGCTGTTTCTCGGCCTCCAGTTTATCAATGTCATTCTTGACGAGTATGAGGTAAATGGTGACTTTCTTGAACGAGGCACATATCCCTCTCTTGAAGCCCGGTTGCTCGGAGAAATGACTGAAATATTGGATGGTTATGAGTTATAACCGATTACAGACGATGCGCGACAACATCGAGGCTATACGGATGGCGTTTAGCCTCGGTGTCAAGGGGCGCGGGGCGCAGTCTGCCGAGGAACGGGAGGTGCTGCGCAAGTATGCCGGTTTCGGTGGGCTGAAATGTATTCTCAATGACGCCAATGAGTTGGCGGATGCCGCCAAGTGGAGCAAATCGGACATCGAGCTGTTTGCGCCGACCGTTGAACTTCGTCGGCTTATCCATGATTATTCAAAGGATGACAAGGAGTTTGCCGGGTACATGGATTCGCTCAAAGCATCGGTGCTGACGGCGTTCTATACTCCCGCTCCTGTCATTGACGCCATTTCTGACGCTCTGAAAAATTCCGGTGTTGAGGTGCGGAGTTTCCTTGAACCGTCTGCCGGTCAGGGGGCTTTTATCGACTCGTTCCTGCGCAATGATAGGTACCCCGGTGCCGAGGTGTTGGCTTATGAGAAGGATTTGCTTACGGGCAAAATCCTGTCTGCCCTGCATCCGTCGATTCTGACCCGTGTAGAGGGTTTTGAAAAAATCGAGCGTGATTTCGACGGCTATTTCGATGTGGCAGCATCAAATATTCCTTTCGGGGATTTCGCGGTTGCCGACCCTGCCTATGCCGTGAGCAAGGAGATTGCTTATCGTCAATCGACAAAGGCTATACATAACTATTTCTTTCTCAAAGCACTCGACCAAGTGCGCGAGGGAGGATTGGTTGCCTTCATAGCATCGCAGGGTGTTATGAACGCTGCTTCTCCTTTCATCCGCATGGAGATGGTAAAGAGTGCCGACCTTGTGGCGGCTCTGCGTCTGCCAAATAATACGTTCTCAGACAATGCCGGAACGGATGCGGGTTCTGACCTGATTATTCTTCAGAAGCATACAGGAAAGAAAATGTTGTCGGCTGATGAGGAATTTTTCATACAGTCGATTGTTGACCGTGGTACGAAGGTGCCGGGCAATAAATATCTGATGGCGTTTCCGCAGAATGTGATATGCACGGATGCGAAGGTTGGCACTGATCCTTATGGTAAACCGGCTATCATATATAAACATGAAGGAGGTGTTGACGGCATAGCCCGCGACCTGCGGACTGCGCTCGATGATTCGTTGCGGTTGCGCCTAAATCTGGAATTGTATAATTTCCACGGTATCAAGCCGCCAACGCCTGACCCCGTAAAGCCGACTCCGACACCTGAGCCAAAACAGGAGGTAAAGGCTAAGACACCGAAAGAAAAGCCTATTACGCAGAAGATTGAGCAGAAGAACGAGCCGCTGTTGAAGCAGTATCGGGAGATGAAAAAGAAACATCCCGATGCGATTTTGCTATTTCGTGTCGGAGATTTCTATGAGATTTTCGGCAAGGATGCGGTGCAGGCTTCCGAGGTACTCGGCATAACTCTGACCCGTAGGCAGAGCGGCATCGACAGCCGCATCGAGCTGGCTGGATTTCCCCACCATGCCCTTGATGTATATCTTCCCAAACTTGTGCGGGCCGGGCATCGTGTGGCTATCTGTGAACAGTTGGAGGACCCGAAACTGAAACGGACACCTGAGAAGAAAGCCGATCCACCGGAACCGGCGCCTAACACATCGAAGGTAACAGATACACCTTTAATTGCCCAGTTCAAGGAAATAAAGGGAGAACATCCCGATGCGCTGGTGCTTTTCAGAATAGGTGACTTTTACGAAACTTTCGGAAAGGATGCAGTAGAGGCCTCAGAGGTGTTGGGCATAACCCTCACCAGAAGGCTGAACGGTAAAGCCGACAAGATTGAACTGGCCGGATTTCCGCAACACGCACTCGATGCCTATCTCCCTAAACTTATCGCTGCCGACAAAAAAGTGGCTCTTTGCGAGGAATCCAAGGACAACAGTCAGCGGATGAAGGTCGTAGAGATAGTAACTCCACAAGCGAAGGTACAGGACGAGGTCGGAGCAAAGCAGGTATCAGTTCAAGCAGCCTCTCCCGCTCCTGTATCTGCCAAAGAGATAGAAACCGACGGCAGACCGGATTATTCCGATAATCCTGACCCTCGACTCTTTGCGTATAATCTTTTCGGCGAGTTGGAGCCAGTTCAGCAGAAGAACAACCGCAGTCAGCACATGACGAAGCCGGAGGAAAAGCCGCAGCCGGTAAAGGCAACAGGGTACCGGAAACTCTCTGATGAGGAACTGGAATTATACGGCTCACTGAACTGGGATGACAATCCGCCCATCAACGGCTTCTATGAGGCCATGATGTCGATTACCCATGCCCAGATTGCTGAACGTGAACGGTTGGCGGCTGAACAGAAGGCATCGCAGGAGGCGGCAGAGGCAGCAGGTATCGCTCCCGGAGAAACGTACATCGAAAAGACTGAAGGCGATTTCATCCCCGGTGGCCGGACCCGTCAACCGAAAGTCACGGCAATACCTATCGAGCCGAAAGCCACGGAGCGCGATATGTCGCCCCGTCCTTTCTCGGAGGACATTCAGTTCTTCCACCACAACGGCTCTATGGTCGTTGACGGCGGTCAACTCGGTTTCCTATCCGATGTTCGCAAGAACGGTGCCACATTCACGCCTTTGGCTGTCAAACCGGAGCAGGAGAAACGCGCCATTCTGTATGTTACCCTTTCGGAGACATATCAGAAACTCTACAACTACGAGGCGGAAACACATGAGGCAAGTGCCGAATTGCGCGAACACCTCAATAAGTATTATGACGAGTTTGTGGAGCGTTACGGCAACCTCAACGAGAAGCAGAACGCCAAGTTCATCCTAATGGATGCCAATGGGCGTGACGCACTGGCGCTGGAGCGTGGCGAGAACGGGCGCTTTGTAAAGGCTGATATTTTCAACCATCCGGTTTCGTTCTCACAGAATGAGGTGACTTCGGTGGAAATGCCGCAGGAAGCGCTGGCCGCGTCGCTCAATAAATATGGAGAGGTCAACATGGAATATATGGCCGATTTGTTGGGCATGGACAAGACCGCCGGTGACATGGTGGGTCAATATGAACTGGACTTGCTTGAAGCGTTGGAAGGGCATATCTTTTACAATCCGATTGAGGAGAAGTATGAGATTGCCGACCGCTTCATCGCCGGAAACGTGGTGCAGAAAGCCGAAGATGTCAAGGCGTGGATTAACCGCGAGGAAGAACGTATCAAGAACTTCCCCGGTTATGACGGTATAGAACCGTATATCGTTTTGGCACAGGATTCCCTCAAAGCGTTGGAGGAAGCCATTCCACGGAGGATTACATTCGACGAGCTGGACTTCAACTTCGGCGAGCGTTGGATTCCAACCGGCATCTACTCCGCTTATATGCGTCATCTTTATGACACCGAAATAAAGATTGCCTATTCTTCCTCGATGGACGAGTATTCATGTGACGCGCCACGCAAGAACATGAAAATCTGGGAGGAGTTCTGCGTCCGTGGCTATTACCGGACATACGACGGTATCAGCCTGTTGAAACACGCGCTCCACAATACTGTGCCTGATATTAAGAAGTCAATCGGCAAGGACGATGACGGTCACGACATAAAGGTGCCGGACAGCGAGGCTATACAGTTGGCGAATACCAAGATTGACGAGATTCGCAACGGTTTCGCGGACTGGCTGGAGGAGCAAAGCCCGGAGTTCAAGGATAAGCTGGCAGACCTCTACAACCGTAAGTTCAACTGCTTCGTGAGACCGAAGTATGACGGCAGCCACCAGACTTTCCCCGACCTCAACATGAAACTGTTGGGCGACCGATACGGCATACACTCCGTGTACCAGTCACAAAAAGATTGTGTATGGATGCTATTGCAGAACGGAGGCGGAATATGCGATCATCAAGTGGGGACCGGCAAGACGCTTATCATGTGCATGGCATCCCATGAGATGAAACGTCTGGGACTTGCCCACAAGCCGATGATTATCGGAATGAAGGCTAACGTGGCAGAAATCGCCATGACCTATCAGACCGCCTATCCCAACGCGAGGATTCTCTATGCCGATGAAAAGAGTTTCAAGGCGGAGAACCGTGTCGCCTTCTTCAACAAGATGAAGAACAATGACTACGACTGCATCATCATGTCGCACGACCAGTTCGGCAAGATACCGCAGTCGCCGGAGGTACAGCAGCAGATTCTTCAGGCGGAGCTTGACAGCGTTGAGGAAAACCTCAACGTAATCAAGGAGCAGGGTCATGACGTTTCACGCGCAATGCTCAAAGGTTTGATAAAGCGCAAGGAGAACCTGACAGCCAAGATTGCCACCATCCAGTATCAGATGGAGCAGTCGAAGGATAGTGTGGTGGATTTCAAGCAGATGGGTATAGACCACATATTTGTGGACGAGAGTCAGAACTATAAGAACCTTATGTTCAATACCCGTCACTCACGTGTCGCGGGTCTGGGCAATGCCGACGGCAGCCAACGCTCCCTCAACCTCTTGTATGCCATACGCACCATTCAGGAGCGGACAGGCAAAGACCTCGGAGCGACATTCCTGTCGGGTACTACAATCAGTAACTCGCTTACTGAATTGTACCTGTTGTTCAAATACCTCCGACCCAATGAGCTGGAACGGCAGGAAATCCGCAGTTTTGACGCATGGGCGGCTATCTTCGCCAAGAAGACCACCGACTTCGAGTTTTCCGTCACCAACAACCTGATTCAGAAGGAGCGATTCCGTTACTTCATCAAGGTGCCGGAACTGGCGGCTTTCTACAACGAAATCACCGACTACCGCACGGCGGAGGATGTGGGTGTTGACCGACCGGAGAAGCGTGAGATACTCCACAACATCCCTCCGACACCGGCGCAGGAGGCTTTCATCGAGAAACTGATGAAGTTTGCCGAAAGTGGCGACGCCACAATACTCGGCAGGGCGCCATTGTCCGATACCGAGGAAAAAGCGAAGATGCTCATTGCCACGGACTATGCCCGCAAGATGGCTCTTGACCTCCGGCTTGTTGACCCTTCATACGGCGACGATCCGAACAACAAGGCGAGTCATTGCGCCAAGATGATTGCCGAATACTATCGCAGATACGATGCCCAGAAGGGTACGCAGTTTGTTTTCAGCGACCTCGGCACATACAAACCCGGTGAATGGAACGTCTATTCCGAAATCAAGCGAAAGCTGATAGAAGATTATGGTATTCCGGCGCACGAGATACGCTTTATTCAGGAGTGTAAGACGGAGCGGAGCCGCAAAGCCGTTATCGAGGCGATGAACAGCGGCGATGTCCGGGTATTGTTCGGTTCAACGACCATGCTCGGTACTGGCGTAAACGCCCAACGCAGAGCGGTTTGTGTTCATGAGTTGGAGTGCCCGTGGCGACCCAGCGACTTAGAACAGCGCGAGGGTCGAGCCATACGCGCCGGTAACGAGATTGCCAAACTGTATGCCGACAACAAGGTCGATGTAATCATCTATGCAGTAGAGAAGTCGTTGGACTCTTACAAGTTCAATCTTCTGCACTGTAAGGCTACGTTCATAGCCCAGTTGAAATCCGGCGCTATGGGTGCCAGAACAATCGACGAGGGAGCAATGGACGAAAAGAACGGCATGAATTTCTCGGAGTATATGGCTATTCTTTCCGGCAATACCGACCTTCTCGAAAAAGCCAAGTTGGAGAAGCGCATCGCGGCACTGGAGAGTGAGCGCAAATCCTTCAACAAGGGCATCGGCGATTCCCGTTTCCGTCTTCAGACAATAAGCCATGACATTGCCAACAATGAGGCGGCTATCGAAAGGATGAAAGCCGACCATGCCCGATATGAGGCGGTTGTTCAGCGTGATAAGGACGGTAATCCCCTCAACAATCTCACAATCGATACCTGCAATCTCTCCGATGAGAAGAACATGGGCATACACCTTCAAGGTCTGGCGCAACGCACCGACACCCACGGCCAATATCAGCGTATCGGCGAGGTCTATGGCTTCCCGATAAGCATAATATCGGAGCGGACGGTTGTTGACGGCAGAGAAGGCGTCCAGAACCGATTTGTAGTCGAAGGCAACTACAAATACAAGTTCAACAACGGCTTCATCGCCATGAGCGACACCCATGCCGCCTGCATGAACTTCGTCAACGCCTTAGAGAAGATTCCCGGAATCATCGCCCAGTACGAGGAACGCACCGCCAAACTCAAAGCCGATGTCCCCATTCTCGAAGGCATCGTCGCCAAAGTTTGGGGCAAGGAAAGCGAACTAAAGCAGCTCAAATCCGACCTTGCCGCCCTCGACCGCAAGATAACGGCGCAACTCGCCCCGAAAAAGGAAGAGCAGGACGGTGAAGAAGTGAAGCACGATGAGCTGCCACAGCAATCACAGAGAGTCGATAACCCGGCTCAACCTTCTGGCTCAAAGGAGTCGATGGTGGCAGAACCGAGACCGTCGTATCCTGACGAATCTCCGGCTCAGTCTCGTTTCATAGCAAGTGCAAAACCCTTCCCGCCATCTACTCAGCCCCCGTCATTTCGAGCCGTGCCGAAATTCTAAACATCTCAGCCGACCATGATAGAGTAAAATCTATTTTGGTCGGCTGATTTTTATTTCGGAATGCTATAAATTCCCATCAATTTATAAAGATGACCTCTTGAGCACCCAAGTCCTTTTGCAACCTTTGTTTTGTTGCCTTTATGATTTTTCAGGAGCAGTTCTATGTTTTCCTTCGTACGTTCCAGCGGCTCAATGTCTTCTTCAGGCTCAGGAGGAATTATCATTGACAGGTCTCTTGGTTCAATCAACAAATTTTTTGCCGTTGAGACAGCCATTTCCAATACCTCGTGCATTTCCTCCAGATTTCCAGCCCACGGATATTTCCTTATAATGCGTTGCGCCGCCGGACTCAGAGCCATTATTTTCCCTCTTGATTTGAGACATAAGTGTGAAACCATCGCCTCTGCCATCTGAACAATCTCCTTCCCGTACTGTGCAATCGGTCGAATATCCATTACATTCTTCATCAGCAGCGAATATAGGCGTTCTGACACCTTTTTCGCTCTCACAAGTTCAGGCAGCGACTTGTTGTTTGTGAATATGATACGCCCATCGAAAGTCGTTTCTTTGCCTGTATCCGGAGGAATACATACGCCTCTTTCCAGAACATCAGCTAATACCTCCTGCGCCATATATGACAGATGAGTGAAAGAACGCAACAACAGAGTCCCTTTGTGAGCCTCTCCGAAAAGTTGCTCAAAATTTATGGCAAGAGCCTTTCTATTGGCGGGAGTATCTTTATTCGTCTTATAAACATAATCGAATCTCTGACGGGGATTGCAGTCAAGGACTAAAAACTCATGTTCGCAGCGATTACCCAGACTATGGACAATCTGCGCAAGAGACTCCTTGCCGGATCCCTTGGGTCCTTGCAGAAGAACCGGGTTATCCATTGCCGGATTATTTTCGATTTTTCCACGGAGGTTCTTTTGTCCTACTGTCATTTCCTTCACCCAGCTCAGATCCTGATAGTCAAGAAAAAGCGCGAACAAAATTTCCGTGAGCCGGTCCATATCGGAATGGTCAAAATAAAATCTCTGGTCAACACCACGGCAATATACCTTTTTCAAAACTCCGGGCATATCGGTTCTTGTATAGCCATGTATTCGGAAATTCGGAATCGAGATGTGGTTTTTCGTCCAACGGATAAGGCTACGGCCAGACGACTCAAAATCGGTGACATCCGCGATAAGGACTCCGTATTTACCACTTTTAAGCATCTTTTTGGCATCTTGTGGAGTGTATACTACATCGAAGTCAGCCCCTATATTTGTCAGGGTCTGGGCATAGTCATCAAGGCTTTCGCGGCTCGCGCTGTAAACAAGAATCTTTATGTCGGTATCCAGTTGTGCGCCGGATTTTGTCTTTGCGGAACGTTGTCTGCTCATTTTAATTCAAATTAAAGAGTGTTAATCAAAAACTCAGCATATTTTCCAAACCATTCTATATAACAAATGGTTGAACGTCATGCCAATTTTAACATTTGAGTGTTGCCGTTAATATTTTGTTGTGCATGGATGTTCACGACTATATCGTGAACAAATGAATACACTATGCTAAAAATCAACCTTTTCCATAGATGCTGTGTTTGTAATTTCGCAAACCGGCAACGACGCCGGAGCACCCCAAAACCCCAAATAATGATTCGCCCCGATATGGACAATATTTTAGCCCTTACCGAGACAGAATTCTTCAAGAAGCTCCGTAAAGGGCTTCACGATGATAACCTCCATCTGGAGCTGAGGGACTTCATGATTCATATTCATGAGGTCACGCTCCCGGACTCTTTCAATCGAGCCATTATACTCGATGCGCTTGTAGTAGCCGATATAGAGTTCAGAATCCTGATCAGTCAAAAAGAGAAAGAACAGGTCAGCGCGGATGTCATAGCAATCATCAAGGCTGCACAGGAGTTCTTACTGCACAAACTGGAGGTTTGCAAAAAGTATAATCTCGATCTGACAATGACGAAAGTGGATAACAACACACCAGTGTCAGAAGTCAATGAGGTTAAATCACAGAAGCAGTTGGTATGGAAACGTGGTCTCTCCGATTTCAACCAGCTCTGCTATGGACTCACGCTGGGACGTAGTTTTGACCCTGACGTAACCGTTACCGATGTTGCGGATGTCCTTAGCCTCGCGTTCAACATCAGTTACAGGCGGAACTATCTGTATAAGACGCTGAACAATCTGAAAGAGCGAAGCAAAAAAAGCATTACTTCGTTTTTCGACTGGATAGTCGGAAAGATGAAGCATGAGATTGAGGGTGCTCCCGAACCAGTTGACTACCTCGAAAGCCAGATGTCCGACCACTAATCCACTATCCAAAATCTCTCCTAATAATAGCATATACATGGCTGATACTTAAGGTTGACATAAGAATCGTTGTGAAACGATGAGTTTGAGTTGAAGTTTGTTTGTATTTGATTTCTTTCAATATGTGGGAAGAGGGTGTGTCAAAATAGACGCGCCCTCTTTTTTACAACCTGTTGTAAAACACAAAACAAAGCCCTGACTTTCAC